>JAFGGG010000039.1 GCA_016930675.1 Spirochaetales bacterium
CTACTCCGACTGTAACACCTACGCCCACACCTACGCCCACAGGCGGAGCTACCTGTGACAATCCACAAGCAATCAGCATTCCATACACCAGGGACGGAGCCGGGGAGTACTGCTTGAGTTTCAGTTCAACTCCTAACTACATAAATTCATGGAACATGGCTGAGTTAAGCATAAACGGCATTGACTATACCAATAAATGGGTCTCAGGCTCCAATCTTCCCGAAAAAATAAATGGACTCTATTACGTTCATTACAGAGGCAACTATCCTTGGAGCCACTTTGAAGCCAGGTAAGGAATCGGAATTTATTTGTGAAATCAACATACCACCAGTAAAGCCGGTGGTATGTGAGGGAGCACTCCACAGGGGTGCAAGGTGGGAGAAAAAGCCACCGTTTAGTCAGCATCTTTTCAACCACCACCATAGGTGACGGCTTTTTAGGAAGTGAAAAAACACTGCAGGCGTTTTATTACATAAAACAGTTTGCACCTTTTTAAAATCTTGATTTTGAAGGGCCGCTCGCATAAGCGGCCCTTGTTATAAAAATTTCAGGCAGATTATTATCTGCCGCTATACCCTTGACAGATCCCGAAAAAAAACGTATCAATCAGCCAGAGCCTTTTATTTATTCCAAGTACAAACCAAACAGATTTTAGGAGTTTAAAGCATGAATTTTACAGGAATTCCGGAAGATTTTATATGGGGAGTCGCTACATCGGCGTTTCAGATTGAAGGTGCGACCACAGAAGACGGAAGGGGATTAAGTATTTGGGATACGTTCTGTAAAACACCGGGCAAAATTCATCAGGGACACAACGCGGAAATGACATGTGACCACTACCACCGCTATAAAGAAGATATCAAGCTTATGAAGCAATTGGGCATTCAGTCCTACCGCTTCTCTCTTGCCTGGCCGAGAATATTTCCGCAAGGCAAGGGAAAGCTTAATCAAAAGGGTATTGATTTCTATAACAGCCTTATTGATGAGCTATGTAAAAATGATATAACACCGGCTATTACTCTTTACCACTGGGATCTTCCGCAGAGTCTGGAGGATCAGGGAGGTTGGCGCAACAGAGAAACCGCCTCTATATTTTTAGAATACGCGAAAACATGTTTTGCAGCGTTTCACGACAGGGTGCCCATGTGGATAACCTTTAATGAACCCTTTTGCAGCGCATATTTGGGGCATTATCACGGCTGTCATGCCCCCGGAATACAGGACATGCAGGCCACGGCCAATACCATCCATCATATAAATTTAGCTCACGGACTGACGGTACAGGCGTTTAGAGAAAAAGCCTATAAAGGCAAAATAGGTATTACCCAAATGTTGATAAAACATCGTCCGGCCACCAGAAGCGAACAGGATAAAAAGGCCGCGCAGAGAGCTACAGACTACAGCAGCAGTGTTTTCATGGATCCGCTATTTGGCAAGGGATATCCGAAAGAATTTTTATACTCCACACCTGAAGTGAACCTTCCCGTACAGAAAGGCGATCTTGATATTATTTCAGAGAAAATGGATTTTCTGGGCATCAACTACTATGCAGAGACCGCTATGGCCTATAATCAAAATGATCCTGAAAAACCGCAAGGTGTAGAATCCTATTATCCAAAAACGGAAATGGACTGGCCCGTTGTGCCTGCCGGTTTATACCGCATGCTCAAATGGTTGGATGAAAAGTACAGCTCTCCGGAAATATACATTACCGAAAACGGCTGTGCTTTACCGGACACTCTTGAAGCAGACGGAGAAAGCTGTCATGATCCCGATCGTATTTCCTATTTAAGAGAGCATTTTAAAATGTGTAAAAAGGCTATTGCAGACGGTATTAAACTCAAAGGATATTTTCATTGGTCGATCATGGATAATTTTGAATGGGCCTACGGATACAGTAAAAGATTCGGACTTATTTACTCCGATTATAAAAGCTTAAAGCGTATTCCCAAAGACAGTTTTTATTTTTACCGCGAGGTCATCGCGGGACACGAACCATTGGAGTAAAAAAAACGGCTGCCGCATAACTTATGCAGCAGCCGCAACAGTTATGACCTATTTTTCTTTTTTAAAAATATCATCCCTCGTATAATCCGCCGACAGACTGCTTTCCGCAACATCGATCTCATACGCACCTGTGTTATTGTTACCATACTCAAAGACACGAATATAATACTCACCGCTGCTCGAACAGTTGTAGTTAATAAGTGAATATAATCCCACTCCGCCGTCGTCATTACTTGTAACCAGATCATGCGCTGAATTATACAAATACAGTACAGTATCTGTTGACGTTATATAATAATGGGTTTCTATGCTATAGTTAATACCTGCCGTTAAATTTAATTTAATATAATCTTGATCACCAGTTTCATGGAACGTATGTTTTTGTGCTTCTGCGTCAATACTGATCGTATTCGAAGTAGCAAAATCATTATCAGGCTCATAGCTGTCCGGACCTGTAAATGAATCCATCAGTGTAACAAAATCGGCCCAGGTATTGTTTCCGAACGTTAAAATACTTTTATATGTCTCGACCTCATAGGTCACAATACTATACCAGATATTATGGAATATTGTCATTCCCGAAGCGCTTTCGTAATTATAATTTTTCATATACGCCACACAGTCAGACACTCTTTCCTGAGCTTCTGCCGCGGCATTCTTTACATTGACATTCACACCTACAAAATCCTGAATATTGTCAAGATAGTCTCCTAAATCCACATAATAGAATTCCGTGGTGTAGCCACTGTACACAGAGAAACTCTCATACGCCGCTTCATTATAACAGGCTTGATTTGAGTTGCTGTTTATATCAGCCATAGCTGCATCAGCATAACTTTCCAAAGATGCCGCCAGATCATCAACCAGAGAAAGCCTAATTAGTGAAAGAGTAAAACTTCTATCTATAGAAGGTGCACTGAAATAAGCATATGCTGAGTCGCAGAAGGCTTTTCCAATGTCAAAGGCCGATACCCCGTCTACGCTGTGTGTAATGGTAGCCAGCGCCTCATATGACCAGTAATCAGCGGGAAACAGCTCTTCCGAAAAAAGCAGATAATTACAATTATTTCGCAACTCATAGGCCAGCTCCACACCTCCCATTAAACAGGCATAGGCATAGAACATGTCAACATTTTGTCCGATAAGACTCTTCAAATAGGCGGTCGCCTGACCCAACTCATAATGCGATAAGCTGTCGTCATGGCTGTCATCAAAGGCAATGCCCAATGTAGCATACGTACCTTCTGCGTTTTCATCATCAAAACCGCTTCCATGATTAAAAACAGAATAGATATAACCGTCAGCCGGATGATTAGTAACCGCCCAGTTCAGAAAATCCTGGGTTTGCGATAGACTGCCTGAATTAACTTCGGTAATATTCACCTCGATATCCTGATTAAAACTGCCTCCGCTTAGATGATAATACCCGTCGTCAAAGGCGGAAACCCAACCTTGGCCCTGGGTATCACTATTATAAGAGTCCATGAGCATCACAATATCGATTTTGTCGTTTTCATCTGCAGCTTCAATACTCTCCAGCATACTGAGATAATTGGATACAATCCCGAAATCCCTTTCAAAGGCATAATCAATATTATTGTCAATAGCAAAGTGAATTATCACAGTCCACTTTTGTTTGGGATCATCGGGAAGTACATCATCTTCACCTCCGCCGGTTCCTCCGCCACCTGAGCCCCCGCCCGGTGCAGGGCATGCCAGTAAAAAACTGAAAACAAACACTAAAGTTAAAAGATAGATAAGCTTTTTCATTTTTCTCTCCTTAAAATTTATCTGTTCATACTATTACAAGAATTGTGCCAATTATATTTCCAATCCTATAACTCTATTTATCATAAAGAATTGCAAAACATTATGTATAGTACATGATCATAGAACGCCATTGCAGAATGAGCCTGTAAATTATTCTGCAATTCAATTTTAATTCTTTATGACACAAATAATTAAAAAATCACAGTGTCTAAAAAAGCCGAACGGCATTGCATTTTGCAATGACCTTGCTTTTTCGGATTGAGGGCATATTTCTATAAGTTATTGTATTATAAATAATTAGAACTGTAATATGAGTTGGCACGATTTTTGTAGTATATAGGACATGGTTTGATTTCTAATGTTAGGAGGTATTTATGAAAACAACTCAAACCCAGAATATCAAAGATTATAAAAACATATTTTCACTTATGCACGGTGCGTTAGCCTGCTTGCTGTGTATAATGGTAGCAGTTTCCTCATGCGACCTCGCATCCGGGGGTAGTGGAGGTATCGATGACGAGCAGTTTCAGGTTTTGTTTTACAATAACGGAGTTCCCGGCGAAGAAATTGCCCAAGATTCCACAGTCCGTTCAAATAAAGTCATAGGAGAATCTGCCCCCATTATCTTCCGGTTCTCCATATTGAATACCGGCGGGACCACACTGCATTTAAATGAGAACCAACCTCTTTCCATTGGCGGAAGGGACCCGGAACATTACCGTATTCTCAGCCATGATCCGGGGTTCCAAGTAGCCCCGGAAACCCACTGGTACTTTCTGCTGGAATTCGATCCGCAAAATTTCGGCAATCATCTGGTAAGGGTGGAAATTGCCACGGAAACCGTGCAGCATGCGTTTTCATTCTATTTCACCACTGATGTTCTTAAAATTCCTGAGGCAATCGAAGAACGCTTTCCCCTCCCACTGGGAGATTGGAACTCCATAGCCACGGATGATCAAAACAATGCGCATGTAGTCTACCATAGTGACGAATTCCAAAAACATCTGAAATACGCCACCAACAAAAGCGGACAATGGGAGATTGAAATAATCGATACTACAGCTGTTATTGGTGAATTTAATGATATTGCTGTCGACCACGACGGCTATGTACATATCGTTTATTATAACTATAACTACAGAGAGGTCGTCGATCATTTTATAAAATTCGGCGGGCTTAGATACGCCACCAATAAAAACGGATTGTGGACCATCACAGATGTCCACCTGATGGGAGACTGTACCACTTTCGGAGCCGATATTCATATTGAAATCGGAGCGGATAACGCGGTATATGTGGCATTTTGGAACCAGGTCATCGGCAGAATACAGATGGGTACAAACGCGAGTGGTTCCTGGCAGTTCAGAACCTTTGATGATCCTGGCGCCAGTGTGCTTCGCCAATTCGGCTATGCGCTCGATGCACATAATAAGTCGCATCTCTTCTATATGGACGGTAATACCTATGACGTAAAATACGCGACCGATAAAAACGGTGCCTGGCAGTATTCGTTAATCGATAACGTGGGTAGCGACGGACTTTCATGGGGTTTTTTCCCGGTGGTGGATACGGACGCGTCCTGTCATGCTCACCTTGCATACAGAAACTGGCTTAAACTGAAATATGCCTCCGATGCATCCGGAGTGTGGGAAATAAACTCAATAACCACTATCAGCGAGCGTGCTCCTTTTTATATTTCCCTGGCAATCGACTCATTGGGATGCGTGCATATCTCACATGTTGAGTTTTTGGGTGATTTACTCTATTCAACCAACACAAACGGCCAGTGGGCCACGCATCTGGTCGCTGAAAACGTTAATGATGAAGGCAGCGGAGACAAGCAGTTTGCTTCAATTACCGTAGACAGTTTAAACGACATACATATCGCCTATAATAATTCGGACGAAGGCATCTATTATTTTTCAGATTGAACGGCACACTAATGTGTCGAGTATTTTTCGATGATCACCACCCGGCCGCGGGTGGTGATCACTTGTTTATAAATCAATATTGAAATAAGCTGTTAAGAGGTGTAAGCTATGCTTATTAAGGGTTTATTTGATTTTTAAACGGAGTGTAATGATGAACACAAATTCCTTGAGATATTATAAAAACAATTTCTTCTCTCCCTTTACTAAGATATTTGTTTTCACTTTTTTAATCGTACTTTTTTATCCGGGAGATCTGTTTTCAGAGCAGGAAAGAGGATTTACCCTTGAAGAAGAAATAACGCAGTTAGATATAGAAATCGGCACGCAATACGCGGTTTTTATTGGAATCGACAAGTATAAACATTGGCTCCCTCTGCAAAATCCCGTAAAAGACGCACAAGAACTAAAAGAAATTCTGCAGTCAAATTATTATATCGACAAGATGTATGAGCTGTATGATGAAAAGGCCACCAAAGCAAACATCATCAAGCTGCTGGATTATTTAAAAAAAACGTTGACTACGGAAGATTCACTATTAATTTTCTTTGCGGGACACGGTTATTTTGATGAAGCCACACAGCTTGGTTACTGGATACCGGTGGACGGCGGCAACGATCCTATCGAACAGTCAAACTGGATTACCAATAATCTTATTACTCAATATATCTCAGGCATGAAAACGAGTCATGTGTTGTTGATTGCCGATTCCTGTTTTTCAGGAACACTCATCGAACAAAGCAGGGGATTTACCGTCGAAATCGATAATGAATACTTCCGCAAGGCTTACTTGCGTACGGCCCGTCAGGTAATCACATCAGGCGAGCTGGAAGCGGTTCCCGATGCGTCGGAATTTGCTCATCAGCTTAAAATGGCGCTCTTAAAAAATAAACGGCGTTTTATCGATACTATTATGATATACAATGAACTCCGGCTGGGTGTTACCAAAACCATGCCCTGTTTTGGCAGCTTAAAAGAAACCGGACACCAGGAAGGAGCCAGCTTTCTGCTATTCAAAAAAGATATAAAAACAAGTAGCGCTGAAGATCGAAATAAAAGCACACAAGTTCTCCCCTGGGAAGAACAGGGAAAACAAATATCCGAACCGGGTAAAAATTATTTTTCCATAGGGTTGGCAGCCGGGTTGACAGTACCCATGGCGCCCATAAACACATATTTAAAAGGCGGATTCAAAGCCCTCATAAATGCGGACTACAATTGGGTATACGAATGGGGCACACTAGGCGCGGGATTGGCAATAGGTTTTCAAAGTGAAGAATGTTCACTTGACGGTTCAGTATTCGATGAGTTTTTCCCCGGCATATCGATACCATCATCGGCACAGTTTACAAGCATTCCCATAGCAGCTCACGCTCAATGTTCATTAGATTTCCTTAGTACATTTTACTTTTTCGCGGAATTCTCCGCGGGCGGCAGTTTTTCGACTGTTTCATCGTCTACAGTATTCAGCCTGTTCATTTCACCGGCAGCCGGCGTAGGATATTATGTATCGGAGTATATCGGAATAGCGGTATATATCGGATATAATAGTATTCTTTTAGAAGAAACTCCTTATAACGGTATCATAATCGGAGTGAAGAGTGGATTTAAACTGTAATAGGCACATCACCAAATTAATATTTATGATCTGGATGCTCTTCGGGCTGATTACGTTTTTCATTTTGCACGCACAGGAGAACGAAACTACCGTTTCCTTCAGTTATGCTTTTATATATCAAGCAGAAGAAAACCAAATCAAGGTTATCGACACGACCCAGCTTGTTACCAATCTTAAGCCCGGAGATAAGCTTAAAATCTACCTGGAACCACATACGTACACCTATCTCTATCTTTTTCTACTGGACTCCCAAAACAAGCTGCATCTATTATTTCCCGACAATTTCTTTTTAAATCCTGCGACCTTAAACTTTTTTGGCGCGGATTATACTATACACAATAAATATTTTATTCCATCCACGAACAGCTGGCTGGTACTGGATGATCGTACAGGTACGGAAGAGTTTTACCTTTTAGCCTCAAAAAAGCGTCTGGCAGAATTGGAAAAAGCAGTCAAAGATTATTACCAGGCATCTATCATAAAGCAAAAAGACGACAGAGAAATAAAGCAAAAACAACAACAGGTGCTTGATAAACTCAGAGAGTTGCGAAAACAGTACAGTTCATTTGTCGGTTTTAATGAAAAGCCCGTTACCGTAACCGGAGAGTTCCGTGGAGTGAGTGAAGAAATGGAGTTTACGGCAAACAGGGTTACAACCCAAGACTTTTATGCGCAGACTATTAGAATTCTTCATTAAAAATAGATCCTCATTAGCAGTATTGACTATTATTATAATCTGCTTCTTGATTGTATATAGTCTCGCCCTCATTTTTAATACTCAATACTACCTTATTAACTCACAGATCAATGATTCATTCTTTCGGCTTCGTTACCAATTATCCGGTAAAAGACCTATCTCACCTTATCTCATCCATGTGGTGTTGAGTGATTCAAGCCGCCAGAAACTGAATTCTTCGGTCTGGGATAGAACTATTTATGCCAGGGCGTTCAATATTCTCAGTCAATGCCAGGCGGCAGCTATTGCTTCCGATATAGTTTTCCAGGATAGAAATGTAAATGAAAGCGATCAAATGCTAATAATGAGTGTCAAGCAAAGTAAAAATATCTTTCTGCCGACGGTTGCTTTATTGGATAAATTCATGACTATGCTCCCTGATGAAAATATACATGATTACAATGGAGAGTCAATACAGCAACAGATCTGGTATCCCTCAATAATAAAGCAAGGAGATCCACTGCGATCCTCTTTTACCTTAGGTTGTTTTAGCGAATTAACTCAGAATGCAAAAGGAATAGGGCATATTACCTGCGAACCTGATGCCGACGGAATTTACAGACGTTTTCCCCTGGTTATTAAATACAAGCAGGGATATCTGCCCTGTCTTGTTTTAAGTATGCTGTGCGAATATTTTCAGGTAACCCCTGATAATGTAGAGGTCGATTTTGGAAAACATATCCTGTTAAAGGACGCGCGACTGCAAAGCGGTATAATTAAAAATATCAGAATTCCCATAGACAACAGCGGACAGCTTATAATCAACTGGGCCGGTCCATGGGACGACTCTTTTTTGCAATTTCCCATACATAAAATATTAGATACGGAAAATAATCCGGCGCTTAAAAACCAGCTGTTTGATCTTATCCAGGGATCTTTGATATTAATCTCCGACATCTCATCCCGCAACAAGGACTATGGGCCTGCTGTTTTGGACAGCGTCTACCCGTTAAGCGGCATACACCTGAATATTGCCAATATGATTCTAATGGAAAATTTCATGCATCAGCCCGGCTGGATTGAAACCCTCCTGCTCTCATTTTTAATTATGTGTGCTTTATTTATAATTTCATTATTAAAGCGCGGCAGATTTTTTATGTTAGGATCCTTAGCCATATTCATAATATTCTTTTGCCTTGAAACCGTGCTTTTTCTTTTAACAGCCAGATTAACGGATTTAATCTTACCTTCTGCGATTTTTATATTTGCATCTGTGAGTTTAAGTTTTTACAGATTGTTGAGAGAGGAAAAAAGCAAAAGTCTGCTTAAAGCAAAAATAGAAGTTAATGAAAAATTAGATAGATTTAAAAGACACTTTATGCAAAACATCACTCATGAATTGCGTAATCCGCTTATGTTAATTTTAGAACCTACCCAAGCATTACTTACGCAAAAGAGAAAGAATCTAAATGAAACCGTTAAAACCAATCTATCCTCCGTACATGAGAACGCTGATAAGCTATTAAAACTGACAACCCAGTTTCTGGATTTGGAAAAAGCGGACAAAGGTCGTTTAAAATTTATAGCTCAAAGCCTGAATCTCTCTCAGCTGATTAAGTCAATTATTAAGCTATATGATGGATTAAGTAAAAAAAAGCGGATCCATATTATTTTGAAGAATGAATCACAAAAAGATATTATCGTATATGGTGACCCCGTAAAACTGGAACAAATTTTTAATAACCTGCTTTCAAACTCAATAAAATTTTCAAAACCGGATACAACAATTACAGTATGCATATCAGCGCAAATTCCATTTACTCAATCAAAATATAAAGCCGATTGGCCGTATCAATCACCCGATGCGCTTGTAACAATCTCAATAAAAGATGAAGGCCAAGGTATCACGAAAAAGGATATCCCGTTCATTTTTAACCGCTTTTGGCAGACTGACGATACATCTCATACAGAACACGGCATGGGCATAGGGCTCGCTTTGGTTAAGGAGTATACACAACTTCATTACGGCAAAGTATACGTAAACAGTATTTTAGGAAAAGGAAGTGAATTTACAGTAGTCTTGCCCTTGGGTAAAAAACATCTAAAAAAAGATGAAATCGCAATTATTTTACATAACCATTCAATCACTACAACTGCTGAAGCAGAGATAGCGCAGCCCGCCAATCAAGCCGGAAAAAAGATTGATTATCTGAAAGGCAACCATCCCTCTAAGCCTATTCTATTAATAGATGATGATGCGGCTGTTCTAAAAAGCTATTATGATCATCTTTTAAAGAACGGTTATAATAATGTAATATTATGCAGTGATGCCAGAGAAGTATTACCACTCCTGCGTAAACAAACAGTATCATTAGTCATATTGGATCTCTCACTCCCCTATATAGACGGAGAAAGGTTATTAAAAGAAATTAAGGAAGAACTTCCGGAACTGCCGGTAATTATTGCTACAGGAAATGAAAGAGTGGAATCCGCGGTTAACTGTCTTAAAACAGGAGCCTTTGACTATATGGTAAAACCATTTGATCGCACACGGCTTTTATCCAACATTAAACATTGCCTTGAGTTATATGAGCTTGAAAAAGAAGTGAACTTGCTCAGCAATAAGCTGAAGGCTCCCAAATTGAAGTCTCCGCAGATCTTTGAGCAGATTATCACTCAAAATCAAAAAATGTTTTCAATCTTTATGTTAATCGAAGCAATCGCGCAAAACGAAAAACCTATTTTAATTACCGGCGAGAGCGGTGTGGGAAAAGAGTTAATTGCTTATGCGATTCATAAAGCAAGCGAACGTTCCGGTGAATTCGTGAGTATAAATATCGCGGGTCTTGATGATACTATTTTTTCCGACACTCTTTTCGGACATACCAAGGGGGCATTCACCGGGGCCATGTCGGATCGAAAGGGCTTGATTGAACAGGCACAAGGGGGGACACTCTTTCTAGATGAAATCGGGGACTTGGAAAACGGTTCTCAGGTAAAACTTTTAAGGCTGCTTCAGGAAGGAGAATATTATCCGTTAGGTTCGGATAAACCCAAACATTCGAATTCGCGAATCTTGCTTGCCACCAATGTGAATTTGAGAGACAAAATAAATGAAGGTCTATTCCGGAAAGATCTCTATCACAGGCTTACTCTATCCATCCATATCCCGCCATTACGCGAAAGATTCGATGATCTTCCTCTCTTAGTGGATTATTTTATGAAGGAAGCATCACGTTCATTTCATAAAAAAGAACCGACCGTACCGAAAGAGCTGTTAACCCTTTTAAGGACCTTTTCGTTTCCCGGTAACATCCGCGAACTGAAACATATGATTGAAAACGCTGTAAGCAGACATAAGACTAAAGTACTCTCTCTTTCATATTTTAAAGAATATATTCAGCAAAATAGCAAATTAAATGAATCGTCTGATCTGATATTTCAAGAACCCGAACGGATTATCACTTTTGAAGGTGCATTTCCCACATTAAAACAGGTAGAAGAGTCTCTTATAAGTAAAGCCATGGAAAAGGCTCAGGGAAATCAAAGGATTGCCGCTCAACTTTTAGGAATTGATCCGTCAACACTCTCAAGAAAACTAAAAAAACAGGAATAAAAGACAGTTATTATTTTTACCGCGAGGTCATCGCGGGACACGAACCGTTGGAGTAAAACAATCAACCAACCTTTCCCAGATTAGATGAAAACGGTTACATTAGCCGTAAAACAGCGAAAATCAAAACAAGCGCCCTTGACCCTATATAACCCGGAGCGCTAAAATCAAGATTGGTAATGTTATTACTTGATTAATACTACTTGCGGAGGATATGAATGAAAAAATTAGGTATGATCATGAGTGTTTGTTTTGTATTATTCCTGACTTTTTTAATTTCAAGCGAAGAGTTTACTTCAGCCGACGTCTGGTTTACTTACAATGACAAAGGAGACGGCGGCACATCCTATATTTCAATGACAACCGGCCAGGAAACCATCGGCGGAAAATCCTATTTTGTTGTTTCTGCTACCGGCAAGGTAACCACAAAATTTCAATACGGATTCGTGGGTTTCGGTTATAAACCGGATGGAGAAATCCTGGCACGGTTAAAAGCCGCTTCGGGAATAAAGTTCAAATGCATAGGAGACGGCAAAAGCTATCGTTTCAGAGCGGAAGCGACAAACATCAGAGATTTCGATTACCATGGAAAGGTTTTTTCAACAAAAAACGGTCAGGTTGTTGAAGTCTACATGCCATATAACAGCTTAAGACAGGAAGGCTGGGGAACCGCCCGCGGCGGATTCAGAAAAGCCAATCTCTGGCAGATCTCCTTTCAAACCGTGGGACAGCCGCACGCAAGCGTTTCATTAAAGGTTTTTGACTTTCAGATCGTTCCCTAACCTGGGTTTCGGTCTTAGAAACGGCTCACGGATACACACGGATCGTATTTGCATATTATCAATTTTGATCAGTGACAATCCGTGAGCTTTTTTTTCTTTTCAATTATTTCACAGAAATCGCATACTGTTTAATCACAGTTTCTCCGGAGCCGGAAATGATCTCATTACCAAACTCAATACACGCAATATATTCCTGCGCAGAGATATGGTTGTTTTTAACAAGATAGTTGACAAATTCATGGATTTTAGTATCGCCTTTTAGTTCAGGATTTATTTTCACAAATGCGATATAAGTCCACGCCGCATGGCTGGCATTACCGATAAAAAACTCATACCATTCACCGGCGATCATCACATTTCCCATAAGCGAGCCCGCCGGTATCATCGCGTTCCTGTCAAGCCAGATCATCAGCTCTCGCGAGATGTTATTACCGCCAGGTCGAGAGCTCCTGTTCAGCCAAATATCAAACGCCAGATTATATCTGCCGTCAACCGACATCTGTATTTCATAGGTAGCAATAATCTCCTTCATCTCGCTAATTCTAACAGGCAGCGTTTTGGTGGTTGATCGGGAAGACCACGGTTTCCAGCCGTAGATAATCTCCGGATATGCTCTCACCTGGTACTCATCAAGCGGCCAATCCCACTTCCAGCCAAAGGGAAACACGCTGTGCTTTTGCATTTGGAATATACATTGATCATAGTTCCTGACATTGCCTTTATTCCATGTATTATTACTTAAAATAAATTCACCCAGCGTAATTTCATTCGCATCTATGCACTTTATTACCTCGGCTTCAATATCATCTCTAATACTATTATGAGAAACACAACTCATAAGCAGGATAATTAAAAAAAGTATGATTGTATTTACGGTAATTCTATCTAACATCCTGCCCCCCTTACCTCTTAGAATCTTATACTAGTTGAAGCAAGTAATCAAATATTTAGTTCAATGCACTTGACAATATAGACTTTGTATATTAAAGTTACTTTGTATTACAAAGTTATATATGAGGAGTTGTTTATAAAGAAATTTCACGGTATCTTCAGTATAATCATTTTATCAGCGGCACTAACCACGGCCGTAATTACAATTTTCAGTTATTCATGGATATTCGCCCTCATTTATCTGGCTGTTATCATCATCTCATTTATGGGCATAAGCTTTTTCTATTGCGCGAAATGCTGCTGCCGCATAAAGAATTGTGCTCATATGCTATTGGGAAAACTGACTTTACTTATGCCTGAACGCAAGGAAGGCCCTTATGCCTGTTTTGATATTATCGCGATCTTTCTGTGCGTCGGTCTCATGCTAGGTTTTCCCCAATACTGGCTTTTTCATACGCCGCTTCTGGGTATGATATTTTGGCTCGCGGCGGGGTTTGCCTTTCTCGAAATATTCCTTTTTGTGTGTACCGCGTGTGAAAACCACGCCTGTGTATTGAATAAAAACAAGGCATCAAGCGGCAGCACAAAATAATAACCTGTATCGGCGAGATGCGTGACAATACAGCGGCTTTAACACAGCTTATGCGCGGAGTCATTTGATTGTGAGAGGAATTGCAATAACAGGGAGCGAACATCATCCGTTAAATCCGGATAATGTGTAATGGACTTTTCATAAACATCCGTCCCGGTTCTTAATCCGTTGCTTCCTTAGGCATAAAATCATAAAACAGTTTAAGCGCCCTGCCCTGTTTGGTTATAAAGGTTTCCGCCGTACGCCCGACTCCGATTCGGTTTAAATTTTCCATTTTTAAGGCGCCTCACTTTCAAGTAATGTTTAAGTCTGACAATATGTTACTCCAGGCCCTCCCATTCCGTATACAGTTTATCGATAGTTGCGATCAATCTTTCCAGTTTGACAGAAAGCTTCCTCCCCAGCTGATGTTCGCCATGGCGGAAAGCATCCGTGATCTGTTTTTCCAGAGCCATCTTTTCTTTTTCCGCCCTGGCAATCTGATCTTCCAATTCCGCGAGCCTGTTATGCGTTTTTCGGCTGCCGGCCCCTTGCGTTACCGCATGTCTTTTACGCCGCGCGCCTCCTGCTTTCACCTTACCCCTGTCCGACTGCAGTACGCTGTAGTTTTTGAACCAGAATTCGGAAAATCCACCTCTATGACTCGTCAGCCCCATATCCTTTACCTCTACGATCCTGTCGGCAATTTTCTCCAGAAAATAACGGTCATGAGAAACAGCCAGCACCGTGCCTTTAAAATCAGCCACCGCCTCTTCCACCACCTCTCTTGAAGGAATATCCAGGTGATTGGTAGGCTCGTCGAGTATAAGAAACGTGGGCTGCAGATAAATAAGTCTGGCCAGCTGCAGGCGGTTTATTTCACCGCCAGAGAGGGTTTTTATCTTTTTATCCATATCCTGCCATGAAAACAGGAATTTGCTTACCAATTTAAAGACATCTTCACGCGACAGCGGGCCCAACGCCCGCATTTCCGCCTCGATCGTGTTCTGCGGTCCGAACACCTCCTGCTGCTGCGCCATATATCCCACTTTAAGGCTGGGGCCGATCCGGATCTTCTGATTTCCCCATTCACCATAGAGGATAATATCCTTTAACAGGGTTGTTTTGCCGCAGCCGTTGGCTCCGACAAGCCCCACTTTTTCACCGCACAATATTTCCAGATGTACATCCTCGAACAGACGCAGCTCTCCTATGGAACGCGAATAATCGTTCAAACGCAGCGCAATGGCGGCTTTCGAGTTTTGCGTATTCAAATCAATCCGAATACTTTTTGAATGAGTAAGCGGATTATCAACAGCCTGCTTGCTTTCACGCTGCAGTTGTGTTTTTCTGGCTCGCAGGCGTTTACCCCAAGCAGGGTCCGCAGTACGGCCGGCAATCTCCCGAAAACGATTAACCAGTTTTTGCAGTCGAGCGAGACGGCGGGATACGGCCGCGTAATCGGCCTGCTGTGAGGTCTGCTTTTTCAGCTTTTCCATTCGGTAAGCGGAATAATTCCCTTTGAACGTATATACTTTTTGTTTTTCAATTTCCAGAATCAAACTGCATACTCGATCTAAAAGATAGCGGTTGTGCGATACGATGATTACGGTTTTTTTGGAATTTTTCAATAAATTTTCAAACCAGGACAGTCCCTTGAAGTCCAGATGATTGTCGGGTTCGTCCAGAAGCAAAAGGTCGGGCTTCTTTATCAGCTCACAAGCCAAGGCCAGCAGCTTTTTTTCCCCGCCCGACAGTGTCTTTATCCGCTGCTTCATTTTTACAGGTATTCCCAGGGCGGCAAGCATGCCCTTTACTCTGGAAACAACGTGGTCGACCCCCTGGATATCGTAAGTATCCCTTGCCTTCTGATACGTAACGAGAGCATTTTCCATATTGTGCGGATCCGCATGGGCCAGTAATTCCTCGGCCGCACGCAAATCAGAAATTATTTTCTCATAGTCTTTCAGAATCGCTTCCTGCACGGTAAGACTCTCGGGATAGTGCATATGCTGACGCAGATATCCGATTCTGATATCCGTTGTCCCCTGAACATCCCCCGAATAATCACTGTCCTGCCCGCTTAAAATATTCAGTAAAGTGGTTTTTCCGCATCCGTTCGGACCTATGAGACCGTACTTTTCCCCCGGATTAATCTGTAAAGCCGCACGAGAAAATATGAGTTTGCTGCCCAATGATTTATCTATATTCGATAATATGATTGATTTCATACTTTGCGTTTACCTCCTTATAAAATGTCGCATTGATTACAGCTACAGAAGGTTTTCAGAGGTACCGCAAAAGTCAGGTATTATATAAAAAAACTAAACCCGTTTCCCTGCGATTACGTCTGAAAACGAAAAAGACATCTTCCGCTTGTTCTGTGAAATAAAGTATATGACATAATCGCACTCCTTTTATGATTTTGCTCTAATATATAAGTTAAAGAAAAAATTGTAAAGAGAGCAGGCTTATAACTATTTTACCCACATGTCTATGGATATATCATTCCTGGAAACCGTATAGGTAACATCACACCTGTTTTTACGGTAATAGGCAATTCTAAGCACTACATCTATCTTTCCTATTGTTTCGCTTACTTCGTTTTTATCATCCATAGCGCAGGAATTATGTACTGTGTAGCGTTTACCGTTATAGATAATCGCAGCATCAAGCACGGCCCGTGCTTCCGAAATGGCAAATTCAACTTCGACTTCCACAATGACCGCCTTCCCATCCCTGTCCACAAAGGAAACACTGTGCTGCTTTTTAAAGGGTTCGGTATAATTGTCATAGTCATGCACCAGTTGTTTGATTTCCTGCAAGGTCTCCGCAAAATAATAGATACGGGCCTGCACCACGTGTCTCTTGCCCGGTTTAACCTGTATTATCTCCTGCCAGTCGTGAAAGGTTATTTCCGGCTGTTTAACAACTCCAAAACCGATTAAATGCACGCGCAGAGTATGCTTGCCGGGGATAAGGTTTTCGATCTCATAGGGTTCGGTTGTCGTACCGGTGGTATAACCGACAAACTCATCATCCAGAAATATTTCTGCATGGATGAGATTACAATGCAGGGCGATGCTGCCGGGCTTTTCATCTTTTAAAGAGATAATGGAGCGCTCATGCTCTTGCGACTGCAGCGCCACCCCCCTGCCCGTCAAACGAAGAATAATCTGCTCGGCCATGGAGTGAATCATGTTTTCATCCGCTCCGCGTCCGGAAAAAGGAATTGTTTGGGAACTTGCTACGTTGATCAACTGCAGCGAAACCATAACCTCGTCGCCCAGAAACACATACTGACCCTTTAACAGATAGTCGGCGCCCAGAAGCTTTCCCACGACCACAGCCTTACTTTCATCTGTGAGGTCGCTTACAATCAACTCCTGTTCTTTAAGCACGCTTTCCAAAGCCGATCTATCGACAACTATCAAGCCTTCCGTATGAGCCAAATCAAAAAGCAGAATACCGCCGATGATCCCTTCCAGATAATCGTAACGCGGATCCGTATTCATATTGTCAACAGAGATAAAGGCGATTTTTACCTGAGTGCTGTCCGCAGACAGAGAACCCGCTGCCATTAGCAGCAGGAAAATCACACATAAATAAACACGACTGTTCTTTTTCATATTTATATGGTAGGATTTTTTATCACGTTTATCAAGACGAAAAAAGCCATAATCTATGGTACTGGCTTTTTTCGGTAGTGAACAATGGTGATTATAACATGATCTATCTGGTAATGGGCGTGAGCGGCTGCGGCAAAACATATATCGGTTCTCTTTTAGCGGAAAAAATCGGGCTGCCCTTTTATGACGCGGACGATTTTCATTCCCCGGCAAATATAAAAAAAATGAAAGCCGGCATTCCGCTCAGCGACAAGGACCGCGAGCCCTGGCTTCGGGCCATCTCCGCTAATTTGACGGATTGGCAGAAACGGGGCGGCGCCGTACTCGCCTGTTCAGCGCTTAAACAAAAATACAGAATCCTGCTAACCAAAACGGCGGGCGGGAAAATGCATACGATATATTTAAAAGGCTCTTATAACCTTATTCTTAAGCGAATGAAAAAACGGAAACACTCTTTTTTCAGCGCAGACCTCCTGGAAAGCCAGTTTGCGGTATTGGAAGAACCGGAGCATGCGTTAACCGTTTCCATAAGCCATACACCGCGGGATATCGTACATAAAATCATAGGCGAGCTTCAGAAGCTTGCAGACACAACTGCTACATGAAAAAGTTTACCGTTTATAAGGAGGGAGTATGTTGTATCCCAGATCAAGCCAAACCAGAGAAGTAAAAAATATTTCAGGTATTTGGAAATTTCAACCTGACCCCGGCAATCAGGGCCTGGATAAAAAATGGTTTGAAAAGGGTCTGCCCTCGCCGTGTTTTATGCCCGTTCCCTCCAGTTTTAACGATATTACTCAGGAGATAAAAATCAGAGATCATGCGGGATGGGTATGGTATGAATACGAAGATTATCTTCCCGCAGCCTGGAAAGAAAAAAATCTGTTCCTCCGCTTTAGCGCAGCTGCCCATAAAGCAAAGGTATACGTAAACGGAGAATATGTGGGCAACAATTTCAGTGGGTTTCTGCCGTTTGAATTCAAAGTGAATACATATGTCAAATGGGGCGGAGAAAATAAAATCACTGTTGCTGTAAGCAATCTTCTGGATTGGGAAAATCTTCCTCCGGGCGAAATGCGGTTTCACAATGACGATATGCATCCGCAGCAGGACAAAACCCTGCACTATGCATTTGATTTTTTTAACTACGCGGGGATTCACAGACCGGTATACTGGGTGGCCGTACCTAAAGACTATATTCAGGGTATTGAACTTGCCCTTGATTACCGTCAAAAAAAATCCATAGCGGAGTATGATGTAAACGTTTTCGGTCAAGCTGATTGCAGTACCGTGCTCTATACACGAAAAGGCGAAAAGATTTGTCACCTGTCGGGAAATAAAGCGCGGATGGAACTCCCCGACCTTACTCCCTGGCAGCCCGGCGCTCCACACCTTTATACCATGGAATTTTCACTTAGCAAGAACGGTTCCCTCATAGACTGTTACCGGCTTCCCGTGGGCTTCAGATCCGTGCATATAGAAGACAGCCGGCTCCTTATAAACGGCAGGCCATTCTATTTTAAGGGTTTCGGCAAACATGAGGATATGGATATCCGGGGCAGAGCCTTTGACGAAGCGGTGATTATAAAAGACTTTAATCTGTTAAACTGGATCGGCGCCAACTCCTTTCGCACTTCTCATTATCCGTACAGCGAAGAGACACTGATGCTGGCCGACGAATACGGTATCGCGGTTATCGACGAGTGTCCGGCGGTCGGTCTGGTTGACTGGCAGCGTTACGGCCAGGATGATGTTATTTTCACAGAGGATAAGGCGGGCAGTAAGCTTTTAGCCCATCATAAACAGGTGCTGGAGCTGCTTGTGGCCAGGGACAGACACCATCCCAGTGTGGTACTCTGGTCCGCAGCCAATGAGGCAGCAACGTATGAAAAAAATGCCGAATCATATTTTAAAGAAATCAGCAGTCATCTGCGCACCCTCGATCCCACACGGCCCCTCATGATCGTTGAGAATTCACAGCATAATAATTCCAAAGCTGCCCGGTTTTTTGATGTCATCGGAATAAACCGCTATTACAGCTGGTATACCGATCCGGGAAGACTCGACGTGATTTCATTTCAGTTGGAAAAAGATTTAAAAGACTGGCATAACACCTTTAAAAAGCCCCTTCTGGTAACCGAGTTCGGTGCCGATGCTCTGGCCGGACTGCACGCCGATCCGCCGCTTATGTTTTCGGAGGAGTATCAGGCGCGTATGATAGAAGAATTCCAAAAGGTAGTCGACACCCTCCCCTTTGTTATCGGAGAGCACATCTGGAACTTCGCGGATTTTATGACCCCTCAGGAGGTGCGGCGAGTAATCGGCAACCGCAAAGGTGTCTTTACCCGACAACGTCAGCCCAAACTGGCGGCTCATCTGCTGAAAAAACGGTGGCAGGTTAAACCGTCATTTATATAACAATACTTAACAGATTTTATTCGGATTTTAACAGCATTACATAATCGGATTCTATTTATTTAACAAATCTTAAATTTCTGCTTGACAATTAACTCATTAGCCCTTAAAAACAAAATAGACTTCCCTCAATGGAGGGGAAAATATGTATTACCTGCCTGAACAGAACTTACACATAGTACTCGGAAATTTACAAGAAAGCTATAATGTCTATATACCCGAAAAAAAGAACAATACTCTCTATTACACACTTTTCAGTTCAAAACATAATTCCTATTCCATAGATGAAGTGCGGGCCTGCGAACCTTTAAAGGCCTTCTTTTTTAAGGCAAGAGAAAAGGTTGCTGAAAACTATAAGCCCGCCGCTTCACATATGAACACCAAGCCCCTCTGTATCGTGGGCGCCAAAGCGTGTGATCTGAAAGGTTTTAAAGTGCAGGATTACGTATTCCTGACCGATGAATTTTCAGATCCGTTTTACAGAAGCATGAGAGAAGAAAACCTTATTATTTCAGCGGACTGTTCCACAGCCCTTGATACCTGCTTCTGTATGGCCTTGGGATTAAAGCCTTATCCGGAAAAAGATTATGATCTTAATCTCTCTATGCTTGAGAAAGGCTGTCTGGTTGAAATAGGCTCGGAAAAAGGTGAAACAGTCGTAAAAAACAATAAAGCTCTGTTTCAAGAGGTAACACAAGCGCACAAACAGCAGAAAATCAAAATAAGAGACCGCGTACAAAAACACGTGCAGCTTAATATAAAAAACCACAAAATCCCCAAGGAGAGCTCATTAAAAAATCGCATTAAAAAGAACTATAAAGGCGCCTTCTGGAAGCCGGAAGCCGAAACCTGTGTCGAGTGCGGAGCATGCAACACGATCTGTCCTACTTGTCATTGTTTTCTGCTGTACGATCAGGGGGATGCCAAAAAAATGGCCCGCTTGAGGGTGTGGGACTCCTGTATGATTAAGGATTTCGCCAGAGTGGCGGGAGGAGCCAATCCGCGTCCCGAACTCTGGATGCGTCTGCGCAATCGGTTTGAAAAGAAGTTCGACTTTTTCCCGGAAGTATTGGGCATTAACGCCTGTACAGGCTGCGGCCGCTGTATCACTGCCTGTCCGGCTAAGATAGATATTAGAAAGGTACTGGGGAGGCTCACGGGAAATGCATAATATCTTGAATCCCTATGCGGTTATTAAAACCAAGGTAGTCCAGGTCATAACAGAAACCCCGACCATTAAAACCCTGTGTTTGAGACCGGAAATTCCTTTCTCATTTAAGACAGGACAGTTCATTGAACTCACCGTGCCGGGTATAGGTGAAGCTCCTTTTACGCCGTCATCCGATCCGGCCCGGCATGATGAAATCGAAGTTACCATCATGCGGGTGGGAAGGGTAACCGAAAAGATCCACCAGCTTAAAAAAAATGACGCCGTGGGCATAAGAGGACCCTTCGGTTCGGGATATCCCCTAGAGCTCTTTAAAGGCAATGAAGTAGTAGTAGTGGGAGGCGGCTGCGGATTTGCTCCGGTGCGCAGTCTGATGTACAGCCTTTTCGCCATCAGCAGTGAATTGAAAAAGCTGGTGTTCAGAGGCGGGTGCAAAAATCCTCATGAGTTTTTATATAAACAGGAACTCATCGGTTGGACGAAGCAAAAGGGACTGGATGTGAGACTTACGGTCGACAAAGTTGAAAAAAAGGGAGATTGGAACTATGATGTAGGCCTGGTTACCACCATCCTTGACGACTTGAAGGTCGATAAGAGTAAAGCCTTTGCCATTATCTGCGGACCGCCCATCATGATGAAGTTCTGTACCAAAAAATTTTTGGAACTGAAGTTTAAGGAAAAAAATCTGTATCTTTCCATGGAGAAAAATATGTCCTGCGGTATCGGCAAGTGCGGACACTGCAGAATCGGCAGATATTACGCCTGCAAAGACGGGCCTGTGTTTCGCTACGATACCATAAAGAACAATGAAGATATCTGGGAGTAACGAATATTATGTTTACCAGTGCTGAACAGTTTCATCACGCAAAGCTCAATCAAAATCCCAAAGCAGACAATAAACAGAGGCTTTATATCGATCTGGATGTATGCGCGAGCGGCGAGTGCCCGGGCTGCAACCTAAAATGCAGTTATTTTTACCACGAAGACAATAACGGCATTTACTCTGTGGCCGAGCTGGCAACTTTTGTTTTGGTCTGCCGTAAATGTGAAGAACCGCACTGCGTAAACGCCTGTCCGGTTGACGCCCTTGAACAGCAGAAGGATAAAGGAAAAATTCTGGTACGCCACGCTATGCGCTGTATCAGCTGCAAGTCCTGCTCGCACGCCTGTCCCTACGGCACGATCTATCCTGAAAACCTGCCGTTTCTAGTCCACAACTGTGATTTCTGTCTTGATCGCAGAGACAAAAATAATGAACCGCTGTGCATAGCGTCCTGCCCGTTAGGGGCATTGAAACTGGTCGCGGGCAACAAAGAACTGGACGAGAACACCTTTTTAGTAGGTGATAATATTATAGTACACTCAACACACTGGCAGTATGAGAAAGCATAGTATACAACAATAAGTAAGGAATGCAAGTATGGGTATTACCACAAAAGCACTGTTAAAATCATTATGGGTGTTTCATCTCTCTACAGGAAGCTGCAACAACTGTGATATCGAAGTTTTGGACTGTCTTACTCCGCGTTTCGATATTGAACGTTTCGGCATGAAGCTTGTGGGAAGTATCCGCCACGCGGATGTACTTTTGGTTACAGGTTCCTGTAACAGAAAATCTGCCGAAAGATTGATCAGTCTTTATAAAGAAGCCCCCCAACCATGTCTTGTTGTCGCCATCGGCGAGTGCTCCATGTCCCGCGGTATCTTCATGCCCAGCTACAACTGTCCCAGACCGCTCGATTCACTTGTGCCTGTCAGTGCTTACATACCGGGTTGTCCGCCCAAACCTGAAGCAATTATCTCAGGCGTGGTAAAACTCATCCAAAAGGTGAAGGGAAAATAATGAAACGCAAACAGGTATTACAGGATCTGACTACCCGCTTTAAGCAGGATATCCTGGATGTTTTTGATAAAACCAAAAATAGAGTCTATATAGAAATCCGGCCCGAGGCAATTATTCCTATAAGTGGTTATATCTTTAAGGATCTCGGAGCGCGTTTTAATATCGCGTCCGGAGTGGATACGCGAGAGTGTATAGAAATACTCTATCATTTTACGATTGAAGAGATAAATCTGCTGATTTCGCTGCGCGTAAAACTGGATCGGGCTAAACCGGTCATTGAATCGTTAACTCCCGTCGGCGAGGCGTTCAACTGGATTGAGCGGGAGATGCACGAGCTGCTCGGCATTCGGTTTAAAGGTCATCCCGAGCTCAAGCGGCTGCTGCTGCCCGACAACTGGCCTAAGGGAGTTTATCCTTTACGCGCCGATTACAAGGAATGGGACAAAACTGCAATCCGCGACAGAGGTGTAAAATGAAGAAGACTATTATTCCCATCGGCCCCTACCACCCCTTGCAGGAAGAACCCGAATTCTTCATGCTCACCGTGGAAGGTGAGACGGTAGTGGACGTGGACGTGCAGATCGGCTACAACCACCGGGGTATAGAAAAACTTTCCGAATTGAAATCATTTGATCAATCCACCTTTGTTATCGAAAGAATCTGCGGCATCTGTTCCACCAGTCATCCGTTTGCCTATACACGGGCGGTTGAAGATATCGAGGGCGTGGAAGTACCCATGCGCGCCAAATATATCCGTACCATTATAGCGGAGGGCGAAAGAATCCATTCCCACCTGCTCTGGCTGGGTTTGGCCGGCCATTTTTTAGGTTATAATACCGTGTACATGTGGGTGTGGAAACTGCGCGAAGAAATCCTGGATGTGATGGAGATCATATCGGGCAACCGCAACAACTACGCCATGTTCAAACCCGGCGGAGTGCGCCGCGACATCAATCCTGAAGACATTCCTCTTATCATGAAAAAATTAGATAAGATCGTCCCCACCTTAAAAATGCTCTTCAAAGCAGTACGTGACGATCCTGTGATTCATGCCCGCACCAAGGGTATCGGAGTACTTACCAAGGAAGCCTCCATTAATTTCGGTGCTCTGGGTCCAACATCCCGCGCTTCGGGAGTGGCCAGGGATGTGAGGAAGGATACGGTCTACGGAGCATACCATGAAATGGATTGGGACATGATCGTAACGAACAACGGCGATGTATTCGATAAGGTTGTGGTACGTATATTGGAAATGTTTGAATCCGTCAAAATCATCAAATACTGCCTCCTGCATCTTCCCGACGGCGAGATCGATCTGAAAATTAAAAATATCCCTCCGGGCGAAGGAATCGGAACCCATGAAGCGCCAAGAGGAGAAACATTTCACTACGTAAGAAGCGACGGCAGCAACAGTCCGGTACGCCATAAGGTGAGAGCGCCCACATTCATGAATTTGCCCACGTACAAAGCGACAATAAAAGGAGAGAAGATCGCGGATGCCTCCATCATCCTGGCCGCCATAGATCCCTGTTACTGCTGTACGGAACGGATGTCAATCCGCGATACCAAAGGGGAAAGACTTTTTAACGGTAAAGAGTTAATTAGACTTTCGCAAATCAAGACCCAAACGTTAAAACAAAAGCTTGGAGTAAAAGAAACATCACTTGAAAAACTTGTACAGGGAAAGCCATGAAACTACCTAAAATAAGAGAACTGATCGAAGCAATAAAAGCACTTATCGTAGGGCCCTATACTTCCAAATTTCCCAAAAAACCTCATACTCCATATAAAAGTTTCAGAGGACAACCAAAATTCAACGAGGACTACTGTGTGGGCTGTCTTGCCTGCGAACAGGTATGCCCGGCCAAGGCTATCGACCACAAAGATATTAAGAACGGTAAAACCGCCAAAAGAATTATTTACCATTATACCGATACCTGCATTTTCTGCGGTGAATGTGAAGCCGCCTGCATTGCGGAGCACAAGGGTATAAAACTTACAAACGAATGGGACCTGGCCTTTTTCGACAGAAGCAAGGCCTTTGAAACCATCGAGCGGGAGCTTGTACTCTGTGAAATCTGCGGCAGTATAATTGCACCAAAAAAACACATCCTGTGGATCGTGGAAAAAATAGGAGAGCTCAGTTTTTCCAATCCCACACTGTATCAGACGCGTCTGAAGGAATTGGGACTCGCGGATGACAATCTTATCGCTTCCATAAAAGAAAACGCAAGAGACGACAGGATAAAAACACTGTGTGCCCACTGCCGCAGGCAGACCACATTAACCACCAAAAACAGTAAGACGGGAGGATAAAGCAAGCGATATGGATATTCTTTTAACAGGCGTATATGTAGTTTTTTTCCCGGGCTTTTTTACTGTAGTGATTATAGGACTCTTATCAAGCTGGGTTGACAGAAAGGTAACCGCCCGCGTACAGTACAGAAAGGGCCCGCCGCTTTTGCAGCCCTTCTATGATGTGGTAAAACTGTTGGGAAAAGAAACCATACTTCCCAAACAGGGCAGTAGATTCATGTTCATTCTCGCTCCGCTCATCGGTTTTGTAAGTATCAGCATTGTGGCTGTGATTTTAATGCTCAGGCCCCTGGTCGCCACCTCGTTTGTGGGTGATCTGATTGTGGTTGTATACTTGCTCACCCTCCCCTCTTTGGCGCTTATTATCGGCGGCGCGGCTTCCGGAAATCCCTTGGCTGCTCAAGGCGCATCCAGAGAAATCAAGCTTATCCTTGCGTATGAACTGCCCTTCCTGATCGCCATTGCGCTGATAGTATACAAAGCGGGCTTTAAAATTGACCTGCAGACTCTTTCCGCGACCTCTGAGTTGGGAACGGTTTCCGGAATCATCTCCTTTATTATCGTGCTGTTATGCGTACAGGCCAAACTGGGTTTTGTTCCGTTTGATATCGCGGAAGCGGAAACGGAAATTATGAGCGGACCCTATATTGAATATTCAGGGCCTTTACTTTCGGTTTTTAAAATAACCCAAAGTCTGATGCTCTTTACCCTTCCCGTATTTATGATCACCGTCTTTTGGGGGGGAATCCAGTTTCACGGCTGGGAACTGCTGTGGTTCGTTATTAAGTATGTTGTAATCCTGGTACTGATTATTGTGATTAAAAATACAAACCCGCGCGTACGAATAGATCAGGCGCTTAAGTTTTTCTGGGGATTCTGTACGGTGCTGGCGATTATCGCCTTTGTCTTGGCGGTAATCGGTAATACCTATGGTATTGCCTGGCTTTAATTAAAAAAGCAATCAACATACCATCAGCAAAGCTGGTGGTATATGAGGGAGCACCCCTTAGGGGTGCAAGGTGGGAGAAAAAGCCACCACTTAGTCGGCAGCTTTTTAACCTCCACCATATGTGGTGGCTTTTTCGGAAGCGAATAAACTTTTACGAGGATGAGTATGAAATTAGACGTGCTGATATTACTGCTCAACATCTTCCTTCCTTTTGCCGTGGCAGTACTTCTGTTGTTAATTCCCAAAAAAGTAAGGTGGCTGCATGAACTGCTCACTCTGCTCACGACCCTGTTTTGTGTTGCTGCAGCACTGCGCTTCCTTTTGTTTGCTTCACAGGCAAAATTCACTATGCTTTTATTCTCTATTGGTAATTTTGAATTAGCTTTTGACATCGGATTAAACTCTCTCAATACTTTTATGCTTTTATTTGCCACGGGTTTTGCTTTTTTGATTGCCATGTATTCATTGAAATACATGGCGGCAAAAGAAAAACGCAAACAGTACTACGTTTTTTTACTTACCACACTGGGAGGAGCAAGCGGTGTGCTGGTATCCAACCATCTGTTAGTATTACTGATTTTTTGGGAAGTGGTTTCCGTTTCTCTCTATTTCCTGATTACCACGGGCGGTAAGGGTTCTAGAGCAGGCGCCACAAAAACAATGGCCATGATCGGTGCCGCAGACGGCTGTTTGCTGTTAGGGATCGGTTTTCTCTGGTATTTGAGCCAGCTTTTATATCTGGATGCCATTACAATTACAATCAACAACTGGCTTTCCATACTCTGTTTTATTTTAATGATGATAGGGGCAATCACCAAAGCCGGAGCCATGCCTTTTCACTCATGGATTCCCAAGGCTTCCGAAAAAGCGCCGGCTTCGGTAATGGCTCTCCTTCCCGCGTCAATAGACAAACTTATAGGCATCTATTTGCTATTTATCCTCTGTACAAAAATATTCGTGCTTCCGCAAGGCTTGTTACTTACCCTCATGATCATCGGTGTGATTACCATCGTGGCCGCGGTTATGATGGCCCTGGTACAGCATAAATTGCCCCATCTCCTCTCTTACCATGCCATAAGCCAGGTCGGTTATATGGTACTGGGAATCGGTACCGGTGTTCCTCTGGGGATCGCGGGCGGTCTGTTCCATATGCTCAATCACTCTATCTATAAAAGCTGTCTTTTCCTGTGCGCCGGAGCAGTGGAACACAAGACCGGTACTGTTGAATTAGAAAAACTGGGCGGTCTTTCCAAAACCATGCCTGTTACCTTTATAACCTGTTTAATCGCTGCTCTTTCCATATCCGGCGTGCCATTGTTTAACGGATTCGTCTCAAAATGGATGATTTATCAGGGAATGCTTTCCGGGCAGAACGCTTATCTTTTGATATTTCTTATCGCCGCCATGTTCGGAAGCGCGTTAACCCTTGCTTCTTTTATCAAAGTCATTTATTCCGTGTTTTTGGGACGCACTTCAACGGTAACCAAAAAAGTAAAAAAGGATGTGGGAATTACCATGCAGATCCCCATGCTGGTACTCGCTTTACTCTGTGTACTCTTCGGAGTATGGTATAGCCTGCCGCTGAATGAGTTCATTTATCCTGCCACACAGACAACTCCGGTACCTATAGGAAGTTGGGATTCAATACTGGCTATAATTCTTTCAGGCGGCGGTTTAATAATAGGCCTCTTCATCTACATGGCAGGCCGGATCAAGAAAAAGGCACGTGTGGGCGAGACCTTTATCGGCGGCGAGGTGCTGAAAGCAGAGGATATAAGAGTGCCCGGAACTGAATTTTACAACTCTATTCAATCCATGAAACCGTTTAAGGGTATTTATAATATTCAGAACAAGGGCGCGTTGGATCCGTATAATTGGTTCGGCAGACTGGGGCTTGCTTTTTCGAGCATCTTAAAAAAAATCCACAATGGAATACTGCCCTTTTATGTATTCTGGACCCTGTTGGGAATGGGAGTATTGATATTGCTGTTTATTTTATAAAAGATAAAAAGAAAAAAAGCCGCCACCGGAAATGGCAGCTTTTTTTGAATTGAAAAGAGGTGATGTAAATGGGAATTGAACTGATTATGATCATAATCCTCATTTTTATTTTACTGGGTGCCATCATCGCCGTAGAAATTAAGGACCTGCTTTCCGCGGTTATTTCCATCGGTGTGGTAGGATTCGGTATCAGCATCGCCTTTTTATTCCTGCAGGCCCCGGACCTTGCTATTGTACAGATAGCGGTGGAGACTGTACTCCTTGTGCTTTTAATCCGCGCCACCATCCGCCGGGACATTAAATCCACCCATTCTCACATAAATTGGGCCGGGCTTATCTGTGTGGTGGTGCTTTGTTTGGGATTAATCGGCTTCGGTTATTTCGCCCTGCAGGAGCTTGAGTTTGGCAAACCCGCTATAACTAGACTGGAAGAGGCTCCTTCCAATCATTATTTAAAACAAGGGCTAACCCAAACCGGTTCCGCCAATATCGTAACCTCTGTAATTTTGGACTACCGGGCGTATGACACTTTGGGAGAGGCCAGCGTATTGTTCACCGCCATTATCGGAGCCCTGGCCATTTTAAGGGGAATAGCGCGCAAGAAAAAAGGAGGTAAGTAATGAACGGCATGTCGCCTATTGTGCAAACTGTAGCACGCTTTGTGAAAGTGTTTATCCTCCTTTACGGTATCTATCTGACATTAACCGGTCACCTTACTCCCGGCGGAGGTTTTGCGGGCGGAGTCGTGATCGCCAGTCTTTATATTTTATTGACCTTAGCCTACGGTAAAAAATTCTCTTTAAAATACTTCCCCCGTAAGCTGGCCGGAAGCCTGGACAGTGTGGGAGCGCTTATTTTTCTGGTCGTAGCGGTCCTAGGATTTTATTTTGGCGGTATATTTTTTGCCAACTTTTTACAAAAAAATTATCCGGGCGCCGAATTTTCACTTTTAAGCGCGGGCACCATTCCGATCAACAATATTGCCATTTGTATTAAAGTGGCTTCGTCATTATTCCTGGTTTTTATTATAATGGCTGTGGCACGCATTATAGATAAAAAAGACGGCAGTAAAGATTATAAACAGGATCAAGAGAAGGAGTAGACCATGATATTTCCACTCTGTTTTGCCTTATTTGTAGTTGGCCTCTACTGTGCACTTACCAAAAGAAACGTGATTAAAATCGTGATCGGACTGGCCATAATGGAATATGCTGTTAATCTGTTCCTCGTGCTGCTGGGTTATAAAAAAGGGATTACGCTAGCTGATGCCCAGGCCCCCATAATCGAACCGGTGACAAATCTGGATGATTTTTTTATGAAAGCCGTGGATCCCCTGCCCCAGGCCCTGGTACTTACCTCTATCGTTATCGGTTTAGGGGTTACCGCGTTGGCCATCGCCATCTGTATCAGGCTCTACCAGCGTTATGGTACTTTCGATATTTCTGAAATGAGGAGATTAAAAGGATGATCGAACTCCTGCCCCTTTTTATTGCAATTCCGTTAGGCGGTGCCTTTCTGATTACCCTTACCGCCTGGAAGCTGAGACGTCTGGCGGATATTTTGGGTGTGTGCGCCGGCCTGCCGCTGCTGGTGCTGGCCCTGCTCTGTATCGGCAAGCAAGGAGTGTATCATGTCGGGGCATTCCTGGCACCGCTGGGCATAAATCTGGTATTGGACGGCTTTAGTGTCCTGCTGCTTGTTATTGTGAATGTAATCGGTTTTATGGCACTGCTTTATTCTATTTCTTATATGGAGCAGTACACCGCAAAATATAAATACTACGCCCTGTTCCTGCTGATGGTAGGAGGCATGAACGGCGTGGTCTTAACAGGAGATATGTTCAATCTGTTCGTATTCTTAGAAATCGCTTCGATTGCTTCCTATGCTCTGGTAGCCTTCGGCTGCGAACACGAAGAGCTGGAAGCTTCTTTTAAGTATCTGGTGCTGGGCAGTATCGGTTCCACCTTTATCCTGCTGGGAGTGGCTGTGCTTTACGGTCTGACAGGATTTTTAAACATGGCCAGTATCGCCCAGGCAGTTGCTTCCATGGAGAAAACCTGGCTTTTGTCCTTTGCCTCGGTTTTATTCCTGGTGGGATTCGGGATCAAAGCCGCACTGGTGCCCTTTCATCCCTGGCTTCCGGACGCGCACCCTTCAGCACCGGCCCCGATCTCAGCCATGCTTTCCGGGGTTTTGATCAAAGCCCTCGGTGTCTACGCCATAACCAGAGTGGTTTTCAATGTGCTCGGAGCAACTCCGCTGTTCGGCATAATTATCATGGTATTGGGAGTACTTTCCATGACCATTGGCGTATTTCTGGCCGTGGGACAATGGGATTTCAAGCGCCTGCTCGCCTATCACAGTATAAGTCAGATGGGATACGTGGTCCTCGGTATCGGACTGGGCATGTTTATTATTGCCAATAATGGCCCCACTTTAGTAGCCGGCATGGCCATTTTCGGCGGCATTTTCCATCTGGCAAATCACGCGGTCTTTAAATCACTGCTTTTCCTGTGTTCGGGTTCGGTTGAATATCAGACCGGCACAAGACAACTGAAAAGTTTGGGAGGGCTTCAGGAAAAAATGCCTGTTACCGGAACCACCTGTACCATCGCCTCGTTATCGATCGCGGGAATCCCGCCCTTCAACGGATTCTGGAGCAAGCTTATCATCGTGATTGCCACGGTTCTAGCGGCTTTTGTTTTTCCCGGTATGCTTATCCTCACTGCGATTACTATCCTCGTAAGTTTTGTTACATTAATCTCATTCTTAAAAGTACTGCGCTATGTATTTTTGGGAGAGCTTCCGTCATTGTTTAAACAGATCAAGGACTCGCCCTTTTTTATGGGGATTTCACTTGTCATGCTTTCCCTGCTTTGTATAGGCATGGGATTACTGCTTATTCCCGGTCTGCGCAGCGTGGTGTTCGATCCGGCAGTGGAAGCATTAAAACAAGGTCTGGACTATGGAAAACAGATCCTTACGGGTTTTTAATATACGACCTAAGATTTAGGGAGGAATCGGTGTTGCGAAGAATATTAGTGTTTATTTTTGCTTTTATTACCTGGTATCTGATTACCTGGCCTTATGATTTTTATTCCGGAACTTTCGATCTGCAGATTACCATCGCGGGAGCGGTGGTTTCACTCATGGCTGCCCTTATCCTCGGTGAGGTTTTTACCTCCACTCGGCATAAGCACAATATCTTCTATCGCCTGTTCTGGGGCATAATCTATATTCCAATACTTTTTTACTACATCATACTCGCCAATCTGGATGTGCTTTATCGTATCATTCATCCTAAACGTCCGATAAATCCGGGTATCGTGAAAGTAAAAACCGAATTGAAAAACACCACGGCCAGAACCGTACTTGCCAACTCCATTACTCTGACACCGGGCACCCTGACTGTGGACATCAAAGACACGGGCATTCTTTATGTACACTGTATTAACCTGCAGGAAACGGATATCAAACATGCTACGGAGAAGGTTGTTTTAAGGTTTGAAAAAATATTAAAAAAGGTCTTTGAATAGCAAGGAGTGTTAGTATGGATGTAACTTTACAAGTATTCTTGAGTGTTTTATTCATCTGCTGTTTTTTCTGTCTTCTGCGCATTTTACGCGGTCCATCGGCACCCGACAGAACGGTGGCAATAGATATTTTGGGTATCGTGATTGTCAGCTTCTGTGCTTTAATGGCCGTAATAACAGGCAAAGACTTCTTTATAAATGTGGCCATAGTCTGGTCTCTGGTCAGTTTTATCGGCACACTGGCGCTGGCCAAATACCTGCAGGGGAGGGATTTCGATGAATGAGATAATCGCGTACGTTTTAATGGGTATTGGCGTGGGTTTTAATTTTTTCGGCTGTCTGGGGCTTATCCGCTTTCCCGACATCTATAACCGCCTGCAGGCCGGAACCAAGTGCGTTACCCTTGGCACCATCTTTATCCTGTTGGGGGTGATGGTTTACTTTGGTTTTACAGGTACCAGCAGCAAAGCCCTGCTGTGTCTGCTTTTTATCCTTATCACCTCCCCCACCGCGGCGCACGCCATCTCCAAAGGCGCGCACAGAGCGGGAGTGCCCTTGTGGAAAAAGAGTGTGGTGGATAAATATAAAGAGGACAAAGAAGGAACCAAAGACTGAATCCCTGGATTATGAGCACCCTATTTATTTTTAAGATAGTTTCACACAGAGCTCACAGAGACCACGAAGAAAAGATATACTTATATAAACAAATTAACATCTCCGTGAGCTCCGTGAGAAATATCTAATATGAAACATCGGTTTTTTCATATATGGAATCATTGAAAAATAAATTAGAAACACTTATAAAAGGAAAAACAGTCCTCGTGGGTATGGGCAATCCCCTGAAAGCCGATGACGGTATCGGATCCCTGCTTGTGCAAAACCTTAAGGGAAAGATTGCGGCAGAACTCATTGATGCGGGAACCACACCGGAAAATTATCTCGGTCCCATAGCCAGAATCAAACCCGCCACTGTAGTTATTATCGACGCGCTCCACTTTAATGAACAGCCGGGCACTCTGAAAATTTTTAAGGAAAAAGAGTTCGCCACCCTCAGTCTTTCCACGCATGCCATGAATCCTGATTTTTTTATAAATTATCTAAAAGATAAAGGCATAACCAACATCGTGTTTTTGGGTGTCCAACCCAAAAACGTCAGCTTTGGCGGTGAGATGAGTCCTGTCGTAGCACAAGGTTTAGAAACTTTAGAAAAAGTCTTTTCCTCTCTCTTTGGTTAATACTGCTTATAACTTTATATTCCTTTTATACGCAATTTTCTTTACCACCTCGAACCATAAAATGCTGATTATTCCAAGAGAAAGAGCGATTATAATATCAAAAAAATGAAGATAGCTGAAATGAAACAAATCCTGCAGAAAAGGCACGTAAATCACCAGCCCCAGAAATAATAAAGCTCCACCGGCCACATATAGCAAAGCCACATTCTTTTCTTTAATAATAGTAAAGATCGATTTACTCCAACTCCTGTTCACCATTATTAAACAGAGATTGGAGATGATTAAGGTTGCGAATGCCAAAGTCTTTGCTTCTATTAACCGCAGATCAGGATCGAGATTCTGCATACGTCCGATAAAAAGTCCCAGCAGATATGCGCCCAATACAGCGGCCAAAGAAAATATCCCTTGCAGGATACTCACTGACAGGGTTTTTTTATTAAAGAGCGGTTCTTTGGAATCACGCGGCTTTCTTTGCATAATATCCTTCTCGGGATTTTCCGCTTCGAAAACGATTGTGCAAGAGGGATCGATTATTAATTCCAAAAATACGATATGCACCGCCGACAATAATTCGACAGGCCACTTTAACAATAAGGGAATAAGCGTTGCGCCCGCAATCGGGATGTGCACGCTGATAATATAAGACATGGCTTTCTTTAAGTTATCAAAAATCTGCCTACCCTGTTTTACGGCCGAGACAATTGACGGGAAGGAATCATCAAGTAAAACCAAGGAAGCCGCTTCCCTGGCCACATCGGTCCCTCTCTCTCCCATGGCTATACCGATATGCGCGGATTTCAAAGCAGGCGCGTCATTCACTCCGTCACCGGTCATGGCCACAACTTCTCCGTTGGCTTTTAATGCGTCCACTATTTTCAGCTTCTGCTCCGGTACTACGCGGGCAAAGATATTTACTTTTTTTACTTTCTTCCTCAATTCCGTCATGGGCATAGCGTCCAGTTCAGGTCCTGTGATCACATGCTTACGATCTTTCAATCCGATCTGCTGCGCAATATTCAGGGCGGTAAGCGGATAATCGCCCGTGATCATTACCACCCGTATTCCCGCGATATAACATTCCCTCACAGCGGCCGGTACAGTCGATCTAACGGGATCTTCCAACCCTACCAGTCCGATTAATTTAAATTCGAAATCATGCTGCTGCTCGGGAAGCGTAGTTTTAGCGAAATCTGCCTTGGCAACTCCGATTACACGCAGGCCCTCGGACGCCATCCGGGTGATACTGTCCTCAAGCTGTGATTTTTTTTTATCATTCAGATGGCAGAGATCTGCTACGGCTTCAGGCGCTCCTTTGGCCGCGATTATATACGAACCGCCGTCAAGCGATTCCCACACATGGGACATAACGAGTAAATCATGAGAAAGAGGATACTGCTGAACAATCTTCCAATCATCATGCAGGTGTTCAGTATGGCTAAGTTTTATCTGCCCTAAAGCTTTAAAAGCCTTTTCCATAGGGTCAAAAGGATCCTTCTGGCTGGCCAGTATGCCGTATTCTATCAACTCATGATATTCTTCCGGTAAATCCCTTTCTCTATTACCCGGGATAGTAAACAGCGCTCCTTTCACCATTAAAGTTTTAACAGCCATCTTATTTTTGGTGATGGTACCGGTTTTATCGGAACAGAGTACGGTAGACGCACCCAGTGTTTCTACGGCCGCTACTTTCCTGGTAAGTACTTTTTTCTTGGAAATTCGCCACGCGCCCAGCGCCAGAAAAATGGCAAGTACAACCGGAAATTCTTCAGGCAGCATGGCCATAGCCAGTGTAATGCCGGATAATATTCCTTTTAACCAATCGCCGATTATTACACCGGAAAATACAATTATGAAAGCACATAAAAAAACTGCGAATGTGAAAATGGTTCCCACCAGTCTTCCGGTTTCTTTTTGCAGCAGAGTTTTTTCTTCAGCCACCTGCTGCAGGGCTTTACCGATTTTTCCCATTTCAGTATCCATACCCGTTCTTTTAACGACCGCGACTCCATGACCGCTTACCAGCATTGTACCGGAAAATAAAGACGCTATGTCGTCACCGCCGGGCCGTTGCATTTGTGCATGTACTTCCGCCGGTTTTTTTCTCACCGCTACCGATTCTCCCGTCAGTAAAGACTCGTCCACGTTGACATTTTCACCCCAGACAAGCACAGCGTCCGCGGGAACCCTGTCCCCTTCGGTTAAGACAATAATATCGTCAATCACCACTTCTTTACCGGAAATTCTTATTTTTTTACCATCCCGAATTACCAAAGCCCTGGGACTGGACAGATCTCTCAATGCCTCAAGCGCCTTCTCGGTTTTTCCCTCCTGATAAATGGAGATACCGATTATGACAAACACGAATCCCAAAAGCATAAGCGCTTCCTGGATATTGCCCATGAATAAATACAAGCTTCCGCATGCGATTAAAAGAATAAACATAGGTTCTTTTACTACTTCAAAAACAAGATGGAATATGGTTCTTTTCTTGGTCGCGGGCAGCTCGTTATAACCGTATGTCTTTAATCTGGTTTGATATTCATTTCGGGTAAGACCTTTAAGATTTTTAATGTCCTGTTCCGAATACATAATACCTCTAAATAAAATTAATCAGGGATTCTTAAAATTATAAAACCATATTTAGAGATATTTAACAAGCAATGAAAATCTCACAAAGCCGAAAGAGTCATTAAAAAATTATTATACTATTTATTCTCGCGTCTTTCTGGTGGCCACATCCACCCAGACTGCAAAAATAAGCACCAAACCTTTTATTACATACTGGGCCCAGTTTGGGACATTAAGCTGAACAAAACCGTTATCCAGTGTCACCATGATAAGCGATCCTATCAATGCACCTATTATCGTTCCCTCTCCTCCCATAAGACTTGTTCCGCCGATGACACACGAGGCAATGGCTAACAACTCATAAGTCTCTCCGCCTCCCGGCGCCCCGGTACCAACACGGCTGACAAACATAATACCCGCGATTCCGATACACATACCCATGAAGATGAACACTTTTAGGACATTGGCCTTGATATTAATTCCGGAAAGCCTTGCCGCTTCCTTGTTTCCCCCGATAGCGTAGGCATAGCGGCCAAACCGCGTATTTTTAGCTAAATAGGAAAAAAGAAACGCGACCACCACCAGCATAACAACCGGAATCTGTAAACCTTCATACAAATTCATATAGAACACAAAACCCGCGACCAGGACTGAGAAAAAAAACATTTTTATCAGATCATAGATTAACGGTCTGATTTCCAAACCGTATTTCACGCGTTTATGACGCTGCCATAAGGTATTAGAGACAATAAAAACAATTACCAGCACGGCTATAACAACACCCGCCTCCCGCGGCAAATAGTCGTTAAATATACTGTTGAGCGAGCTTTCAATAGGAGAAATGGTTTTCCCCCCGGTCACAGCACTCATTAAGCCCCGAAAAATAAATAATCCGCCCAAAGTTACAATAAAGGCCGGAACCCTTAAATACGCCGTAATAAATCCGTTCCAAAAGCCTATAAGCCCTCCCACAATCAAGGCGATGATCACCGCCAATATCGTTGAGATAACCCCAAGCAGGTAACCGGACATCCCGGGAAAAAGCGCGCTTAGGAGAGGGAGGATCAACGGCGAAAATAGATGAACCTGAAAAAAAGCTACTACAGTTGCAATAAAGCCGGTGGCCGAACCGACCGACAGGTCTATGTTGCCTGTTACAATAACAAACACCATACCTATGGCCAAAAATGAGATAATGGTCATAGCACGGGTAAGATTCGAGATGTTGCGAGGCCCTATAAATGTGTTCCCAATCAGTACCCAAAATAACACAAACAAGAAGATCAGCACAAAGATCATGGTATAGGTTTTAAGATTGCGTTTTATTGTCTTCCAGAAAAAGTTGATAAATCGTGTGGCCAGATCTCTAAAACGATCTATGAGTTCAATTGAACTGCTGTTGCTCTTTGTTGTCAAAATACTCCTCCTTTATTCATATCCGGTTGCCAGTGTCATAATTCGTTCTTGGGTGGCTTCTTTTCGCTTAAGAATACCTGAACACCTGGCTTCATGCATAACCATTATGGTGTCACTTAAAGCCATAATTTCAGGCAGCTCTGATGATACCATGATTATTGCCACACCGGAAGCGGCCAGAATATTCATAAGTTTATAAATTTCATATTTGGCACCCACATCTATACCGCGGGTGGGTTCATCCATAATGAGAATAAGTGGATTTGAGACCAACCACTTGGCTATGACGACTTTCTGCTGATTCCCTCCGCTTAAGGAGTTTACTTGCGCGCTGAGAGAACCCAGTTTTATGCCCAATTTACTAACTACCTCATTGCAGATTTTAACCTCTTGATTTTTATTAATAGCCAGTGCTGTAGAAAACTGTTGTAGGTTGGGCAGTGAAATATTTTCCAAAACCGACTGTTCTAAAATAAGGCCCTGATCCTTCCGGTTTTCCGGCACCAGGCTGATACCCTGATTCATGGCGTGGCGTGAAGAGCGGATATCAAACGGTTTGTTGTTAACTATCACCTGCCCCTGAACATTAATGCCATACTCGCCAAAAAGAGTAGTAACAAGCTCCGTGCGTCCGGAACCCATAAGTCCTGCTATACCCAATATTTCACCTTTATGCAGGCAGAATGAAATATCCTCTACTATAACTCTGCTTGGATACTCCGGGTGAAAAGCGGTGAGGTTTTTCACTTCAAGTACCACGTCTTCCATTTTATGTTCGGCTTTGGGAAAGCGTTCCTTCATTTCACGCCCTACCATCATCTTTATTATCGCCGGTACGGTCGTGCGCTTTGAGGATACCGTATTAATTGTTTTACCGTCACGCAAAACGGTTATAGTATCAGCGATCCTGAAGAACTCCTCTATTTTATGAGAGATGTAAATACAGGTAACACCATTTTTCTTAAGTGTGTTTAAAATACTCATTAATGTGTCTACTTCGGTTTCTGTTAAAGCGGAAGTGGGTTCATCCAGGATAAGCAGCTTGGCGTCCTCAGAAAGCGCTTTGGTTATCTCTACCAGTTGCTGTTGGCCCACACCCAGCTTGCCCACTGTGGAAGCAAAAGGAATTTTAAGTTTATACTTGGCAAGGATGTCCTGAGTTTTGGAATAGAGCTCGTTCCAGTTAATAATTCCTTTTTGATTCGGCTCACGCCCTAAATATATATTTTCACCGACTGTCATCTGGGAAACCAGGGCCAGTTCCTGATAAACTATGGCAATGCCCTTTTCAATAGCCTTCCTGATGGAAGAACCGGAAAACATCAGTTCCTCTCCATTGAAAAACACACGGCCCTCATATGATTGATAAGGATACACTCCGGCAAGAATCTTCATCAGTGTTGATTTACCCGCCCCGTTTTCACCACACACTCCGTGTATTTCCCCGCGTTTCACTTTGAAAGACACTTCGGACAGAGCGCGTATTCCGGGAAAATCTTTGGTGACCCGATCAAACTCCAGAATAAAATTATTATTCAATATTTATGGCCCTCAACTTTCATTAACAGGATTTCCGGTTATAATTAGTAATTCATGCCTAAAAGCACTTATAAAAGTTCGACTACCTACTTATATGTGACGAATAAACAAGCAGGTAGCCGATCAAACTATGAGACGCAACCTAAAAATTGATTATATTTTAGGAGGCCTGTCGCCTTCCGGTATATCCTTATAAACCTCTTCCCATTTTTGGAAACCGCTTTTTATAACTACATCGTACAGGTTATCTTTTGTTACCTGGACAACCGGCAGAAAGTTACAGGGAACACTTCCCTTAAGGTCGTTTTTACCGGTAAGCTCTGCCAACGAGCGATCCGTAAGACCGGTCAGTTTTTCACCTTTAGCAAGTTCCATGGCCATGTCCACCGCCATGGGGCTTAACAGGTTGATGTCTTTGAATACGGTTACTGTGAGTTTGCCCTCCACAACCGCTTTACAAGCAGGCGCCGTTGCGTCCTGACCGGACAACGGCACTACGCCGGCCAGCTTCTGCGCTTCCAATGCTTGAATAGCGCCCAAAGCGGTTCCGTCATTTGATGAGACTATAGCATCAATCTTGTTTTGCTGTTTGGTCAGAATATTCTCAATAATCCCCACTGCCTTTTCCTGACTCCAGCCCTCTACCCATTGATCCGCTACAATTTCTATATCACCACTATCAATATACTGCTGTAATGCTTTCATCTGCCCCATGCGCACCAAGGTGGCATTGTTGTCTGTAGGGCTTCCGCCTAAAAGCACAAATCTGCCTTTCTTTTTTACGGCCAGTACACCCAGTGCTTGCTGTCTGCCGACCTCTACGTTATCGAACGTAATATAAGCGGCCAGTTTATCGGTGGGAATAAGCCGGTCGTAGGCAATACATGCCACTCCATCTTTTGCAGCCTGCTCAACAGCGCTTACACAACTGGCGCCGTCATAAGCAACAATAATAATAACGTCCGCGCCCTTGGTGACCATATTTTCTATCTGATCGTTTTGGCGTTTAGCGTCCTTATCTGCAGAGGCCCAGATTACCTCCGCGCCCGCTGCTTCAGCCAGCTCCTGCATTTTGTCCTTTTCCCGCGGCCAGCGTTCGATATCGAACTCCGCGAAGGAAAGACCGATTATTATCTTGTCATCGCTAGTTTCACCGCAACCAAAGGGCAGCAGAAGCAAAATAGCAAATGTGCTTAAAATAGCAAAAACCATTGCTTTTCTCATGTTATATACCTCCTTTATTTTTCCTATAATAAACAAGAATCATGCCATAATTTGCTTTTTTTCTATAATTCTAATTCTTTGTAATAATTGGAGTTATTATTTTACCACATCCGGGCAAGTTCCAGACTTGTGGAAAAAATCCCCATCGCAATATAAAGTGGGGATTTTTTCCACAATTCAAGCAGTAGAGATCAAAGGAAGTCTAATCGAAAATGTGGTTAGCTCCCCGCTTTGGCAGGAAATAAGTCCCTGATGCGACTCAATAATGTGCTGGCAGATGGACAATCCCAAACCCGCGTTATTCTTATGCGCCTTGGTGCTGTAAAACGGGTTGAAGATCTTCGGGATAATATCCTTTGGTATACCATATCCGTTATCAATAATCTTTACTTCAATAAAACCTTCACTTCTATCAGCAAAAATCTGGAGCTGAATGATCCCTCCGTCTAAAACAGCCTCCATGCTGTTTATTAATAAATTAATGAATACCTGTTTCAGCTTATTTTCATCTCCAATAATCAACAGCTCCGGATGTGAATATTTGCGTACCAGATGAATGTGTTTACGTTTTAATTTATGATCCAGGAGTGAGACAGCCTCGTCCAAGACACGAATAAGGTCTATCTTTTCTTTGGGTAGTTCTTTAAGCCGGGAAAAGGAAAGCAGATTACCGGTGATATCAACAATACCCTGCAGTTGTTCCTCTATCTTTGCCAGCTTGGATAATGCGTTCGTATCGATGGTTTTATTTTTCAATAAAACAAGATAGTTTTGAATTACCCCCAGGGGATTGTTGATCTCATGCGCCACTCCCGCGGCCAACTCGGCGACCGACGCTATCCTTTCGGTGCGCAGCAGATATTCCTTAAGATACGAATCGCGGGTGATATCTTCAATCAGTATTATAGTGCCTAAAAACTGGTAATCTTCATCTTTAAAGGGAAAACTGTTTATTTTTAATATCTTATCCGTGCCGTAACTTACCTCATCTACCGTATACTGCTCATGATTTCTAATCTTCTTAACCAGGGAGGTAAGCGCAGCACTCTTCTCACCGGCAAAAATAACCTGAAAATCATGTCCGTTAAAGATTTGCTCAGCAAGCTCAAGAATGGTAAGTGCTGCAAAATTTATCAGATAAATCTTATTCTCCGCATCGAGAATGATTCCTCCAACCGGAAGATTCTTAATGATGTTTTCATTATACTTTTTAAAAAAATACAATTCCCGGTTATCCTGTTTAAGCTCTTCCCTGCTTAACATAAAGGAATATGTAAGTTTGATTAATTTTAATTTATCGATGTCTTTTATCTCTTCCGTACCGCGCCGGTAGCCGTCTTTCAGAATTGTTACCCGGTCGGCGAATTCAAATATCTCATCCATATTATGAGAGATATAAATAATACTTTTGTTTTTGTTTTTAAAATCAAAAATCAATCTATAGATAGTTTCCATCTCTTCCGGAGTGAGTTTACTTGATACTTCGTCAAAAATAATCAGTTCGGGATCCACGGACACGAGGCGGGCAATTTCTACCATATGTTGTTTGTCTGTCGTGAGCAGTGAGATCGGTTGTTCTAACTCGATATCAACATTAAGATAGGAAAACAACCTGCTCGCGTGCTCGATCATTTCCGAATGACAGAGCTTACCCCAGAAATTGGCGTGCATTTGGCCGGCAAAAATATTCTCTACAGCGTTAAGGGAAGGAATGACATTGATATTTTGATAGACCATACCGATTTTATGTTCCAGCGCAGAACTGGGAGTAAAATAATCAATCCGCTTACCATTATAAATTATTTCACCTTTGTTTTTTCGCACTGCACCGCTTAATATTTTAACCAGGGTTGATTTTCCCGCTCTGTGCTCGCCGACCAAAGCGTGAATTTCACCACGATATAAATCAAAATCCACTCCACGCAGAGCTTTTATTTGATTGTAACTGACTTGAATATTTTTCATTTTTAGGAACTGCTTTGAGTAGGTACTCATTCGATTCCCAATGTTTTCATTCTGTGATAAAGCGTTTTTCTATCTATATTGAGAAGCTTGGCCGCCTTTTTTTTAACTCCATTTGCTTTTTGCAATGCATCCATGATAATGTTCCGGTTGAAATTGCTTATGGTTTCCTGATAAGTGGATAAAGGTTTTTCGTTTTGTTGTAACTGATGGTATTGCGCCGGAAGATCTTCCAGCCTTATGGAAGATTCACGGCAAAAAATAACCGCGCGTTCGATACAGTTTTTTAGCTCTCTGATATTTCCCGGCCAGTTATGTTTTAAAAAAATCAGTTCAACCTTATCGGAAATGCTTTGTATATTTTTCTGATACAGCTGATTATAATATTTGCGAAAATGGTGGGCTAAGAACATAATATCGTCTACGCGTTCTCTCAAGGGGGGAAGCTGTACTGAAATTACCGCTAGCCGGTAATAAAGATCTTCTCTAAAATATTTCTGTGAAAGCAGCTTGTGTACATCTTTATTTGTAGCGGCAACAATACGAATATCGGAATGGATTGTTTTCGAACCCCCCACGCGTTCAAACTCATGATCCTGCAGTACACGTAATATTTTAGCCTGAGTCTTACTGCTCATATCTCCGATTTCGTCCAAAAAAATCGTACCATGATGAGCCAGCTCAAACTTTCCCCTATGCATTTCCCTGGCATCGGTAAAAGCACCTTTTTCATGACCAAACAGTTCGCTTTCCAGTAAACTGTCCGGAATCGCCGCACAGTTTACTTTTATAAAAGGCCTGTCTTTTCGCCTGCTTGAATAGTGAAGCAGATAAGCAGCCAGTTCCTTGCCTGTGCCGCTTTCTCCGGTTAACAGCACCGGAGCGTCGGTATCAGCGGCGATTTCCAGTGTTTCTCGGATCTTAGTCATAACAGGAGTAATGGTAAGCATCTTTTTTGTTTCCGACAGTGCATCACACTTTATAGTGTGATTACTGATTTGAAACAGCCGTTTTATTTCCTCCAGCAGTTTTTTTAAATTAAGCGGTTTTGTAAAAAAATCAGTAGCTCCGTATTTCATAGCTCGCACCGCATTCTCAAGAGAAGGATATCCCGTGATCATGATGATGGGAATATGCGGCACCTGCTCCTTGATCATTTTTAACAGATCAAGACCCACTATTTCGGGCATTTTTATATCCATGATCACCAGATCGATTTTTTCTTGCTTAATGATGTCCAGTGTTTCCAACGGATTGGTGGTAAAGCAGGGTGTATAATTTTCGTTTGCAAGTAGTTCGGATAATGAGATGCACATTTCCCTTTTATCATCCACTATAAGGATTTTATAGTTGTGAGAACTACCCTGAGTCATAAGTAAAATTATCATATGTCATGCAGAAAGGTTTTGTCAAGTAAACCGCGATTATGATGAGTTCGGAGTCGGAAATATAACCTGTTGCGCAATACGCGTCAGGCAGCGGTAAAGTTTATAATAATTTTCAACGGATAAAAAAACGGTATTCACCACCATTTAAAAACGGCAAATCGACATACCGCCAGCATAGCTGGTGGTATGTGAGGAGCACCCATAGGGTGCAGGGTGAAAGAAAAAGCCACCGCAATAGGTGGTGGCTTTTTCTGAAGTGAATACCAAGACGACATTAGGATTAATTTTTTCTATTGATACACATAGGTGCGGAAGGTGAAATCCCATGCCTGTTCATATCCGGTCCACAGTGCATAACCATCCGGATATATATCCTCTTCATCGTACCAATCATATCCGTTGATTTCCACATCACCTTCAGAAACAATTTCTATGGTATACTGGCTGCCGGCGCTGACGGAAACATCATCAAACTCGAAGGTAATCCAGCCGGGCCCCGGAGATTCAAGAATTACGTATTCGGAAGTACCCAACTCCGTGCCTGTAAAGCCGGCTCCGTCCCGAACCACCAGCCATACTTCGGGATTCAAACCCGGACTGGATGCATTATAACCCAGATGAAGCTCTATTTTTGTAAGCTCGCCGGTCATGCCGGCGGTAAATACCTGTCCGGTTTCATAATATACCATAGCGGAAATATCTTTAATCTGATCCTGGACCTGGTCGAGCAGTTCTTCCCCGACCGGCGGCTCGGTGGGTTCATCGGGGAATATGATTTCAATCTCAATATCACCTTCAACATACTCGAGTTGTATGGTTACTGTGGTAACCTGTCCGGCGACAACAAGAGCATCTGCGCTTCCGGTAAAAATCCTGTTGCTTTCCGCCGCGGCCGGATCCGGAGCATCATAGGCATCCACGGTTACAGTGTAATTACCGGGTGTAAGATTTTCAAAAGTTATGGTTTCTCCGGGCAGTCCGATCTGACTGCTTTCGAACACTATATCGATTCCGACCAGTGCCACATCATATGATTCCACATCCTCCTGGGTTGCCGCACGATTCTGCTGTCCCGGAAGTGATACTCTTACCGCACCCCTGTTATCGGGAAACTCTATTTCCCCGCCATCCGTATACGTGGTGAGCATGTCCGCACAACTCAGCATAAAAAGCAACGGTAAAAGAAAGATTAATAATTTTTTCATGAAAAACTCCTTTTCAATAAAAATACTTACATTGATACTGCGTTTTATGGCAGATGAAAGTACAACGTACCTTTATATACTAGTTAAATTAAGCACATAACGGCGGTTTCTTCACTCATACTTTAGTATGATTCTTGAATTTTAAGGTTTGTATCGGATCAAATTCGAACTATTACGATGGGAATAAACTGCGGTAAATCGACTATTCTCTCTCAAATTTAAGCAGATAAGGAAACTGTCTTAAACAAACATACCCTGTTTTGCTTACCGGCACAATCAATCTTTCCACTCGGCGGGCAGGCGAACCCACAAACTCAATTTCACCTAAAAAAGCAGGCCGTGTTCCGTCTGGCGGAACTTGTCTGGACATAACAGAAATGTTATCCATAGCATCCTCCGCGTTACTGAGCGGGTCAAAATGGAGCGTAAACAGTGTCTTGCCGGTGGATGACAACATACCGGCGCGGATTATACGAAAAGCCGGAGTATGACCGTTTTCTTCTTTTATATAGAACTCCTTCTCGCTTGCAATATCATTGAAGTCAATCAATGGCTTAACATCATTTGTCGCCATATTTATATAATAATACTGTTCAGGAATATACCGCTGCAGTCCTTGACTTTTCATGGCTATGATTAATCCTTTATCATCCGCAGCCCAGGATAGATCGAAAGGTATCAACGAATGGGCGTCTCCCGCCCACTCCGGAATACACTGCTTTAATTTCTGCATATCCAAAAGCTGCTTGATTTCCGAAGTCTGCAGATTGATAAGCCAGATCCCGTTTATCGGATCATCAGGTTTAGCATAGCTTATTATGGCAAGATAGCTGCCATTAGAACTGATTTTGGGCTGCTGAAACAGGGAAAAAGGCGGAAGCACTTCTGTAATATCAACCACGGATTCAGGTTTTCCTTGTCCTTGGGGAGAAATACGACATAGGGTGATAGTCCACTTTTTTTCCTGAATCTTATTTTTTTCTGAACGAATAAAGTACAGATCGCCGTCTTTTTGATTCCAGGTTGGAAGCCAATCAACTGTAACATCATCAGCAGCAAATAATCCTCCATCCACTCCGTCATCCGTATGATTTTTAATGACTCCTGTTTCAATATCGAATATCCAGATATCGGGTTCATGGAAAAACTCCACATAATTCTCGGTAACCGCAATATATCTGCTGTCCGGCGACCAGGTAAGATAATGTATACCGCGCGCTAACGAATCGGGCAAGGGATAGCCCTTTTTTACATCTTTATCGATCTCATAGAGAATGAACTTTTGTTCTTTACGATTGACCGTAGCAATAAACGTGCCGTCCGGCGACACAATAATATCATCACCGATTTTAGAATCTAACAAATCATCAACTTTTTTTACCTCTTTCAGCACCCATTTTTCACTAAAAAGCTGAGAATTACACGTACTGATACAAAAAGCAAAAATACAACTTAAAAAAAGGATTGTCTTACGCATTATCCATCTCCAATCACATCAATATAAAGGGTTCTAAAAATATATTTTATCTTTAGAACCCAATTTTATCAATTTTATACACAAAGCCCTGCTTAATCTCTCCGGCTTAATAATCCCAAGCGGATGGCAAAATAAAGCAGCTGGGCAACCGAGGCAATAGCCGCGGCCACGTACGTCAAGGCCGCGCTGTTCAATACCGCGTTCACACCGCGCTTTTCCTCTTTGGTAATAAATCCCTGTTCCAACAAGAATTTTTTTGCCTTTTTTGAGGCGTTGAATTCCAGCGGGAGAGTAATAAATTCGAAAACCACCACACCGGCGAACAAGAACACCCCCACGTGAGCCAAGGTCAGGCTTAAGAACATTCCTGCAATAATTAACCAGATGGCCGCGTTACTCACAAACGATGCCGGAAGCGCAAGCGCCTGCCAAAAACGCATGATAAACATGCCTTTACTATGCTGGATTGCGTGACCCGCTTCATGCGCCGCCACTCCTAAAGCGGAAATTGAAGACGAATCAATAACCTTTGATGAGAGTCCAATCTGCTTCTTGCCAGGTGAATAGTGATCCGAGAGAAAACCTTGTGACGGTACTATGGCCACATCAGTAACTCCATTGTTCTCCAAGATAAGTTTGGCGACTTTGGAAGCGGTAATACCGGATTTAACATTCTTTTTTGTATATTTGTGAAAATTATATTTCACTAGAAACTGTGCGCCAAGTGAAAGCAGCAGCACCGGAGCCATAATCACGATATACAGTGGATCGATCATATAAAATGTCACTTATACTCTCCTTTTAAGATAAAAACTGTACAAACCTATGCTGACCTGCGGTTTAGAATGTCCACATTACAACGCCCCACAGCATGAGGTATAAACTGCTTATTATACCGACAAATCCAAGGGGTATTTTAATAACCGCTAATTTTCCCTTTACCTTATCAACCGCTTCTTCTTTCAATAGTTTCCAGCTTTTGAAAAGATCAATGGATTCGAAAATTCCCAGTAAAATACCGGCCACCAAAGCCGCAATCATTACAATCCCGCTTAAAGGGAATACCTGAAGCAAGATCCCTATTCCATCAAGAGTGAGAATAAGATTCCACACCGAAAAAACGATCAGGCCGATACCCACATAACCCTGATAGCTCGATACTTTTTCTATGAGCTCACCGGCCTCCTTGTTTTTTTTGGCAATAAGCTCCGCCAAAGCAAAAATTCCTGCCAGTAATAATGCCACCAAAAAAATCCAACCATTCCATGTCCACATAGTGGTTCCTCCTTTAATTTAATTGTTTTACGTATTTTAAATGCTAAGCCAAACCTTTCCTTCTGTCAAAGATATTTTATTTGGAACATCTTCCTGGAGCTATTATATTAATATTATTATGAAAAATATCAGAAAAATTAAACAGGTATTAAAAAACCACCACTTAGTCGGCATTTTTTTAGCACCACCATAGGTGGTGGCTTTTTCGGAAAGAAAATTACAGAAGATAGATTGATGAGGATCTATGAAAAAAAAATCAATCATACTATTACCGGCATTATTCTGCTGGACAACACACCCTTTGTAAAAGCATCAATTTACTATCTGTATACTCATGCGGATTCATCAGGAACAATCAGCGAATACGCGACTTTCAATGTAATGCCGGAGGCGGATATTAACCTGTTTTTAAACAATAACATGGCATTGGCAGCGAGCATTTACTTCTCTTATACAAATAGAACACTCCTTGATTCATCACCGGAATCAGGCTTTGCAAGCTGGGCATACGGCCTTAGTTTGGGCGCGAATGTTTTCTTATAGATCGTTTACTAGAACTGAATTAATATTGTAGAATATGTTGCAGAGGAATAATCATGGCTTTTTCCTTTTTAAAACGAAACAGAAAAATAGGCTTAGCCCTGGGTGGCGGCGCGGCCCGCGGTCTCGCTCATATCGGCGTACTTAAAGCTTTGACCGAGGCCGGCATTCATATCGATTATGTGGCGGGTACAAGCGCCGGAAGCATTATCGGAGCGCTTTACTGCGCCGGGTATACATGGGAAGAAATCAAAGAAATCGCGAACAACATTAATTGGGGCAAGCTGATCGCTCCCACTGTTCCCATCAAGGGTTTGGTAAAGACCGACAAATTAGAGAAGCTTTTGGAAAAACTGCTTAAAAAAAAGTCTTTTAACGATCTGGCAATACCCTTTCGGGCGGTAGCCGTAGATATCTCCCGTGGTGAAGAGGTAGTATTACATAAGGGATCGGCGGCCAAAGCGGTTCAAGCTTCAAGCAGTATTCCCGGCATCTTCGAACCCACGGAATTGGACGGCAGATTGCTTGTCGACGGCGGACTCATGAACAATGTTCCTGCCGATACGGTCCGCGATATGGGAGCGGGGATAGTTATCGCGGTCGATTTAAACCATTACTATCCGAAATTGGCTAAGCCCAGAAATATTATTGAAATTATTTACTCCAGTCTCTTCATAATTATGAACAACAAATCGAACAAAACAAATAAATTTACGGATTATCTTGTGGCCCCTGATTTAAGCCGCTATAGTTATACCAACTTCAAAAATATGAACGAACTCATTCAAAAAGGCGAACAGGCCATGATCGCATATATTCCGCAGATCAAGAAGAAACTGTAAAATAATTCACGGTTTTCTGCCAAGTTTTTTACTGTACAACTTAAAAAAGGAATAAAACCATGAAAAACAAGCAAAACCAATACGTAATGTGTATTATCTCCACCCCGCAGGATCAGGCGGAGCGCATTGCCAACGAATTTGTATCGCGAAAGCTGGCCGCCTGCGCGCAGATTATAAATCCCATTCACAGCATCTACTGGTGGCGGGGAAAGATAGAACACGACAAAGAAGCGCTTATTTTATTGAAAACAGTGGCAGAGCTCATAGAAAAACTGAAACAAACTCTGAAAGCTGTCCACCCCTATGAAGTACCTGAGTTTATTGTAATTCCAATTCAGGACGGATACACACCGTATCTTTCCTGGATCGGTGATTCACTACTCTAATCCCAATTTTTTTAACTTGGGATGGATTACAAAGATACAATATCCTTGTCCGCGGTTGTTATCATAATAATCCTGATGATACTCTTCCGCAGGATAAAAATCAGTCAATGGAACAATCTCGGTAACAATGGGCTGTGTGAGTTTTAACTTTTCCGAAGCCTTGGCTTTTGACTGTTCAGCCAGTTTTTTTTGTTCCTCGTTTGTATAGAGTATAATAGAGCGATACTGCGGACCTACATCATTGCCCTGCCTGTTACGTGTGGTGGGATCGTGAGCCAGCCAAAAGATATCCAGAAGCTCACTATAGGTAATAAGTGAACTATCATATGTTATCTCTACTACTTCCGCGTGACCCGTGGTACCGCTGCACACCTCCTTGTAAGAAGGATTTTCCACTTTGCCTCCGGCATACCCTGAATGTACTTCCACGACTCCCTCAACTCTTTCAAATACCGCTTCCAAACACCAAAAACATCCTCCTCCCAACACGGCAATTTCTAAGTTGTTATTTTCTCCATCGCTCATAACATACTCCTTTTTTGATTCTGCGGTTGGCTTGGACGAATCGGCCCCGCTTTGATTCATTATGAAAAACAGCACAATCACAGCCACACACAATGGGGCAAGATACATATAAAATGCTTTTCTTTTCATGCTCACTTCCTCTATATTAAAAATAGCAAGAGAAGAGCATAAAGTAAATATGAAAATAGATATATATGCCTTCACCTATGTTTTTGGACCGGCATTTATGACGGGAACCGTTACAATTTGTTACACTTATGAAAAAACTCTGTTACAAGTAGGAATTATATTGAAATCAACATACTAAAGCTTAGGAGGTTTAGAATGAAGAAAAAAGCACTTACAATAACGGCTTTTATTGCCATGGGTGTCCTATTGACCGCCCTCACCGGCTGCAGAGGTCACGGGCCTCATCGCGGTTCCCCTGAAAAAAGGGCGGAATTCATGATCAACAGATTGAAGGCCGAACTTGATCTCTCCGAACAACAGGTCCAACTTCTTAATGATATTCATAAGGATATTCGATCAAAAATGGAAGAGAACAGACCCCAGCGAGAACAGCATTTTGAACTGCTTAAAGAGCAGATACTGGCCGACAGTCTGGACACAGCAGAGATCAAGCGGTATATGGACGCGCAGCAGAACAAGCACAGAGAAATGCGTGATTATGTTTTACAACAGATCAAGCGCTTTCATGATACCCTGACATCAGAGCAGAAGCAGAAACTCGTGTCTTTGCTTGAGGAATTTAAGGGTGCGTGGTACAATCACCATGGCGGAAAATTTTAATTAACAGCATATGAAACGGGAAGTTCTTATAATTGACGATGATAAAAAGCTGAATGCTCTGCTCACGGATTATTTTGAAAAATTTAATTTCAGGGCAAGAAGTGTGGTCGATCCGGAGGAAGCGCTGCGGCTGCTTTCTCTGGAGCTTCCCGATATCATCATTCTGGATATCATGCTTCCCAAAATGGACGGGTTCCAGGTACTTAAAAAAATCCGGCAGAAGTATCCGGTGCCGGTGATCATGCTTACCGCACGGGAAGAGGTCAGCGACAGGGTGATGGGACTGGAATTAGGGGCGGACGATTACCTGCCCAAACCTTTCGAACCCAGAGAACTGGTAGCGCGCATGGAATCGGTTTTAAGACGCGCATCGCATAATCACCCCAATGAAACCATTACCATCGGCCGGCTTACGATCGACAACAACACAAGAACCGCCTCTCTAAACGGGAAAGATCTTCTGCTTACCTCACTTGAGTACTCACTTCTCAACCTTTTTGTCATGCATCCCGGCAGGGTTTTTTCCCGGGACCACATTATGGCCAATATGCGAGGTGAAGACTGGAGCGCGTTCGACCGCTCCATAGACGTGCTGTTAAGCAGACTCCGCCAAAAACTGGGTGACGATCCTAAAAATCCGCAGTTTATAAAAACAATTTGGGGTTCCGGTTATATGTTTATCAGCAACAATTCTAAGGTTTAAACCTTAAAATCATTGATTGGAGAAAGCAATTGACAAAAAGACGCAGTTCGATCTTTTTAAGACTTTTCGCAACCATGCTCTTCACGGCTGTTTTCGTGAGCAGTCTGATTTTTTCATTGATGCTGTTGTTTATTCGTCAGCATGACTCCCCTCCTTTTCATGACCAACTGCGAGAGTACACAAACTATGTGTTCGAGGATCTGGATCGTGAGCCTACCCTCAAGCACGCTCAAGATATCTCAAAACGGCTTGATGTCGATATTCGCTACAGAGACAGTCATCAAGCATGGGCCACCAATCCCTCCATGCCCGGTTTCGAGGAGCTAAGAAGATATCACCGGGGTCCCATAGGTATTTATAAAGACAAAAACTACATAATAAGAAAAAAAGCAGACAGATTCTATCTCTTATACGGTCATTTTCTGTCAATAAGGCGTAAACTGCCCCCCGGTTTTTATTTTATCATCGTGTTGGTACTCCTGCTTTTTGTGGCCAGCTATCTCTTCATCAGAACGATTATCAAACCCGTAAAACAGCTGCAAAAGGCCGTGGAGCAGATCAAGAACGGGAACTTGGACATCCAAATTCCGGTGCGCCGCAGGGACGAGCTGGGAGAGCTTTCAACACAGTTTAATACCATGACTTCTCAACTGAGGAAAATGATCAAAGCAAAGGACCAGCTTCTGCTGGATGTAAGCCATGAACTGCGCTCACCGCTGACCCGCATGAAGGTCGCGGCGGAGTTTATCAAAGATACCAAACTCAAGCGAACAATAAGCGAGGAAGTGGACGGCATGGAGAGTATGCTCGCTGAAATTCTGGAAACAGCCCGCCTTAATAGCCCTCATGGAAAACTGCAATATCAGGAGGTGGATCTTTCTTTATTTGTAAAAACACTTAGCAAATCATTCGGCGGACGTAAACCCGGAATACAAATAAAGACCACAAAACACGGCCCCATAATCGCAGCCGATCCCAGACGACTCAGCATGCTTTTCAGCAATATCCTGGATAATGCCCTGCGCTATTCACGACAGCAAACACAAAAGGTAAGCGTAAGCATAAGCCGGATAAAAGACAGCGCGCGGGTGGTCATCAAGGATGCTGGCTGCGGAATCCCTGCCAAAGACATGCCTTATATTTTTGAGCCCTTTTACCGGGTTGATCCCTCACGCTCCAAAGAAACAGGCGGATACGGTATCGGTTTTTCCTTGAGCAAACGCATCGTGGAAGCCCACGGCGGAACAATAACTGTCCACAGTATCGTGAACAAAGGCACAAAGGTAACGATTGTTTTACCGTTATCCATACGTTAATAATAAATTCCTTTACTATTCTCGGATATGTTTTATGCTCTATTATAGAGAAATGTAAAAAAGGAGTGCGCTTTTTTATGGGTGTGGTACAGTGGATGTTAAAAAGATTGGCCGCTCACTTTGGCATTAAAGCCGCCTATGACAAAATTAATGCCAGTTTTAAATTGGGTGAACCCACCGATATTCAATTCCCCAAAGAAGCCGTAGCCACAAGTATCAACTTCGCTTCGAGCGGATTACTTAACATGTTCGCCATTCAGTGTAATCTGGACTGGGTAATGCCCTACTGGGTAAACAGACAGTATGATCCGAATTCGAACAGCTACGTTCCGGGCAACGTCTTATCCACAAACCTGACTCACCGCAATTGGACCGCTATCGGGGGTACAGATTCGGATAGAGAACCGGTAGTGGATCCCACCGGACTGGTAACTCCCTGGTTCGACAGCTGGTCGGTTGAGTACTGGGTGGGAAAAAACGACTATCTGCTCGTGCCGGCCAGAAACACGGAGGTGTATCAGTATCTGGTCAAACAGCTGCCGTTCGTGGTATCGCAGTTTATCAAAAAGGACGTACGCATCCGCACGGAAGCGTTCGTTGCCGACAGGCAGGAAGAGATTATCTGTAATTCGATAAGCCTGGAAAATCTTGAATCCGTACCCGTAACACTCTCGCTTTTTACCACAATTCGGCCTTATAATCCGGAAGGCATCTCGCCTGTTTACAACATCGAGTACGACAAAGAAAAAAACATTTTTCTGATAGACGGAAACGCCGCTCTAATATTGGTCTCAAAACCTTCAAGAGTATACTGCTCCAACTGGAAGCAGGGCGACTGTTCATTTAAAGCTTTTTCTTCCGCCGTTTGTCATAAAATATCCTGTAACAAGGGATTGGCCACCGCCATGGCCGAGTATAAAATCACCCTTAAACCCGGACAGGTGCGTGAAATGGATGTACGCTCCTTAACAACCGCTAAAAAACTTAAACCACCCGCTATTCGGGTCATTGCAAAACCGTCATATCATGATCTGCGCTCACAGACAATCGCGGAATGGGAGAGTATTGTAAACAGAGGCACTCACTTCAAGGTTCCTTATCAAAAAATGGAGAATGCCTTCAAGGCCAACAAGGCGCATCTCTACCTGTTCATCGATAAAGATGTGATTACTCCGGGTCCGTTTCTCTATCATCATGAATATTTTCGTGACGCGGCCTACTCTCTGCTGGCTCTGGACAAACTCGGGTTTAACCGGGAAGCAGAACGTATTCTGTTGAATTATCCCAACCGGCAGCGGAGTGACGGCTACTTCCTTTCCCAGGAAGGAGAGTGGGACGCCAATGGCGAGGCCCTATGGTCGTATTACCAGCATTACCTCTTTACCAGGGATAAAGAGTTTGCGGCCCGGATAATTGATTCGGCCTACCGCGGCTTCAAATGGATTAGCAAAAGACGTTCCAAAACCACCGGCCTGCTTCCCGCAGGTTATTCGGCCGAACACTTCGGCCCCAGCGACAGTTTTTATTGGGATAATTTTTGGGCGCTGGCAGGTATTCGGGGATTCGCTTTTTTAGCCAAGGCAATAAAAAAACATAAAATGGCTGAACGAGCGGAAGAACTTTATAAGAACTATTATAAAGCCGTTTTTACTTCAATAGCTAAAACTCATAAAAAATTCGGTTTTCCGGTAATACCCCCTTCACCCAACCGCTCACTGGACTCATCGATTATCGGCGCGATCTGCGCGCTTTATCCTCTGCGCCTGATCGATCCCAAGGATCAAAGCATGACCGGCACGTTAAGAACCATCCGGAAAAAGTATCAGCAAAACTGGGCCTTTTTTCACAGAGTAATCCATTCGGGTTATAATGTATATTTAACGGCCCAGCTGGCCGAATGCTATCTATTCAGACGCTCCTCGCGGGTTCTGCCCATTACCCAGTGGATAATGGACAACATCTCACGAACAGGAACCTTTCCCGAAGCCATTCATCCGGTTACGGGCGGCGGCTGCATGGGCGACGGTCACCACGCCTGGGCCTGTGCCGATCTTATCAACCTGCTGCGGAACCTCATCTTCTTCGAAGAACAGGACACCCTGGTTATTACTCCGATCATCTATCACCGCTGGTTTGAACCGGGGGAAACAATCGTGTGTTCAAACGCCCCCAGCCACTTCGGAACACTCAATATCACCATTCAGGGCCATGCGGATAAAATCCAGCTCAGTCTTGACTGCGATTATCATACCCCGCCGCGCGACATAGAATTTTCAGTCCCCTTTGCAGTCAGCAAGGTCTACGGAGACGGCAAAAAGCTGACGCCCGATGCGGGAGGCACTGTTAAATTTCCGGCAGGTATTCGGCAGGTGGAGGTTTACAGATAAGCGAGGTTTTACTTGACACCATGAATATCATCTCCTATTATCTTAGTGCAAAGAGTATAAAGGGATAGGTATTATGGGCGATCAGTTTAGGATATGTTTTATCTGCGGAAAACTCGGAGGTGTGGACGGGGTTTCACTGGAAGTGGACAAGTGGATTTATGTGCTTAAGGCTCTGGGACATACCGTGTTTACCATTGCCGGCAAGTATATCAAACCGCTTGCCTCAATACCCAAAAAAAACCAGATTGTTGTCGACCGTATCCGTTTTGATTCTCCTGAACAGCATTATTACGAAAACCTTGTGTTTCCCTATCTCTCAGGCCAGCCCTCTTCACTTACCAAAGAGATGCGCAATAGTATTGTGGACAAAATGACCCTGTTCGGCAGCGATGTGGCGAACACCATTTATGAAAAACTGAAAAAGCACGATATTGATGTTCTGATCGCTGAAAATACCAATGCCATGCCCATGACCCTTTTAGGCGGTATCGCGGTTTACCAGCTGGCCACCGAGCGCCGCGTGGCCACAATCTTCCACCACCATGACTTCTGGTGGGAACGCAGCCGTTTCAGCAACAACCATATCGAAGCGCTTTTGAATGAAATCATGCCTCCGTCGGACCTGGGCTCCGAGCACATTGTACTCACTTCTTACGCGGCCCACATCCTTCGTTCCATTAAGCGCGTCCGCCCCATCATCATCCCCAACTGCGAGGATTTCGACAACCCGGTTCAGCTGGATGAGTATAACCGCCACTTTAGAAAGGATCTGGGATTCAAAGACGACGATATCCTGGTAATGCAGCCCACAAGGATCGTCAGACGCAAGCGCATCGAAGATTCGGTTGAGCTGCTTGCCAAATTAGTGATTAAATATCCGGACATCCACAAAAAAATACATTACATTATTTCACTTTACCAGGGAGACGAACCGGACGACCACTATGTGGATGAGATAAAACAACTGGCAAAAAACAGAGAGATCCCGCTGCATATGATCTCGGATCGTGTTTTTTCGCAGAGAGGTAACGATAAACACGGCAAAAGATTGTACACAAACCGCGATGTCATTGCCAATGCCGATCTGGTAACCTATTTGCCCGTCTGGGAAGGCTTCGGCAACGCCCTGCTTGAGACCATAGCGGCCCGCATCCCGCTAATTACCACCACCTACCTCGTGTATAAAACAGACATCAAGATTACCGGATTGAAAAATATTGAAATCCGCGACACCTATGACGAGCAGGCCGGAAAACTTATGGTATCGGACAAGGTAGTAGACGAAATATACTTTCTGCTTAACCATCCTCAAGAGAAGAATCAGATCGTAGACATGAACTTTGATATCGGGAAAAGAGAATTCGGTTACAACACGCTCTCCCACAAGCTGCAGAATGTGTTAAACGATTATGCGGATGAAATACGGGCCTCCCGCAAGCGGTTGGAAAAAAGCAAACTGCTTTATTCGGTGTAACCGGGATTTGAAAAGCAGCCCTCAACTGCCGGGCGCGCCTTCATAAATCAAAGACTTTTATTCATTAATCACAGCATGCACAACCTGCGCCAGACGGCTTTTACTAAACGGCTTGAAGATTACATCCTTCATGCCGTCATTAATCGCGTCATAGGCCATGTCTTCGGGAATATGGCCCGTAATAAGAACGGCCTTAACCGCGGGATTTATCTCTTTCAAGGCCCGGTAACAATCGCGTCCGTTCATTTTAGGCATGATCATATCGATAAGAACCAGATCGATAGTATCCTTACTGGCACTGTAATACTCTACCGCCTCCTGTCCGTTTTTAACCACGTATGTGTTATAGCCCAGTCCTTTAAGCATTCTTTCCATAACTTCACACACCACATCCTCATCATCCACCACCATAACTCCACCGCTGCCTTCAACGGCTATTTTAGTCGGGATTTTAGCGCTCACGCGCCGTTCTGGTTCCTGCAAAGGTAGATATAGTTTAAATGTGGTCCCCGTTTTCATACCGCTTTCAACTTCCATAAAACCGCAGTGGTTGGTGACGATGCCGTAGGCCACGGCCAGTCCCATTCCCGTGCCTTTACCCTGTTCCTTGGTGGTAAAAAAGGGTTCAAAAATACGGCTCTTTATATTTTCCGGTATGCCGCCGCCCGTATCTTTTATGGAAACCAGGCTGTAAAAACCCGGATTGGCGCCGGTATTATTTTTACAGAACTCTTTATCCAGATGCACGATATCCGTGGCAAACACAAGCTCCCCGCCTTCGGGCATGGCGTCGCGTGAGTTAACGGCCAGATTCATGATCACCTGCTCCATCTGCCCCGGATCGCCCACAATGAAAAGCGCGCGGTCTTTAAACCGCTTTGTCAATTTTATGCGCTTATCTATGGTATGTTTGAGGATGGTAATTACCTCATCGATGATAATATGCAGGTCGAAGGGCACATTATGCTTTTTGCCTTTGCGGGCAAAGCTTAACAGCTGTTTAACCAGGGCCGCGGCCCTGTCCGCCGTGCGTTCGATAATTTCCAGATCCCGATAGACGGCGGAACCGGGATCCAGATCCATTTTAGCCAGATCAGCGTATCCCAGCACACCTGACAGCAGATTATTAAAATCATGGGCCAGGCCGCCGGCCAGCGTGCCGATGGCTTCCATCTTCTGCGAATGGCGCAGCTGTTCTTCCAGGTTGGCTTTAACCTCTTCGGCCTGTTTTTCTCTGGTGATGTCGATACAGGAGATCAACACACTGGAAAGATCCGTGAATTTAATCTGAGGACGTGAAAACCGGATATAGATGTAACGTTTGTTGCCTTTCAGGGTGTAAATAATACCTCTGGTTTCAAAATTGCGCCTGCCGTGGCTTAAGGCCAGCAAGATTTCGATCATAGTGGTAAAGGTTTCCTTGCGGATAAGCACATGCAGGTTGTGCCTGAGCTCGTTTTTATTGGCTGCCTCGAAAAGCGTCAGCGTGGCTTTGTTTACATTATACACTCTCAGTTTCTTTAAAATCCTCAACGCGGAAAGCGGACTCTGCATGCAGAAATCCACAATATCTTCCACGCCAACCTGTTTTAGATCTTCAAGCTGCTGATAAATACCCGAGAAGTCGGTTTCCAGAAGGGGGATGGGCGAGTCCTTGAACAGAGAGATGTAGCGGTCTTTTGTCTCCTTTAATTTGACCGTGCGCCTTTTTACCAGCTCTTCCAGATGGTTCCGGTATTTGGAAAGCTCCCTGTCTTTGAGTCTGCGCTCGGTGATATCGCGGACAATACAGACCATACCTATCAGATCTTTGGCTTTACCGATAAAAATCTTGGACAGCGACAGCGATACGGGTATTACCTGCCCGGCCTTGGTCTTAAACGCGGTTTCCGCGTACTTCACATTATCCCGCTCCAGCAGCTTTTTAGGATTAGCGAGGTTTTTTTCCATTTCACGTTTGCCGGGAAATATTTTTTGAAGCGGTTTTTCGAACAGCTCCTGTTCCTTATACTCCAGCATCCGGTAGGCCGCGTGGTTCATGTACTTGATATGCGCGTCCGGATCCAGGAGAATAAGCGAGTCGGACATGGTGGCGACAATATCATTGATGGCGTTCTGGGGATTGATGTCGAAAACTCTATATTTATAGACGGCGTAGGCCAGGGGAAAAAGGGCAATCGCGAAAGCAGTGTTTGTCATCCCGGGTAAATTTAGATCAATAGTTCTGAAAATCATATTATTTATTATGGAAACCACTAAAGGTGCAGAAAAACATGCGATTACTATTTTTGTATGTTTTCTTTCTAATTTCATATCTGTACGCTTCAGATAAACTAAAAATACAACAATTGTTGCTATTCCTATAAGAAAAAACCAACCTTCTGTTATATATGACAATATTTTTATTTCTGCCATACCATGTATATATCCCCATGACACCTTAATTGGAGGACCAGTATTAAAATCTGTGAATATCTCTAAAGCTGAAATACAAATGCCACTTATATAAACAAAATAAACAACCTTTTTTAACAATCCTCTATAAAAATCCGCATAAATGACAGCAAATTGAAAAAAAATAACCGCTGCGAATGGCCATATTATATCCAACCTCCACCAAAACTGAGCTATTTCATAAGTAGGAGAATAACGATAACCGAATTCAACTAATGTTCTAAGTGCCATAACCAAACAAAGAAACATAACAAGTTGATTAAGCTTCTGCTTTGTGTTCTTCGCAAAAATAGCACCACCAAAAAAAAGGTAAATCATTAATGACAGCAGTGAGATAATGGCATAAATACTCATTACTTTTAGCTTAAACTGTGAAAGTCTGTTTTTCAACAAAAATTATCATAATAAATCTAAATAATATGCCGATCTAGTTAAATGATATTTACACTGTATTATTTTATAAAAGAACAGAAGAATATGAATATATTAAAAAAGCGATATTCATATCCAAACCTTTCGTTTGATCAAAGATTATATACAAAAAATGATCATGATAAACATTTCTTTTCTATCCTACGGCGAAGTGGTCTCTACAACTTAAATCCAAAGGACATCAAATTAACAAGGGCATTCTCTATTAAAGACCTCTATAACGCATATACCCTTGTTCATGAACAATATACCGCAAAAAGGTACTTGCAGCCTAGTATTATCGGAATACGAATAAGAGATTTTGAATTAAGTAACAAGATAGCAACTTTTATTGCCAAAAAGCAATACAAAATAATAGGAGTTTGCAGCCTGATAATTGACTCCCCTGAAAAAGGACTCCCTTGTGATAAAATTTATGCTAAGGAGTTAAATGAAATTCGACGTAACAGTACATTATTATGCGAGGCCACTAACGAAGTATTACATAAAAATTTCCGAAGGAGCACTGTGTTGACAGAACTATTACGTTGTGTGTTCGCTCATGCGCTTTATAATGGCTGCGATAAAATGTTAATAGAAGTAAGTAATAGTCACAAACGATTTTATGAGTTGAATTATTTTAATAGGATTGGTCCTATTCGAAATTATTCTGATGATCTATATGATCCCGTTATCCTTATGTACTCTGATTTACACAAACTGGTTAAGACCTTTCTTTTTACAGACGAAGACAGTGATCCTTTAGACACTTTTTTAAGTAAGTTTTATTATACACACAATCCATATATCAATTATGTTCAAAAATGGGATTTTTATAAGGGAATACAAAAGAAAAATATGATAAAATTAATAAAAATATTACAGCAGAAATATAAAAATAAAAAATACTGTAAAAATATAATGAAAAAAAAATTATTTTCAAGAGTTTTTCTAAAAACATCTTAAACTATATTTAGAAAGAATAGGAAATACAGTAAGATTAACGAATCACTTATTTATTTTTGCTTATATTATCTATTAAACAAGCAATATCAATTGGTTTATTATCATGTAAATACTTCTTTTGAAGGGAATCTCGCATTTCTAAGAAATTATTAATTTTATTTTTTGTCCACTCTTTAGGTAAAGATTCAAAATACAAATGTGATGGTCCGTTTACCTTTAAAAATATTTTACAAATAGCTTCTTTAGCTTCTTCTGAATTCATGGTGTTATGTGACCATTTTTCACCAATACCCTTTAGATTATATTTGATACGTTCTGCTTTCCTCGAAACAGGGCTAAGTGGTGTAACCTCAAATCTGAATAAATAGTATAAGTGTGTAGCATGAGCGTATTTACCCGATGGAATGGATGAGATAAACTGTGCGGTCCTTTCTATTGAAGATGTTGTCTCACCGGGAAATCCGACAATATAGGTACTCAGTGTATTTATGCCAACATTATCTAATATCTCAATTACCTTGAGGGCATATTCAATATCAACTTTCTTGTTCATGTTTTTAAGAATTAGTGCATCGCCTGATTCTATCCCTAAAGAACATCCAATACAACCAGATACTCTCATTAATTCCGCGACTTCTGAATCAATTGCATCGACTCTGCAAAAAGCACGCCATTTAATACCTAATTTTGCTTTTATTAAGGATTTTGTAAATTCTTTAAGCCTTCTTTTTGTAACCGCTAAATTATCATCAGTAAAATATACATTTCTTGGTTCTGGCATTGCTTTAATTAAAGTTTTTAACTCAATTAAAAGACTTTCCATTGATCTTATATTTGTCTTGTAAAGGCCAGCAAAATCACAAAAAGAACAATTAAAAGGACATCCCACACCGGTACGAATAGGTGCTTCCGCATATTGGATTTTATTTTTATGTCGTCTCCAATCAACTATTTCATTGTTCAAATCTATATTTTCTGGTTCTATATCAGTAAAATGATAGCCTTTATAGGTAGGTATTGCTAAATTGGGAAGATTCCTATAATCAATTCCATTTTTAACTCGTTTAGCTATTTCAACAAGAGTTTTTTCACCACCCCCAGACATGATAAAAGCGTTTATTTTTTTATCTAGGTTACTATCGATTAAAAAATAGTGTTCTGCTAATTCACGGGTTCTCAAATAATTTATTTCTTTATTTAGAATAAGTGCTCGGATTTTAATACTCTTAAGTACAAGGACTCCTCCAATAATAATTGGGACATGAGACACGTATGAACGTAATAGGTTAACAGCTCTTCGCACAATTCTCGCACCATAAAATCCTGGCAGCCATGTTGTAGAAATAGCTATGATGTTGATTCGTTTTTTAAGAATTTTTTTTACCTGTTCTTTATATATTTCAAGACATGGTATTTCAAAAAAATTTAACCCTCTCTTTGTTACATAATCTGACAGATAAATCGGAGTTAGAACAGGAGGTAAGAATATTTTATTTTCCTCATAACAAGTTTTTTTATCTGAAAAATTTATTTCTTTTTTTTTAACAAAATACTCTAAAAATTGAAACGTAGCCTCATTTTTGCCTATATGCAAGCGAAGTGGTTTATATACTTCTGGATCACCTGTATCCCTAGGAATTTCTAAATGAGTTATAAACAAAATATCAATACCTATATCTGTTGTATTAATTAAATCGCACATTGCATTCATATTGCTTATCTATTATATATAGTATCTCTTTTATTGTCGGTGAAAATAAAAAAATTTTGTTTATTTTACATACTTCAGTATATTAATTTTTTTGGGCATATTCGAGAAAACTCAAGCTTATATTTTATACATTATCTACTATATGCGTATTCCGCTGAAAGTTGCCACCCATTCCGGAAATAAGCTGCCACCCAAGGCCCGTTCTTAATCCCTAATAATATACATAGC
>JAFGGG010000040.1 GCA_016930675.1 Spirochaetales bacterium
ATCAATTTGCTATTCACTTCCAAGGAAGAGTGTCACTTTGATTACCCCAAAAGGTTATTTACACAAAAATTATGACACTTTCAATAAAAAACGTGTTGTATTGTAGTTTGAAATACAAAATAAATATATTATAAGTTTATGACATCCAAATACTCTTAAAAGATATACTACCATGATATAATCTATTGTTATGTTATACTTTTTTTAATAGACAGCTTCATTTAGCTTTATTCTCTTCTGTTACATAAGTACCACTTATGTCTTATAAAGATGTAAGTTATGTTATATATTTTGGGCGGAGGCGCGTATGCGCCGGAGCCGGCAAGCCGCTGTTAGACGCAGTGCAAAGGTTATTATATGTATTTTGTAACAACCACTTTTCTTTAAAATATTCTATGCCTGCCTATTCAAGGTGTCAAGCAGATTCTTTTTCATGCTAATCCGCCAATCTACCATACCTGATAATTTCCTGACTCTACAATTATTTTAACTGACTCTTGTACAACCGTTGTGTAATACTTTTATGGTGGGAAATATGTGCAATATTTACTTTTTGTAATTCTTTATCTTATAATAAGTTATTATCACGTCCAGCAGGACTCGAACCTGCGACCCACGGCTTAGAAGGCCGTTGCTCTATCCAGCTGAGCTATGGACGCCCGATCGGGATGAGAGGAATCGAACCTCCGGTTTCCTGCTCCCAAAGCAGGCGCCTTAGCCGCTAGGCTACATCCCGAATGATGTTAGAATATATAACTTTTTATATTCCCGGTCAAGGGAGCCGCAAAAAGTAATTGACTGGGCCACTTGTTCTATACTACCCTGATACATAAAGAGTACTACATGCAAAAAGACGGTATATGGCAGCAAAATTTTCGCGTCAGAGCGGACGAGATGGACCGCTTCGGAAGGCTCTCACCCCTAGCCCTTTTTAATTATTTACAGGAAGCAGCGGGACGTCATGCTCACAGTCTGGGATTCGGAGTGGCGCAGCTGCTTGAAAAAAAACAGAATTGGATGCTGTCGCGCTTTTTCATGCAGATTAACAGCTATCCGCGCTACGGCGATGAAATAACAGTCCAGACCTGGCCCTGCGGGGTGGATAGATTCTTTGCCTTGCGTGATTTCCTGGTTTTCGATCATAAAAAACATATCCTGTGCCGGGCTACCAGCAGCTGGCTTTTAATCGATTTGAATACACGACGTATTCTACGCCTGGAGCAGCTGCTGGACCACTGCACGGTAGCAAAGCGCGCTCTTGATAAAACCTTGCAGAAACTGCCCCGCCCTCTGATTCATGAAATTCAAAAGGAATTCACTGTTCGTCTTAATGACATTGATGTAAATCAACATGCCAACAGCGTGGCGTTCCTGGAATGGATCCTGGAAGCCGTTCCCCTTACCACTCAAAACTCACAAATACTCTCCACGCTTGAAATCAACTATCAGGCCGAAGCAAAATATGAAGAAGAGATTGCTTCTTCAACTCATATAGACGATACAGTAAACAACTCATGGCTGCACAGCATTCAGAAAAAGCAAAGCGGCGAAGAGCTGGCGCGCGCGCGAACCTCCTGGAAAATCACATGCGCCTGACAAAAAACCGTTTGACATAAAGCTGAAATTATACTTGTATTAATAGTATGAAACTGTGGTTGCAAGCCCGGTTATGGCTTGCTTTTATCCTTTTATTCACAGGGGGCTGTAAAAGCTCTATGGAGCCTAACCTCACCGTCAGTCAATTAAAAAACATCAAACAAGCCCTGTCTATCGCTACGGATGAGGAATTCACAAAGCTGCTTATAAACAACAAGCATGGAGCAACTGTAACCGCACCTCCCGATTGGCGTGAGCTGTTTAAAACACTCAAACCGTTCCGCTTTGATCACTCGGCCGGTATTACGTATACCGAAAATAAACTCAAACTGTTTTGGTTTTGCGGCGAGTTCGGCAGCAAAGGTAAACCCGATGAGATTATCTCCGCTATTACCACTCTGCTTACCGGCAGAGGTTACTCTGTCATCCCCGCCGCGCTTAACGAGCACGGTGTCTACGAACATCATTTCACCAGACAGCAAGGCGAGTTTACCCATCTTTTAATCGTGGAAGGAGTGGAACGTTTCGTGGGCACGCCCGATCCGCGCTGCGGCGGCACCCTGCACTACGAGATTACGTATAATAAAGAAAACGCCCGGCCGACCGTTCAGACGACCCTGGCCGCGTTTCCCGAACTTAACTGTCCCGAGCTGCCGTCTGTGCTCCTTGAATACTTTAACAATCATACATTTTCCACTCTTATCTACGGCGGAACCTGGACACGCTATTATAATTGGGGAGTACGGATTTCTCATTCTGATTCCGGAGCAGCACAGGAAAATTTTCAACAGGTCGAAGAAATCATCAAGAACATGGGTTTTTCCTTGATAAAAATCGACAGGGGGGTGTCCATGTACCAAAAGCAGGATACCCACGAACCGATTTTTTATGTGGCTATATACGACAACACCATCTTCTCTTTTCGCATCCAACCGCATACGTAATATGCGCAACCTCTTGACTTTTAAAGCGTGATGTCCTACTTTCAATCAACATATCGGTTTTGCACATATGTTTTTTATCCACGTAAAAAAGGAGCCGGTTGCATACGGGTTTGCAAAGATTATGTATAAAGCAGGCGATCTTAAAAAAATTCCGAATTTATTGAGTCTGTCCAGATTTTTATGCGCGCCGCTGGTATTTTATTTTTTTTCATTAGCTGGCTGGACCGGAAAAATACTCACTCTCGGTTTTTTGACTCTGCTTTTTTTAACCGATTTTTTTGACGGTTATCTTGCCAGGAAACTCAATCAGGAAAGCGATCTGGGCAGGATCCTCGATCCCCTGGCCGACAAACTGCTTATCCTGCTTTTGCTGGTGGCTCTTATCATCTACCGTGATCTTCCGCTTTATGTGCTCTTTATCGTGCTCGGTCGCGACCTTGCCATCCTCATTGGCGGCCTTTATATTACTCTTGCCAAAAAAATTGTCTTGGAATCAAATATATGGGGAAAAGCGGCAACCGTATGTATGATGGCAGCTGTCCTTATATATGTACTTGATATCTGGTGGTACATCTCTTTGGCAAGCCTTATCCTCGGGCTGCTTCTTATTTTTATTTCCTTTATTACCTATCTTCGTACCTTTTTAAAAACATTGCGCACTAAAAAAACTGCTTGATCTTTGTGCAATTGTCTGCAACAATGCTATGTGAGCATCTTAGATAGCAAGGAGGTGTACCATCAACGCAATAAAACTTGCAAAAGATGAACTAATTAAAAAGTTGATGATAGTACGCATTTTTGAAAACCTGGTTCAAGATGAGCTTGAAGACCTTTTCAATTCGTGTGAATTCCTGGAATATGCCGACGCTGAAACCATCATAGCTCAAGATGAAGTGAGTCATTTCTTGTATGGTATCATGGAGGGTGAGGTTGATATCTTTATTAAGAGTAAAGAAAATGAACGCATTCCTTTGGGCCATGTAACTCAGGGTGATATTGTCGGAGAAGCCTCGATCTTCCTGGATGTAAAGCGCACTGCGGATGTGGTAGCCAGCGGTACGGTTCAGGTTGTAAAAATATCCCGAGAAAAAATAATCCAATTTGCCAACAGCACACCAAAAGCGGGAGTAAAAATATTCGGTTATATTATTTTCAGTCTCCTTCATAAGCTCAAAGGTGCGAATGAGGAGATACTCTTTGAGAAACAGTCGACTATCAGTGCAAAGGATTTAGAGCGCTTAAAAACTTTTTTTGCACCGACAATCGAAGATTATATGGAATAACCATTAAAAGATTTCATCACTTACAATATGGAAAAAAAGGAAAAACCTGAGCAACCAAGCAGTAGTGATAATCTTATTAGAGTATTATCACATCAATTAAAATCCCCCATTAATTCTATAGAATCTCTGTTGAAGGTAATCGCCGAAGGTTATACGGGCGAACTCGATTCGAAAACCCTCCATATGATAAAAAAGGCAATTATTAAAACCAGTGAAGCGAGAAACCTGATAACAGATCTTATCAGTTACGAAAAGTACTCAAAAGGAGCTCAATCCATAAAAAAAGAAGAGCTTGAAGTCTGCGCCCACTTAACAGCTATAACCAATTCCTTTCAAACACCGGCGGCAAATAAAAACATCTCTCTTTCTTTAAAACTTCCCAAGAAGGTAAAGCTTTTTACCCAAACAGACAAAGCAGGATTGGATCTGGTGTTAAAAAATATTGTTGATAACGCGATCAAGTACACTCCCGAAAGCGGAAAAGTAACTGTTAAACTGAAAATCTGTGAAAAGGAAAAACTGTATCAGATTATTATTTCCGATACGGGTTACGGAATCCCGGAAAATGAGCTGCCCTTAATTTTTAATCCTTTTTACCGGTCGCCGTCTTTGAAAGCACAAGCCACGGGTACGGGTTTGGGACTTTCTTTGGTGAAACGGATTATTAATACTCACAATGGGCAGATTGAGGTAAAATCACAACCTAATCAGGGTTCACAGTTTACCCTCACCCTGCCTTTCAAAAAATATGAAATCGACAAGCAGGCCTTCACTAAACAAAAAAGAATAGTCATCATTGGAGGTGTAACAGCCGGACCAAAAGCCGCCGCCCGGCTGCGTCGTTTGGATGAAACACTGGACATAACGATTATCGAAAAAAGCGAGTTTCTCTCGTACGCCGGCTGCGGACTGCCTTCTTATCTGAGCGGTAAAGTCACTTCACCAAAAGCGCTTATGTCTTCGGCCGACAACACCCTGCGCGATCTGAATTTCTTCGAGCATATTAAAAATATAAATATCTATAATAACACGGAAGCAATGATGATTGACCGGAAAGGAAAAACAGTAAAAGCCAGGGACTTAAAAACCAATACCACCTTCAGCGTTCCTTATGATGTTTTAATTATCGCCACAGGCGCGCGGGCGGTAATTCCGAACATTCCCGGAGTGCAAAGCAAAGGTGTGTATTCCCTTTATCGTTTTGAAGATGCCGAAGAGTTGAAGCGGGTATTTTCAGAGCAGCATGCAAGTGATGTATATATCATCGGAGGCGGACTTATCGGTGTGGAAACCGCCGAATCACTTATCTCAATCGGAGCGCGAATTACCATCCTGGAACGAGAATCATACATACTCAATCTGTTTGATTCCGATATCTCCGTAAAATTGCAGCATGAACTGGACCGTAAAGGCGTGAAAACCATCACCAATATTCACATTAAAAAAATAATCCACGAAAACAGCAAACATACAATTATTACCGACAAAGGCAGGTTCCAGGCTGATCTCATCATCCTGTCTGCCGGAGTAAAACCAAATGCCGTACTGGGTGCTAAAGCGGGTCTTGAGATTTCAGAACACGGTTCCATCAAAGTTAATGAATACCTCCAAACTTCCGATAAATCGATTTATGCCATCGGTGACTGCTCTGCCTGCACAAATACAATTACAAAAAACTGCAATTATCTTCCCCTGGGCTCTATTTCAACCAAAATGGGAAGGATCGCCGCCGATAATATCTGCGGTAAAAAAACAAAATTCTCAGGCAGCCTGGGAACTGTCATGTTTAAAATATTCGATCTATCGGTCGCCCGGACCGGTCTCCGGGAGCTGACAGCTGAAAACAGCGGTTTCCGTACTATCAGTACCATAATTTCCGGACTCGATAAAACACATTACTATGACGATGCCAAACCGATTATTATTAAGATTATCGCCGATAAAAAAACGAACGTCATCCTTGGAGCACAGGGCTATGGCAGAGGGAACGTGGCCGAACGGATTGAAATATTTGCGTGTGCCATAGCCAAGCAAATGACGTTGGACGAGATTTTTATGCTCGATCTGGGATATTACCCTGCTTTTAACAATCCGATCGATATGATTCAGACAGCATGCATTGTGCTTAAAAACAAAATTGACCAGCTTTGCAGGACCATCAGCGACCAAAAATTAAAAAAAGAAAGGGAAACCATAAAATTAATAGATGTCAGTCCGGTCGCGGAACATATCTCCGCGTCCATCCCGGGCAGTATTAATATTCCGCTTGAAAACCTGCGAATAGAGCGAATTCCATATAAGAAAAATGCCAAGATTGTGCTTTACAGCAGGACTTCCTCCAGGGCGTACGAAGCGTACCGCTATCTCTTTACCCTCGGCTACTCAAACTTGAGAATTCTTGAAGGTGGTTATCTCTACTGGAAAGATTAAAAAAAAGCTTAGCTTAAAAGCGCCTCAACTTTTGATATCAATATTTTCGGTTCAATGGGTTTAGTCAAATAATCATTTACGGGAAGCCACTCAGCATCACCTGCCGTGGATTTAAAATCAATATTTGTCACCTCGTCGACACTGGTTAACATCAGTATTCTCACATTTTTTATTTGTTCGTCTTTGCGTAATTCTCTGCTGAGTTCAAAACCGGTACTCGTGGTATCCATCATCACATCCAGGATTATCAGATCGGGTTGGAATCCTTTGAGCACCTGAAAAACCTCATCTCGTGAGCCCGCTTCTTTCATTTCATACTTATTCTGCAGTACAGTTTTTATGGCATCCCTCAAATCAGGATCATCATCAACGATTAAAATCTTTTTCACGCTTCAACTTACCTTTCTATTCTTAATGGCTTATAATTTTTATGTATTCTAAGCACTAAAACTGTATAAGTGTCAAGTAGTTAACGGATATATTCTTAACGAAACAGTTCCGCGATCTCTTTTTTATAAATATCATTGATAACCGGACGCTTCATCTTCAGTGAACATGTCAACTCATTTCCTATTTCGAAATGTTTGTCTAATATTTTTATCCGGAAAATTCTTTCCCACACCTTAAATCCTGTTCGCGGAGAAACAAGAGCGTTAATCTCCGCTAAAGCAAGCTCATATATTTCTGCAGCTTCCCGGAGCTCTTCGATTGATTGATACGGAATATTGTTTATATCAGCGTATTCCTTTATGGCGTCGTCATTAAGTACCACTAAAGCGGCAAGAAACTTTTGATCCTGCCCCAACACCAGCACTTGGTCGATATACGGTGTCTGCACTATAGTCTCTTCTATGGGCTGGGGTTCAATATTTTCACCACCGCGCAGCACTATTGTATCCTTTACTCGGCCTACGATTTTTATTTCGCCTTTATAGGTCGACATAGCCAGATCACCCGTATTCAGCCAGCCGTCATCCGACAGCACCTTCTTGGTTTCATCAGGTTTTTTATAATACCCCATCATTACCTGTCCACCTTTGACATAAAGCACACCCAGTTTACCCGGTTTCAGCTCCTGACCGTTTTCGTCAATTATCTTGGCTTCCGTTTCTCTTAAAAGAGGTCCTACGGTATTGGAAACCGGCCGCTTTTGCAGCCGCACACTGACAACAGGCGCGGCTTCGGTAAGACCGTAACCTTCCAGTAAAAGAATGCCCACTGCCTGAAAAAACTTATCCACATAAGGCGGAAGAGCCCCTCCGCCTGAAATCCCGGCTACAAAATTACGGCCTATCTTGGCCTTGATTTTACTGAACACCAGCACACTGCCTAACAGCTTTAAAGGTAAAAGCAATAAAAAGGGTAAAAAGCTTATTATGATATCTAAAATACGGATACGGCGTTTAAATTGAGGCAGCAGTCCGCGCAGCATATTTCCTAAATACGAATGTATTTTACCGATGGCCACAAAAAACTTAAAAAGCGAAAAGCGTAAGCCCCCTTCTCCCTTTATCTTTCTATACACGGCCGCCCATACCCCTTCCCAGATCCGCGGCACAGAAGGCAGCCACTGCGGTTCGATATCCGCAATATCCGCAAGCATTATGGAACCCACCGGTTTTGAATAGGCAAGCTTTGCCCCTAAACTTAAAAAAACATATTCAATAGTCCTCTCAAACGAGTGCCACACCGGTAAAACACTTAAGCAGATGTGCTTGGGCTCTACATAGATCACACCGGGAACAGCTCGTATTTGATGCATAAAATTTTCATGACAGAGCATAACACCCTTGGGCTCGCCTGTTGTACCTGACGTATAGATAATCGTAGCCAGATCAGAAGCCTTGCCTTTTTCCACTTCCTGTTCAAAAGTTAAAGGCTGTTTATCCAACTTTTTCTTACCCAAATCCTGTATTTCCTGAAAACCGAATATTTTCTTCGTACCCTTTTTGGTTTTGAGGTCCTTAAGGTTAAAATCTTCATCCATCACAATAATGGTCTTCAGTTTTGGCATTTCACTGCTGTGAGAAAGAATACGGTCACATACGGCGCCATTTTCCGCCAGTGTTACTTTGCATTCGGAATGATTTAAAATATAACTGATTTCCGCGTCCGTGGCGTCCGTGCCGCGGGGCACATCGGCAGCTCCTATTCCGAGAATGGCAAAATCGGCGATAATCCATTCCTTGCGATTATCGGAAACAATACCAACATGATTTCCTCTCTTTACTCCGATACTGAGGAGGCCGCAGGCAAACTGCTCTATCTGCTGATGAAAATTTTTAAATGTAAGGAATATATAGTTGCTTTTTTTATTTCTGTAATAAAGCACGGGCTGGTCTGCGTAACGCTTTATAACAGCATTAATCATCTTAGGCAGGGTTTGTGTCATAAAGACCTCCTTTTTAAAACGCTACCGCGAAGGTATTGTTCTTTTAATTACAATCGACCGGTTAGATTTTTCTTATCACCGACCATACACAACCATTCCGCTTCGGCGCAGAGTATTTCGTTTACATACGCCTTGCCGGCTTGCTTTATGGCGATTTTACTCACCCGAATATTTTGAACAACCATTTTAATCTCATCATTCGGTCTTACCTGATTTCTCAATTTTACTTTGTCGACTGTTGCCAAGAAAAAGAGAGCATCCTTTAAGAGTCCGGACATGCTTACCCCCGCGCCTCCGCACTGTGCCATGGATTCTACCAATATCACACCGGGTACAACAGGGTACTCAGGGAAATGACCTTTAAAGAAAAACTCATCCTGACTGTACTTTTTATAACCGATAATCTCGTTTTCATCTGCCTTCTCAATTCTGTCCACAAATAAAAAAGGCTCTCTATGAGGAATAAGAGATTTCACATCTTGCATACTACACAAATCCTTTCTTTTTCAATCTATTTTTATTGTATACGCAAGCTTTAGCAAAGTAAAGCAAAAACAATATTTTAATTATTATTTAGTGGTACGAAGCCTGTACCCAAATGAAGCAACACCATGCTTTTTGCTGTAATACCACATATAAACCGATTAACTCACAG
>JAFGGG010000041.1 GCA_016930675.1 Spirochaetales bacterium
AATATAGCTTCTCTTTAACTCTATGGTTAGATTTTTATATGAGGCATCCAATAATTTGGGTTAGATTTTTATGTGAGGCAACGGGTAGCGGCCACAATGTGAAATATTAAATTAAATAGTATTTTTAATTGAATTTAGATGGCTGATATTTTAATCTTTAAGAGTATGATGTTTATAAACAGAGCAAAGATTGTCTTTGTATTGGTCTCTATGTTGTTAATAATGGGTTCTATTTCCTATACGGAAGATGATATCGACGATTTGCTTTCAAGCGGATTGGCGGATAAGCGCCAAACGGAACAGGGATTAAACGAGCTGCTGAATGAATTAAAGGGTATGCTGCAAACGGATTCCGGCGATTATGATGCGCTTTGGATGTACGCGGCACTCAATTATTTTTACGGCGACTTCTACGCCACAGAGCACAATACCAAAAAGCGTTATTTTACCATTTGTAAAGATTATGCCGACAAGGCCGTCCGAATTAAAAGAACAGGAGTCGCCGCTCACTATTGGCTTGGAGTGGGCATGGCGAAATGGGCGGAGTATAACGGTATAATATACAGTTTATTTAGCGCCGACGACATTCTTAAAGAGATGACCATTGTTATAACTCTGAACCCCAACTTTTTTAAGGGGATGCCGTGGGCTATCAGAGCCACGGTCTATGCTTTGGCTCCCGGAGGAATCAGTGTGGGTGATAGAGATAAGGCCAGAACGGACATAACAAAAGCGCTTTTTTATGGCTATGATTACCGTCAGACGTACCAGTTAATCGCGGATATCTACATAGCCTGGGGAGAATGGGAGAATGCCAAAAAAATGATTGACGTGGCCTTAACTTTTCCCTTTAATTCACTAATGGAAGTGGAGGAACGGGACTGTATTAGAAAATTAAATGAGCAAAGACAAAAAGTAGCCAAAGAACTGGCCAAGAGATAGTTTAACAATCAGCTTGTAATAATGTTTATTTTATTCCTCGGGCGCGTAGTCCAGCATATTATATCCGAGTTTTTCGAGGTCTGTCTGATAAACCCGCACATAGTCGATTACCATCTGAGTGGGAAAGATGGAATCGTCTATGCCCTGTGCTCCGCCCCATGATCCGCCGATTGCCAGATTGAGGATCAGATAAAAATCCTTATAGAAGGGCCAGGCTTTCCAGCCGCTGAGCTCGTTTTCAAAGGTAAAAAATCTGTTTTCATCCACAAAGAAATCAAGCCTGTCAGGATACCATTCCACAGCATAGATGTGATATTCGTTGAAAGGATCGTCAATATACAATGTGCCGAATTTATGAGTTCCTTGCGGATGATTATATTCATGACAGTGCACGCTGGTCTGTACCGTTCCGGGGTTATAACCCACATGTTCCATAATATCTATTTCACCGGAGGAAGGCCAACCGAATACGCTTTTAATATTTTCGGACGGCATCATGAACAACGCGGGCCAGGTACCTCTGCCTTGGGGAAGTTTCGCTTTTATTTCTATCCGGCCGTAGGTCCATTTTCCGGTTATGAAAGTGTCGAGACGTCCCGATGTATAGCCTCCGTCATGGTTGCGGTGCGCCTGGATAATAAGATTTCCGTTCTCCACTCTCAAATTTTCCCTGTTGTCCACATAGGCCTGCGCTTCCTGGTTGACCCAGCGCGCCGGTTTTTCCACAATCGACCATTTTCCAGGATCGGGTTCTCCTTCATAATTAAACTCATCCGACCAGACCAGCTGCCAGATACCGGTATCACTGCAGGAGAGATGCAACAAAAGCAGTAACAATAAAAAGAATAATTTTACAGCAACAAAGGGTTTCATATCCGCTCCTTGGCAGTTATTTGTCTCAATAGAAGCTAGTTAAATAATTATATCAAAATATGATCATTTGTTCTATAATATGAAATCGATTTCATACTGAAAAAGGAGGAGATACATGGCTTTTACAAAATGCAAGATTACGGTTCTTAAAAGGATGATTAATAAGGAACTGGCCGATGAGTATTTGACGGACAATAAACTGACGGCATGTGACATGTTTACTGACGGTCAGGAATTCATAGCAAAGGATGCTTTTTCCATACCGGAGGGCTTCTGCTCATGGGCCTGGGCGGATATGCGCGGTTATATTCTGGCCACAACTACGGGAGGAAGTTTCCCCTGGATGAGGCGGCAGCAAGCAGTGATCGCCTGCTGCACGGACGGTTTGAGGCCGGTTGTTTTCAAGATAGAGAGAACAGATTAGTGAGTAAGATATTTTTCTTCTTTAAAAAAATATTTTGTATCTGTGATATTTTGATGTTATAATTAATAATAGTATTATTAAAACTAAAAAAATATTAAGAGGATACCTATGAAAAAATCAGGTGCAATTATAATGATTTTGTCTTTATGTTCTGTTTTAATATCGAGTTGCGCCGGCGACCAGGCCATTGACCAGGTATATGAGTATATGGACAGGACCTTATCGATTATTGAAGCACATAAGGATAACCCTCCCAAGGCGGCGGACGAGGTTAACAAGTATATTATGAGTATACAAAATCAATTGGATAAAGTGGTTGAAGAGTTTGAGGCTGATAAAGAAAGAACCACGCAGTTAGCGCAAAAATTGAAACCCCTGTTCAAAAGGCAGGAACTGCTGCTTAAAAACAGTCCGACTCTTAGAAAGAATATCCGTATCCAACAAACACTTGTGATTTTTGAGGTGTTGGCTTATCCGGTACAGCCCTGATACAGGAGATTAACCGTGATTAAAAAGAAACTGTTTGCCCTGCGGGAGGGCGGATGTACTGAAGATGAACGCTTGCTGGCTTCGTTCAAGGCAAAACCGGCAGCATTTACGCAAACCGATCCGTGGCGGGTATTTAGGATTATGGGTGAGTTTGTGGAAGGATTCGATACGCTGGCCAATGTTGAAACGGCCGTAACCATTTTCGGTTCCGCGCGGACAAAGCCGGATGATCCCATGTATAAAAAAGCGGCCCGCCTTGCCTCATTACTGGGTAAAGCGGGCGTTGCCATTATTACCGGAGGCGGTCCGGGAATCATGGAAGCGGGTAACAGGGGAGCGCGGGAAAGCGGTGCTTTATCTATCGGACTGAATATCGAGCTGCCCTTCGAGCAGCATGTGAATCCTTATGTGGATATTGCTATCGAATTCTACTATTTCTTCTCGCGAAAAACAATGTTTTTGAAATACGCGAATGCGTTTGTTATTTTTCCCGGCGGCTTCGGTACCATGGATGAGTTTTTTGAAGCACTTACGCTTATTCAAACAGGAAAAATGAAAAACTTTCCGGTGGTTCTCTTTGGGCTGGACTATTGGAAGGGCTTAATCCAATGGCTTAAAAATACCATGCTCGCCGAGGGTAAGATTTCCAAAGGCGATTTGGACCTCTTGCTTATGACCGATTCCACACACGAAGCATGTGATTATATTATTCGCTCCCTTAAAGACGAAACCTGGCGTACTGAACAGGAAGAAGATGCTCGGAAAACAACCGAAAGCGTCATGCGCAAGCAGTCTTTATAATTTTATCTCTTATCACGGCCCGGATGATCAGAATTTTTAACCTTGTATAAAATAAAACACGTGTTGCATTCTCTCCTTAGTAATCCTATACTATAGATTATAGAAAATAAAAACCGTTTGAAGGGAATACAATGTCAAATTCTTTGCAGAAAAATGAACTGCGTATTCTCGTTGAAACCTCAAAGGACTGGATGTGGGCCATAGATACGCATGGAGTACATACCTATTCCAATCCCGCCGTGGAAAATATCCTGGGGTATCGTCCTGATGAACTTGTCGGAGCATCAAGCCTGAAGCTTCTGCACCCGGATGATAAAAAAAAAGTACGGACGCTGTTAAAAACCTGGATTGCCAAAAAACGGGGCTGGAACGGCCTGTTGCTTCGCTGGAAGCATAAAAACGGCAGTTATCGCTACCTTGAAAGTAATGCGGTTCCTATTATAGATGCACAGGGAAAGCTGAACGGATTCAGGGGTGTTGATTGCGATGTGACCGAGCGCGTACAGGCGCAAGAGGAGTTAAAAAGCAGCAAAGAGCGGTATACCGCTTTGTTCGATCGTCAGCTTGATCCTGTTTTTATTCATGATTTTCAGGGTAACTTTATCGATGCCAACAGCGCGGCATTGGAATTATTAGGCTATACAGAGGAGGATATACCCTCAATCAATTTCAAGACAATTATTTCAGATGATCAACTATCACACGTCATGCAAGAAATTGCGGAAATTATTCAGACCGGTTCGCAAAAAAAAATGCAGGAATACAAATTGAAGAAAAAAAACGGCGGTTTTATATGGGTGGAAACCAAGGGATCCTTGATTTATAAAGACGGAAAACCATATGCCATACAGGGGATCGCGCGTGATATTACAAAACGAAAACAGGCGGAAGAACAACTTCTTATTCAGCATGATCTTGCTTTAGCCGTAAGCAGCACAACCGACCTGATCAAAGGATTAGCCCTGTGCCTTGATGCGGCGCTTAAGATCTCGGGGATGGACTGCGGCGGGATTTACTTTGTGAATAAAATTACCGGCGCATTAGACCTGGTACATCATAAAGGATTACCAGTTAAATTTATTAAAAGTGTTGCACATTATGATGGCGGATCACCTAATGCACAACTTGTTATGAAGGGAGAACCTATCTACCTGGAATATGTGCTACTTGATGTTCCCAAAGATAAGGCGGAAGTAAAAGAAAAACTACAGGCTATAGCTATTATACCCTTGAAATATAAGAACAGGGTAATCGGCTGCTTGAATGCATCATCTCATATATTCAGTAAAATAGATGGTTATCAGCGTAATGCGCTTGAGACAATCGCCGGACAGATAAGTAATACGGTTGCTCGTCTGCTTGCCGAGGAAGCGTTACGGGATAGAGAAAAAAAATACCGGGAGCTTTTCGAAAATGCAAATGAAGGAATTCTTGTGGTACAGGAAGGTTATGTTAAATTCCTGAATCCCAAAGTTTTGCAGTTTATAGGGTATACGCAGGAAGAAATTACAGCACAACCTCTTGAGAACTTTATCTACAAGGATGACCGCGAAAAAGCAGCTGAGATTTACAGACAAAGAATGCAGGGGCAGACACCAATTGCTGTTTATGAACTGCGGATTGTGAATAAATCAAATAAAATCCGCTGGATCGAGACCAATACCGTTGTGGTAGACTGGAACGGCCGGTCGGCGTTACTCTGTTTCATGAATGATATTACATATAAAAAGCAGGCGGAGCAGGAAAAGATCAGGATTGAAAAACAGCTCCAGCAGGCGCAAAAGCTGGATGCGCTCGGTACATTAGCAGGAGGGATTGCGCATGATTTTAATAATATCCTAAGCGCGATAATCGGTTTTACGGAGCTTTCCAAAGAGGATCTGCCTGACGATTCTCCGATCGTACAATATTTACAACATGTATTGCAGGCCGGAGAGCGGGCCAAGGACCTGGTAAAACAGATACTTGCTTTCAGCCGGCGAAGCGAAACGGAAAAAAAACCGTTGCGCGTCAGCCTCATTGTAAAAGAAGCCTTGAAGCTGTTACGAGCCAGCTTGCCCAGTACAATAGAGATCAGATCGTATATCAAAGCGGATAACTGTATTGTTTTCGCCAATCCCACACAGATTCACCAGATAATGATGAATCTGTGTGCCAATGCCGGTCATGCCATGCGGGAAAGGGGAGGCACGCTGAGCGTGAGTCTTAAGCAGATTGATGTGGATGCGGCGTCTCTGGCTTATCATCCCGAACTTGAAGCCGGTGAATACCTGGAACTGACAATCTCCGATACCGGACACGGCATGTCGTCTGAGATTATGGAGCGAATTTTTGATCCGTATTTTACCACAAAGAAGAAAGAAGAGGGAACCGGACTCGGTCTATCTGTTGTACACGGGATAGTAAAAGATCACGGAGGATTTATTACGGTTAAGAGTGATCCGGACCGGGGATCTGCATTTAATGTTTGCCTTCCTTTAATTCAAGAACAGGAAAAGCAGGAAAGTATAGCAGATATAAAACCGTGTAGATCGTGGCCTCAACATGTTCTCTTAATCGACGACGAGCAGGAATTGGTTGATTCAAATGCGCAGATCCTTAAACGGTTGGGTTCACATGTACAGACAACTTTAAGCAGTCTTAAGGCGCTTGAGCTGTTTCAAACTGCTCCCAAGGATTTTGATCTTGTTATTACGGATCAAACCATGCCCGCCATGACAGGAGCGGATTTGGCGGTTGAAATGCTGCGGATAAGATCCGATACGCCTATTATCCTCTGCACGGGTTTTAGTGAGAAGATTACCATAGAAAAAGCAAAAACACTCGGTATCCGGGAATTCCTCTATAAGCCTTTTACCAAAAGGGATTTAGTCATTGTGATTAATAATATCTTCGGCCGGAGTGCCTAGGCAGGCACTTCTTATAATGCTTTTTGAGTATCCGCCTTTATCTAATGGTGATAATGTGGTTTTCCATTAAGAACTCTGCGATAAATGTTTCCCAGAACAGGGGCCAGTCTTTCACCTGATTATCGTGGCCGCCTTTGAGTACTATCAGCCTTACTCTGTTTGAGGTGCCGGCTAGTTTTTGCGCCTGGTGAAAGGGAATTATCGTATCATCCGGTGCGTGCAGCACCAGCGACGGCCCTTCGTAGTGTTGCAGCACCTTGGCATTATCAAAGGGATCGAGTACTAAAAAAGACGGCAGCCAATAGTGGTTTACCATGTCATAGAGAGAAGCGAAAGTTGATAATAAGATAACGGCGCGCACCGGACGGTGTTCGGCCAATGTGCACGCGGCAGCACCTCCCATTGAAAATCCGAACGCAATTATTTTTTGGGTGTCAACTCCGGGCAGGCTTATGAGCATGTCATAGGCTTTGGTAAAAGTTTCAGTAATAGTTTTATAAGACGGATTTCCACCGCTTCTTCCGTAACCGGGATACTCAACCATGAGCACACCTATGCCCATTTGTGGCAAAGCCCGTATGCGTTTGGCCCAGAAATCCATAATCCGACCGTTACCGTGTGCCATGATAAGCACCGGAAAGGGTTTGTCGGTAAAAGCAGTTCGCGGCCGGAAGTACCAGGTTTCTACGTTATATTCATCGCAGTGCAGCCAGATCACTTCACAGTCTTCAGGAGGAGCGGCCAAGGCATTTTGATGTAGATGCATGCCGGGGAAAAAAAAGTATCTTTGCGTTATAAAAAAGAAACAGGCGTACGAGATATATAGCGCAACAAGGGCAAGTATAACAATGGTGATTATCCGGAATGTCAGCTTTGCTTTCGTCATGACAATTTACAATTTTACACTAAGTACCACACCGTCGCCGATCGGCAGGATGGTACTGTAAAGCCGTGGATTATTAAAAACCATGGAGTTGAACTCTTCGATCGCCGTGCACAAGTGAGCGGGCACGCCCATGGGTTTAAAAAGTGCGTCATCCGTTATCAGCAGCCCGTTTTTCCGTACCAGCTGAATACAACGTTCCAGCATCACGGGGTATAATTCTTTATCCGAATCCTGAAAGATTACATCAAACGGTCCGCTTAATTCGTGGATTATTTTGTTTGCATCACCATGAATGAGCTCAACATAACTGCTTAAACCGGCGCCGGCAAGATTCTCCTGTGTTTTGTTGAAGAATTTCTTTTCATATTCCACGGATACCAGGCTGCCTCCGGTTGCCTTTACCGCTTCAGCCAGCCAGATCGTGGAGTAACCCAGACAAGTCCCGAATTCCAGTACCCGCTTCGCGTTTATCAATCTAATCAGTAAACCGCTGAGTTTGCCGACTTCCGGACCGATTGCAGGAAGCGTATCTGTTCTTGATTTTTCATCCTGCAGAATTCGCGGCAGCAGATCGTTGTCATGTTTGACAAACTTTTTAATATAATTCTGTATATTGTTATGAATTTCCATGGTATAGGTAAAGAATTTCTCTATCATCTGCCCGTCCTTTTTTTTCGCAGCGCATGTTTCCGGATTATGCCGACTGTAAGCTATCATATCCGAGAGGATCGGGGTTGGCAAGGGGGCCGGACGCAGCTTAGTTTTTTAGGCCGACTAACGCAGGCTTCTTCTATTTTATTGTTTGTGCCACACGGAATCCGGTTTCGCCGTAACACTGGTCGGGGCCTGCACTCCACCTTCTGTCCACGCGCAGGTATTCCGGAGGAGCCAGTAATCCGCCGCCTCTCCAGAGTCTTGTTGCGTAAGGTGTCCAGGGAAGACGCACTTCTCCTTTTTCAGGACCCCGCGGATCTTTTTTCGGAGAAACAGCATAATACGACGCTCCGTACCAGTCCCAGCACCATTCCCACACATTTCCTGTTAAGTCATACACGCCCAGGGGCGAAGCGTTATTGATGGTGGTAATACCGTATTTTTCAGTGCCGTCATAGAAACCCACGGGCGTCAAGCCGTTGCTGAAAAGCCTGATGCTTCCGCTGAATGTGCACGAAACCCTCTGAAGTTCATCTCCCCAGGCATATTCATGCTGTTCGGTTCCTTTGGCCGCGTAGGTCCATTCGGCTTCGGTGGGCAGACGATAGCCGTTTTTCCCCCAGTCGCATTCCCATGTCGAAAGATCGTACACGGGTTCCAGTCCTTTGATCAGGCTTAAAAAATTACAAAACGCGCAGGCCCCGTACCAGGTGACGCCGTGAACCGGGAACTCACCCGCGGAAATTTCTTTCACCGGTTTCAGCTGTTCTATGATTTTCACAGCCAGTTTATTGTTATCGAGCTCGATTCCTTCCTGCAAATTGTCTGCTGTTAAATTTTTTATTCCCAGAAATTTAAATTTTTTTACTTGATCCCAGACATCCCCTTCAAAGATAGTTGCGTATTCTTTTTCTAATGCCCAATTGAATACCCGGCAGAACAGGTCGTTGGTAATCTCGTATGTGCTTACGGCATAGGGAACCGAAAGTGTTACGTTGTGGATCGGTTTTTCATCTTTTTCTTTACTGTCCCCCATGGGGAAAGTGACGCTTTCACCTGGAAGCACTATGTCCGTCATTTTTATATCGAAGCTATAACTCATGTCACCTCCTTTATCACAAGTTATAAAGAGCATAAAAAGAGCGCCGATAATGATAAGCTTGTTTGTCATAAGGAATTTCTCCTTATTTGTATTTTAAACTAGAATTAATAATAGCAAAGACAGTGTGACAGCCGTATGTCATGTTTGATTTAAACCAAGAAGTAAAAAACCGGCCAGCACCTGTCGGCACTGTCCGGTTTTTTGGGCCCACAAGGACTTGCCTTCCACTCACAAACATCCTGTTTGTTCGCTTCAGGCCGCCTCACTCGCTTTCGCGTGCATCCATGCACGCTCTTCCTCCCTAGTCGGTCGGCGCTCGTTCGGTTCAAGTCCTTGTGTTTAGCAAAAAAAAGGTTGTCACCTAAAGGCAACAACCATTTTTTGGGCCCACAAGGACTTGAACCTTGGACCTACTGATTATGAGTCAGCCGCTCTAACCAACTGAGCTATGGGCCCGAAGTATCATATAATGTATACAGATAAAAATCTTATGTCAAGATTGATTCAAGATACTGTGTCCTGCTTATTGAGGAAAAAATGGCGTGCCGGCTGGGCAGTATTTTTTAACGCAATTCTAATATATTTCTAACAATATCATAACCTAAAATAATGCATCTTATAGCCAATGATCTATCTTATAGATAATTAAATTCTTAAGGAGGATTTGATATGAAAAAATATTTAGCAGGGTTGAGTCTTCTGTTGGTAACAGGTGCCTTATTGCTTACAGCCTGCGGATCGGGAGCGCAAAGTCTGAATTTCGGCGGGTCTACTACCGTAATGCCTATTATGGAAAGCGCCATAGAGGCTTATGGCGAGAAGCATCCTGAGCTTACCATCAGCTATGAAGGGTTAGGCTCAAGCGTTGGTATTACCAATGTTATCGAAGGCACGTTTTCATTAGGCGGCGCTTCACGCGGTTTGAAGGATTCTGAAAAAGAAAAGGGTGCCAAGGCCACGGCAATTTCATTAGACGGTGTGGCGGTGATTGTGAACAGCAATATCGTAATCGACAATCTTGATCTTGCGACTGCTGCCAAAATTTTTGCAGGCCAGATAAAGAACTGGAAGGATGTAGGCGGTCCTGATGCACAGATTGTGTTGATTAATCGCGATGAGGCTTCAGGAACCCGCGAGACCTTTCATGTGACATGTATTGCGGAAGCGTTGGGTAACGACACCAAGTTTGCGGTAGAGGCTGATATTGTCAAATCGAACGGTGATATGGTGCAGAAGGTCGGATCGGTTCCCAATTCCATCGGTTACTGCGGTTTTGGTTATATTGACAGAGCCCGTAATGCAGGCGCCAAAGATATTCTGATAAACGGTATTGAACCCAAAGAAGATAATGTAAAAAACGGATCGTATCCCTTAAGCAGGAAACTTTTTGTAGTGCACAAGGGTGATCTTAAACCCGGATCGGTGGAAGAGGATTTTGTGAAATTCTTACTTTCAGCCGAAGGTCAAGAAATCGTAAAAGCTGAAAAATTCATACCCCTTCCATAATTACCTTTACACCAAAACAGGCGTTTCACCTCAAGTACAATGGGGTGAAACGTTTTTTTAATCTAATTTTAAAGAAGCTAATAAATATGTAACATTTTCCTAATATATTCCTAATATTTCTCTTACATATTTAGCATGTATGAATTTAGATAGAAAAAAAATCAGAAAATACTATGAACAGTCTATAAAATATCTCCTTCTTGTCTGTGCCGGTGTGGGAGCGGCCGCGGTGCTTTTTATTACATTTTTTATTTTTCAAAGCGGAGCTCCTCTTTTTGGTCAAGTGAGTCCAATTGAATTTTTGTTTTCCACCCATTGGGAACCCAGTGCGGAAGTTGATCCGGGATTTGGAATATTGCCCTTTATTACGGGATCCATCATAGTAACAACCCTGGCCTTGTTAATCGGTGTGCCTGTGGGTATAGCCTGCGCCATTTATTTGGCGGAAATTGCCAAGGGAAGGTTCGCGGAAATATTACGCCGGGTAGTCGAAGTTCTGGCCGGTATTCCGTCTGTGGTGTTCGGTCTGTTCGGTATGACGGTCATCTGCCCGATTGTCAGAGATGTATTAGGAGGGACCGGTTATAATGCGCTTTCCGGTTCCATAATTTTGGCCATTATGATTTTACCTACAATCATCAGTATTTCGGAGATATCAATCCGTACCGTACCTCATGGATATAAAGTCGCCTCGTTCGGCTTGGGCGCCACCCACTGGCAGACCATTACCAAAGTCCTTTTACCCGCTGCCCGATCAGGTATCATTGCCGCGATTATTTTGGGAACAGGCAGAGCCATCGGAGAAACAATGGCTGTGTACATGGTTGCAGGCAATACTCCGCTAATGCCAAATTTCGGAGAATGGTTGGGGCTTACTTCCTCTGTAAGAACATTAACCATGAACATTATTACCGACATGAGTTATGCGTCCGGCATGCACAGAACGGCTCTTTTTACCACAAGTATTGTGCTTTTTATATTTATTATGACACTTAACGTTTTAATCCAGTTTATAACAAGAAAGACGAAGATACATGAAGCAACGTAAAGCCAAAATTCTTCAGTATACAAAAAAAGCCCGACGTGCTCAAAAAACCGCCAAGACAGTACTTTGGCTGGCTGCCGGAGTAACAATAGTTATCCTCGTTTGGATAATCGGCTACGTTGTATATAACGGATTTGTTTCGGATCTGCATAGAGAGTATCCGGTAATTGCCAAAGGCGGTCCGGAAGTTATTCTTGACTGGCAGGCGGAACAAACACTCGTGTTTATCGTAAACAACTCTGTAAGAATAGAGGAACTTTCGGCTCAGGATATTATCGATTTCTATTGCGGAGAGGTCAGGGATTGGGTGATCGCCAAACAGGACTTGAAGGTCAAGACCTTTGCCCTGGATATGACTGCGTCTCTGGGAAAGGCCTTTTCCGAGAAAGTGCTCGGCAAACACTTAAGTTATAATAGCAATAACCGTTTTGTGGAAAATGATGAGGAGATGATAAAAAAGGTGGCGGCAACGATTGGTGCAATCGGTTTTATAAATCCTGAAAAGATGGAGCGTGCCCGAAATAATCCAAAGGTTAAAATAATCAATGTGCGGGCGATTGCCTTGGTTGCCCATCCCGCCGTGTTCGAAATACGGAACCAGAAAAAATTACGCTATCTTAAAGAAGAGGATATGAGAGCTATATTTTCAGGTAATGCGCATAATTGGCAGGAGGTTAATGGGATTGATTTACATATTGTGCCGGTTCTTTTTAATGAGGATCTTGCCATAGCAAAGCAGTTTAAACAGTTCGCGCTTGGAGACGATAAACGGTTCAGCCTCAATGCTGTTCATGTGGATAATCAAACTGATCTGATGAGTGTAATCAACCGCAATGAAGGAGCTGTGGGATTTACCAGTTATTTTTATCTGAAAAATCATTTTCCGGACCAGATTGTCAAGGTAGAACGCAGAGAGGTGACGCCTAATTTAACCCTTTCCTATCTGATCGAAGAGCCCAAAAAGTTTGGCAAAGTGGGCGGCGTATCGACAATTATTCTTAACACTGTTTTTATGATTTTGCTTACTGTCATCATGGCCACGCCGCTTGGGGTCGGGGCCGCGATTTTTTTTACGGAGTACGCGGGGGAGGGTCGGCTGGTAAGATCCTTACGTTTTTTTACGGAGACTTTGGCCGGTATTCCTTCGATTATTTTCGGTCTTTTCGGTATGCTGGTGTTCGTAGATTTTTTGGGACTCAAGTTCGGTCTGCTTTCGGGAACATTGACCATTACCTTGATGGTGCTTCCTACAATTATTAGAACTGCGGAAGAGTCGTTAAAATCAGTACCCAGAGCATACAGAGAAGAGAGTTTTGCGCTTGGGGCCACAAGATGGCAGACAGTTTGCGGTGTGATAATTCCCACAGCTGTTCCGGGTATCCTTACAGGAGTAATCCTGGCAATCGGAAGAGCGGTGGGTGAAACCGCGGCCGTGATCCTTACGCTTGGTAACAGTCCGACACTGGCCAGAAACCTGTTTTCGTCCGCCAGAGTACTTTCGGTTCATCTCTACCTGTTAGCAACCGAAGGAATCTCTTTTGAGCGCGCTTTTGCCACCGGAACAATTCTGATAGTGATCATCCTTATAGTGAATACTGTTGCCACGCAGTTGATAAAGAAAATGAATAAGATGCATAAAGCTTAGGCGGAGAGGGAAATGAAGAAGAACTATAAAATTCGAACAGAAAAATTGAATCTTTTTTACGGAGATGTTCAGGCGCTTGTCGATATCAATATGAATGTTGAGTATAACAGGATAACAGCACTTATCGGTCCTTCGGGCTGCGGCAAGTCAACATACTTACGGACCCTAAACAGGATGAACGATCTGATAGCTTCGGTAAAAATAGACGGAACCGTATATTATGATGATACTGACATATATAAGGATTATGATGTTATCGAGCTGCGCAAACGCATCGGTATGGTGTTTCAGAAGCCCAATCCCTTCCCCATGTCGGTTTATGACAATGTGGCTTACGGTCCGCGTGTGCATGGCATAAGAAAAAAAGAAGAGCTTGACAGCATAGTGGAAAAAAGCATAAAAGCGGCCGCAGTCTGGGATGAGGTGGCGGACAGATTGCACCAGCCGGCACTGGGTCTTTCCGGAGGCCAGCAGCAGCGGTTGTGTATCGCCCGGGTGTTGGCGGTGGAACCGGATGTGATTCTCATGGACGAACCCACATCCGCTTTGGATCCGATTTCAACAGCCAAGATTGAAGATCTGCTTGATCAGCTTAAAAAAAAATACACGATTATTATCGTCACTCATAATATGCAGCAGGCCGGAAGAATTTCCGATTATACAGGGTTCTTTTTAAATGGTATACTGATTGAGATGGGCACGACCAAAGACATCTTTTTTAATCCTCAAGATAAAAGAACGGAAGATTACATATCCGGAAGGTTCGGTTAACAAAGGAGTAGAATATGACAACACGACAACATTACCATGAAAAGCTTGAACAGTTAAAAATAGAAGTCTTAAAAATGGCGGGAATTGTTAATGAGTCCATATCCAGATCCATGCACGCTCTCATAAAGCGGGATGCCTCCTTGGCCCAAAAGGTAGTTGATGATGAAAAAAACATCAATCAAATGGAATTTGATATTGAAGAACAATGTGTGGTGCTGATCGCCACCGAACAGCCTGTCGCCGGCGAACTGCGCTTTATTATTTCCACACTTAAAACAGTGCGTGATCTTGAGCGCTGCGGAGACTACGCCTGTCATGTGGCCACCACTGCGCTGAATTTTGATGAAAACGCGACAGTATCCGTTCATGAGGATCTTCCTAAAATGGCGGTGATCTGCAGAGATATGTTAAAAAACGCTATGGACGCATACAATGAAGAAAATGCCGAATTGGCGGCACAGGTGCGTAAAAAAGATGATATTGTTGATAGTTTGTACCTGCATTCTTTTAAAGAATTGCTTACTGACATGAAGCAGGAACCTGAACATGTAAAGCAGGTACACTCACTGCTTTTTGTAGGCAAGTGTTTAGAGCGTCTTGGGGATCATATCATCAATATTTGCGAAGAGGTGGAATATATTGCAACGGGAAAACGAATCGAGTAGACGCTTCTATAATTCCAGCAAGGAGATAATATATGAGTAAGGAAACTATCCTTGTCATTGAAGATGAAAAGGATATTCGTGAATTGATTACCTATAACTTAAACCGGGAAGGTTATAAGGCAACAGGTGCGGCCGACGGAACAAAAGCCCTGCTGGCAATCGGCGCACATACTCCCGATCTTATTGTGCTCGATCTTATGCTGCCCGGTATAGACGGCCTGGATCTCTGCAGACAGCTTAAGGCCAATGAAAATACCGTACAGATTCCCATTATTATGGTAACGGCCAAGGGCGAAGAGGAGGATATCATAAAGGGATTGGAAATGGGAGCTGATGATTATATCACAAAACCCTTCAGTCCTAAAATCCTCGCGGCACGTGTTAAAGCGGTACTGCGCAGAAAACAACAGGAAAAATTAGAAGTAGAAATCAAGGAAAAATCCATTCACGTGCATAATTTGCTTATAGATCCGGCAAAGCATAAAGTGCTTATTGAAGATAAAGAGGTGGAACTGACGCTTACCGAATTCCGTATTCTCTATTATTTGGCCTCAAAGCCGGGGTGGGTGTGTACCCGCTATCAGATTGTGGAGGCCACCCGCGGCAAGGACTATTTCGTAACCGACAGATCGGTTGATGTGCTGATTTTCGGACTACGCAATAAAATGGGGAAGTACGGCAGCTATATTGAAACCGTGCGCGGTATAGGATACAGATTTAAAGAATGAAAAAAAAGACGTTATTCCGTGAACTTTTCATCAACTTTCTTATCATCGTCCTGGCTGCGGTGGTACTGACAGCCCTTTACGCGACATTCAGCTTTCGTAATTTCTATTTTGCGGAGATCTCTTTGGATTTAGAGCAAAGAGCCCGCTTGATTGAACCTCAGATACGCACAATACTGCTCGCCGAAGATAAGGACACAAATTCAATAATTCAAAAGATGGAAACATTATGTGAAAATTTAGGCGAACGCGGGGAGTTTCGGATAACCGTTATACTGCCTTCAGGTAAGGTAATCGGTGATTCGGATGAAAAGGCCTTGGCCATGGAAGATCACGGCCAAAGACCGGAGGTTGTAGAGGCTTTATCTCAAGGATATGGAATGAATGTACGTTTCAGCAATACGCTGCAGCAGGAAATGATGTATGTAGCTGTCCCTTTGATGGATAAAAAGCGTATCGCGGGAATAGTCCGCGTCGCCATGTCCATTAATGAACTGAATCAAACACTTAACACTCTCTGGATAATACTTCTTATCGGGGGGGTTGTTTTTATGCTTTTGGCTGCGCTTTTGATATATGTTCGCTCTAAGCGAATAAGCAAACCGCTTTTAAAATTGCGGAAAAGCGCTGAACTTATATCCCGGGGAAATTTTGAGGAACGTGTGGAAATCCGTACTTCGTTTGAATTATCAAGTCTTGGCCACAGTATGAACATCATGGCCGAACAGTTAAAGCAGAGAATTAATACGATTTTAAGACAGCGCGCGCAGGCGGATGCCATCCTTTTGAGCATGGTTGAAGGTGTCATCGCGGTGGACAGCGACAAGAAGGTCATTTCCGTAAACAAACCGGCTTGTGACTTGTTCCATCTCGATAAAGATATTGTGCCGGGTCAGCGTATCGAAGAGGTTGTCTCCGCCAGCGAAATTCTTCTGTTAATAGATGAGGTATTAAAAACCTCGCAATACATTGAAAAGGAGATTACTCTCTATAATGAGCAGGAGAGGCTTTTACAGGTTGTGGCCACGAATTTAAGCGACAGAGAAGAGCATGCTTTCGGGGTTCTGCTTGTGCTGAGGGACGTGACCAGACTGCGCAGGCTGGAAAACGTACGCAAGGATTTTGCCATGAATGTGTCTCATGAATTACGCACACCGCTTACCTCTATCAAGGGTTTTGTGGAAACGATTCTGGAAAATACGCTTAACAATCCGGGGGAGACCGAGCGTTTTCTCTCTATTATTTCCCGGCAGACCGAGCGGGTAATAGCAATCGTTGATGATCTTATGAGTCTTGCGCGTCTGGAAAAGGATACTGAAAGAGGTGGTATTGAATTATCCGTTGTAAAAATAAACGATGTGATTACACAGGCCGTGAACTCCTGCCTGTCTCTGGCGGAAGCTAAAAAGATACAGATAAAGGTAGAGTGCGATCCTGAATTAAAGGGCAAGATAAATACCAGTTTATTTGAGCAGGCTATCGTTAATTTAATTGATAACGCGGTTAAATACAGCGGAGAGAATACGGCTGTGGAGGTAACTGCGAAAGAAATGCAAGATTCCATACATATAACCGTAAAGGACTATGGCTGTGGAATCGGCCAAGAGCATCTAAAGCGTATTTTTGAGCGCTTCTACCGTGTGGATAAGGCACGCAGCAGTGAGCTGGGAGGAACCGGGCTGGGACTGGCCATCGTGAAGCATATTGCGCAGGCTCACGGGGGCCGGGCTGAAGTAGAAAGCGAAGAGGGTGAAGGCAGTACCTTCTCGATAATTTTTCCTGCCATTCTATAAATACAAAAGGAAGTATGGAGGGATTTCACTATGACAAGCAACATCAATATTCAAAAGGTAACACAAAAGACGGCTTGTTTAACTCACTGGGAATTTCGCAGTAACGCCGGTGCTGTGATGCTCAATAATTATGTTGTTGTTATTGATGCAACGATGAAGCCTTTAGCAGCTCGGGTTTTCCGAAAAAAGGTCGAAGCGCAGTTTGGTGTACCTGTAAAATATTTTATTTTAACTCATTGTCACTCTGATCATGCCATGACACTGGGAGAATTTAAAGATACGTGTATAGTCGGTTCCGAACAAGCCGCCCGAAAAATACAACAATTGAAAAAAACCGAGTGGAGCAAAGAAGGTTTGGAGAGGTGGAAACAGGAAAAACCTGAAGATGCTCTTTGGCTTGAAGATGTGGAAATAGTTATTCCCTATGTCGGCTTCAATAAGAGAATAGTCCTGCATGATGAAGGGAGAAGCCTGGAAGTGATGTATGGCGGCGGACATACGGACTGCTCTGTTTATGCTTATTCTCCCGAGGAAAAAGTACTCTTTGCCGGGGATCTCTTGTTAGGAAAAGCATTTCCGTTTGCCGGAGATGAGACGGTCGATCCCGAAAAATGGATGGGAGTGTTTGAGGATTGGTTGTCTCTGGATTTTAAAAAGATTGTTCCCGGACACGGATCTGTGGTTGAAAGAGATGAGGTGGAGAAGTATTTACTTTTTTTTAAAGCTTTGAAAAAAAATGTTCAGGATGTGATTTCCGCCGGTAAGACAGTAGAGGAAGTTGTTGTTCCGGAATTTTATGAAGTACCGGAAGATTTTATGTGGTTAAAAACAGGAACTCTAAGAGGTTTTTATGAATATTATAAAAAATCAAAGTGAAAAAGGGTCCGTTTAAGATCCGAAGCAGTAAGCGAAAAGAGTGAAGGCAGTACCTTCTCCGTAATTCTTCCTGCGGACCAATAAACCTACGTTTCTGTAGGAAAAAAGAACATACTGCGGATCCATTTTTTTTATGATTTTATAAGTATTGCCTTTATAAAGGTTTACAAAAAGTTTAAAAATCTTTATTCTTGGCATTATTTTTGCAAATACATATTACAATAGAATAATCTACTATAGGAATAGGATGTAATTATGAAAAAATACAGAACGCATAATTGCGGAGAACTGCGAAAAACGCATGTGGGTAAACAAGCTCAACTGGCCGGCTGGCTTCATAATAAACGAGATCACGGCGGTGTGCTGTTTGTCGATCTGCGCGATCATTACGGTATCACCCAGGTTGTGGTAAGGCCCGAATCAGGGATCCTGGAAGAGGTCTCCAGATTAAGAAAGGAAACCGTAGTCGGCTTCCAGGGAAGAATCGAGATGCGGGACGAGGAAACCTTAAATCCCAATATTCCCACCGGCCAGATAGACCTGGCAGCCGCGAGCTTCGAATTATTGGGACAGACCAAAGACCTGCCCTTCAGTATTTTCCCTGAAGAGCAGGCGCCGGAAGAAACACGGCTTAAGTACCGCTTTCTGGATTTGCGCAAAAGCAAACTGCACGCCAATATTGTGCTGCGCTCCCGAGTGATATCAAGTCTCCGTAAGTTCATGGAAGAGCTGGGTTTCAACGAGTTCCAAACCCCTATTCTTACCGCTTCCAGTCCGGAAGGGGCCCGCGATTATCTGGTTCCTTCGCGCGTGCATCCGGGCACGTTCTATGCCCTGCCCCAGGCGCCTCAGCAGTACAAACAGTTGTTGATGGTAGCTGGATTCGACAAGTACTTTCAGATCGCGCCCTGCTTTCGCGACGAAGACGCGCGCGCCACGCGCACGCCGGGCGAGTTTTACCAGCTGGATATCGAGATGTCCTTCGTGACCCAGGATGAGATTTTTGAGGTAGTGGAAAAAGTGATGAGCAGGTTGTTCGCCGAGTACTCAAAACACAAAACAACAGCACCTCCCTTTCCGAGGATTCCTTATAAAGAGGCCATGCTCAAGTACGGTACGGATAAACCTGACCTGCGTATTCCGCTGGAAATAATCGATGTGACTGATGTTTTTCAGGACGGTGAGTTCGAGATCTTTAAGCGGGTGACGGACAAAGGCGGAGTGGTGCGGGCCGTCTCCGTAAAACAGATTGCGGATCAGCCCAAAAGTTTTTTTGAAAACATGCTGGCCTTTGCCCAATCCATCGGTTCCAGGGGACTGGCTTATCTGGTCTGGACCGGCAGTGAGGTCAAGGGGCCGATCGCCAAGGTGCTTGGTTCCGCCAAGCTCGCTGCGTTGAAAGCAGCGGGCGGTATCCAAACCGGGGACGTGATGTTTTTTGTCTGCAGCGGAGAAAAAGAGGCCAGCCGCATGGCCGGAGAAATCCGCAGCAGGCTGGGTCAGATGCTAAACTTAATAGAAAAAGACTGCTTTAAATTCTGCTGGGTGGTGGACTATCCCATGTTCGAGTGGGACGATGAAAAAAGGTGTGTTGTGTTTTCCCACAACCCGTTTTCCATGCCCCAGGGAGGACTGAAGGCATTAAAAACAAAAGATCCGCTTTCCATCCTGGCGTATCAGTATGATATCGTGTGTAACGGTGTGGAGCTTTCCAGCGGGGCCATCCGCAACCACAGCCCGGAGATTATGTATAAAGCCTTTGAGATCGCGGGGTATTCGAAGCAGGATGTGAAGAAGAATTTCGCGGCTCTGATAAACGCCTTTACCTACGGCGCGCCTCCGCACGGCGGTATTGCTCCGGGCATCGACCGGCTGGTTATGCTGTTGGCGGGTGAAGAAAACCTGAGGGAGGTTATCGCCTTCCCCATGAATCAGAAGGCGCAGGAGACCATGATGGACACACCGCGGCCCGCGGATGCCAGACAGCTTAAGGAGCTGCATATTAAAATCATGGAGCCGCTGGGGAAAAAAAGCAAGAGCTCTTGATGGCGGTTGTTTTTTAACGCATAGTTAATTCACTCGACTATATGAATTTTAACGGTTATGGTTCCCAGATTATCATACAAATAACTGTCGGCGTCATTTATCCTGAAAGAGAGCATACCTGTCATATCAGAACCGTCAATTTCATGATATTTCCCTACTTCAAACGCTTTGTTGCTCCCCACCCTCGCAATCAGGGCTCCGATTGTAATAAAAGGGTAGGCTCTGGGTAAATTCAAACCCTTGTAACCCTCAATACCCACATACTCGTGTTTGCCCTGCCCGATAGTCCATTTTCCCTTTTCGAAATTTATGGCAACCTTCATCTCCGGGGTGATTTCCACACCGCTTTTCTGCCAGTTTTTTCTGGCATCAATTTCAAAGAGAAGAATTTTATCGGGCGTGGGCTTATCTGTCTTTTCTTCCTGTTTGGTTACGGCAGGTTTCTCCTCCTCTTTGGTTGCCGCGGGTTTTTCTTCAGCTTTTTTTTCAGGTGCCGCGGACACAACCGGCGTGGGTTCGGTTTGCTCACCGCTGAGCCGTTTATTGACAGCGGCAGCCTTGCCCGAACAGAAATGAATCAACAATAATATCAGTACCGATAGTACAACAAGCACCGCCAAACCGATAATTATTTTAAGCTTTGTTTTCTTTTCCATTCACGAAATCCTCTGTGAACGATTTTAGTGATTTTTAAACCCAATTGCAACCGAATATTACCTCTATGCCGTTCTCCCACTTAAAAATCGATACATATAAAATATTTTGCAACAAATATCAGTTTTAGTTGTCTAAGTTAACAAACAACCAGCAAAGCTGGCGGCTTTTTCGGAAGTTAACAAATAAATCGAGGAGGATACAATGAAAAATCTAAGGTTAGTTGCGGTCAGTTGTTTGTTTTCTATATTCATATTAATCGCATTCTCATGCGTGCCGGAAGATTTTACTGAAAATGAACTATTGGACACCGTCAAAAACAGTGAGATTGATAATGCGATCGCGGAAAGAGTAAGGGAGCATGGAATACAGGATTTATTTCCGCCGACAATCGTCATGGTATTCGGAATTTTTATTCCTATCTCTGCCATAATAGGTTTTTTTCTTGTTTTAGGCATTTTCATCAGTCTTTACCATAAGAAAGCGATGGCTATGATAGAAAAGGGGACGTATTCACCCAAACCGATAAATATCAGATGGGATTTGATATGTCTGCTTTTGGGAATAGTTTTGGTTTTTGTGGGACCGGGGATTTCCGTAACTGTGTCCGCGTTTTTTGGAATGAGATTGTGGACGATTACAAGCGGATTAATACTGCTGCTCGCAGGTATCGCATTACTTATATTTTATAAGCTTCTTAGTAAAAAGATGAAAGTGAAATAAAATAAACATTCTTGATAAGAGAAAGGCACAGACGTCTTCTTGCTCTCCATGATAGCATGAAGACGTCTTTTTACGGTATAGTAAAATCTGCATAACGATGGAAAAAGCAAAAGAAAACATTTTAATAAAAAGAATTAAAGCAGGTGAGTTTGATTTATTTGATCATATTGTAAAGCGTTATCAAAATGGTTTGTATAATTTTATTTTAAACATTGTTAAAAATACGGATGATGCCATGGACCTTTGTCAGGAAACCTTTTTGAAAGCGTATAGATCGATATCATCATATAAAGGGAAAGCAAGCTTTTCTACGTGGCTCTATAGAATCGGTTATAATAATGCCATTAATTATTTTAAAAAGCATAAAAGGATAAGTAGTATGGAAATTGAAAAGCTTAATTTGAAATGCCAAAACAATGAGTACGAGAAAGTGGAAAAAAATGAAATTAAAAAAGTTATTAATAAAATAGTAGAAGATCTTGATACTAAATACAGAACGCCCATTTTTTTGTTTTTTATTGAAAATAAATCTTATAAGGAAATAGCGGAAATTATGAAAATACCCATAAATAGTGTCAAGTCCAATATTTTTAGAGGAAAAAACATAATTAAACAGGTATTACAAAAAAACAAGAAAATAGTTGTTTAGATTTAGGGGGTCAGAAATGCAGGAAGAAAAATTAGATGAGTTGATTAAAGCACATTTTAAAAAGACCTGTGTAAAAATAGATATTTCACAGGGTATTATGAAAGAAATCGAGCGCTATGAATACAAAAAATTATTAATCAAGAATAGCTTTAGATTCATAGTCATATTTTTTACGGTCGCGGCAAGTATTTCATCGATAGTATTAATTGAATTATTGTTTAAATATCATAGTTATTATTTGACGCTGTATAATATCAATATTATCATAATAAAAATCTCTTTGGAGGGATTTTTTGTGTTGGCTGTAGTTTCTATTATCACTCTTGCTTTTAAATTCAAAAGGCTGGGGCTTTTCAGAATTCAGTTCAGATAATATAATACACCATGAATACTCTGCGGGTATGTTTGGTATGTATTATATTTGTTTTTCTGACAAATATTCCATTGAAACTGATGAAAAGATTCGTTTAAGAGCGGCGCAGGCTTATCATAAATACCAACAGTGCGGTTTGCAGGCGGCACAACGGCTTTTTGCAACGGGATTTGAGAGCGAATAACCTTGGTTACGCTTTTGCAATGATTCCACCGCCGATAACCAGCTCACCGCTGTAAAACACCGCCGACTGTCCCGGCGTAACCAACTCCGGCTGATCCAGTGTTGCCAGCACCTGTTGCGGCTGCCTTATTTCGAGCACGCAGGGGATGTCCCTGGTCTGGTAGCGGATTTTTACCGTACACTCCAAAGGTTTGTCGGGCGCCGGTATAAACCAGTTGAGGTTTTCTACCCTAAACTGACGCCGGCCGGCCTGTTCTTTTCTGACCACCACAACAACATTGTTTTCGGCATCGATGCGCGATACATACCAGGGGCCGTCGCTTAAACCCAGTCCGCTGCGCTGGCCGACCGTATAGTGCAGGTAGCCCCTGTGCTCGCCCAGTGTACGTCCGTGGTTGTCCCGTATGTCACCGGGACGGAAAAGATTTTCAAAGCCTTTCTGTGAGGTGATAAACTCCACATAATCGGTATCCACAAAACAGGCGTCCTGGCTTTCTTTTAGGTGCGCAACAGTTAAATCATGCTTCCGGGCGATCTGCACAACTTCTTCTTTGAGATAGCCGCCTAGAGAAAAAATCAGGCGCGGTAGAATTTCCTTGGGCAGCCGATAAAGCATGTATGACTGGTCTTTGGTTTTATCGCGCGCTTTTTTCAAAAACCAGCCCCGGTCGGTTTGTTCGAGCCGCACGTAATGGCCTGTGGCAAAAAAAAGATTTTCTCCGGATGAAAGCAAACCCTCCTCTGTGCATTTTTGCGCCAGCCGCCGGTAGAAAAGAGTAAAGCGAATTTCAGCGTTACACAGTACGCAGGGATTGGGAGTCGCGCCTTTAAGATAGGTCGAAATAAAGTTATCCACGACCTTGGTTTTAAATTCCCGTTCCAGATCTATTATATAATAGGGCATGTTGAGGAGATTGCAGATATACTTGGCCCTGTTAAAGGCAGCAATGGAGCAGCAGCGCGATTCGGGCCAGATGTAGTGGCTGGCGCCTATCACCAGATCGTACTGCTCGCGCAACAGGACAGCGGCCACACTGGAGTCCACCCCGCCGCTTAAGGCCAGGGCTACAATTTTCGACATACCGAAATTTAGTAAAAAATCCCTTAAGTGTAAATACAAAGGTTATACAAAAGAGTTTCCAATTTTCTCCTTGACAAGCGCAATCTTTGCTTTTATCGTGTGATGGTGATGGAAGAAAAACATCCTTCGTTCGATATAATTGGCAGCAAAGGCAGCTTGCTCGCCCAGAAACGCATTGTGCTCTGTGTGACAGGCAGTGTGGCCGCGGTGCGGGCTCCTGAGATCGCCCGTGAGCTTATGCGCCGGGGCGCGCATGTTTTCCCCGTTATGACGGAAAGCGCCTGCAGGATTATTCATCCCGACTGTATGCACTGGGCCACGGGGCATAAGCCCGTAATCCAGCTGACAGGCGCCATCGAGCATATCGCCCTGGCAGGCAATGTGGATACCTGCGCCGATCTGGTTCTTGTTGCACCTGCCACGGCCAATACCATCAGTAAAATTGCCTGCGCCATAGACGATACGTCTGTTACCTCTGTTGTGACCACGGCTTTGGGGCAGGGAATACCACTGGTGATCGCGCCCGCTATGCACGAGTCTATGTATAATCACCCTCTCCTGAAGGAGAATATCGAGAAGCTTACAAATATTGGCGTCACTTTCCTTTTGCCCGTCCATGAAGAGGGCAAGGCCAAGATTATGGATACCGAAAGCCTGGTGCGGGCGGTGTGCGGTCGTTTGACGCAAAAAAAAAGTCTTGATAAAAAAGAAGTTCTCATCACTTCGGGCAGGACGGTTGAATATATCGATCCGGTGAGGGTGATTACCAATAACAGTACAGGTAAAATGGGCAGGGCTTTGGCCCAAAGCGCCTTGGCAAAGGGGGCCCGGGTAACCGTGATTACAGGAAAGGCTGCGGTTTCCTATCCGTCGGCAGCCAGGATAAAAACTGTAAATACCGCGCAGCAGATGCAGGAGGCGGTGGCTGAGGAGCTGACAAAAATGCGCTATGATCTCTGTATCGCGGCGGCAGCGGTGGGGGATTGGAAGCCCAAAAAAACGGCGCCGCGAAAAATATCAACTCATGCACAGCCTGAATTGATACTGGAACTGGAGGCAACGCCGAAAATTGTGGATAACGTTAAGCGCTTGTCTCCGGCAACTTTTGTTGTAGCCTTTAGAGCGGTGCATAATCTGGAAAAACAGGAGCTGATAAATGATGCGCTGGCCCGCTTAAAAAAAGCACAGGCCGATCTGATTGTGGTAAATGATGTGAGCGGGCAGGGAGCCGGTTTTGAAGCGGATACGAACGAAATTACCGTTATTGGTACCGACAAACAAGCGGTTCATCTGCAAAAGCAGGATAAGGAACAAATTGCAGCGCAGCTTCTGGAGATTATTGCAGAAAAAATGCGGAAAGCATCTAAAGTTTGATGAAACGCGCCCGGATTTTATTAATATGTATCATAGTTGTAAACGGATTTTTTATAGCTGCGGATTCAGAGCTGCCGGCTGACCTGACAGCAACAATAGAGAACAATCTGAGTTCTTCCCGTGATTTTTCCGCTCTGCTCACCGTAATCAAGAATAAAGACACGGAACTTGAGGATCAGGAACAGTATTACCTGTTCCGAAAGGATACTCAAGGACTTTTACTTCTTTTACAAACAAAACCGGAACCTGTAAAGGGGAGGGCTTATCTTTTAAGAAATAACGAGTTATGGCTTTATAATCCCTACGGACAGGGCTTTTCGCAGGCCACGCGAACACAAACCATATCAAATTCACTGGCCTTGGTCTCCGATATCGCGGCCTTCAGCTTTGTGAAGGACTATAAGGTCCAAAAAATTACTGCGGATGTTTTAGGAGATTATGATGTATATAAAGTAGAACTCGCGGCCAAACAGGATTCTCATTCCGTATCGCGGATCACACTCTGGATAGAAAAAACAGCTGTTCTTCCCCTTAAACTGCAGGCTTTTAACCGTAAGGGCATACAGGAACGTACCGTGTATTATCACAAGTACACCCGGACTGGCGGAGAGATTTATCCGGTATCAATCTATATAGAAGACGCTGCCGATCCCGCGAGAAAAACCCAACTTATTTTCAGTAAGTTCAATATCCAGCCCATCCCGGATTTTGTGTTTACCCGTGCTTATCTGGAAGAGATAAACAAAGAATGAGCTTGGATTCATAAAAAGTGAGAACTTCCGGTTTCACTTGCCTTGTCTTGACAAAATTGTTAATATTTACCATATTATCTCTGCTTTTGATGTGCCGATATTTAAAAAATGCATTATGAGTACATGGTGAGTGTAGCTCAGTCGGTTAGAGCGCTAGTCTGTGGAACTAGAAGTCGTGGGTTCAATTCCCATCACTCACCCTTATAAGTAAGGTTATGATTACATCGATCTGCGTCCGTAGCTCAGCTGGATAGAGCGCCGGACTTCGAATCCGTAGGTCGCAGGTTCGAGTCCTGCCGGGCGCGATATGATGGGCCGTTATCGGCGCACATTGGATTTAAAGCCCTCTTCTCATTTGCTGAAATGAGAAGAGGGAGGGCCGTTAGCTCAGCTGGTAGAGCAGCAGACTCTTAATCTGCGGGTCGAAGGTTCGATCCCTTCACGGCTCATAAGTCTATACAAATAAGGGTATTATTGACCTTTTTGTATAAATTTTATATATTCATCTGCGAGAGTGGTGGAATTGGCAGACACGCTAGACTTAGGATCTAGTGCCTGAAAGGTGTAAGGGTTCAAGTCCCTTCTCTCGCACTAGATGTATAAGCAGAGTGAAGAATCTGCGCGATTTCAACACTATTTGCATGCGGGCAGCAATTCTCATTAAAATGAGAATTGATCCATTTAGCAGATTTGCGCCAGCGATTCTAAATTTGCCCGATTATCAAGCGATGTTTTGGTAAATGTTGATTTAATTTGATAAACATGGTGCAAATTTAGAATCGCTGGCATGCGGGAATAGCTCAGTGGTAGAGCTCCACCTTGCCAAGGTGGATGTCGCGGGTTCAAATCCCGTTTCCCGCTTTGAAAAAGGCGATTCGGAGGGTACTCTGAATCGCCTTTTCTTTTACTTCAAAAAAAGCGCCGGTTTTTACGGCGGTGTGTGAAAAAGATACGAGTTAGCGTATGTATGCCTTAAAAGAGAAATGTAAGGAGGAAAAGTGATTAGTAATAAACAAGTGGATTTACAGGATAATTCTCAGGTTTTGTTAAAGATTACCGTGTCCAAAGCTGAAATAAAAAAGGAATACGATAATCTTATTAGTGAGTATTGTAATAAGGTTGCGGTCAAGGGTTTTCGTAAGGGCAAGGTACCCGCGGAGATTTTGATTAAAAAATTCGGACCGGAGTTAAAACAGGAAACAACTCAAAATATAATTCAAAAGAGTCTGGAAGAAGCTTTTGAAACCGTTGAACATAAACCGCTGGCTTACGCCCGGCCGGAGCTGGTTGAAGAAGTGGAGCTGGATTTAGCCAAAGATCTTACATTTCAAATAAAATACGACACGTATCCGCACATAACCTTGGGAAACTACAAGGGACTGAAAGTGGAAGAGCCGCAGGTGGAAATTACAGCGGAAGATCTTGAACGTGAATTAAAGAATTTACAGGAAAAGAACTCCATAGTAAAGGAAAAAGCCAACGCCCAGGTGGAAAAGGGCGACGTGGTTTCTATCGATTACAGCGAACTCAATGAAAACAAGGAAGAAATAGAGAACAGCAAACGCGAAGGTTTTGTTTTTGAAGTAGGTACGGGATATAACCTCTACAAAATAGATGATGACATTTTAGGGATGAAGCCGGATGAAGAAAAGGTTATAACCAAAACCTACGATGAAACGGTTGAGTTTCCGGAACTAAAAGGAAAAACAGTCACCCTGAAGGTAACTGTAAAAAGCATAAAAACCAAAGTGCTTCCTAAAATTGATGACGAGCTTGCTCAGGATATCAGTGAGAAATATAAAACTCTGGATGATTTAAAGAAGGATATCAAAGAAAAGCTGGAAAGTGTTAAAGAGGAGCGCATACGTGAGCAGCTCTCCACGCAGCTGATCGATCAGATTACGGCACATACCCAGGTACAGATACCGGCATCCATGCTCGACATGGAGCTTGAATATAACTGGCGTAATTTTCTGAATCAAAACCGCACTAACGAGAAAAATATGATTGATGCCCTGGCCGGACAGGGAAAGACCAAAGCAGATATTCTGAAAGAATGGCAGCCGCACGCGGAGAAAAACCTCAGATCACGCCTGGTGCTGCAGGAGATAAAAACCAAAGAGAAGATAACGGTAACGGAAGAGGAAATAGATAGTGAAATAAAAAAATATGCCGATAATCACGGTATGGAATTTGAAAAGGCCAAGCAGTCGTACGCCCAGGCCAACATGCTCGAGATGCTTAAAGAAAGTATTACACGCAACAAAGTATTTAAATTTCTTATTGGTGAGGCGGAATCCAAAAAGGGAAAACCCGTTAAATTTCTGGACTTACTGCAGAGTTGATATTACATTAAAGCAAAAGGAAATTGCATATGGACCACAAGTCTTCGACAATATATATCCCTAATGTAATAGAAAGAACCGGCTCTTCCGAGATCCGTTGGGATATCTACTCGCGGCTGTTAAAAGACCGGATTATTTTTCTGGATAATGAGATTGTAGATGTAAGTGCCGACCTGGTTGTGGCGCAGCTTCTGTTTTTGGATTCACAGGATCCGGAAAAGGACATCCATCTGTACATCAATTCACCCGGAGGATCGGTTACCGCCGGCTTGGCGATTTATGATACGATTCAGTATGTTAAATCAAACGTTCAAACCATCTGTATCGGACAGGCCTCTTCAATGGCCGCTCTGATTTTAGCGGCGGGTACTCCGGGAAAGCGCTTCGCACTGCCGTCTTCACGTATGCTTATCCATCAGCCCTGGGGCGGTGTATACGGACAGGCCGCGGATATCGGCATCCAGGCAAGAGAGATGGTACGCTTAAAAAAGCTTATTATTGAATATTTCGCCAAGCATACTCATAAAACCATAACAACTATTGCTAAAGACCTGGAAAGGGACTATTATATGAGTGCCGAAGAAGCTTGTAAATACGGCCTCATCGACCAGGTTTTTGTAAGAGAGGACCATGGGTAGATTTACAAAAAAGAGTAACGGCTTAAAGATATGCTCCTTTTGCGGGAAAACAGCGGATTTGGCCCGCCGCCTTATCGCCGGTCCCGGAGTATATATCTGTGATGACTGTGTCAATGTCTGTAAAAAAATACTGGACGAAGAAGATGAAATTCTCTCAAGCGAGTTTATCGAGGAGATACCGTCTCCGCAGGCCATTAAGGATTACCTTGATCAGTATGTGATCGGACAGGAACAATCCAAAAGGATCCTGTCTGTTGCGGTCTATAATCATTATAAACGAATTTCCAAGGGCAGTTTGGTTGAAAAAGATGTTGATTTGGAAAAAGCCAATGTGCTGCTGATCGGTCCCACAGGAACGGGAAAAACTCTGCTGGCCCGTACGCTCGCCAAAAAGCTTAAAGTGCCTTTTGCCATCGCCGATGCCACTACACTGACCGAAGCCGGATATGTGGGTGAGGATGTGGAAAATATTCTCCTCAAACTGATCCAGAATGCCGGCAACAATATCGCCGCCGCGGAAAAAGGCATTGTCTACATAGATGAAATCGATAAGATCGCAAAAAAGAATGAAAATGTTTCCATTACCCGCGATGTATCCGGTGAGGGCGTGCAGCAGGCTCTGCTGAAGATTATTGAAGGTACGGTAGCTTCGGTTCCGCCACAGGGTGGAAGGAAACATCCCAACCAGGAGATGCTGCGTATCAACACCACCAATATCCTCTTTATCTGCGGAGGAGCGTTCGTGGGGTTGGATAAAATAATTGAAACACGCATTTCCAAGCACCCTATAGGTTTTGGTGCTGACGTAAAACCTCAAAATGAGAAGGATCTTCAGGAAATATACAGCCAGATGCATCCGGACGATCTGATTAAATACGGACTTATTCCAGAATTCGTGGGAAGACTTCCGATTGTGGTCACCTTAAACGAACTTGATATAGGACTTTTAAAACGGATTATCACAGAACCGAGGAATTCGATCGTTAAGCAGTTTAAAGCCACTTTACTGCTTGATAATACCGAAGTACTGTTTGAAGACGGAGCTATTGAAGCCATAGCCGAGAAGGCTGTGGAGAGGAAAACCGGTGCCCGCGGTTTGCGTTCTATCATAGAATCCCTCATGGCGGATATCATGTTTGAAATACCTTCTATTAAGGGAAAGAAAAAACTGCTTATTACAGAAGATATGATTGTAAATTCAAAAAAGCCTGAAATAGAGATAATCGACGATAACAAAAAGAAAACAGCTTAAGGTTCTTTATTAAGTAAGCAAATAATATTAAAAATCTTTCTCAGTTTAATTGAAAAATAATTTTATTTCTCCTATTATTAATGAGAGATAAAACAAGCGGATAAGAGGTTTTTAATGGAAAATAAAGATAACAAAATAGAAGAAAAGATCGGTGAAGGTTTGGTCAGAATCGGTGCCATGGCAAAAGCACAGGTTGATGATGTGTTAAAACGGCAAAAAGACGGAGATAAAAGACTGTTCGGTGAGATTGCCGTTGAGTTGGGTTTTGTGGATGTTGAAGCAATAATTAACTATTTAAAATCCACGCATAAGGATCTTAATAATGTTAGTTCCAGCTGAGGTATGGACGGTCGCCAAAGCAGAACACGGGAGTGCGGTTCTGATTAGACCGGTCGGATCCGATGTGGCTGTGCCTATTTTTATCGGACAAGCGGAGGCTCAGGCCATTTTAATCGGATTGGGAAGTATCTCCATACCCAGGCCCTTGACGCATGATTTGTTTATTTCGACGTTAAAGAATTTAAAAACTGAAATCAATAGAGTTGAGATAACAGAATTAAAAAACGATACTTTTTTTGCCCGCTTAATTGTCACACACAAAGGTAATGATATCAGTATTGACTCGCGTCCTTCGGATTGTATCGCTTTAGCCGTAAGAGTGAAGTGTCCTTTGTTTATAGATGAGTTTGTCGTGGATAAAGCCGGTATTTCCGTTAACGTGGTCAATGAGGCTGCCCAATATAATATATCGAAAACCGATAATCAAGAAAAACTTACTCAATTGAAAACCGCTCTTGATAAAGCTGTAGAAGAGGAAAACTATGAGGAAGCCGCTAAATTAAGAGACGAAATTAAAGAGCTTGAAAAGAAGAATAAAGAATGATTTTATTTGATATTTTTCCTATTTTTTAAACCCTCAATTGAACCTGCTCCAGACTGTCATAAAAAAATATACAAAATAAGCATTGCTCATGCCGACACTATGGAAAAGGATTGTTTTTCATGTTATAAAACACTGGACAGATTTTAATTTCATAAAAGCAGCCGAGCGCTTACACATAATGGAGTGCTCGGCGGTATGTGAACTGTAATGAGGAGCTAATATGAAGATTTGGGTAAAACTTTTACTGGGCATGTTGATAGCAATTATTTTCACAATCATTTTTCCGGAAGATCCTGCGGGTATTTTTACATCTCTATCTGAAGTATTTATTCATATCGGGAGCTATATCATATTTCCTCTGGTGTTATTTTCGCTTATCATGGCCACTTATGAGTTAAAACTTGAGAAACGCTTAATGAGAATTTACGGGAAACTATTTCTTTATTTAATTACCACTGCCGTGATCTTGGCGTTTCTAGGTGTAATAAGCGGACTGCTTATTCCGGGAGAACCCAGGTTCATCGGATATGATATTGAGCCCGTAGCAATTCCGGCCTTTACTGATATTATGACCAAGATTTTTCCAAAGAATTTTTTTCAGGTTTTTGCGGGTAAGGATTTTATAATATTTCTTTTACCTGTTATTGTGATCGCGGTACTGTTGGGACTTAATTATGATTACGATAAACATTATACCCGACCCGTGGTGCAATGTACCGACGGTTTGTCGCGCATAATGTATCATATTAATTCATTTATAGTTGAGATATTCTGGATCGGTGTTATTGTGATAACATCGGCCAAATTAATTCAATTAAAAAATATTGTCGGTATCGAAGTATATATTAATTTACTGCTTATCTTGAGTATTGATGTAATAATTGTTGTGTTCGGTGTGTTGCCCTTATTGCTGTATGCTTTCAATAATCATAAAAATCCGTATAAATGGCTGTATGCTTCAATTGCTCCCGTACTTACCGGCCTCGTTACTGGGCAGGGTCTTATTGCAGTGGGTATGCTTGTCAAGCATGGAAAAGAAAGCATGCATATCTCACGAAAAATCGGAGGAACCGTGTTCCCATTGGCCGCGGTGTTCAGTAAAGCGGGCACGGCTTTGGTGGTAAGTGTGTCATTGGTATTCTTAAAAAAAAGTATTTTCGGACCGGAGATAGCGATTTTGGAACTACTCTGGATTTTCGGCCTGTCAATTATTATATCACTTTTTACTTCTTTATTGGACACGGGTTTCCCCGGGCAGGGTGTATGGGCCGCTCTTATAATTATCGGACAGGACTATCCCAAAATGGGACAGCATTTGGGTTTAAGCGATATTGCTCCGCTTTTAATAAGCCTGGCCGTGGTCATTAATGTACTCACCTCATCTTTTGTGGCATATCTTGTTGCCCAACAGGAGGACTTTAAAGAAGAGATTGATATGAAGGCGTGTATTTGAAATAGTTGTGATCTATCTATATGCACTATTAATATCTATTAACATTAAGTAAGGGGAATTGATTTACTGTTTACAAAAGGAAGCGCAATGAAACAATACCCTGAATCATGCCGCCGTCCCAAAAGGGAACACCTTCTCCGCTCCACAGATTATAAATCGGAACAAGTGCCTGAATGGAAAAACGCAGACCCAGTCCTTCGACTATAGCCCAGTCCACAAAAAAATCACCTCGCGGATAAAGAAATCTGGCCATTTCAAAAAAATATGAGGTCATATCACTTCTGTACTGCTCTCCGTTGTCGTAAGCGAACAACGGAATTCTGATCACAAGCGACAGGCCGCCTCCCACTCCCATACCCACCTGGTCTGAAAGCCGCCACTCATAGGTAACTCTTCCGTCAATCTGGGTAGAGAGCACGAAAAAATTATCCGCCCGCTCGATATCGGCGGGGCTGGCCCGGTTATTGGCCCACTGATACTGTGTGCCGTAAAACAGACCGCCGATCTCAATTGTAATTGCGTCGATTTGATATACGGGAAAGGTAGCGCCTATTCCCTGTAATATAACCGGATTGGGCGCGCTGTCCTCTTCGGCATTACCCAGAAAAATCAATCCCAGATTCAGACTGAAGTAGGATTGGGACCATGCGCCGATGGCGCCGGCAAACAGAAAAAGAAAAACAAATAAAATCGATGTACACTTATTAATTTTCATGATTTCTATATGTTATTATAGCACATTTTCTTTGAATGTACATATTATTTAAACTGCTTACTTATGAGGCAATTCTGTTACCGCCAGTCCCGCTGCGCCCACATGGGTGAACCTGATATCCTCCCATGAAGTACAGATAAGCTCCTGAAATAAAATAATAGCCGTATATCTAAAATGAGCCGGCAGGGGGGGGAGTGCAATCTCCCGTACCCGGCCGGTCTCTTCTGCCAATAAAAGCACCTTCTCATCCGGCAGGAGCGCGCATAACAAGTTTTCCCGTTTAATTACCGGTATTGAGAAGTAACCGCTGTCCGGGCTTTGTTCGTAGTTTTTTGTGCTGAATGAAAATCGTTCGATTTGATTATTGCGGCTGCTTTTCACATTGAAATGCACTAAAAAATCTTCGTTATGTACGGCTAAGTCGGCGATACAGGCCTTAAAAAGCAAAACATACCGCTTGTCAGTATGGTTCCCGAGCGCGGGTGAAAATTTAAAAGTAGCTAAAAACCAGGTCCGTGTCTTTATTTCCTGTTCACCGTTGTCAAAATTAAATGATGAATATTCGAATTTAACCTGGTCTTTACCGGTATGTTTCCATTCAATGGCCACTGTCTGCTCATCAAGCGGATTGACCACTACGGCCTGCCACTCCGGATGCAGCTGCTGGCAGAGGGGTATGATTGCCTGTGCCTCTCCAAGACTTGTTCCGTCGAAAGTGTACTTTATAAAGGTCACGGCATCCGGATGAGAGTTCATCTGCGCTTCGGTTCTTAAAAAATCATCTTCATACACGTGACAGATGAGAGAGTGATTATAAGGATGAAAAATGGTTGAGGTGCGGTTGTCGAACAGGTTTGCATCGTAGAAATAAGAAAATACAAATGTATTATCGGAACCACAGGTTAAAGCAGCAACACCACGATGATTTACTAGGAGAAAAAGCGCGTGGTCCGTACAGTACATATCGGTAATTCTTATTTGCACCGGCCATGGAAAAGGATTTACTTTTTTATAAGACGTAAAATCCTTTGTCCGCAAAAACCGGCCGTTTTGGAGAAAGAAAATATTTTCACTTTTAGGGTTACCTTTGTTTGAACAGGAGATGCAGAGGAGTATTAGAAGTAGTAAGTATAGACCTCTCTTCATGTAAACTTAATATGCTTTTGCGAATACAGCCAGATATTGACCGGGATTGCCGCAGTAGATACATTTTTTGGGTTCATCGTCTTCACGGCCCAACGGGATTACTCTGATTGTTGCTTTTGTTTGTTCTTTGATTTTAGCTTCACATTCAAGGCTTCCGCACCAACCGCTTTCCACGAATCCTGGTTTGTCTTCCATTATTCGTTTGAACTCTTTGTAATCTGTAAGCTCATGGGTGTTTTCTTTTCTAAACATAAGAGCTCTGTGAAACAGATTATTTTGAATGTCTTCGAGCAGCTTTTTTATGGTATCCACGGCCTCTGAGTAATTAATCTGCAGCTTTTCACCGGTATCTCTTCTTGCCAGCTGCAGCTTGTTCTCGTTTACTTCGCGCGGACCGATTTCAATTCGTACGGGAATTCCCTGCACTTCACTTTCCGCGAATTTCCACCCCGGTGAACTTGCTTCGTCGTCGTCGATTTTTATTCTATAGTGAGTTTTAAGCTGTTTTAGAAGCCGGTGGGCGTATTCCAGTACCTGCTGTTTGTTTTCATTTTTAAATATCGGTACGATTACAACCTCTTCAGGAGCGAGCTTCGGCGGCAGGATTAATCCTTTATCATCGGAGTGGGTCATAATAAGCGCTCCGATCAGTCTGGTAGACACGCCCCAGGAGCTGGCCCAGACATGCTGCAGAGCACCGGCCTGATCCTGAAACGTAACATCAAAGGCCTTGGCAAAGTTCTGCCCCAGATCATGGGAGGTTCCGGCCTGCAGCGCTTTGCCGTCCTGCATCATGGCTTCGATGGCGTATGTCTGTAAGGCTCCGGCAAACTTTTCCGATTCGGATTTGAGTCCGGCAAGCACGGGGATGGCCATAAAATCTTCGGCAAAACTCTTATACACAAAGAGCATTTTAAGTGTTTCCTCATGAGCTTCGGCTTGGGAGGCGTGGGCCGTGTGTCCTTCCTGCCACAGGAACTCCGTTGTGCGTAAGAAAAGCCGGGTTCGCTTTTCCCAGCGCAGGACGTTTGCCCACTGATTGATAAGCAGGGGCAGGTCGCGATACGATTGGATCCATTTTTTGTACATACTCCAGATTATGGTTTCCGAAGTGGGACGGATCACCAATGGTTCCGGAAGCTTTTCGCCTCCGCCAACGGTTACTACGGCCAGTTCAGGGGAAAATCCTTCAATGTGCTCAGCTTCCTTTTTAATAAAGCTTTCCGGAATAAGCAGAGGGAAATATGCGTTAGAGTGTCCGGTATCCTTGAACATCTTGTCCAGAGTCTGCTGAATATTTTCCCATAAGGCATATCCGCGGGGGCGGATAACCATACAGCCCTTTACAGGTGAGTAATCAGCGAGTTTTGCTTCCATGATGATATCTATGTACCACTGAGAATAATCTTTACCTCTCGGAGTTATTTTAGCAGCCATTAGTCCTCTTGTTCTTTACAGATGTCGTTCGATTCTGCCTTTGTTTTCTTGAAACTTAGCGGTAAACTCACCGGATTTTCTTCCGAAACAATATCCGAACTGTTCATAGAAAGCCACCATATCAAGGTTTACATGGCGCTGTACGATGGCCTTTTTTGTGGGCAGATAGCGGATTTCCCCATCTTCCACATCCTGAACCGTTACACCGCTGATTCCGTTTATCAAAAGGAGGACGGCGGCACCGCCGGCCTGCATACCGAAGTTGACGTCAAAGGCAGAAGATTTTCCCGAGCGGGTAAGGTGTCCGGGCAGCACATCGCGTATTTCAGGCACCTCGTAAAGTTTGGGCACAAACATGCCCTGTTCTTTCATGAAATCTTTAATTGAAGCGTCTTGCTTCAGACGTTCTGAGAGCTTGTTTTTTACATACTTGCCGGCGCCGGCCAGCTTTTTATGGCCGAAAGCGTCAACAGGGGAAGTTTCGTCAATGATTTCCGCTCCCGACGCATCTCTTAGGCCCTCGGCAACAACGATAGTATACGTACCCGCGTTTACGTCACTGGCTATAATTCTGCGGGTAAAGACCTTTTTCATATGCGCGTACACAATATCGAAATCAACCGGGATTTCGGGTATTAAAATACAGTCCGCATCAGCTCCGATACCTCCGCGAAAAGCGGTATGCCCGGCATAGCGGCCGAAAACCTCGATAACGAGAATCCGGTTATGACTCATACCTGTGGTTTTCAGGTCCTGGACAAAGCCGGCTATTCTATTAATTGCGGAATCGGCTCCCACGGAATAGGTCTGTAAATCCAGGTCCATGGTTTTGGGAGCGTGAATGCAGCTAATTCCCTGTGCCACCAGGTCCACAACCACACTGCCCGTGTCATCTCCTCCCGAGATTACCAGCGCGTCGATATTAAACTTTTTTAGCCCCTGTTTAATGCGCTCGTATTTGTCCGGATCTTCGATTTTTGATATTTTAACGCGGGAATGGCCTGCTTCGGAGCCGGCCAAAGTAGTATTGATGAAATCCAGGCGCCTGGCATCTAATTTTACTATTGTATCCATTTCTATAAGGTTGTAGAGACCGGCGTAACCGTTGGGAATAATAAAAGCGCCGATGTCGTGCCCATTAGCCATCATGGCTGCACCGTTCACCACGGCATTCAATCCGCCGCAGTCGCCTCCGCTGGTAATAATTCCGATATTCCTGATTGAGGACATAATGCAATCTCCTTATCTTTTAAACCTGCACAGTTAAGCACAGGTTTGTTTATCATGTGTTCTTGGTATGTGCCAATATTAGAACGCAATCTGTTTAATTGTCAAGACAACAATTCTTAAACTATCAATTAGAAATTTGTACCATAATTAAGCACAGGGGGTACGATTTATTTTGCATGCGTTTATAGATAGGAAATATTCCGAATGGCTGGTACCAATACTCATAAAGGTGTAATTATAAACAATTTTAAAATAGCTATC
>JAFGGG010000042.1 GCA_016930675.1 Spirochaetales bacterium
AATATAGCTTCTCTTTAACTCTATGGTTAGATTTTTATATGAGGCATCCAATAATTTGGGTTAGATTTTTATGTGAGGCAACGGGGGGAGTATATGTATGGGATTATTTTTTCTTAAAATAATTGATTTTTAAGATAAGGGACACTAATATTATGAATAGATAAGAAATACTAACATAAGAAGGTGTTATCATGAAAATAAAGAGTATTATTGTTCTTTTATGTATATTCACCTCATTAAACTCTTTTGCTCAAACTGAGAGCAGCGTGCTTGATAGTTACCTGAAAAATTTTGAGAAAGGTTCAACCACGGTTAAACTGCAGCTGATCGAAGAAGCAGTTGAGCTTGATCAGATCACTTTAGGCCCTCTTTTCCATAAGGCGATTGATTTTGCCATCTCTAATTCGAGTAAATTGAATACAGATACTGCTATTAAAGAAATCGCGCTTCTATCCGTTCGTGAATGCAGGGATCTGAACTATAACGCGGTTAGATATTCCGCTTTAAGGCTTTTTGAAATTTATGATGACTTTGCGATGAGGGAAACGATACTCGGAGCTTTGGCGGTTCTGGGTAAGGGCGACACTGCCATTGCCTCGAGTCTGAATAACTATCTGGAGACTCAGAATAATATTTATAAGACAGGTAAAACCCCCAATAAAAAACTTGTTACTGTTTGTATTCAAACACTCGCTGTTTTGGACGATGCCTCTTCATTTACTCCTGTTTTCAATACCATGATCCTCAACTATGACGATGCCATCAGTACACTCGCCTATAATACGCTTCTTAACTTAACAGGCGATTTCCGTTCGAGTATTTTGAATATTCTGAAATCCGGCACCACTTTTGAAAAAAAGCGGGCATTGGAGGTCGGTTTGGAGCATCAAAAAATGGAAAGCACGAAAAAGGCTGAGATCGCGGAATATGCCCTTGACATCGCACTCCACTACAGCACTCCGAATATACAGGATCAGAAATTAATTCGTGAAATAAGGGATAGTGCCACGGAGGCTCTAAGCGGATTTAAATGGGGAAAAGCCAGCGGGTTGGTAATTTCGCAGTTTGACACAACACTCCTGGAATACGATCGGGGTGTAGCCGCCAAGAGCTCTTTACTAACCGCCATAGCCGCTTTGGGTAATATGGGTACGCACGCGGCGGCCGAACGACTGACCCTTTACTTGAATATATTGAACGCTTTTACCGAAAACAAAAAACCTTATGACAGCCAGATAATACTTGCGGTTATTAACAATTTAGGCAAGCTGGGAGATAAAATCGCTTTTGATGATCTCATGTATACCAAATATCTAAATTATACCAACGAAATAAAGGACGCTGCGCAAAAAGCCATCAAAAATCTTAAGTGGTAATGAATGACAAGAATTGCCACACCCCTCGTTTTTACGGCAGCAGGAATTTGTATTGTTCTCTTCATAAATAAAATTATATTCTCCTTGGGGTTTATTTTTTTTGCTGTAATGTGCGCCGCCGTCGGCGTTATAGGTTTCAACTGCTCCAGACAAATATGGAGGAAAAGGGGTTTAAACACTATAAGTTGGGCCGTGGGTCTTCTTCTGGGTGTGGTGCTGCTCCATACAATAGAATATGAAAACAAGTACTTTGTCAGTGGTACGGAACTTTCGCAGATAGCCTCTTATGAAGGATATCTGACAGCGGACAGCCAGGTGATCGGTGAATCCTTACGTCTGTGTAATGTACAACTGATTTCTGTGACCGCCAAGGGGGAAAGTTTGGTCGCGCAAGCGCATGGGTCAATTGACCTTTATCTTAAAAACGGCGAGGATTTGTATGCAGGCCTGATCATAACGGTACAAAGAGGTCTTAAGCGTGAGCGCAAGGATTTTATGCAGCGCATCATTTCATGGGCTGATGCCGAGGATATAGAAAAACATGATTACATTTCCTGGTTTTACAGGCTGAGAGCCTCTGTGTTTCTGTGGTTTGAAGCCAGAATAAAGCTGATGGGCAATCAAAGTGCATCCCTGTTTAAAGCATTGTTTTTAGGCGACCGCTCAGGATTAGACCGGGAGTTGAAAACAAGTTTTTATAATACAGGAAGTGTTCATTTGCTTGCTCTCTCAGGTTTACATGTGGGGATCGTGTTTGCTTTTATGGGATTGCTGTTATTTCCAATATCAGCAAAAACAATTAAAATCATCATCGGATCTGTTTTTGTTTTTGCTTATGTATGCTTAATCGGCCCAAAACCCGCCCTGTTACGAGCCTCTTTGATGCTTATCATCGGAGGAGCGGCAGTACTTTTAGATAGAGATCTGAATCTTTTTAACATTCTGTGCTTTAGTCTGATATTTGCCGTGTGCCTGGATCCCGCCAGTATTTACACGCTGTCTTTCGCGCTCTCGTATTGCGCGGTATTCGGCATTCTTGTGTTTGGATCAAAACTTAATTCGATTCTCATTCCGTATCTCCCTTCGTTTTTTCGTATTCCTCTGTCACTTTCAATCGGAGCGCAGTTAGCCACTCTGCCGCTGGTTCTTATCAATTTCAATCAGGTATATCCGCTTGGTTTTTTAGTAGCGCTCTTGTTAATTCCTCTTGTCACTGGTTTTGTGTGGGCCGGTATTATTTTTATCATTCTCACAATGATTCCCTTTTTACCTCTTTACAAAATCGTAAGTGCTTTAATGGATGCTATGTATGAAACCATTCGTACAATCAGCGGTTTCTTTTCATATATCCCGATTCTAAAGCTATCATGGCAGGATTGGTACTGGCTGCCTTTTTTAGCTCTACTGAGTTTGTTTTTTATTCCTCTGCGCGGGAGAAAAAGCCGTGAACTATGAGTCTCCTCATGAGATAAAGGCTGTTCTAGAAAAGTGCGGGATTACATTGAAGAAACGGTGGGGGCAAAATTTCCTTATCAACCGCGGCGCGCGGGAAAAAATTGTCCGGATTTTAGCTCCCCAACCAACCGATACGATCTGGGAGATCGGTCCGGGTTTGGGTGCGTTGACGGTTCTTCTGCTGGATCACATCCAGATTCTGATCGCGTTTGAGATCGACAGAGGACTTGTGCGCTGGCTTGAAGCGGAGTTTGCAGGTGCTTCCGGATTAATGGTATGCCAGGGTGATGTGCTTAAAAACTGGATGAGTATGTATCAAAAACAGGGAATGCCGGATAAGATCTGCGGTAATCTGCCTTACAACTCGGCTTCCGCGATTATTCTTTCGTTTATCAGAAATGATTTTTCAGCGCAGCGAATGGTATTCACGGTCCAGCGGGAGCTGGCAAACAGAATAACGGCGCAGCCCGGATCTAAGAATTATTCTGGTTTTTCAGTTCTGTGCCAGAGTATGTTTAAAATAGAAACAGCGGGCGAGCTTAAGCCCGGCTCTTTTTTCCCCCAGCCGGATGTGCTTTCCACAATAATAATGCTTGCGCCTGAAAAGCGGATTAATTCTCAGGAGGAGAAAGATCTGTTTTTTAAACTTGTGCGTGCGGGCTTTTCTTCACGGCGCAAGATATTGAAAAACAATATAAAGCATTCACCCGACTTTTCGGCAACTCAAAGGCAGCAGATCCTGGATTTATTAGTGAATGATTATGACATCGATACGCTGCGGGCTGAAGAGCTGTCGGTGGAGAGCTTTATTGTTTTAGCCCGCAGTATGGTAAAATGAATAAGTAGAATATATAAATAATTTATTACTACCTGCGGTTGTTTTTAACCACGAACGGTCTCTTCATGCGAACCTTAGCAGGCTCATGTTCATTCTTCTCACGGACTGATTCAGTAAGGTTGCGGGCATAAAAATCACAACAGGAATGGTCTCAAGCCTGTAGACGTTCGGCGAGTATGCCGCCTCTAATCCTCACTTATTCAAAGCGGATAAATGGCATAACCACTCCCTATTTAGACAATTGGGATTTGGGCTATCCTGACTCACGTCAGTTTGCACTTGCTCCGCTGTGTCAATATGGAAAATATATAGCATATAATATTTATCGAATTTATTACTATTCATAAACGCCTATAGATATATTATTTTCATTACTTGCCACGGCTGCATATTTTTGTCCATCATCCGATATCGTAATACTTTTCCAGTACTTATTTCCTGCACCTGTCTGTTCTGACCATGTCTCTCCTCCGTTAAAAGAAGTATAGATGTAATTTGTGTCATAAGCTATTGTTGCAAGTTTTGATCCATCTGCTGACGAGGCAATCAATTTTACACCCAGATCTAGGGATTTTATCCAGGTTTTACCGCCATCAGCAGAGGTATAAATACCAAATTTATCATTAAGTAAACCTGCACCCGCTCCAGCAGCTATTCTTAGTCCATCAGCAGATGAAGTTATACTCTGCCACTTATTCACACCTGCACCAGTCTGTTTTATCCATGTTCTCCCACCGTCAGAAGAAGTATATATATAACCGTTGTCAACACCTGCAGCCAGCATTAATCCATTAGCTGAAGAAGTAATACATTTCCATGATTTATCATTTTCAATGGATTCCCATGTTATACCATAATCGGAAGATTGCAAAAAATCTCCTTCCGAATCATAAAATTTAAATTTTGTTGAAGCTACATATAAGCCATCCGATGAAAACGCAAGATCACTTAGGCTGGTAAATATGTTACGGCTTTTTTCCCACACTTGTCCTCCATCAGACGATATGTAAATATCGTAATAATCACAGGCATTTATATAATCTGAGTTAGTAAAGCAAAAAGCAGATAGATACAAACCATCATCTGATGATATTATCTTTTTCCATGACCTTTGGCCTGCCGCTGTTTGTTCTGTCCATGTTTTTCCTCCGTCTGTAGAAGTATAAATGTAATTTTCAAAATCGCATGCAGCAAGTCTGTTTCCATCGGAAGAGGAAGTTATACTGCACCACCTTCGTTTTCCCAGTTCAGAATGTTTTATCCATGTAGCTCCTCCATTGGAAGATGTATGCATAAAATCTTCCTTGTTTAAGGCAACTATTGTTGAAAAATCAGAAGAAGAGGCAATACACTGCCAATCACCAGTTCCGAGTTCAGTATTTTCTGTCCAGGTTGATCCTCCGTCTATAGAAAAGAAAATGTAATCACGCTCAATCATAATAGATTCATTAAACGCAACAGCTGCGGCTATATATAAACCATTGGAGGAAATGGTTATGCTTTTCCAATTCCTTCTTCCTGCTTCTATATGTTCTGTCCATGTTATTCCCCCATCTTTTGAGGTGTGTATATAATCTCTGCCAGTACTTAATGCCGCTAATTTCAAGCCATCTGATGAAGATGTAATTTCATTCCATTCCCTTCCTCCTGCTCCTGTTTGTTTGGTCCAGTTTATTCCCCCGTCAATAGAGGTATAAATATAATCAACATTATTTGCATTATATATACCCTGTTCATTATGTTCTCCGTTAGATACAGCAGCAAGCCTTATACAGTCTGATGATCCAGAAATATCATGCCAGCCTCTAATTTCTGAGCCTGTCTGTTCTGACCATGTCTCTCCTCCATCCATGGATGTATAGATATAGCCATGATAAACACATACTGCTATTTTAGTGCCATCCGAAGATGATGTAATTCCAAGCCAATTTCTTTCTCCCATATCCACATGTGTTATCCATGTTTCACCGCCATCCTTTGAGGTATAAATATATCCACCATATTCAATCATGGCTAAATTTAATCCATCATCAGATATAGTGATTGAATCATAGATTACACCATCTATTCCATTCTTTTTTAACCATGTTAAGCCTCTGTCAGAAGAAGTTAATATTTCTGTACCATGGGTTGCAACAAGATTTATCCCATTCGCAGAAACTGCACCGGTATTCCAGCTATAGCTTTTCATTGTGCCTTCTACAATTGCTTCTGACCATATAATTGATTTTTCTTTATCTATTTCTTTCTCTTGTTCTTTATCGGTTAAAATTTCTGAATTAGGTTCAGATGTACAGCTAAAAAAGATCAAATTCAGTAAAAGTGTAATTATAAATATTTTGATTTTAATAATATCTTTTTTACACATATCAAATATCCTTTTTGTTTATTTTCTTAATTTTCATAAAGAGATAAATCAGACAAAATTATAGATATTTCTATAATCTGAGTCAAGATTTTTATAGTACGCGCTCCCGTATCACTTGAGAAATTTTATTGGGACGGTGAAACCTGACACGGTGTTGTTGTATACGCCTCGCAAGAGGCCTTTCAAGGGTGTGGACAGGTACTTTTCAGACTTGGATTTCATTGCACAGCTTGCTCTGCTACCACACAAGGCAGAACATCTGGTGCGGTGGTCGGATGTCGGTCATCTCTGTGATACACAATCCGGAATCAATACAAGAGATTACCGTCTCTATGGAATTGAAGAGCCGGGAACCGCCGCAAGCAACATTTCGTCGCATTCGCATTTTTGTCGATTCTACATTTCGCGCAGTCGGCGACTGTCGACAACAGGATCTATGACAATTCTTTGTGAACTTTGCCCCCTGGCTATAATATTTAAAAGATGTAATGGCTGTAGTGACCTTCATGGTTAATTCTATTATACTTAATGCTTAAAATATGGAACTTTTTAAAAGCTTTTCACAAAATAAATTCGAACCTCTGGCCTACCGGATGAGACCGCGTACTCTGGATGAGTTTTGCGGCCAGGAACACATTGTGGGGCAGGGACGCCTTTTGCGGAGAGCGATTCAGGCCGATCAGCTTTCTTCACTTATTTTTTACGGACCGCCGGGAACCGGGAAAACAACGCTTGCCAAGGTAATAGCCAACACCACCAGCAGCCGTTTTCGCACTATGAACGCGGTACTCTGCGGAGTAAAGGATCTGCGTGAGGTAATTGCCGAAGCCAAGGATGAACGCAGTCTGTATGACAAACGCACGATTTTGTTTGTAGACGAAGTGCACCGCTGGAACAAAGCCCAGCAGGACGCGCTTTTACCGTGGGTGGAACAGGGCACGGTAATTTTCATTGGGGCCACAACGCAAAATCCCTACTTTGAGGTGAACAGTGCGCTGGTAAGCAGAAGCCGCATTTTTCAGCTGCAGACTTTGACCTTTTCAGATCTTAAAAAAATAGCAGAGCTTGCTTTAAAGGACAAAGAGCGCGGCTACGGTAATATAGATGTGAAGGTGGATAAGGACGCTTTGGAGCATATGGTCCGAATCGCTGCCGGTGACGCCCGCAGTCTTTTAAACGCAATAGAGCTTGCCGTGGAAACAACTCCTAAAGTTTTTCCTCCACCGGCAGGTGCTCGGATCCACGTGACTATGCAGATCGCCGAAGAAAGTATTCAAAAAAAGGTCGTACTCTATGATAAAGAGGGAGATTACCATTTTGATACCATAAGCGCATTTATCAAATCATTACGCGGATCGGATGCGGATGCCGCTTTTTACTGGCTGGCCAAAATGGTCTATGCGGGGGAGGACCCCAAATTTATTTTCAGACGCATGCTTATTTTCGCGGGTGAGGATGTGGGTCTGGCGGATCCGCAGGCTCTTATTTTTGTCGAAGCAGCCGCGCGCGCATTTGAAAGGATAGGGCTGCCGGAAGGCAGGTATCACCTGGCAATCTCCGCTCTTTATTTGGCCACGGCTCCAAAATCCAATTCGGTTATGGGATTTTTCGATGCCCTGGAAGGAATTGAAAATGAGGAGCAGTCCAAAGTGCCCACTCATCTTAAGGACGCAAGCAGGGACAGTAAAGGTTTCGGTCATGGTGAAGGCTATCTCTATCCGCACGCATTTCGTGATCACTGGGTGGCTCAACAGTACCTGCCTAAGGAACTGCAGGGGAGAATATTCTATCAACCCGGCAAACTTGGATTTGAAAAGCATTTACGGGAACAGGTGTTAAAGAGGAGGGAAGCACAGCTTGAAGCAATGATGGATGAACCTCCTCCGGAGGTACTCACCTTTTCACCGTCTGAAAAGCAACGTGAGCTGTGGCTGAAACGGATACTGAGTAATTCCGATAATGCTCTGTCTGATATACGTGACTCGCTGTTTTCACATATACCGATCCAACGGCACCACTGCGTCCTCGATGTAAATGCTGGCAGAGGAATACTCCTCTGGGAAGCGTTAAGAAGAGTGCCGGAAGGCTGTGTATACGGAATGGCTAAAAATCCCAAGGATTTTGAAATTCTCACCCATTTTGCAAATAGTATACCCGACCTGGAAAGACCGGTATTTATAATGGAATCGATTGATTCCTATGATCGGACAAAAAAGGCCTCACTCTTTAAAAATATTGAGTTCGATATTATTGTGGGAAGAAATGCGTTAACAAGACTAAATGATAAAAGCCAAGCATTTCAGAAACTGAGGTTATTATGCAAACCGGAGGGATATCTGGCATTGGCGGAGGTAGTTCCCGCGAAGGGCAGCCGTCTCTCGCAGGCGGTAGATTTAAAACTTCTAAGCGGTTCCCTATCCGAACAGGTGATCAAAGCTGAAACTCTGATTTATAAGGATGAGGATAATCCGCTGCTTAATTGGGATGATCAGAGTCTTATAAGGTTGTGCAAGCAGCATGAGTTTGAGGGTGTGTGGAGTGAGCTTAAAATATATGCTGAAAAAAGAGCGGTGACTGAAGAGGTGATAAAGAAATGGTTTGATCCTGAGACGGAGTCTCGTGGTTACGGCAAAATTTTGCCTGAGCTGTTGTCGCATGAGGATATTTGCCGGATAAGAGATTTTATTATAACGCAAATCGCCGGCAAGGTCGTGGATTGGAGAACCGCTGTTATATTATTAGTAGCGAATAAAAAAGGAGAGTGATACTATGAAGTTATATCTGATACAGCATGCACAGGCAAAACCAAAACAAGAAGATTCGAACAGAGGATTAACTGATGAAGGAAAAAAGACAATTCAAAAAACCGCCCGCTTTTTTGGCTCAATTAATCCTGAAATAGCTGAAATCCGTTACAGCACCAAACTCAGATCGAAACAGACGGCAGAACTGCTTGCAGGAGCGCTGAATAAAACAGGTTTGCTTAAAGTCTATGAAGGGATGACACCTAAAGATCCCGTGGAGCCGCTTGTTCATGAATTACATACAGCCGCCCACTCCCTGGTAATTGTCGGGCATCTGCCGTTCTTAAGCAAACTGGCTTCCGAGTTGCTCTGCCAAGACCACACTATTCAGCCGGTTGCTTTCTATAATGCAGGTATTGTCTGTTTACTGAAGAACAACGATCACTGGCAGGTGGATTGGAGCGTGCCGCCCTGGCTTTTATGATATAAGGCTATTCAAGCTTTTCAAATTCAAGTTTATCAATTCTCATTTGTATTTCACTGGGAGTGATTGTCACATTTACGGGGATTTCCTCGTCAACGACCGAGATGGTAACTGTCCTGTCGCAGGGTTTATAGGCCCCGTGTGCATTGACCGACATGCGCAAGGGTGTCAGATTATTTATCTGGATATAGATTGCATCCGTGCTTTTATCAGGCGCGTTTTCATATACTGTAAGTCGATATGTGCCTGCGGGAAGTTTTACTTCACCTTTTAGTTTGCTTGTGATATACATGATCTCTACCGCTTTACCGCCACTGGCAGCTGAGTCTGTAACTACTGCCGCGTCGGTTAACGTAAAAGTCTCCAGCTCAACGGTTACTTTGTCGCCTATACCCAAAGACGTTTCAGCGGTTTTACAGCCGGTTAAAAGTATCATACAGATGATCACCATAAAAAGCTTATTGCGCATATGAAAACTCCTTGATGGAAATATGGTCGCCGTTAAATTTACTCACCCTTGATACTGGCAAAATTCTGGGTCAGCTTGAAGTTGTCCATATTAAAAAAACCGGTATCCTGGTAATGAGCGGCACCCACACCAAGATATTTATAGTCTGGATTCAAAATATTTGCCCGGTGGCCCGAGGAGTTCATCCACATGTTTACCGCCTCTTTTGCCAGTCCTAAATAGGTATGATTTTTAATGGGTTCTCCTTTTAATTCATAACTGAAGTATCCACCGTTCTGAAGCGGGGAGTATACGGATCTGCCTGCTTCATATTCAATACCGAAGGTATAGGCGATATTTTCAGCAGAAGAGGCATTACGGATTCCTACCAGCGCCAAGCGTTTGCTCATGGTTTCTTTGCCCTTTACAGGACTGGTGTGAGAATAGAAATTATAGGCAACCATATCCCTGCTGTGACCCCATGCCGCCCTCTCCAGCGCGGGTGAGTGTAAAAAGGGCTGTCTGCCGTATTTTTCCCGCTGGCGGTTTGTTTCATAAAAAATAGCGGCATGCAGCAGTGGATAGTCAATATTATCCATATCTATCCGCGCATTTACCGCGGGCTGAGTGGGGAAGCTGCGGAAATCATAGATCTCATAATCAGCATCCGTCCAGCTATAGTCGTCACCAGAATAATTTATGGTGATACACGAACACAGTACCAGAACACTTATTGCACTGCGAAAGATTATTTTATTTACCATAACGGCCCCCAGGTTTTAAAAAGTCTTCTATAATTAAGTATTATTCAAAATCGGGAAAAATCAAGTTTAAAAGATATTGTATCTAATTGATATGCTGTCTGAGCTTAAAAGGGAAACGCACTGTTGGGGAATACAGCTGAAGCACATCATGTATTGGAATCGATTTCATTGGGCTTTTTATTGACAACCGTCCGGCAAGAGAATTAAATCGTACCTATGTAATGTTATAGAGGAGGTATGACGTATGAAAAAAAGATGGATGTTCTGTGTATTAATCCTGGGTCTTTTGTTGTCAGGGTGTGTGCGAACGGCAGCGGGGAGTCTTGCCGGGGAGAAAGCAAAAGAGGATGAAAGCGGTAAAACCACAGGACCTACGGTACATGACAGTAAATATTCCAAAGTACAGGAAGACAAACCTGTTCTTGTAAACATGATTAAGAATGGTGAGTTTAAAAAGCCGCTTTCCAAGGTGCTTCCCCAAGAAAACGGCAATGTCAACACGCAGGGGAGCTGGATTTTTTATCCCAATCACGGCGGCAATGGAAACTGTACGCTTGAAGACGGCAAGGCAAAGGTGTCACCGACCAATGTCGACTGTCCGGAATACGGTATTCAACTCATACAAGCTCCGGTGGTCGTAGAAGCGGGAGCAACGTATCTCATTGTTTTTGACGCGTACGCGGCAAAGGACAGATCCATTACCGTAAAAATAGGCGGGATCGAGAATCGCGGATGGACAGCATACAGCACGGAGAAAGTAATTAGAATTACAACCAAAAGAAATACCTATAAATTCGAATTCACAATGAATTACGCAACGGACAGAAACGCGAGGTTTGAGTTTTGGTTCGCCACAGGTCAAAGCCCGGCACCGGTTTGGCTGACGAACGTGCAAATGTATAAAAAATGACCGGAAAATTCTGACCCCACCTCTCTAGTAAGGAAATGGACCTATGGAAGAATTGAAGTGCGGGCCAGAGTGCGCCCAGGCAGAGGCGCATGGCCTGCTCTTATGAAATCAGTTTGTTTATTTTAGCAATAAGTTCTGTTTCCGAAAGCTTCAAACCTGCAATACCCTGTTCCATGGCTTTAAGGGCAGTGGCTAAAGCTACTTTTCTGCCTACATCCTTATTTAAAGCAGAGGGTACAATTATGCCTTTTGATAGTTCTTTATCGGTAACCATGGCCGCTATGGCGTAGGCGGCGGCTGTCTTCATTTCTTCCGTAATAGCCCGGGCGCGTACATCTAATGCCCCGCGGAAGATCCCCGGAAAGGCCAGAACATTATTTATCTGATTAGGAAAATCGGAACGGCCGGTGGCGATAACCTTGGCACCGCCTGCTTTTGCTTGCGCCGGCAGAATCTCCGGGTCAGGATTGGCCATGGCGCAGACAATCGGGTCTTTGGCCATGGTTCTTATGGAATCCGCAGACAGTAAGCTGGGACCGGATACACCGACAAATACATCGGCATCCCTTAATGCGTCGTGCAGAACTCCCGAGATGTTGCGGGGATTTGTCTTTTGGGCGGCATTTGCTTTAAACGGATTAAGATCTTTACGCGCGGGGGAAATAATGCCGAGAGAATCACAGATAACAATATCTTTAACCCCCCAGTTCATGAGAAAATAGGCGATTGTGATACCGGCGCTGCCGGCTCCGTTTATTACGATGCGTAATGCGGTCTTTTTCTTGCCGATTATTTTCAACGCATTAATTAATGCAGCCAATGTAACAACAGCCGTGCCGTGCTGGTCGTCATGAAATACGGGGATGGGAAGGCGCTTCTTTAGACTGTCTTCGATATCAAAACAACGGGGAGCCGATATGTCTTCCAAATTTATTCCGCCGAAAGTTGGTGATATATATTCCACGGTTCGAATTATTTCTTCCGTATCCTGGCAGGCAAGACAGATCGGAAAAGCGTCCACGCCACCGAACTCTTTAAAGAGCACGGCTTTACCCTCCATTACAGGGAGACCTGCTTCCGCACCGATATTTCCCAATCCCAATACAGCACTGCCGTCCGTTACAACAGCTACCATATTCCATTTGGAAGTAAAATTAAAAACAAGATCCGGCTGCTCTGCTATCAGCTTACAGGGCTCACCAACGCCCGGTGTATAAAGCAGAGAGAGGTCACGTTGAGAACGGATACGCTTTTTGGGGACGATATTAAGTTTGCCCGCGAGTTCGGTATGCAGTTGTACAGCTTGTTGCTTTATATCCATGGACAATCCTTTTGGCCTTTTAATATATGACTCTACTGTAAAAAATAATTATCTGCTTTAGGAGCAGCTTTGTCATTTAAGGAGTAAATTGCTTTACTCTATAATCTGTTAAAAATATTATAAGAAATGATTAAAAGCTATTCTTAGTCAACAGCGTATTGTATTTTGAAAGGTCATTCGAATGAGAGAATTTAATGCTCACTCTGGATGACTGACTGTCAATTGGTTTGATATATACAAGTTCATCTACAATCTCAAAGCTGTCATCTTTCGGTTTTAAAGTTATATTAAAATCTTTGATCGAAAAGACCGGCAGCTTGACTAACAGTGCTATTCCATTGGAACTGGCATCAATGGTTTTTACGGGATACTCCTCCCCTTCTGAGAACTGAAGAAATAATGTTCGTAATGTTTTGGGAAGGTCCTGTGCCGGAATTCTTTGTGTCCCTCTTCTTTCTTGTTTGTTTGAATTTTCATTCATAACACTACCTCTTTTTCAAAGGGATATAACAGCTTATTTTATTATAACACATTGTTGTACTCTGTAAACCCGTTTCTCTTATCAAATTTTAATTTGTGCGAAACGGGAATTTAGTGTTGATGAGTAAGATGTTCTCTAGTATGGTATGTGACATGAATCTGATACTAGACGAGACCTTGTTTTTTTATTTATTAGGCGGTTGGATTGGTTTTGCCTTCATTATCTTTATTGTTCTATTTTTTATACCTGCCCCGTATGGACGGTATTTGAAAAATGGCTGGGGGCCGAATCTCCCAAGTCGGCCGGGATGGCTTATAATGGAGTCGTTTTCGCTGATTGGCATTATTGTCCTTTTTTTGCTGGGTAAAAGGACAAGCAATCCGGTTGCGTTAATATTTGTAGCAATGTGGGTATTCCACTATGGTTACCGGGCGGTTTTCTTTCCTTTAACAAGGAAGACAAAAAAGAAGCAGCTGCCGATTTTAGTAATGCTTTTTGCTATTTTGTTTAACTGTTTAAACTGTGCTTTCAATGGCTATTATCTCTTTTTTATCGGTCCCTTGTTTCCGGTGCAGTGGCTTGCGGATGTCCGTTTTATTTTAGGGTTCTCGCTTTTTGCTCTAGGATTTATAATCCATGTACACGCGGACAATATCCTCAATTCATTACGTAATTCAAAAACCAACGGGTACAGAATTCCTTTGGGCGGGCTGTTTCACTGGATATCTTGTCCCAACTATCTTGGTGAAATTATTGAATGGACGGGATGGGCGATCGCGACCTGGTCTTTTGCCGGCTTAAGTTTTGCATTATGGACTGTTGCCAATCTTGCTCCGCGGGCTCTAACCCATCATAAATGGTATAAAAGCACTTTTAAGGATTACCCTCATAAGCGTAAAGCTCTCATCCCGTTTTTATTATAAAAAACGGGATATTTAAAAATAAAAATGGATTTTTACAGATACATATAGTAAACTTGTTACTAAGAATCCATTTTAAAACTGTTTTATACTCTAAAAATTATAACGGAGTTGTCTGTAATGGCAAAAGCAAATATCATGGTTGTGGAAGATGAAGGTCTTGTCGCGATGGAGCTCAAGGAAGAGCTTAAAAGCATGGGGTATCATGTTTCATATACAGCCGACTCCGGTGAAGACGCTTTAAAAAATCTTCTTACCGCAAAACCGGATTTGGTATTGATGGATATTCAACTCAAAGGCGCCATAGACGGTATTCAAACAGCACAGCAGATTTTCTCGGAATATCATATCCCCATCGTATATTTGACCGCTTATTCTGATGAAAAAACATTATCAAGGGCACGGGAGAGCGAACCGTATGGATTTTTAATAAAACCGTTCTCGGAGCGTACACTATATACGACAATAGAAATGGCTCTTTCCAAAGCGGAAAAGGAAAGAAATGTCCGTCATAATTGGGAATGGTACTCGCATGTTGTGAAATGTATGGGGGAGGCAGTAATTGTAACCGATGAACATGGTACGATTCGTTTGCTTAATCCGGAAGCTGAACGCCTTACGGGCTGGACCTACGCTGAGGCAAGCTGTAAAGATTTTAATGAGGTTTTCCCTCTGTATGATATCGTAGACCAAGAACACCCCTTCACACTTCCCTTCGCCAAGGTGTTGTCCGAGGGAGAACTTGTCTTCTATAATAGATTCGAACTCACCATGAAGCAGGGAGAGCGGCTTCCTGTTAACATTACGCTGTCTCCGCTGGTTAATGAGCAGCAGAAAATAATCGGCATAATCATTACTATAGGGGATAGAAGTGTGGAGGAGAAATCACAGGCGGTTATTAAGCGGGAGTTGGATACTGCCGTTAACATTCAAAAGAGTCTGCTTCCGGAAAAGCTTGAAACCATTTACGGAATTCGCTCGCACTGGTTTTTTTATCCCAGTCCTTTCGGTTCGGGAGATATCTTCAATTTTCGCAGTCTGGATAATACGCACGTGGGATTTTATATTTTGGATGTAATGGGTCACGGTTTTTCAGCCGCTCTTTTTTCACTTGTGCTGCATCGGATACTTACTCCCAATATTGAAGTCGGCGGAATATTAAAGAAAAAAGCAGCGGCGCGTAAAGGTAAAGGGAAAGAGCAGAATATAAAGGGGAGGACAAGAATTCTTTCACCAAAAGAGGTAATTACCGAACTAAATAAACGTTTTTATTTCAATGCCGCGGAAAACCCCTTTTTTTCTATTGTATATGGTGTTATAAATGTACGGACCGGAAAGACGAAACTGGCGCGCGCAGGTCATACATATCCCATTTTGCTGAAAAAAGACGGCAAACTTATCCAAATCGATGAAGGGGGGCCGGCTATAGGTATTTTTCCTGAGATGAAACTGGATGAGTACATATTTACCTTTGAACCGGGAGAAAGGCTTATTATGTACTCGGACGGTCTGGTTGATGTACGCAATCATAAGCAGGAGCATTTTACGCTGCAAAGATTGCTTGACTTTCTTAAAAGTCATAAAAAAACTCCATTGGAAACACTGATAGCGAATTTAAAGACAGAGATTACGGAATATATGCATCATACGGAATCAACGGATGATATTACTTTTTTTCTCTTGGAGCGTCCTTAAAAATTCTGAAAAATCGATTATTTTGCTTGATTGTTATTTTTTTATAACCGTATTATAAATAGGAAGATAGATGAAAAGATTATTAGTAGGTTTAATTTGTGTGAGTGTCCCGTTTCTCGCTCTCTATGGGGCAGTATCATGTTTTTTCCCAAAAGAATCGGTAAAAAACACACCCGGTTCTGATTACAAAGAAAATACATATGATATATATGTGAATAACCATAGCGACGAGGAGGATGTCCCCGCGCTCTCCGCTATTGAAAAACAACTCCTGGTAGTAGTGGACCGAGATCATGCGCTGGCTGCGGATTTTGAGCCTCCTGATCTGGTGAATATTACGGATTTCGGTATCAGAGCCCGTGATAAATCCATGCAGTTACGGCGGGTTATTATTCAGGATCTGAAGGCCATGTTCGATGCAGCAGAAATCGCCGGTCACAAACTCATGGTATTTTCTGCATATCGCTCATATAAGACACAGGAGCAAGTTTATAACTACTGGGTAAACACCCTGGGTCAGGAAGAAGCGGACCGTTCTTCGGCCCGTCCCGGGCATAGTGAACATCAACTGGGTACCACTGTTGATGTAACAGCCCTTGACCTTGAGGGAGATGTGTTTAACGATTTCGGAAGTTCGGAGGCCGGAATCTGGATGGCTGAAAATGCGTACAAGTACGGTTTTGTCATGTCATATCCTGAAGGCAGCGAGCTTTTAACCGGTTATAAGTATGAACCGTGGCATTTCCGCTATGTGGGTAAAAAAGTAGCCAAAGCGATTTTTGAAAACAATCTCATCCCCTGCAATTATTTATTATTTTTAGCTACTAAAAACAAGAAATAGCTTTGTTCTTGACTTTTCGCCTTGCAGAGACTAAGGTGATTACAAGAGGAGAAATGTTATGAAATTACGCTATAATGCGCCTGTTATCCTTACCTATGCTCTTATCTGCACCGGAATAATGGTGGTATGGCAGATTCTGGGGGGAGAAGGAGGACCTGGAATTGATACTTTAGGAGATAAGTTTGTGGCCGGTTATTTCAGCGTCCCCAGCAATACCATGGGATTTAACTTTCTTTCTTTGGATATTTACAAGTTGTTTTCCCATGCTTTGGGGCATGGAAACTGGATGCATTTACTCAGTAATTTCACTTTTATTCTATTAATCGGTCCGATTACCGAAGAGAAGTATGGTTCGGGCAGGCTTTTATTCATGATGATAATCACGGCAGGTGTTTCAGGGCTTATTAATGTATTGTTTTTTGCTACTTCTTCCTTGGGAGCGAGCGGGATTGTGTTTATGCTTATTCTGCTTGTTTCTATAACAAATGTAAGATCAGGTGAGATCCCTTTAACTTTCATCGCGATTGTGCTTATCTACCTTACGGGAGAAATTATTAATATGTTTGCGGAAAATAACATTAACGAAGCCGCCCATTTATTAGGCGGACTCTGCGGCAGTATTTTCGGATTCACTATGCTTAAAGGGAAAACAGAAAAGAATGGTGACGCGTCGGGCACAACAGACAATCCTCTAGGCCTTTAAAATGGAAACATTTCAGAATGACTTTATTCACATGCTGCAGACAGAACTGGAAGATCTGATTAAAGATATAGAACTGTTAATGGAGGTGCAGAAGCAAAGATTGGAAAAAAGTGAGATTACCAATTATGTGTATCTGGAAAATACCGCGCTTTTTAAAAACGAAATCGCCTGTCTTAAGAATTTTCTAAAATTTTCCTCACAGCTTGATCTTGATGGTTTTCAGACCCATGATGAGTTGGGAGACTATATCAAACAGGAATTTAAAAATCAATTGGAAGAACATTGCTATGCGCAGGCAATCGAGAGCTTTGTGGACAGGAAATTAAAAAAGATTATCGATTACATAAAAAGGATAGAGTCCTGATTAGTTGTTTTCACAGGTAGTTATTGATTTAGACGGTCTGCTATGTTATTTTAAATATTAGTATGAGACATCCGAACCTCATTCAATGGGAAACTCAGCTTAAAGCCATATTCGATCAAATTGACGATTATGTGGAGGATAAATACGGAAAGCTCTTCCCGCTCCATCCTTCACGCGCACCGCGCGGTTCCACTTCAAATAAGGAACATGACGGATTATTTAATATCGGGGCCAGTTTTTCAGCAGGATTCGGCTCAGAGCACGGCGCGGGATATATTGTTGAGATTCGCATGGCGACCCTTTCACATGTACCGTTGGAGGTACGCAAACAAATTGAGAAAGATGTGATAGAAATTCTGAATCGCGAGCTGGAGCTTAAGTTTCCCGATAAAATACTTGATGTTACCAAAGACGGGGATGTTTATAAAATTCACGGTGATTTGAGTTTAGGGCATATATAAATGCTTGAATTTTTGCTTGTTGTTAATTATTTTTAATAGTAAAATTAATACTGCTTTTATAAAATCTTAGACAGATTATTAACTAGTGAAGAGGAAAATATGGAAGTGCAACTGCAGGACTTAATTGACAAGATAAAAACTAAAGGTATTAAACAGGCTGAGGCTGAAGCAGATAAAATTAGATCTTCAGCTTTGGCAGAAGCAAAAAAAATTACCAATCAAGCTAAAAAAGACGCGGAACAGCTTTTGGATAAAACCAAACAAGAGATAGCTTCTTTTAAGCAGTCTGCCGATCAGGCGCTGCAGCAGGCGGGACGGGATCTTATTCTCGCGTTAAAAGCAGAGATACAGACATTATTTGATACGGTACTGAAAGCTGAAGTAAAAGCGGTGTTGCAAAGCAAAGTATTGGAAGATGTCCTGCTGTTAGTTGTAAAAGAGTGGGTTAAAAAAGGTATTAGTGATATCAGCCTCATGGTGTCAGCTGAAGATTTAAAAAAGCTTGAAAAATTTCTTTTAACCAAATGTGCGTCTGAAATGAAAAAAGGAATTGTTATAAAAGCGCTTCCTGATATTAAAGCCGGCTTTCGCATTATGGAAAAAGACGGTACGGCTTATTACAACATAACCGAGGAAGGTATCGCCGAGTTTTTAGGTGAATACTTAAATCCCAAGCTGGCGGATCTTTTTAAGCAAACCTCGAAAAAGGGGAGTGAGACTTGAGTAATTATTACTATGTAGTGGCTGCTCTTCCCCTGCTTTATTTTGATAAAGAGGCCCCTGTTAGTCTGGAATACTTTTTGGATTTCTGCTGCGGTCAACTTAAACCTGATGATTATAAGCTGGTCATCGGTGCGGATTTTCAAAATTTCAACGGGTCTTTTCCTCAAGCCAGAGTATACGGGCAGTACCGGGCGTGGGAAATTGCCCTGCGCAACGAGCTTGTACGTTTAAGAGCCTTTAAAAAGGAACAGGACGCTGCACCTTATCTAAGGCAAGGTTCCGAAATAATCGGCTTAAAACTATTGGTCAGAAAAGCATTTGAGGATTCTTCCCCATTACTAGCCGAAGCGATTTTGAACAAAGCTCGTTGGGATTACTTGGAAGAATTGGAAGTCGGACATTTTTTCGATGTACAAAAAATCGTAATCTATTATCTTAAATTACAGCTTCTTAACAGAAAGGCTTATTTTCAAGATGAACTGGGAAAAGACAATTACACTGCTTTACTAAGGCACATATTCGAAGAATTAAAAACCGGAGTGGAAGTATATGAAAAATAAGTTTGGTAAAGTAATCGGTATTAACGGCAATATGATCTCCGTGGCCTATGAGGGTAATGCGATTATGAATGAGGTCGGATACGTGCACGTAAACGACAAAAAGTTGAAATCAGAAGTAATTCGTATTCGGGGTAATAGAGCCGAGCTGCAGGTGTTTGAACGTACCAGCGGTATCGGCATCGGTGATAAAGTGGATTTTACAGGCGAGCTTTTGACCGTTCAGTTGGGTCCGGGGCTTTTGGGCCAGATTTTTGACGGCCTGCAGAATCCTTTGCCTGAGTTGGCCAGGCAGTGCGGCTTTTTTTTAGAGCGGGGTGTGTATTTGTCGGCTCTGCCAAAGGAAATGAAATATGAATTTAATCCACGAGTAAAAGCGGGCCAAACCGTTAAGCGGGCGGATATCCTGGGCACTGTAGCGGAAGGTCTTTTTACCCATCGTATAATGGTGCCCTTTTATCTGTACGATACCTATACGGTTGATTCAATAGCAAAGAAAGGTGTTTTCAGTATACGAGATGAGATCGCGGTTATAAAGGATTCTCATGGCAAAAAAATATCTCTTTCAATGGTGTTCAGCTGGCCTGTAAAGCGTCCGATCGATGCTTATGCTCAGCGCCTAAAACCTTCAGAGCCTTTGATTACCAAGGTCAGGATTGTAGACACTCTGGTGCCGGTGGCAAGAGGAGGCACGTACTGCATCCCCGGTCCCTTCGGAGCAGGTAAAACCGTACTGCAGCAGATAACAAGCCGTCACGCTGAAGTTGATATTGTAGTTATTACCGCCTGCGGTGAGCGGGCCGGAGAAGTGGTTGAAACATTAAGAGAGTTCCCGGAGCTTATCGATCCGCGTACGGGAAAATCGCTTATGGAACGCACAATCATAATCTGTAATACAAGCTCTATGCCTGTAGCTGCCAGAGAAGCCTCTGTATATACAGGTGTGACGTTGGCGGAATACTACCGTCAGATGGGTCTGAATGTACTGTTACTCGCGGATTCTACTTCACGCTGGGCCCAGGCCATGCGGGAAATGTCGGGCCGCCTGGAAGAAATACCGGGCGAGGAGGCTTTCCCTGCGTATCTGGAATCGGTTATCGCCAGTTTTTATGAAAGAGCGGGAGTGGTGCGTTTAAAAGACGGCACAACAGGATCCGTAACCATCGGAGGCACTGTAAGCCCGGCGGGAGGAAATTTTGAAGAACCGGTTACTCAGAGTACCTTGAAGGTTGTGGGTTCCTTTCACGGATTATCAAGGGAACGTTCGGATGCCAGGCGTTATCCCGCTATTCATCCTTTGGAAAGCTGGAGCAAATACCAAGGACCGGTGAACAAGCGCAAAACCGACTGGGTACGTGAGCTGTTGTTTCACGGTAATGAAGTAGATCAGATGATGAAAGTAGTGGGTGAAGAAGGCACAAGTCTTGAAGACTATATTGTCCATTTGAAAGCCGAGTTTTTTGATTCTGTTTATCTGCAGCAGAATGCGTTTGATCCCGTGGATGCGGCGACTACTGCGGAGAGACAGCGCTATGTATTCGATATTCTCTTGAAGATACTGATTGCCGACTATAAGTTAAATGATAATGATGATGCCAGATCCTTTATAAACCAGCTGCGGCAGAAGTTTTTGGATTGGAACGGAGCTGAGTGGAAGTCGCAAGAATTTTTAAAAATCGAAAAAGAGTTTTTAAACTTTGTTTTTGAAAAGAGTACTCAATCAGAGGATGATGTTGATGAGCGTTTACAAAAGATGTTTAGTTAACAACCAAGGACACGAAGTTTTTTAGTCAGTAATAGATGAAGGAGCAGGGTAGTGCGTAAGGTGTACAGTAAAATTGAACAGATTGTCGGGAATGTCATTACAGTTAAGGCCAGCGAAATAAAGTATGGTGAACTTGCGGAGGTTCATTCCGCTCACGGTATGTCTCTTGCAGAAGTAATACGGATGAATGAGGATCTGGTCTCCTTGCAGGTATTTTCGGGCAGCAGAGGGATCTCTACCGGTGATGAGGTACGCTTTTTGGGTAATCCGATGAGGGTGAGTTTTTCAGATAATTTATTGGGCCGTATATTTACAGGCGGAGGAAAGCCGCGCGATAAAGGTCCGGAGCTTTTAGAAAATATGATTGAGATCGGCGGGCCTTCCGTAAATCCTGCCAAACGCATCATCCCGCGTAATATGATCCGCACAGGTATTCCCATGATAGATGTGTTTAACTCTTTGGTCGAATCGCAGAAGCTGCCCATTTTCTCAGTTTCAGGAGAACCTTATAATGAGCTGTTGGCCAGGATCGCCATGCAGGCGGAAGTTGATATTATTATATTGGGAGGATGCGGACTCAAATACGATGATTATCTGTTCTTTAAGGAAACCTTGGAAGAGGGCGGCGCCATGAGCAGGGCGATTTTCTTTATTCATACGGCAGCCGATCCGGTGGTGGAATGTCTGCAGGTGCCTGATCTTTCATTAGCTGTGGCCGAACAGTTTGGTCTGCAGGGCAAGAGAGTTCTGGTACTGCTGAGCGATATGACTAATTTTGCCGATGCGCTGAAAGAAATAGCCATTACCATGGAACAGGTTCCCTCAAACCGCGGCTACCCGGGGGATCTCTACAGCCAGCTGGCGGCTCGCTATGAAAAGGCGGTCGATTTTGAAGGAGCGGGTTCGGTAACGGTACTGGCTGTAACCACCATGCCCGGAGACGATGTGACACATCCTGTACCGGATAATACCGGTTATATCACGGAGGGTCAGTTTTATTTACGCAATGGAAGGATTGAACCTTTCGGTTCGCTTTCACGACTTAAACAATTGGTAAACAAAAATTCACGGGAAGATCACCGCGCCCTTATGGACGGCATGATAAAACTCTATGCTCTCTATCAGGAGACTTTGGAAAAAAAGGCAATGGGTTTTCGTATGTCCGAATGGGACAAAAAACTGCTTAAGTATGGAGAGCAATTTGAAAGCGGACTCATGCATCTGTCGGTAAACATACCGCTTGAAAGTGCTTTAGACCGCGGCTGGCAAATTCTGGCGGAGTGTTTGACGCCGGAGGAAACGGGCCTGAGAACCGAACTGATTAAGAAATTTTGGCCAAAGCAGGAGTTGAGTGCTACAGATGGCAAAGATCAAACTAAGTAAAACGGAATTAAAAAAGCAAAAGGATGCGCTCAAGCGTTTTTTGCGTTATCTGCCAACTTTAGTTCTTAAAAAGCAGCAGCTACAGATGGAAATGCGTAAAATTGAAGCTTTGCTGGAGAAAAAGCAGGAACTTTATACGGATAAAAATCAGGCACTGCTAAAATGGATCGCTGTTTTCGGTGAGCCCGTGGAATTGGAAAAGCTTGTAGCAGTAAAAAACGTGGAAACCGAAACCAATAATGTGGCCGGTATAGATATTCCTGTTTTTATACGGGCTGATTTTGAACAGATCCGGTATGATCTGTTTACTCAACCACTTTGGGTCGATAAAGCGGTTGAGGCGGTTAAGGAGTTGTCGGTATTGAAGTTGGAATTGGATATTCTGCATTTTCAAAAATTATTGTTAGGTGAAGAGTTGCGCATTACAAGCCAGCGGATAAACCTCTTTGAAAAAGTAAAAATACCCGATACCCGGGAGAACATACGTGTGATTCAAATTTATTTGGGAGATCAACAGATAGCTGCTGTGGTAAGAGGTAAAATCTCAAAGAACAAAATCATGAGGAGCCTGGTGTCATGATTGTACCTATGAAGAAGATCACACTTATTGTTTTGGATGAAGAAAGGCAAAAATCTTTAAAAGAGCTGGCCCGGATCGGTGTGCTTGACATTAAGGCAAGCACCGCGGTCCATGCAGAATCCGAAGAGTTGGAAGCACTTAAGGCAAAACAGGATATGCTACACAAGGCGTTGGTTTTACTTGCCAAACCCAAGAGCAGCGCTAAAACGCAAAAAATACACGCTTTGGAATCAAGACTGGAAGTAGCAAAGGATGTTTTAGCGATTGAAGATCAAATACACAAAGCGGAAGAACAACAGCATAAGTTGAAATCTATTGTCGAGCGAATCTCTCCATGGGGGAATTTTATTCCTGACCATATTGTCAGTTTGAGGCAGTCCGGTCTTCATCTTAAGTTTTATGAAGTTGAACTCAAAGCACTTGATTCGATTCCCCGGGAAATAAATTATATAATACTCGCTAAGACTAAAAAAACAGCACAGATTGTCTGTATTATGGAAGATCCCACATCTGGCTTGGAATTTAAAGAGTTGCAAATTCCGGAGAAAAGCCTTTCCGAACTGCGTAAAGAGATAAATGCGCTTGAGAAACAAATATCCGGTTTAAAGAGAAAGCTCGCGGAAAAAAATAAATATTATGAAGTACTTGGAGATGCTGTAAACACTATAGGCAAAAGAATAGAATTTGAAGAGGCATATTCAAGTGTGCTGACAGAGGGGGAGCTTTCCCATATTTCGGGATTTGCTCCGGGCACTGAAATATCTCGTTTGAAACAGGCTGCCGCCAAGCATGGCTGGGCACTGCTTATCGAAGATCCCGATGAACATGATCCTGTGCCCACTCTGGTAAAGAATCCCAAATGGATCCGGATAATAAAACCGGTTTTTGATTTTTTGGGTACGGTTCCGGGATACCGTGAATATGATATCAGTTTATGGTTTTTACTCTTTTTCAGCATCTTTTTTGGAATTCTCATAGGTGATGCCGGATATGGGGCGGTTTTTTTTGTACTGACACTCATTATTCGTCTTGTGGCCAGAAAAGCACCGGCGGAACCATTTGCCCTCATGTTTGTGACAAGTATCGTCACCATAATCTGGGGAGGAATAAGCGGCACCTGGTTCGGTTCGGAAAGCATTGCCAGGAGTCCTTTGGTGTCCTGGATGATTATTCCTGAGATTTACAGCTTTAAGGATGGCGATACAAGCGCTGTGCTCATGCAGTTCTGTTTTATCTTGGGAGCCGTGCATCTGGGAATAGCGCGTATCAAAAGTTTTATCCGCCAGCTGCCGAAATTGAAGGCGTTCACCGAATTAGGCTGGTTATGCATTATTGTCAGTATGTATTTTATCGTTCTGTTTCTAATTTTAAAGCAGGATTTTAATCCCTTGATTAGCTATTTGCTTGTCGGAGGTATAGTATTAGTAATTTTGTTTAGTGAGCAGCAAGGTAAATTTATAAAAGGTGCATTAATGGGGCTGGTTAAACTACCCTTAAATGTGTTATCCGTTATAAGCACGTTTGCCGATGTGGTATCATATGTGAGACTTTTCGCTGTCGGTCTTTCAGCTTTGGAAATAGCCAAAGCCTTTAACGGTATGGCGGCTAATGTGGGTTTTGAAGGAGCAGCATTAATCGGCGCGATTATCATCCTTTTTTTAGGGCACCTTTTAAATATTGTATTGGGAATAATGGCGGTTGTGGTTCATGGAGTAAGACTCAATATGCTGGAATTTTCAGGGCATTTGGGTATGGAGTGGACGGGAAGGCCGTATGAGCCGTTTACGGATTAAAGAGAATGTTTCACACAGAGCACGCGGTCCGGATAAAAAATAAAATATCTCTTACGGAGTACACTGAGAACACAGAGGTATTTATATATTTTTCTCCGCGGACTCCGTGAACTCTGTGAGAGATTTTATTAAAATCGATTTAGAAGTACGTATGAAACGAAAGGAGATAATATGGATTTAGGAGGTATAGGTGTTGCTGCGGCGTTTACCTTGGCTGCTTTAGGATCAGCCTTGGGGACCGGAACGGCGGGGATGGCTGCGATCGGCGCTTGGAAGAAGTGTTTCGCCCAGAATAAAGCAGCACCCTTTATTCTGCTGGCGTTTGTAGGCGCGCCATTATCACAGACTTTTTACGGATTCATTTTAATGAGTACTATGATAACCAGTGAGGCGGGAGATTTCGCGAAATTGGGTATAGGTGTTCTAAGCGGGATCGCGATCGGTTTTTCCGCCTGGTTTCAAGGAAAAGCCGGTGCCTCGGCTTCGGACGCTATCGGTGAAACCGGTAAGGGCTTCGCCAATTATATCGCGGTTGTCGGTGTTATTGAATCGGTGGCCCTGTTTGTAATGGTACTCATGCTGATATCCGTCAACAGTATTTAAGCTGTAATGAATGAAAAAGGGCTTAAGCGAAAATATACACATCCTGTTAAGGTAGGCGACATCTCAATAGGAGGAAACTTTCCCATAGCGGTTCAAACTATGTGGAAGCAGCCATTACAGGAAGTAGACCGTAAGCTTATAAACAGAATTAAGAAACTAAAGGATTTGGGCTGCGATATTCTACGCTTCGCGGTTCCTGATGAGCAAGCTGCCCATCTTCTAGGTGAACTTTCAAAAATAAGCACTAGTGCTTTGGTGGCGGATGTTCATTTTGATTATAAGTTGGCGCTTATCGCTCTTGACTATCCTGTAGCAAAAATCAGAATTAATCCGGGCAACATCGGAGCCAAATGGAAGGTGAAAGAGGTAATCCTTAAGGCAAAGGACAGAGAGGTTCCGATCAGAGTTGGAGTCAATTCAGGCTCCCTGCCTTTTAAGCTGCGACAGCTAAAAAATACAGCTCATGCCATGCTTGAAGCGGCAGAACAGGAGCTTGAAATTTGTGAACAATATAATTTCAAGCATATTATTTTTTCGCTTAAATCTTCGGACGCCCATACCACGATAAAAGCGAACACACTTTTTTCCGAACGATATGATTATCCTCTGCATTTGGGAGTAACCGAAGCCGGACCGCTGATTCCCGGTATAATTAAAAATACCGCCGCCCTGTATACGCTTCTGCGCATGGGAATAGGTGATACGATTAGGGTTTCATTATCCTCCGATTCGGTTACGGAGATTGAGGCTGCCAAAGCCATCATCAAGACAGTAGGCTACCAAACCGCAGAACCTAATATAATTTCTTGTCCGACCTGCGGCAGGACGATTTTTCCGGTTAAGGACTTTTATGAAAAAATTAAAGGAAATATAGAAAAACTGCATAAAGATGTTACCATTGCTATTATGGGTTGTCCGGTAAACGGTCCGGGGGAAGCAAGAGCAGCTGATTTGGGAATCACAGGCACGCAAAAGCATGTAATAATCTTTAAGCAAGGTAAAGTAATTAGACGAGAATTAATAAAGAACGCATTATCCGTTTTTCTGGAGGAATTGGACAGGATACATGAATAATTTTTTAAGAAAATGTTTAACTCTTACCGTGTTCATCGTTTTAGCAGTATTCTGCTCGGCGGAATCTTTGGAAGGTAATGCCAACGAACCGGCCTGGATTTCTTATCAAAAAGGTTTATATGAATATTCACGTGGAGAATACGGTAAAGCATTATACTATTTCAGAGAGGCTCTGGATAGGGCAACCGTCATGCCGGAGGCCGAAATGGCCATTGGCGATGTATATATGACGCAGGGAGAGTATGTGCTGGCGGAAAAGCAATATGAAAAAGCTTACGACCAGAATAGAGTTTTTTCAATTCCCGATCAAAAATACACCGTGCTCTACAGAATGGTGGAACTGTACGACCGCTGGAATAGATATGATAAAATGGAGCAAAAACTGCTTGCAATAGTAAAGGACAGTGAAGTATTTTCCGGTGAAAAATATACATTTTTCAAGCAGAAACTCCAGGAATCATACCTTGCCAAAGGAATCAACCGGATGGTAAAACTCTATCGTCTGGAAGACGCGTTTGCCACTTCGGCACACCTCAAACTGGCCGTATTTTATTATCGAACAGGCAGATATTACACGGCATTCGAAAACTCGATCTTCGGAGTTCTCATTATCATTTCTGAGGGGATTAATGAGTTGCGGCGTTGGATCCCCGATTATCCTGAGAGCACTGTTTATCCGGAATTTGATCTCAAAGAATTTTTAGAACTGGCATACAATTATCAGTCGGTAAGAGATTATTTAGAGCAGATGCATATTTTTGAGCATCTCTATTATTTAGCGGCAATCTCTTATGTTCTTGAAAAATATACTCATGCCACATATATTTGGAGTATTATTGCAGAACATCCGCATGCCGGTTATGCCGGGAATATTGCCTTGAATCAAATAAAAAATCCGCGCGTGGCGCCGCTTATCCCGGTCGAGGATTAAAAAATCAGAAGTTGTTTTGCACAAATTTATTAATTGTATAAAACTGGAATAATGATGGAAAAAATAAAAGTAGCCAACGGCATTTATTGGGTTGAAGTACCGGAAGCAGACATGTATATTCTCTGCGGCTGTCCGGCTGACGCGGTTAAACACCTCATGAAGCGCGGTTTGATTATCCCCAAATCAAAAGACGGTATTAGCTATGAAAGCGGACCCAATGCCATTTTACTTTCAGATGTGTCTATTCAAAACAGTAGTTTTTCGAATCTGGCGGAATTTCCTGTGCTGCAGATGCTTTACAGGCAAGGTATGATTATTCCGCAACATCCCAATAATACAGGGAATAAACCTATTCTCATCGGAACTTCGTATCAAATCGCGGCACAAAGTCAGTACATCTACCGGGGCAACTTCGGCCTTACGAGCGTGAAGGAGATCAAGGATACGGGTATCCCCGAAGCAATAGCTAAGGAAATGCTCCGCATAAAGCGCCGCTTTGCCTTTAATAAAATATCAAAGACTGAAGACATTTTAGATTTCTGTATTGTGGACCAAAAGGCCGTTGAAATTCGAAACGGTGTGTTCATAAAACGCAAAGAATTAAATATATATGAGTTTAAGTATAATGGCGAAGCAGTAGAAGTCAATCTTAATCTGGCTTCACATGAAGATTTTGAACCCACGACCCAACTTGGTTTTCATAAAATAAAAAGAGAGTATTTCTCGGTTATTCATATCGGCGAAGGAGACGGCTGGGATGCAAACCGTCCCTGTATGTCCAGTATTATAACTTTTCAGGGGAAGATTTACCTTATTGATACGGGACCGCACATTCTCCATTCACTTACCGCGCTTGGGATAAGTGTAAATGAGATTGAAGGAATCTTTCACACACATGGTCATGACGACCATTTTGCCGGATTAACAAGTTTGGTGCGGTCGGATCACCTGATTAAATACTTTGCACCTGCAGTAGTACGTGCTTCGGTCGTGAAAAAACTTGCAGCATTGATGTCTATCTCGGAGGAGAGATTTAAAAGGCTGTTTGAAATCCATACTCTGCATTTCAACCGCTGGAATAACATCGACGGACTCGAAGTGAAACCGATCTATTCACCGCATCCTGTTGAAGATGCCTTTCTTATTTTCAGAACCTATTGGGAAGGCGGATACAAGACATATGCTCATTTGTCGGATATCACTTCGATGGGTGTGCTGCAGAAGTATCTCATTGATGACAAAGAGTCCAATGAGATATCTAAAAAGATTTTTAATAACCTTAATAAAAATTATTTTTATCCAACTGATATCAAAAAAATAGATATTGGAGGAGGTATGATTCATGGAAGAGCGCTTGATTTCGTGAAAGACAAATCCTCTAAAATCATATTGAGTCATACGTCACGAAGCTTAAGCATTGCTGAAAAGGAAATCGGATCCAACGCCACCTTCGGCATGGAGGATGTATTAATCACCGCTCATCAAGATTATTGTATGAGATCCGCCTACAGGTATTTAAGAGCATATTTTCCTTTGGCACCGGATCATGATCTGGCCATGCTGTTGAACTGCCCGGTTCAGGAACTAAATGTAGGGCTTATTTTACTTAAAAAAGGTGTAATAAATACTCATGTGTATCTCATTATCACGGGCGGCGTAGAATATATAGATGCAAAAACAAAAACCCGCAACGTACTCTCCGCCGGTTCAATTATCGGAGAGGATGCTGTATTAAGCGGAGAAGCTCCGCAACGCACTTGTCGCGCCATGAGTTATATTAAAGTCCTAACAATACCCTGTGAACTTTATAAAGTCTTTTTGAACAGAAACTTTATGAGTGAGGATATCAAACGCATCTTTGAGAACAAACTTTTTTTACAGAACACATGGCTGTTCGGAGAGATGGTATCGAGTGTTATTCTAAACTCGATTGCCAAACTAATGCGGTTAAAAGTGATCAAAAAAGGTGAGGAATTAACTTCTGCCAGAACTCCGACGATTTATATGCTTAAAACCGGGGAAGTGCAGGTGTTTTTTGAAGACAAGCAGGTTGACACCTTAACATCCGGAGGCTTTTTCGGTGAAGAGAGTATTTTTCTGAAACAGGCTAATCTCTTTACAGCTTCCGCTGCAAAAGACTCGTCGGTATATGTTATTTTAGGAGATATTCTCCAATTTAAACCAATTATCGAATGGAAGCTGCTTGAAACATTTGAGAAGCGTTTACGTACATTCGGCACTCAATTAGAAAAAAGCATATAACATTTAGGACTGACAGTGAGGACAAAAAAAGGTCGATCGCTGTGCCTGTTTGATTTTTTGAATGGAAGCTTGGCCGCAGGTTTTACAGAGCTTCCCGGCCCGCTGGTACACTCGGAGCAACTGTTGAAAACGGCCGCTTTTATTATCTACACCGTTAAAATCTCTTATTGTTGTACCGTTATATTTCAACGCGAGCTTTAGCACTTTGCGCATACTGTTTATAATTTTCTGAGCCTGCCCACGTGTTATTTTATATGCAGTTAGACGAGGATCAATCCCCGCTTTATGTAAAATTTCACATACATAAATATTACCCAGACCGCTGATCACATGTTGATCAAGCAGGGCCGACTTTAATGCTATTTTACGATTTTTTACCACATCTATAAACCAGGGTGCGGTGATCTGTCGCGCAAAAGGATCAGGCCCCAGATTTTGTTTTTCCCTGATTGTGTGATGCGGCGGGTAGAGAGAAAAAGTGGCGAACAGACGCATGTCCTGAAAGTAGAGTGCGCTTTTGTCGTTAAAAGTGAAGATAATACGAATATGTGCTGCCGGCTGCGGACTGCCGGAGTTTGAACGATATACAAATTTTCCTGTCATCCTTAGATGAACTATCATGCTTTTACCGCTCGTAAAAGAGAAGTGAATATATTTACCCCAACGCTCAATATTCTGCACGATTTCCCTGCGAAAAAAATTCTTGAACTCTTGTTCGTGTAGGTTGCCCAAAGGCTTTTTATGACGAACCTGGACTGAAATGATTTGTTTAGCGAGTATGCAATGGCGGAGTCCTTGTACGATTGTTTCGACTTCAGGGAGTTCTGGCATGGAATATGGAATTACTGTGATTGCAATTTATCAAGATCCCACATGCAGATTTCACCATATATACCGGCAATGATTTTTCTGCCATCCGGAGAAATCGCAATAGAAGTTATTCTTTTTTTTAAGTAGGGTGTTCCAAATGATAATATTTTGTTTTGGTCGAGATCCCACATGACGACCTGTCCGTAAAGAGCGGCAATGATTTTTCTGCCGTCAGGGGAGAAGGCTACCGCGGTAGGCGCTTGATTGCGAATCGGTGTTTTAAAAGATAGAGTTGCACCGGTTTCTAAATTCCACATATAGACTTCACCGTAGAGACCGGCGATTATTTTTTTGCCGTCGGGGGAAAAAGCAACTGATGTAGGTCTTTGGGTTTTAAGAGGTGTGGCAAATGATCTGGTTTTGCCTGTCTCTATGTTCCATAAATAAACCTGGCCGTAAACACCGGCGATTATTTTTCTGCCGTCGGGAGAAAAGGCAACCGAAGTAGGTGTTTCATTGACCAGTGGTGTCTTAAATGACCGGCTGGTATCAAATTCAATCACTGTTGTACCAATACTGTAATCAATGGAGGGGCCGCATGAAACAAAAAGTAGGATAATAAAGATAAGACTTACACAAAATTTGTGAACCATGGTGCTTCTCCTGCTATAGCATATTATTCTTTCCCACCACTAATTATATAGTAATTATTAATTCTTTCAAATTATAATTAGCCTTTTTATGAATATATATGATATCTATATTCCGGTGTCTAAAGAATATTTTTTAGAGCTATATATGTATTGTTCACATCCTTACCACTTTTTTAAATAAAGCACTTCTATAATTATAATAAGCCGTAAATCGCTTAGGCAAATATTATGTCGTAGACAAGGAAACGTTATTCCCTTCTTGGTGCGTTTACCATACCGACAATTCCACCCGCTACTAAGAAAATAATTGCTATCAGAGTGATTGGATTAAAGGCAACTGTGATAAATGCGACTATTACGGCATTTAAAATAAGAGCTTTACCGAAACCGTGGGGAAACCATAATGATAAAATCGCGGAGGCAAGACCAATTACGACTGTTACAAATCCAACCGTAATCCATAAATTACGGATATCGTCGTTTTGCTGCTCCGGTGAATAAAATTCTGCAGTGAAACCAGGCGCATAATTCTTTATTTGCTCATATGCAACATTGCCGGCAACAAATGAACCCGGAATCATCAGGATAGCGCCTGCCAAACCTAAGATAACCGGTAACAGTTTTATAATGTCTATTTTGGGTGCCATAGCCAAAGCCTCCTAAAGTATTATATTAATTTTATAATTAATACCCTTAAAGGTGTCAAGGTGGTTGACACCTTTTATGTGTATTTTTTTGTATTTAGATACTGTATCAAAATACAGATATATCATGTGTAATTGCTGATAATCCTGCCTGAAGCTTTTTATCTCCCTGCGTAATTCCATATTGCAAAAAAAACATCCTTGTGAGTCAGGAAATCTTCCGCCGCCCTTCGGATAAAGGCATGAGGCAAGAGATCCATGGCCGGTTGTCCTATGGAAAGGTCTATGGTTCCGGCGGGAATGTTGAATCGCGCTGTATCAAGGACAGTATGTTCCATCTCTCTGTCTTGTTTCCTGTCTTATATTATTATAATGTTCGTTTTTGTAAAAAACGTATTATCCGCGAGTAATTGGATAAAAGAATTTATTTCATTTCCGTCACATCTGGCCAGTTTGGTTTGTATAAATAGATAAAAGATAAAAAGGAGGATATATGTGTAGAACAAGATATAACAGATGTATCGTGGGTATGAGTTTAATGATTTTACTTTTTCAATTTATAGCGGGTTGTGAACAGGAGGAAGTAATGGAAAATCCATGGGAAGTCATTATCGACACGCAGGTAAAGCAGCCGGTGCGAATGGCAGCCTTTCTTGATGAAAGCTTCGGTATTACCGGCGGTTTCAGCGGAGCGGGAAAAACCAATCGCACTCTGGACGGCGGGAAAACCTGGAATATTTCGGAAGCGAGCGGCGGTTGTCTGTTCGGAATCGAAATCATTGACAGCAATACTGTGTGGGTGGCCGGCAAAATGTCGGGTATGAGTTTTGATACGCCGGGCGGTTTACGCTTAAGTAAAGACGGAGGCCTTACCTTTGAGGAGTCTGCGACTATCCGTACTCTTCCTCGTGAATGTCCTATGAGTTTTATGGATGAGAACTCAGGCTGGTTTTATCAGAATGAAAAACTCAGACGCACGGCTGACGGCGGGAAAAATTGGAAAGAAACAGCCTTGCCGGTCGACGCCGCTATTATCAAAGCAGTTCAGCTGCGAACAAAAACCGACGGTTATCTGTTGGATATAACCGGGAACCTCTTTACGACTAATGATGGAGGAAATACCTGGAGTAAAACGCAGCTTCCTCTGCAAAAATATCACTGTCTTGAAATAATGGAATTTGAAAGTGTTGCAGCTGCCATACGTTTTTTCGATAAAAACAATGGAGTTGTTGTTGCGAGTCTTCTTGCCGAGGGGGAGAGAAAAGACTGCGTGCTGGCTTTCAGGACAAAAGACGGCGGACAAAACTGGCGGAGTGAGCTTGTCAGCTATGGATGCGGGATCATCTTTCTTTCACCGGACGGCCGCTATGTGACCATACAGCTGATGGGAAAAATCGCAGTATTGCGATATACGGGAGAAGAGTGGACGAACTTATGAGCACTAGGCTTTCTGAGTTTATAAAAGCTAATTGGGGCATTATCCTGGCCGGAATCATCATCGGTATTCTGGCCCCTCTTTTACAAAAACTGGGAAATCCGGCGCAGACCGGGCTTTGTATCGCCTGTTTCGAGCGCGATTTGGCCGGTGCGCTGGGTTTCCACAGGGCGGAAGGGGGTCAGTATATTCGACCGGAGATCATCGGTCTGGTTTTGGGTTCGACTCTCGCGGCCTTGATTTTCGGTGAGTTCAAAACCAGGGGAGGTTCTGGAAGCATGATCCGATTTTTCCTCGGAATGTTCGCTATGATCGGCTGTTTGTCTTTTTTGGGATGTCCTGTCGGCGTGCTGCTCCGTTTGGGCACGGGAAATTTGAATGCAGTCCCTGCGCTGCTGGGTATTGTCTGCGGTATTTTTATCGGGATACGCTTTATAAAAGCGGGATTTTTTATCGGACGGTCACGCAAACTCTCTTCGACAGCGGGCTGGATTATGCCGGTTTTCATGATCGCTCTGTTTGTTTTTCTTTTTTTCGATTTCAGATCGAATGATTGGAGTGCCCCCTTTTCTTCATGGCTCCCGCCGGCCGCGATTCATGCTCCTCTTTTTGTGTCGTTGGCTATTGGTCTTATTATCGGTTTTTTTGCGCAAAGAACACGTTTCTGCGCGATCGGTGCTTTCCGTGATCTTATTATAGTTAGAAACTCCCATTACATGTACGGAATTATCGCGATGGTCGTTTCATCCTTTCTAACCAATCTTTTACTGGGACAGGTGAATATTTATTTCGGTTCACAGGAACAAGGTCATTCCCTGACCTTGTTTACTTATTTCTGGCCGTTTCTGGGAATGGTCCTGGCAGGTCTTTGTTTTTCTCTAGTGGAAGGCTGCGCGGCCCGGCAGCTTTTTTTAACGGGAGAGGGAGATAGCGACGCCGGATTTTTTATTCTTGGAATGTTTGCAGGCGCAGCGCTTACCCATAATTTCGGTTTTATCGGAAGGCCGGTCTGCGCGCAGGTAATGGATATAAGCTCTTTGGGAATCGGCACCATCATAATCGGCTTGATTTTTTGCATTACTATAGGATTTACCATGCGCATTAAAAATGGAGGAGGAGAATAATTTATTTTGACAACGCCGCCACGTCATGGCCCAAACCTCCGCAAGTAATTGAAGCCATGGTCAACTTTATAAATTTCGTTGGTGCCAATCCGGGACGCTCCGGTCACCGCAGGGCCGTAGCCGCGGGGCGGATCGTGTACGACACTCGCCGGGCGGTCGCGGAATTGGTCGGCGCCGATGATCCTTTGCGTATTATTTTTACCTATAATGTCACGCATGCTCTCAATCTTTGCCTGCATGGATTGCTGGCGCCTGGTGATCATGTGATCACCAGCAGTATGGAACATAACTCGGTAATGCGTCCTTTGCGTATGCTGGAAAAAAAAGGAGTAAAACTCTCGATTGTCAGATGCGCGAACAATGGTAGTCTTGAACCCAGTGCAGTCGAAGCTTTGATAGGTACTGGTACCAAGCTTGTGGTTCTCAATCATGCTTCCAATGTTACGGGCACACTACTCCCGATCAAAGCCGTTGGCGCAATCTGCCGCAAACACAATCTTCTGTTTTTAGTCGATACGGCACAAACTGCCGGCTGCTATCCGATTGCTATGCAGTCCGATTGTATTGATCTTCTTGCCTTTACAGGACATAAGGCCTTGCACGGACCCATGGGTACCGGAGGACTGGTAATCGGCGGCAGGGTTGATGAAAAATCTCTCAATCCGTTACTGCAGGGAGGCACAGGAAGCAACTCCCAATATGAAGAACAGCCTGATTTTTTACCGGATGCCCTGGAAGCAGGCACGGTTAATGCAGTGGGTTTGGCGGGGTTGGCAGCCGGGATTAACTGGATAAATGATATTGGACTTGAAACAATCCGCTCGCATGAGGAGCATCTAACCAAACTTTTAATCGAGGGCTTAACAGGGATTGGCGGTGTCACTGTGTACGGAGATCACTGCGCTGCTGACAGGACCGCCACTGTTTCATTTACTATTGAGCATATCCCTGTGTCTGAAATAGGCCTGAAGCTTGATGAGGAATTCGGGATTCTCTGCCGCGTGGGGTTGCACTGTGCACCTATGGCCCATAAAACCTTGGAAACATTTCCCCATGGAACCGTGCGTTTCGGGTTCAGTAGCTTTAACACGGAAGATGAAGTAGAGAAAGCCATTGCTGCCGTTAAAGAGCTTTCTGCGGGGGTTTTATGAAAAGTACAAGCTCAACTGTGATCCTTGTATGTTCCACAAGCTACGCCCTGCATATTGAAAAAACTCTCAAGGATTCCGGTATCCCATGCACCCTCATACCCGTGCCGCGTCATCTAAGCTCAGACTGCGGTGTATGTGTACGTATCGCATCCCATTGCAAAGCTAAAACCATAAAAATGCTGGAAACAACCAAAATTCCTTTTGAAGGAATTTTTGATCTTATTCAGTAATAAAAATTTTCTTTTTTTAATCAAAATTATTTAGAATATAATTATCTGTGGAGGTGAGTATGGATATTGATGTAATTCTTCTAACAACTGTAGACATAATAATCCGCATTTTTTAAATCAGTTATTATCTGTTATATTTAAGAATTCTCGGATTTCCGCTATAGTTTCGGCCTGAGCTTCGTCATGATTAAATAAAGTATGACCGCGATCAGAGAGGATTTTTATGGTTGCATCAGGTATTTTATGTTTTAACAGATTCATGCCTTTCTTCCAGTCAAGCGTTTTATCGGCATCTCCCTGCACGATAAGTACGGGGATGGTAATGAGCGGCCGGTCTTTTAGTATTTTTCTCCAATTGGAGAGAGCTTTAACCCACGTGAAAGGCATTACCTCAGGGCTTAAATATCCCTGCTTGGGGCCGACCATTGGACCTGCATACATGAACGGTGATAAAAAACTGGCTATACAGGAAGTATATTCAAAATTTCTGGGTTCGATAAGCGGAGCCAGGAGTATCGCCATATCTATATCGGCCGGATATTCCCAAAGTGCTTCCAAGACCGCGGAACCTCCGGTACTGTGTCCTAATAAGATAAAGGGTTTTGGCAAAGTGTAGGTATGTTGATTTTTTATCCAGGCTATGATATCGGAAATACACACGCCGTATTGACTAAACTCGCGAATATCACCCGGATAACCGTTGGAAAATCCGTGTCCGGGCAAATCAACGGCTAAAACCGCCCAACCATCCTCAGCCAGCTGGTACAAAGCCGGAAGGTTAAAGGCACTGTATGCAGCATATCCGTGAAAAGCGATTATTGTTCCCAGTACCTGCTGATGTGGAGGAAGCAGCAGCACAACTCCGAGCCGATAATCGGTCGTGTTGATATAGCCCATGATGCGGCTTCCCGGAAAATGATAATCGGGGTTGTAGCTGTCCGCTTTAATGAAATATTCAGTGACAAAAGGACCGCTTTGCGGCAGCACGGCGGACTCTAAAGGACCGGCCTCTTGCGCTAGAGACTCACGAAGTGAAAAAAGCTTGTCGGGAGGCTGCTCGAAAACAGCACAGCCTGTGAGTGCACCCTGCAGGCATACCAGAAAAAATAATAAAACTGTGGAATATGTTTTTCCCACTATCATAGTAAACAGTATAAGGAAATTTTTCATTAAAACTATTGTTTTTTTTTATAATTATAATCTAAAATAGGAAAACTGTGAACATGCTTCTAATAATCGGCTAACTGAATTTTGTTGTTCCGGACCTTGTCCGAACATTCCATTTTTGTTATAGTTTGAACAAATAATTACTTAAACGGTAGGAGGAATAGTATGATTAAAAAATATGTATTAATCCTTGTCTTATTGGCTCTTGTATTCTCATGTAAAAGTCTAGCCAATTTTGAGAGTGAGTACCAAGGACATGAGCTGACAAAACCCATCGATATCGCGAAACTAAAAATAGCTATACGGATGAGTCTGATCAATTATAACTGGAATATACTGTCAGAATCAGAAGGAAAATTTTTAGCCAAGTATGAAAAAAGCCACGGCACAATCAATGCGACCATACAAGTAAATTATTCGCGAGACGGGTATACTATTAAGTATATAGACAGTAAAAATCTTGATGCAGATACCGATAACATGAAAATCCATCCCAATTTTGTACGCTGGATAAACAATTTAAATAAAGCAATCTCGCAAAGTTATTACCAAGCAACTTTGTAAATTGAGGTGCTGGAAATTGTTGAAAAAGTTGGTATATAAAACGCAATGAAGGACCACAGATAGCAAAAACAGCAGCGAGGGGAACATTTGTTTCCCTCGTTTTTTAATCCTCAGGATTGCTCAAGTCCCCAACGCCGAAAAACCAATGAGGTATTGATTCCGCCAAAAGCAAAATTATTGCACATAATGTATCGTGCTTCCATGACTCTCCCTTGTCCGGTGATATAATCTATTTGTGCGCAGGCAGGATCGACGTTTTCCAGATTGAGATTAGGCGCGAACCAGTTATCATTCATCATATTAATAGCCAGCCAGCTTTCTATGGCCCCACAGGCACCCAAAGTATGGCCCATATAGCTTTTTTGGGTACTTATGGGAACGGCTCTTTGAAAGCAATTATATGTTGCATGACTTTCTGCGATATCTCCGTGATGGGTGGCTGTTCCGTGGCCGTTAACGTAAGCTATCTGGTCGGGATCTATTTCAGCGCTTTTTAAGGCTTCCCGCATTGCCTTCTCCATAGTATTTTTATCCGGCTGTGTGATATGCTTACCGTCGGTATTTGTTCCAAAGCCGACAAGTTCGGCATAGATATGAGATTTTCTCTGCAATGCATGTTCAAGTTCTTCCAGGATAATTGTTCCGGCTCCTTCTCCGATAACCAGACCGTCTCTGTCCTTGTCAAAAGGTCTGGGAGTGAGATGCGGCGTGTCGTTTTTTATGCTTGTGGCGTACAGGGTGTCAAATACGGCCGATCCTGTGGGATTCAGCTCTTCCGCGCCTCCGCACACCATCACCTTTTGGTGACCGAATTTAATGGCTTCAAAACCTAAGCCGATGGCCAGGCTTCCCGCAGTGCACGCGGTATTTGAAGTAAGCAGCCGACCGGTTAATCCGAAAAATAAAGCAATATTTACAGCACACGTCTGAGGCATGGAGCGAATATATGTGGTAGCCGTGATGCCTTGAATATCATTGGTAGTGAGCATGGAGTAGAAATCAAGAAGCGCATTCACGTTACCGGTTGAGGATCCGAAAGAGACTCCTGAATCACCGTTTGTCAGAACGGGTGAGTCCAATAATCCGGCGCACTTTAATGCCATCTCGCTGGCATGCACCGCCATGAGTGCGACTTTGCCCATACCGCGAGTTACTTTTCTGGGATAATCAGGCGGTGTCCACTCTACAGGGGCCGCCAGTTTGGTATGTAATCGTTTATATTTCTCCCATTCATCCATTCTGGTTATTCCGCTTTTTTTCTGTTTCAGCCGTTTTTTTATCGTAGGCCAGTCATGTCCGATCGGAGTTATTACCGAGCCCCCAGTTACGACTACTCTGTTCATTATATCATTCCTCCATTGACTGAAATCACCTGCCGGGTTATATACGCTGCGGAATCGGATAAGAGGAAAATTGCCAATGCCGCTACTTCTTCCGGTTTCCCCATCCGCCTGAGAGGAATCATGGTACGAATATGATCCCAGGGAATTTCTTTACTCATAGCCGTTTCAATGATACCCGGCGCTATGCAGTTAACCGTAATATTCCGTTTGCCCATCTCAATGGCCAGGGCCTTTGTGGCACCGATAATACCCGCTTTGGCCGCACTGTAGTTTACCTGTCCGCGGTTTCCCACAAGACCGGATATGGATGAGATAGTAATAATCCGGCCGGGTTTGCGGGTCTGCACCATCGGCATGATAAGGGGATGGAGCACATTGTAAAAACTGTCAAGATCAGTGTGGATAACTTTATCCCAATCCTGTTCACTGATAGAGGGAAATGCGTTGTCGGCGGAAACTCCTGCGTTACAAACAACACCGTAATAAACTCCATTATGTTCGATATCCTGTTCAAGAACCTGTCTTGTTCGTGCCCTGTCTGTAATGTCAAATTGGAGAAGACGCCCGCTGTTTCCGCTTTTTAACAGGGATTTTTTTACCTCTGCGGCTCCTTCCGCATCGCTTCGATAGTGAATGATTGCCTCATAACCTGCCGCGCCCGCGGCCAGGGCAATAGCTTTGCCTATACCCTTGCTGGCTCCTGTTACGAGTACGGATTTTTTTTCTTTATTCATTTTGTGCGCCTGTCATTTTTTTTATTAGTGTATCATTCGCGGATATGGTGCTTAGAGTGCCTGCCGCGAATTCCTTTTTGGATATTGAAGCCTTTCCTTCGAATACCGCGACATCGCCGTCCCTGAATACCTGCTTTACAAGAATGGTTACCCTGCTGCCGGGGGCAAAACCCTTCTGGTATGTGATAAAATCGCGTATTGCCATAATAAATCCGATCTTTGGTCGCTGTGCCTTTAGTATGCTGCTGATACCGGACAGAAGTGCAATGTTTTGCGCCATATATTCAAAGGCAATCCAACAGGGGATGATCCCCGATTCAGCGTCAAAAAATATACTCTGTTCTGTTACATCGACAGAGGACTTGAGAAAAGCGTGCTCTAAGGAATAATCTTCCAGCCGGTCGATGAGCAGCATGAGGTTTTTATGAGGAGAGTATTTGAAAAGCTCCGGTTTGGTTACAGGTGTATTAATCATTTAACCCTCCTCGCGAGTAATGATAAGACTGACATTGCATCCGCCGAAAGCATAGGAATTACTCATGCAATTATATATTCTTTTCGTCTTATAGCCAACCGGAATAAAATTAAGAACAGGCAGACCCTCTTCAGGCTCTTCGTCCCAAATATGAGGCGGGAGCAGGATTTCATCGTCATTTTGAGACAAAACAAGCCAACAGAAAGCCAACTCCATAGCTCCGGCAGCTCCCAGAGTGTGGCCGATCATGGTTTTTGTACTGCTGCAGGGAGGAATATTTTTAAAAACACGACCGGTAGCCTTACATTCCATTCTGTCATTCAACATGGTTCCTGTTCCGTGCAGGTTGATGTAATTAATATCTTCAGCTGCAAGCCCGGCATCCTTAAGAGCTCTACGCATTGATTCCGAGGCCCCAATTCCTTCCGGGTCCGGGGCAGTTATATGATAGGCGTCTGAGCTTTCACCGCAGCCTGTCAGGCTGATATTGCACTGTGCAGTCTGATCTTTGGTAACAATAAAGAGAGCAGCTCCTTCACCCAGGTTGGTTCCCTTGCGGTTTTTACTGAAAGGCTTGCACGGTTCCCTATCTACGGCCTCCAATGAATGGAAGCCGAGGAGAATCGGATCGGATACAATATCCGCGCCGCCGGTTATTACAGCGTCACAGACTCCCGAATTGAGCAGGCTGCGGGCAAAAATAAAAGCGCGCGCACTGGAAGTACAGGCAGTCGATATATTGCAGGCTATACTTTTTAGATTTAGATATTCTTTAACAAAGCAGGAGCTGTTGTGAGCTTCTTGTTTGTGAAAGCTGTAATCTTCCGGAAAAGATCCGCTCTCCTGATATATTCTTAACGCCTGGAGGGATTCCTCCGATCCGTTATCTGTGGAACCTATCACTACACCTATGCGCTGAGACCCGAACCGAGAAATAAGCTTGTCAACTGCCGGTCGAATTTGATCACAAGCATAAGCAAGCAGGCGGTTAAGGCGATTATCATAGACACGTGGCAGTTTCCGGGTTTGCTTCGGGCTCACTGCAGCGACAGTAAAGGTTCCCTGTGTGTTTGTTTGCCGCTTAAGCCCCTCTCTGCTTCCCCGAAGGAGGTTGTCCAATATCATATGCTTATTATATCCCAAGGCGTTTATGATCCCCAGATTGTTCAGGTAAATTTTGCTTTTCACGGTATGGATTCCTCCCGAATAGTATATCCATACTCTCTGAGGTGATTTTTGTAGTTCAGATCATTGCCTTTTCGCTGTATATGGATAATGAGTTGTGCTCCGTCTAGTATTCTGCGCACCCAGCCATCGGGCTGCGGGATTTCCTCAAAAATCAGACCGGCTTCCCGGATCATGGATTCCACGGCAGAGCGCGGAAAATAACATAGCTGAAAATCCGCGACGATATATTCGGGCTTAATATCGGCTGTTGCCTGCGGGCTGTGAAAAACCATATCGGAATTTTTATATGCCAGATCATAAACTTGGGTGCCGAGGTTGTTGAAACTGATAATATTGATTTCTTCAAGATTGGTTTGAACCAGGGCTTCAATGGAGTAGGTCCGGGATTTATAATAGCCGTCAATTATCTGATAGATCTCAAACTCATTCTCCACAGCCTGTGTAGGCAACAGGGTAATATGTTTTTCGTCGGTAAGGTAAACGGGAGCAGGTATGTGCGTCCCAGGCGGAGAACCGGCGCATGCAGCAGTCATAATGGATACCGTTATCACCATTTTTAAAATCAGGAGGAGTTGAAATAAAAAAGTTTTATTCTTGATGAAATTGCTATATAATTTCAACACGGATGAGAAAAAAAACATGGGTATAATTTACTTGGGATTAATAAATGTTTCAATACTAAATAGCGATAGATTCAAGGTAAAAGAAGCCACAAAAAATCTCTTTCATACTATGATACGCCGGTTGCATCCTGCTTCAGCAATTGATCTGGAGGTAAAAACGGGGCCACATGGAAAACCTTATCTTCCCCGACATCCTTCCTGGTACTTCAATGTAAGTCATGCCGGCAGGATGGGAGCATGCGCCATAGCACGAATTCCCTTGGGAATTGATATTGAACTGATTGATGAACGGCGGCATTGGAAAACGATCGCGGAGCATTTTTATCATAACCGGGAGATCGCCTATCTTTCGAACCAGGCAGGCAACAGCTGCGCAGTATTTTACCATCTATGGACTCGTAAAGAGTCTTGGCTGAAACTCCATGACATGACGATCTGGCAGACAAGTCAAGCACCGTGCTGCTTGGATTTATCCGACACAGAGACTGATGTATGGACGTGGCAGGGAAGCGGATGTGCTTCGTTCTCCTTATCTCTTCGGATTAACAGCGATGAAAAAAAATATTCGGTTCGATTTATTGAGGAGTTTATACCTGAAGGAATACACCTGCAGCAGGTTAGTCTGAAGGGGGGCTCTCTTTTTTGCCGATCAGAATAGGTGTGAGTAAAAACGACAGCAACACGCCCAGAGCAACCGTCAAACCGAAAACAGCGGCCAAAGACGTAAAACCCAGCATGCCGAAGCTGAGGATGGTTGTAAGCATACTCAGTGTAATTGCCAGAAGGGTGGGCCGTGGGTGTGATTTTCCTTCGGAAAAAAAGATCACGTAATCCGTGCCCATGCCCGGAACAAGAATAAGTCCCATTACAGAAAATACATTAAAGGGCAGTCCCGCCAGATTTAGAAAAGAGATCACAATACAACTGGCCAGGCAGGGAATAATAATTATTTTGAAACCTCTCAGCCATTTATAGCGGAAGACGAGTCCGCCAAAAATCAAAACATACGAGATGCATAAAATAATGAGAGCCAAAACACTGAGACTGTGCAAGGTGGAATTAATTTCGCTGATCCTATTAATGAAATATCTGGAAGAAGAGCTGTTTACAATGGATTTCACTCCTTCAATATTGGTTATGTTAAAAAGCATTACCATCGAATAATATTTGTCGTTTGCCTGTCCCAACCAGAGCATAGCAAAAAGATCTCCTATTGGAAAATCTTCCAGGATTTTTAAATCCACCCACTGGTCCTTTTTCTCACGATAATCAGTTTCCCAACTTTGGATTTCCGCCTTTCCGAAACCCAGCGACTCCAGTTGTGCGGGGATCGCGTTTTTTAAGTATTTCCCGATCAGTTCATAATTCTCCGCTTGGCGCCCGCGGGAAGGAATGAAAAAAGTCGATCCGAGATATGACTCTATAAAACCATTTTCGCGTGCTTGTGACAGATCCGAAATAAGCTGTTCTTCCTTTGTTCTGAGGGCTTCGGGGTTATCACCTTCCACTAAAACATATACGCACGAGGAGCCGTGTTTTAAAATCGAAGACATCAAAGTTTCACTTTTTTTCAATGCCGGACTCATCTGATATAGTGTTCGCACATCACTATTCAACTGTAGCTGAGACAAGCCTGCGCAGGTTATTCCTAAAAAAAGAATTCCGAAAAAGAATTTTAATAAAAAGGGCAGCTCCTGCAGGTTTTTGAACGCTGTATAAAAAAAAGATCCTGCTTTGTTGGAAATCCGGCCGGTTTTTTCGCCGGCCCTTTTAAATTTCGGAAAAATAAAAATTACACTCAGATAACTACTCATCAGTCCAATAATAGAAAAAAGAGCCATTTGTTGAAGAAGGGGAAAAGCGGTAAACACAAACGCCAGGTAGCTGGCTAATGTGGTAAGCAGTCCCAAGCTTATTCCGGGAAGAATAAAACGAATAATCCGGGCAACGGATTTTTCACCGGGTAGCGTGGCCCAATGAGCAAAGAAATGCAGAGCATAGTCCAGACTTATACCGATGAGACTCGTTCCAAAAACGATTGTGAAAATATGAACATCATGGAAGATCAAAAGGGTGGCTGCAAGACCCGTGACCATTCCTACGATTATAGCTCCGACAGTGGCAAGCAGAGGCTTGATGGATCGAAAGACAATCAGAATCATCAGAATGATAAAGAGTATGGAAACCGTACTTAAGAAAGATATCTCTGTTCTGGATGCGCGGGAGCTTTCGTAAGAGTGAAAGGGTGCGCCGGAAAAAACCAATTCCAAATCAGGCTCCACGGATGAAATTTGCTCTGCTGTACTGTAAATTAAGGAAATCGGACTGTCTTCAACCTGTACCGAAAAACCGGATCCTGCTGTTCTCGCGGAAATCAGAACCCATGATTTACCTTCATAATCAGTACTTAAAACACCGTCTCGCAGTCCGACGGACATGTTTGTAAGAATACCCGAGTTCAGGTAGTACTGGAGACTGGAATTAACCAATAAAAAGGGATCGAGATCCAAATGATCCAGACTGCCCAAACTCAAAGGACTTGCCACCGCCATATAAGCATTTTCTGCCAGTTCTTGTATTCTTCCGTTAAGGAGAATTGCTCGGATTTCGGGAGTCAGTAACTGGTAGCGGTAAATAAAAAGAAAGTCCTGTAGCTGTTTGAGATTTGTTTTGTCAATTTCCAATCGCACATTTTGGAATCCGCTGTGAGTTCGCATACGCGAAACCATTTTTACAGCGTACGAGCGAGCGGTGGTAAAATCCTTATGTCCGATAAGGAGATAAACAGCACTGTTAAACCTCTGATTGATGACCTTCTCCACATTGGAGACGGCTTTTACGGGACTGGTATGTGGCAGGAGAGAGGTAAGGTCGCTGTTCACGGAATAGTTACCGCTTAAAAGCAAACAAAGGAAAATGAACACATGGAAACAAATCCAAATGAGGAGATGAAATTTCCTGCTATTCTGCCAGCACTTAAAAAAAAGATTAAAAGAAGGCTTTTTCATCAGCAGCACTCAATTCAACAGGGTAGGTAATATCCGCAAACTCATAAGATACTGTATCGCCGTTTGCTTCAGTTAATATGAATTTTTCAAGATCGACCGCACCGTGTATTTCTATAGAAGAAATAATATCACGCAGTGTTCTGTCCCGGGGTTTCAGACCGATAGTCCAGGTGCTTGGGGTATCTTTATAATAGTAAATTTCAAAATCGCGTTCCAATTCAGGAAGATTCCCTTTAAATATCGCCTGAATGGTAGAGGAAAAGCGCTTGAAAGTATCATTATCACGTGCGGAAAGCGTGCTTATTTTGCCGCTCGCGCTTTTTTGCACCAGCCTATCGCTTGTTATTATCGTAACACTCGGAAACGGGCTTATTACTTCCCACAGCAGACCGCGATCCACGACAAAGATCATTTTCCCGGTAGAGTTTAAAGTTCGGGACAAGCGGGAGATCTTTTTGGTTTGGGTGAAAGAGGCTTTAATCAGTTTGTGTGATGCAATCCTTGCTGAAATCGCTTTGACTTCCGGACGTGAACTGTCCGTTAACGGGTATGAGAACACATTCTGGGCATCCCCGGGAAAAGTAGATAAGAAGAAGATAAGCAAAGAAAAAATCGCGGATTTCACTATGATTTTTCCTCCTGTTTTATTTTTGTTTTTACCGCGTTCACCAAGCAGGGAGGAGAGACTAAGAGGCTGTTTCCCGTGCTGAGATCAACCGCCATCTGTACTGTTTCAGCTTTATTGAACATCGCTTTGGAGCCGGGATCGATTATCACATAACCGATTCTGATACGATGCTTATACTCCAACAGCGTGGCACGAATAATGAATTCCTGATTGTAGAAAATCGGTTTGATATACTTCAGTTTCATGCTTACTATGGGCCATATGTACCCACTGTCTTCCATCTCTTGATAGTTAAAGCCGATTGTATCCAGCAGAGCGCACCGCGCTTTTTCCATATATTTCACATAATTACCATGCCAAACTACTTTCATTGCATCCACATCATAATATTCAGATTTCAACCTGACTTCGGCAAACAAAAGCTTAGCTGTCATAATTAAGGCTCCAATGACGACTTCTGATGAGAGTAACGATTTCTCGTAATTCTTTTTCCAAAGGCCGGTCTTCATCAATAAATGTAAAAACTTCGTATATTTGATCTAGAGTATCTGCAACAGGTTCGAGCATTTCCGTTTTCAGTTCACCGGCTTTTTTTCGCAGCTCTATGGCTTGAGCCACGGCAAGCAGACAGGCGGCGGTTACCTGTTCCGTCAGTTCAAGAACGCGAATACAGTCCCGCGCGGAAATCGTACCCATACTCACCTTATCCTGGTTGTGGCATTCCGTGGATCTGGAGAAGACGCTTGCGGGCATAGTGTTCTTGAGAGCTTCCGCAGTCCAGGCTGACACACCGATCTGTACAGCCTTGAACCCATGGTTGTAGGAGTGGTCTTTGCTCCCGGAAAGATTGGGAGGAAGACCTCGATTGTATTTTTCATCAACCAAGACAGCCAGCTGTCGGTCCAGCAGGTCTGCGATATTGGCAATAATATTCTTTAAAGAGTCCATTACAAATGCGATATGACCGCCGTAAAAATGTCCTCCGTGCATAATTGAACGGCTTTTCGGATCTATAATGGGATTATCATTCGCGCTATTCAATTCGTTTTCGATCATTTGTCTGAACAGAGCGGCTGAATCATAGAAGATCCCGATTATGTGCGGAGCGCAGCGAAGTGAATAAGGATCCTGGATTCGTTCGGCCGTAATTCCCATTTTTGCATAACATTCCAAATCCTTAAGGATTCTACTTGCTGACAGATTTTGCCCGGGATGGTTCTTAACCGCGAAAAGTTTTTCATCAAAATGATGCGCGTTGCCTTTAAGCGCCAGTACAATCATGGCGGTGATGCGGCAGGATAAATCAGCGAGGTATTCAGCTCGTTTGAAGGCGAAACAGGCTATGGCTGTCATCACCGCTGTTCCGTTCATTATGGCTAAACCTTCCTTGGGACGGAGTTTGACCAAAGGAAGATCGAGTTTATCCAAAATGTCTTTTGCCGATCGCTTTTCCCCTTTATACAGTACGTCCCGTTCTCCTATGAGAACTGCTGCGACATAGGAGAGTGGCGTGAGATCGCCGCTGGCTCCGACGGAACCTTCCTGGGGGATAAGGGGCAGAATGTCGTGGTGCAGCAGTTCTGCCAAACCCTGGAGAAGCTCGTAACTTACACCGGAAAAACCCAGACAGAGAGATTGAAGCCGAGTCGCGATAATAGCTCTGGTGGTCTCTTCATCAAAATAATCGCCAAGGCCGCAGCCGTGAAAGCGAGTCAGATTAACGGGGAGATTGTGATACCGCTTATCTGGTACGGTTTTGCTGCAGGAATCACCAAATCCTGTGGTTACTCCGTAAATATTTCCATTGGCGGCCAGGACCTCATCAAGGAACTGAGCGCCGCTGTTGATTTTTTTCTTGAAAGATTCGTCTTTTGCCAACACGGCGGCAAGCTGTTGTTTGGACAGTCCTATGATATTTTCAATAGTCAGTCGTTCTCCGTTAAATTCTACATGGTTCATTTAGATGCTCCCTTATTGTTGTTTTTTAAGGTCTGAGGAGTTTTCCAGAAATCAAAAAAATTATACCATTGATAAGGATGCTTGCGGCATAGATCTTCCAGATAGTGGATATATTCTTCCATTAAACCCTTAATTTTAGCCATGCGTTCCTTTCGTGATCCGGAAAGATCAAATTTGGATTTATAGACATGGAATTCATAGGGACTCTTCAGATCTAGATCATGTTTGCGAACTGCGAACATATGATAAAGCGGTGCGTCCAGAAGACTGGCAAGAATAAATGCGCCTATTGGCAAATGCGCCTCTTTACCGAGAAATTTAAGAACTATGGTTTTTGATTGGTTTTTAGCGGCCGTTCTGTCCGCGGCAATGATTACAAGTTCACCTTGATTAAGCCGGTTTGAAAGATCGATAATGGTATCGGCTCCGATCGCCGAAGCACTGATGAGCCGCAACATTGAAGCAGGATTTATTTCTGAAAGCAGTCTGTTAAATTTGCTTGTACCGGAAAAGTCTACGATTGAGTTAATACCGAATGGCGGAAGAGATGTGCCGGCTTCAAGACTGGCGAGCGCGCGCAGCATCTCCGTATTGCCTAAATGTGAACAGAGAATAACGGCACCTTTTCCATCTATAAGCTGTTTGACCAGCAGGTCGATATCCGAACTCTTTAACAAGAGATCTTTAACGGTAATCTGTTGTGACCAGGCAGCGAGTTTTTCTAAAAGCGCGTAGGCAAAACAATAAAAGTGCCTGTACACGTTTTTCAATGTGACGGAAGGCAGATGCTCAAGACGGGCTACTGCGCTCAGGAAGTTTCTGCTTACTCTCCGGGAACCCGGTGAAAAGAGAAAGAAAAAAAATACAATAAAATGCAGAAGGGTTCTCATCGTATGCAGACCAAGGTTGCGGTAGAGATTGAAGACTAATTTCATTTGCCAGACGCTGCCGGCCATCTCTTTCTGTTTCGACCAATGAGTCATCGGCTTTCTCCTTTTTTTAAATGCCGTTTTATTTTTTTTAAAATCAGATGGGGGAATTTTATCAGCATATTAAAAAAGAGAATTGTGTGAATCCGGCTGATCGCCAGATTGTCTCTGAATAAATGAAAATGAGATCTTCCTCCTTCGGGATAGATTATTTTAATGGGGAGAAATTTCATCCGTACTCCCATCCAGTAAAGACGTACGAGAATTTCAATATCGAATTCCATTCGGAGCGAGAGGCGTTTTGAGCTCAACAAACGGTGGCAGGCTGTGAGAGGATATACTCTGAATCCACACATCGCGTCCGGGATCTCTCTGGAAATAGTCTCCACCATCACCCAAAAATTTGTGATTTCTCGTCCGATTTTACGGGACGTGGGTGCTGAGTCGTCGTATATGGGTTGCCCGGCAATTAACATGTCGGGAACCTTGTGAGCCTGGTCTAAAAAAATAACAATTTGTTCCAGATCATGCTGGCCGTCGGCATCTATCTGAAGAGCATGGGAAAATCCTGCTTCATATGCTTTTTTAAGGCCATAAGCCACGGCGCTGCCTTTACCGCGGTTGACCGGCAATGTATGGAGTGCGCAGTTATCCATGCGCCGTGTGATCGCTCGCAACTGTTTTTTTGTATCCGCGTTGCTCCCGTCGTCTATAAGCATGACGGGCAGGCCGTGATCGGCACAGGCATCAACAACATCTCCGACAGTCGAGCCGTGATTATACACCGGTATAATCACGCAGGGTCTAAACTCAGAAGCAAAGCTCATGTTGTTTCCTTAAATATGATTTTTCCTTGAGAATAAGCTGTTCCATCCTGAGGATTTTTATAACTGAATTTTATTTGCTTATTATCTAAATTTAAATGAATATCGAGGTTTACCGGTGTGTCGGGGAAAATAGGTTTCAGCAGTTTAAACAGGGGTATTTTTTGCATAGCAATGTTAAGTCCAGACTTTTTTTGTAAAAACTTCATGACCCAGTCCACCTGCGCCACGGCCGGGAGGATTTTCATTTCCGGGAAATGCCCTTGAAAGTGAATATAATCCTCAGGAAAACTTAATGTGAGCAATATTCTATCAATTTTCTGCTTACTGTCAAGGATTACGGGTTCCAAACAGTAGGCTGAAGCTTCTTTGTTAAACAGCTCCTTTATGATGTTAATATTGATCTTTCCCTGGGTATTTCGTGGTATGGATTCGAGAAAGCGCCATTTTTTGGGTATGACCGTAAGTTCAAAATACGGTCGTAAAAAATATCTAAAAAAGTCGTTGAGGTCTTTTTTCTGTTTGCCCTTGAATTTTATGCTTCCTTTCCGGTTGAGCACTACAGCAGCCGCCAAAAATTGACGACCCTTTTCCAGGGCAAGAACAATTACATCTTCAACAAGTCCGGTTTGGATGATTCTGTTTTCAACGTCGTTAAGTGCCACCCTCTTTTCTTCAATTTTAACGATGGAATCCGTTCTGCCGAACAAGCGCAAGGTACCGTCATCGAGAATTTCTACACGGTCATCGATTGTAAGGAAACCGGATTCGCTTAAATAAGGGGATGAAAGAGCTAGATGTATTCCATCCGGCGATTTTATTTTGATGCCGGGGAATGGAGTCCAGGATAGGTTTCCCGGAGAAATTCTCCAGGCAATGCCGCCTGTTTCCGTGCTTCCATAGATCTCAAACACATCGGTTCCCAGATAAGCCCGACTTTGGACGGCAGAGAAGTCAGGGAGGAATCCTCCGGAAGAAAAAACCTTCCTGGGGGATTTCTTAAGCAGGGGAAGAGAGTTTTTATCACTAAGGCGCTTTAAAAAGGCGGGACTGGTGACAAGGACTGTGTTTTGTTTACCCACATGCGTCAAGCTTTCGGGATAATGAACTCTCATGGGAGCTATAGAGGATCCCAGACAAAAAGGCAACAGCGCTGTAAAAAGAAATCCATAGTAATGTTGCGGACTTACGGTGGAGTAGACTGTTGCGTTGTGGTAATCATTACTCCAAAGCTTGGCCAGGTTTTTTAGCTCGTTTTCTATTTGGATAAAGGTTTTTGGGACCTGTTTGGGTTTTCCCGTACTTCCGGATGTATGAAATGTAATTAGGATTTTTCCCGCGTCTAAAAGGGGAAAATCTTGAGGGGCAGTCTCTGAAAACGATTCTTCACTGAAGCATAACTTCAATGTTGCGTTTTCTACAGAATCACTTAATAGAGGAGCATCTGCTTCAGGTGAGGAAACCGGAATAATAGGCGCGGTATGAGGCAGATGTACTTCTTTTCCGCATTGCAATAAGGCAAACAGGCCGAGGATAAAGAGACTATGATCTTCTGCGAACAGACTCCAGCGATCGTTAGGGGAGGATGCAATTTTTGATCTTAAAAATTCAAGCTCGCGGGTAAAGCGGTTCCAGGTTATCGCCTTTCTTCCTTGTTGAGATATTGAAAACAGATGATCCTGATTTCTGGAGGATGAAGAGAGTGATAAGAGGGAAATATAATCTGTCATCTGCTCAACTTTACTTTTCTATAAAGATATTCTCCTGCCAACAGTGCTCCAATGAAAATGTAGGAGATGAAGCCATTATAAATTGCCCAGATAATTTCATCTGCCAGGAAAGCGGTGAGCGCGGAAACAGAGCCGTTGAAAATAAAAAAAATACACCAGATTCGGGTTACGACCATGCAGTATGATTTGATGGCTTTATTGTCCGCTGAATCGGGGATGCTCTTATCTTTAAGAATCGCGAAACGGTAGATCATGGAGGGGCCGCGGAATAAGGTGAAACCAAAGCTTGCAAGCAAGGATATATTTATAATTACGGGGTAAAGTTTGAGAAGTCCTGCATTCTCGGTTAGAAATGTCAAAAACGCAAGCGCCGCAACCACAATGGTCATCACCCAGAATTGTATGCCGCGGAATCCTTTACTCTTTCCATCCCCGGAATAAGTGATAAAATACACGAGACCGATGGCCACAAGGGCAAGCACTAACACTCTTGGACTTGCCTTGAACCAGAGAAATCCGATCAGAATTGTAAAAGGATATAGTACGGAAAGGATAAAAAGTACAATTTTTAGTACTCGATTCACTAAACCGGTCCATTATTCTCTTTTATAAGCTGATGAACGGCATCCACGATATCTCCTACGTTCCGCACATTTTTAAATACTTCGGGAGCTATTTTGCGATCAGTGTAGTTTTGAAGTTTGACAATTAAATCCACAGCATCAATGCTGTCCAGATCCATGTCTTCAAAAAGCCGGGTCTCGGATTTGATATTTTCTTTTGGAATTTCAAAAGTTTCATTGAGTATGGTGGCGACCTCTTTGAATATGTTTTCTTTAGACATCATTTTTTTCTCCAGTTATTTATTACGTTCGCCCTCAGCTATAAAATTGGCAAGTGTGCGTACAGAATAAAAGTGTTTCTGATTATCTTTATCTTCAGCAGATAGATTTATATTATACTTTTTTTTAATCGCTATGCCGAGTTCCAACGCGTCGATTGAATCCAAACCAAGGCCTTCTCCGAACAGGGGTGCCTCGGGATCAATATCTTCAGGAGTAATATCCTCTAAATCAAGCGAGTTGATGATTATTAATTTTATTTGCGCTTCGAGATTCTTCATTGAACTATGATTTTTATCCATTAATAATAGCTTTTTTCAAATCTTGCGTCAATAGTCTTGACGCTTTGGCTATGGACAAGTCAGTATATTTTTTGGGTTCTAAGAGGCTTTTTATCTTTAAATGATACCTCACAATCCCGGAATCAGGTGATGAGAAAGCTGAATCACCTTTTGCAAGTCCTTTAGGGGAACCGGCAGAAATCTGAATCGGGAGGATGCTGAACCCTGTGCGGAGGGATATCTGCGCAGCACTTCGCTGCAGCCTGATATTCTGACTGTCCATAGTCCGCGTTCCTTCAGGAAAAATAATGAGATTATTCCCTTTCCTGAGTGAACGGTCACATGCTTTTATGGTATCTTCCGCATTCAATGAATTGGGAATGTATACGCTTCTCACCACACCCTTGATGAAAATATTATTCCAGAGTTTGGCTTTGACAATACAATCAGCCTGGGGCACTAAACTCATAAGGATTACCACGTCAATAAGTGAGGGATGGTTTGCGCAGATTATCATGTGACGGAAATTTTTTATTATTGTTACGTTATCGACTTTTAAACTTATAAGTCTTAAGAATCTCATTAGATAAACGAATATGCTAAAGCTGAAACGAATAATGCTGCGTTTGATATGACTGAGGCGATCTCCGTGCTGGATAAAAATATTAATAACGGGAAATAAGATGTTCGCCAGAATAAGGCTGCCTATACCGAACCAAAAAAAAGCATAAAACTTGGCTATTACATGATATACCTGACGGATTTTTTTATAGACAAACATCATGAGGGATTAGTCCTTAACATCATTTTTATTCCGGAGGCATGACAGCTAAAGGGATCCTGGCTGTCCGTGGCAAGCCAGCGCAGAAAACAAAGAGGATGCTCAGGAGATGTATTGTTGGCAGAGCTATTAATCTCAATTGTACAGGCGCGTGATCCGGGCAGTGATGTGGAAGAGAAAAGCACTCCCAAAGCATAAGGTTCCGGAATAGAACTAAACAGAGAATGATAAGCGGGGGGAATATTCTCATCGGCAAAAATAACCATGCAGTCCTTTCCCGTATTTGATTGAAGAAATCCTATCATTTCCAAAAAAGCCACAACGAGGCATTGGTCGCCTGAGTAGACCGCTGAACTTGTTTCATTGTTTCCTTCGGCGATAGACAGGAGAAACGCCGGCGCGTTGAAAACAGAAAGACTAAAAACGGCCGGGCTTACCTCCTGGGTATCGATAAGCTGTTTTGAGATCTTGTACTGTTTATTGATTTCTCCGTAGTGCGACGCAAAAACACAGGGTGTCTGCTTCTCAGCCGGTATCAGAGTGTGCCCTATGTGCAGAACCATCTTGCTCAGCTGGCTAAGTCTGCGTCGGAAAAGAGACGGCAGAAATTCCAAAGCAGGTGTTTCTGATGTCTTGCGAATTTCCGTTTCCCCTCGCCCCCAGGATTGCACGGCTTGAACGGTTTCTAATCCCGGAGCCCAGGCTGTCCATCGGGATAGATACAGAGAAAAGCTTTTCATTTAAGTTTTCCTGAATCTGAGAATTGAGTAGTCGTGAGGACCTACGTCGTGTATTTCCCCCTGCAGAGCGAATCCCGCCCTGGTTATGGCGCGAATCAATTCATGGGATTTATACATTTTACTGTTTCCATTGGCCATGGTTGTGAAGTAAAGCGAGGTTGCGTGCAAAGAGTAGGTTGCGGCAGGATAGTGTTGTTTATCCCAAAAAGGTTCCATTATAAATATATCACAGTTTATAGCTACGGCTTCCGCTACCTTGCTTAAAATTTGTGTTACTTGGTCCAGGGAAAAGCAGTCCAAGAACTGGCTCATCCATACCGCATCGGCATTTTCCGGAAGTTCCGCTTCAGGATCAAGTACGTTTGCTTCATGAATAAAGATCCGTTCCGCGGCACCGGCTCGGGTTATATTCTGCCGGGCAAGATCGGCTTGCCCGGGAAGGTCCACGATGGTAATCTTCACGTCTGAGTTATAATTATAGCAGGTTAAAGCCCACTTGGCCGTGTTCCCTCCGATATCCACAAGATGCCTTCTGGGCCGGGCAAAAACAAACTCCAAAGCCTCGGAAAAGGCTCTGTCGGAATAGAAATGGTCGAACCCGAACCAACTTTTTTGTACCTCTTGAGGAAGTGATGACAGTCCTTCATAGATGGTCTGCCAATCACCAAAGACTTTAAGCCCGGCCGGTTTTCCTTGTTTTAGGGCTTGTTCCGTGTAGAATCCTCCTTTATAACAGACATCATGCATGAAATCCATATTTACCCTGGTTAACGGATCATGGAGCAGGAAATAACCGGTTTTGCCTAATATGTATCGCCAAGGTCTGATGTGGGGTTTGATTTTTAGCATATCCATACTTAAACCTATTTCAAGCAGAACTCCGACGGCATAGTCACTTAGGTCCAAAGAGTCTGTTATCTGTTCTCGGGTTAATCCTTCATCCTTCGCACCGGAGAGGAGTTCAAGAACTCCCAAATCGCGTAAACTGCGCGCTGCCTGGAAGGTTAAAGGAGCAAAAGCAATTTTTTGGGCATTGAATTTTGCATGTACCGCTGCAATGTTATCCTCTGAGTACCATTTTTCCAGTATTGGATTATATTCATCATTCACGGCACATTTTACCATTTTAGAATTTATGTATGTTTAACTTATTCCTCTGCTCAAGGAATAATGTCTGTTATAGATAAACTATAATTTTATCCGTTTGTCAAGGACTTATCGGTGCTCTGTGAATGCCTGTTTATTTTAAAGCCTTTAATACATCAGCCGAGTTTAATAAAATTTCCAGTTTGCTTTTATACGCTTCAGGGACAACTTTTTTGGCGTGTCCGATAGGATCCATGGCACTGCCCTTCAAATCGTCTTCGCCCTTTACACTTGAGCGGGCCATTACCTTGCCCTGTTTATTCATAACGGATAGCTGCACATCATAGTGAAGCGCTGTATTAATGTAGGTATCTGAATACCATGCGGTTACAGTAACCAAGATCACCCGATCGGAGCCTGTAGCCAATAATTTTTGAATAACCTGTTCATTCGCTTCACCGGCATTTACCAATATCGCTGTAACCTGATATCCTTTTTCCTTTAAAGAATCGCAAACCACATTCGTGATATCGTGTGCCAAAGGTTTTTTACTCTTTGTGAGTATGTCAAAGGCATTTCCAAATGTTGCCCTGGATTTGCCTATATATGCTGCTTGTTTTTCACCGCTTATAATATCCGCGCGATTATCCAAAACCGATACGGCAATGGTGAATGTTCCGGAGCTTTTTAAGTCCAAAGCCACATTATCATACCTTATTTGCTGACCGAACGCGCAGCCAAAGAAAAGACTTATTAACAGTACTCCGGCCATAGTAAGCATTACTTGTCTTCTAAACATACATTTCTCCTTTTCATTAGATATTTTATCGATTATAGGTTTATCTCGATTGGAAATATTATGAGCATAGAAAGGATATGTCAAGAATCGGAGTGATACTTCCACCATAAAGCACAATAGAAATGTCCTCAAAAGATTATTTAATCTTAATAACCCATTACCACGGAAAAACCCAGATAAAATTCTTTGGGTGTAAGGCCGTATTCCGTTCTATTTTTTCCCGCAAAGCAGCCGCCTTCCAAGCAGAAGATGCAGTTGCTTATGATAGCGCTCTCTATTTTGCCTGCAATAAAAAAGCTGCCGTCCATAAGGTTCATAAGCAGACTGGCGGAAAGTTCAAGGGTGTCGGTAAAGACGTTTGCTTGCCGGGTGAGCTGCGGCTGGGTAATGGAGAACATAAGATTATGTCTGCACATGAGTCCGGGCTCGTAAATTGCATCTGCTATAAATCCCCGGTCTATTATGGTATCTATTTCCGCAGGCAGGTAACCGCCGTCTATATAGTAATACTCGGCTGCGATTAACGTTTCCCACCCCGGAACAGTATACCTCAGACCGGCTAAAAAGTTTTTATAGAAATCGTCTCGGTCGGCTCTTTGCGTGAGTGTGCCTGTGTCACTGTCATATATTAATTGCTCCGATTTTTGGCTGAATCCCGCTTCGAAGTGCAGCGCCATATTTTGTAAAACAGGAATTTCAGCGAAAGGTGTGGTGTCACATGATGCTCCCAGATTTATTCCTGCGTTTTCGGAATAGTAAAAGATAATGTTTAGATCCAGAGCCGGTATAAGCGCGGAGGTGGATAATTTTGTCCCGTATCCGAAATATTCGAGGTTGTCATAGAGTACTGCCGCCTGAGTAATGCTCAACCATTCCGTGAAGAGTTCGAGCAGAGCGCTGTACACGCCTTGTCTTTCTTCATAAGGATGGAGCGGATCTTGAGGGGGGTTGATAAAATCACTGGGATTGTACGCCAAACCAGTTCCCCAGATCAGGCGTTTTTTACCAAGTGTGAAAAAAAGAAAATCGGCCAGCGGTACGCTTAAAAAGGCCTCGTTGAGTTCAAATGTGATGCTTTGCTTGGTTTCATCAGATTGGCTGGCGATGAGTTCTTGAATCAGAAGATCGGCGCTTAATTCGGCGAATACTCCCGGGTTTTCGTAAAACCGGGTATGGGTAGTGAGCAATAAATAATTATCGATATAGTATTGGCCCATAGCATTATTATAAAGCAATGAGTATTGGTCATAATAATCAAGAGCCAGATTCGCTTTCACCGTACCGAATACGGTAATGTTTTGCGCGGCAAGCGCTAAAAGCGGGGCCACTAAAAGGATGACAATGAGTGTTTTTCTCATAATGCGCTCTCTCCTCCCGTGAATTTTGATTCGGTTCAGAAGAAGCTGCCACCTATGAAGGTGGTATGCGGGTTTTAAAAATATTTCTTAAAACCATAATTGTGAGAGGTCTTTTCTCCTGACGCTTTAAAAGCACATCGGCTATTTTCTGATAGCATAATTTTAATCCCGGTTTGAAAGGCGCCAAAAGCGACAGGATAAAAATGACCGCCAGGGCAAAGAGTACATCCTGGTATTCAAGCCTGGGGTACAGGTAATCACCGCCGAACAGCCAGCTTGCGGCCCCGCTTCCCACATAGATACCGGTTTGACTTGTAATAAGCACGATTACACTTGAAAGCAGGAAGGCGCATAGTAAGGAAAAAAACGCCAGTAAAAATATCTCGCAAAAAATAATAAAAAAGTTTTGTCTTCTATTATAGCCTATGGCGCGCAGGGTGCCGAACTCGCTCATGCGTTCGAACAGATTCATGCGTACCGTGGCCCGGATACCGAATCCTATGATTATAAGTAAGAATGTGACAAAAAAGGCATACAGGCTTTTGAAGAACTCCGCCTGCTGGGTAAAAAATATGCCGGCCTCTTTACCCTCGAGTGCTCTTAACACGCCGCTTCCCTCGGTAAGAGAACTGTCGAGTTTCCGGGTAAAGGCCGCAGCCGTGTCCTTATTTTTCAGGTAGATACGCATGGAATCCAGGTCTTGCTTGTCGAAATCGTATAAAAGCCGGGCATCTTTGTCAGTCATATAAATATAGTCATTATTCCAGGGGACTCCGTTTTTATAAATCGCGCTTATTTTATATTCCAAAGAGTTATTGGCGCCGTAGGCGCTGGTAACGTCCAGCGTAACCCAATCGCCCACCGCAAGATTATTGGTGTCGGCGATCAGACGGCTTATGCTAATCGTAGAATCTGCCTGGGGATCGAACTGGCCCTGTTCAAGCTGAATGAGTTTTTTTTGCTTTAAAAAAATCCATTCGCCTTCACTCATGCCGTACACATTTACATTTATTATATCCTCAGGCGTTACCAGCAGTGCGCCCCGTCTTACCACCTTAAAAGAGCGGTCGATTTCAGATTCATGCTGCTTTAGAAAGGATTCCAGGCTTGCAAGCGCCTGCTTGTTATCTTTTGCCTTATCGGCTTCGAACTGAGAGAGGTAGATGCGCGAGGGGCTGTCTTTTTCGATCTCCAGCGCTTTTTCCCAGAGCAGGACAACATCGCCCGCCTGCTGATAGTAGTATTCGGCCAGGATCGCGTCCGCCGTGCCATTGCCGACGGCGTTGCTTATAAGCAGGATAAAGCACGAGATAAAAATGGCCAGACCGATATACAGAGATCTTTTCTTGTTTTTAATGATATTGCGAAAGGCGATAGTTATGAGTTTGCTCATCAACAGCCTCCTTTATTTGTTGGTTTATGTTTCTTTCAGTGTTTCCACCGGCCTTAACGAACAGGCCTTATAGGCCGGGATACATGAGGCAATAAAGCTAAAGCCGAAAAGCAGACCCATGGTTAAAACAATCTGAGAGTAATCAATCTGAAACACAAGTCTTTTGCCCATAATGAAATCCATGGCCGGCGCGGGCGAGGGCATGCCCTGAATGCTGAAATAGAGATTGAGCGCGGTGCCTAATAGAATGCCCAGTCCGCCGAAAAAACCCGTAACACAGAATATTTCGGTCATAAAAATCCGCATGGCAGTAAACTTGGAAAAGCCTAGAGCCCGCAGTGTGCCGATCTCTTTATAGCGTTCGATTCCCATCATATACACAAGATTGAAAATGAGTATGCTCACAATAAGCAGCAGCAGAATAATCAAAAGATAAAATACTGCTATCATGGCGCCGATTGTACTTATAAAAAAATTGCCCATACTTTTATAGGTGGAAAGCTTTATTTTTTGGCCTGAGACCGGCTGTAAATCAATGGATTCCGTCGTGATGCCCGCGTCGCCGAATTCCTCAAGGAGAGTATTATACATACCCTCGGTCATATTTTTATCATGCAGATAAATAATTATATCCGACACCTCATTGTTGTAAAACCCGATTAATTCACGCGCGGTGTCGATATCCGTATACACTCCGGAAAAACCGAACAGAGAAAGCATACGGTATTTAACAATCCCCACTACGGTCACGGCCAAATCCACAGGGTATTGGTCGCTGGTCTGGCTTAAAACCCCAAGCACCGAGCCTGTTTTTACCTTGAGATTTTCAGCCAAATTTTCGGTAATCACAATCTCATGGGTTTGTTCCGCATCGAGCATCCGCCCCTGTGTCAATACAAAAGCATTCTGATAGTATGTACTGCGGGGATCAAGCCCGATAATCAGGCACGGTGCTTTGTCCGTATCCGAGATAAATAAAGCACCGTGCCTTACACAAGCGCCGGCTGCCAGAGAACCACTGTGTGTTTTAAGAACCGCTTGAATCCGCTTTTGAAGATCCGCATCCAGAAAGGACGCGCCTTTCCAGCGGCTTTTCATGTGTTCGGCAAAATCATCATCTTCCGCGGAAGCGGAACGTATCTGGATATGACCGCTTAATCCGTTAATAATCGCGTCCTCCATCTGATTCCGAATGGTAAGGCTGAACGAACCCATAAAGGTTACCATAAGGCCGATAAAAAAAATAAACAGACCTAAGATAAGGGTGCGCCACCAGCTTCTTATGGCATTTTTTAAGGAAAATAAAAACAGTTTCATAAGGTGTGCTCCTGCTTAAGGTGTCCGTCCTCGAGGTAATGGATTTTATCCGCACGCCGGATGATTTTCGGATCATGAGTGGAGAAAATAAATGATGTGGCCTGACTTTTATTTATTGTGTGCATGAGTTCGATTATTTCAATACCGGTTTTTGAGTCCAGATTGGCCGTGGGTTCATCCGCCAGCACAATCGCCGGTCTGGTAACAAGAGCGCGGGCCACGGCCACCCGCTGACGCTGTCCTCCCGAAAGCTCAGCGGGTCTTTGTTTTTTTTGCCCTGCCAGACCGACCGCCGCAATGAGGTTTGTTACCCTTTTTTTACGTTCGCACGAATTCACGTCTTTGCGGATAAGCAGGGGCAGTTCTATATTTTCATACACATTAAGCACGGGAATGAGGTTAAAAGACTGAAAGATAAAACCGATCGTATGCAGCCGAATTTTGTTCAGTTTGCTTTCACCGAGGCTGCTTACCAGCACTCCGTCAATCCAAACTTCGCCTGCAGTGGGATAATCCAGGCAGCCGATGAGGTTTAGCAACGTTGATTTTCCGCTGCCCGAAGGGCCGGCCACGGCAATGAACTCTCCTTTGTCAATCGTCAGGTTTATGCCCTTGAGTGCGCGAACTTTGGTCTTACCCAAATCGTAATCTTTTTTTATTGCTTTTAATTCTACGGATACCATAATCTTTTCTCCTTGCTTGTTATTGTAAAGTTCCTCTCCGGGCATATGACGGGGTAAAGATGAAATCCCCCAGATTATTAACAGCAACCATCTCTTCCACTAGTATTTCAGTTTTATACTGTGTATTCTGTTCGTTCAGAATAAGCAGGAATGAAGGCCGCACCCGGCCATGGAAATTCTTTACATCCTTTAAATACATGGTTTTTAAGTGTTTTCCGGAAAGTGAATAATATTCTCTTTTTACCGGGAGCTCTTTTTCTTTGGATATCCAGTAGATGACTTTATCGTATGCTATGGTACGGTCATTGGCCTTTAATTCCAGTTTATAACAGAGAGTACCGTCCACAGTCTCTTCTCCCACATAGGTTCCGGTATAGTCTTCAGCCAGATCCACGCGCAGGAGGTCGGTGTTGGAGGCTTCACCTCCCATGGACTGCTCCTTGGCGCCGATGCGCAGCACCTTGCCGGAGTTGGGCAGGTACATCCACATATCGTCGGCGTTTCTGATAATAGCCTGTCCCTTCTGGATTGCCGGGCTGGTTATCACAATCAGCACCTTGTCGTCCTTTCTGTACACATGCGCCTTCTGTTCGGTAAAGCTGCCGCCTGGTTTATGGTTTTTTATGGACAAGTACGACTCATATTGGATGGGAGCTGAATTCGCATCTACACGTTTAATGAGCGCGTGCACCTGTTCGGGGGACATGCCGAAGGCGCTGCACGCCGTTGCCGTAAAAAACAGCAGTGCAATTATCGTGGATTTCATGTGTTTCCTCCTGGCGTTTAAAATATCTTGGTTCTGTTTAATTGATACGCATAATTAATACATTTGTGAATAGAATGAATGTCACATTTTGAGGAATTAAGCGAAATGGTACTTTTGTTCTATTTAAAACCAGGCCTAATTAGAAATATTCCAGTATTTTATCCTGTTTCCGCTTGCAGTAATTAAAAACTTTTCATTATATGAGAAAATCGCTGAACCTAGATTCAACGCGCTTTCTATATGCAATACAGGATCTCCGTTCCAGGAATAAACCGTATTTTGCCCGATATAAACATCCGGATTTCCTTCATGAGATTTTGTGCTGTAACTGAAGATAAATTTTCCGGAAGGTGAAAGCATTATCGGATTTTTTAAGATATTGGCATTAACGGCTTTTGGCGTAGAAACAGCATAATATAAGGCATCGCTCATATTCACAGGAATAGCGGTTGGTATAAGATTTTTGGTTTTCATCATAAATAGATAAACCTTGTCAAAATTACTCACCAACAAAAGTTTTTCTGAATCATTCGAAAAAAATACCCTGCAGATATAGTCCTCGGATCTCAAATCCTCGACATATCCATTCTCGATTTTCTCAATAATGTAAGAAAAATCAGAGTCATCCAGCTTTTTAATTACGGGATGTACTGTACCTTTGATGACGTAATAGAGAGAATTATAATCCACCCCGGCTATTTTTTCTGATTTTTCTTTTGTTTCAAATGAAGTCAGAATATTTCCCATGATGTCACTTGCTATTATTTGATTGTGAGACCACATAACGAGTTCGGTGGAACTGTTATTAAAACCGATTCCTTGCGGAGATGTAATTTTCGGAAGAGTATATTTATTTATTTCGTTGCCGGTTATTTCCCACATAAATGCAGTACCTTCCGCATCCACAGCAGCGATATGTCTTGAATCCGGAGCAATAGCCACATGACTTATATATGCACTCTGTTCCTCGCTAACATAAATCGGATCATATGTTGAATCCAATATAATTAATTTATTTTCCTGACCACATGCATAGAATGTTCCATCATTGCTAAGGGTAATTTGATTAAAACCATACCTATTATTCAGTATAATTTCTTTCTCCAACTGTTCGTGTTTTGACCAAAGAGTTACAGTCTGGTCCCAATTGTCTTTGCATATTATCCACGGTTTATTATGAAATGATGCCATGCTGCCGGTGGAGTCCAGAATTAAAAAAAGATCATAATAATTTTCCCAGATTGCTATCTCTGTTTCATCATCTGAAATTGAAAAATGGGTAATATTATAATTATGTTTACTATAAAGAGTATGTATCAGCCGTCCTTTTAAATCGAATTTATGGATACCGATTTCTTCTTGAGCAATATATAATGCGTTTTTCCCGAATTCAAAATGAGCAAGTCGTTTATATTTAATATCTTTGATTTCAAGATCGGAAATCTTAACGCCGCCTGTTTCCCATAATTGAGGAATATGATTTTTATAACCAATGAGGATATATTTCCCATCTTCTGATATATAGAAGCTATTAATATGTTCTGTAGATGCCTTAAATTCTGATAATTTATTTCCTTCCATATCCCAGAAAGTTACCGTGCCGTTTTTGGTGCCTGTAACAAAAAAATTATTTACAGGTGAAAAGACTGCCGTTGTGATGAGAGATAATTCCGGCTGCCAGCGCTTGATAATGTGTATCTCCTTTTTGTCTAAAAGCACGTTCCATAAGGACAACCGTCCGGCTTCTTCAATCGCCAATAAGTGAAGGCCGTCCGAAGATAAAAATGCCGCAGAAGTCGGTTCCGGCATGCTTGCGGACCAGAAATCAGCTTCCAATGTTTTAAAATTGATTATCTTATAGAATTCAAATTCCTGTTTAAAGAGTAAAAATCTATAAGCTAATGTCCCATTGCGGGCCATATTGTAGTGAGTCAGTTTTTCCAATTGCTTTTTATTTTCTTCTTTTGGATTGTCTTTGCCTGACAAATATGTCCTGACTATTTCATCATAAGGATAAACCAGCAAATAACCTTCATTTAAGAGGTTATAGCAAACAAAACAGGCGCCGTAATCATCATGATATAAAAATTCTCCGCGTACATATTCCGACGCCCTTGCAGGATCTGAAAATGAACCGTCATCAATTTTCTCTTCCAAACTCTTTGTGGCAAAAGTACCGCCATAAACAGGCATGCTTATTTTTTGAGGATGTTCATCACCCACAAGATGGAAATATAATTCAGGTACATAATCCCTGTAATTTTTATCAAAGCTCGATGCCTCCCACTTTGCCCAGTTACCGTCCGCGGAGAAAATAAAGCGATCTAAAACCTGTAAATCACCTGCGCGCTGCTTATACACAGGTTCAATCCGGACATTATTTATGCTGTCATCCCAATAAATGGAGACAAAAGTAGGATGAGTCCATGATAAGTCGCGGCGTTCACCGAACATCATTCTTTTTTCTATATTTAAGGTATTGTCCTGTATCGGTTCGTTTATAAAGGATAGATCAAATAAATCACTTTGACTTAATTCATCCCACATATCAGGCGAGAGATGACGGACTTCTCGTTTACCGGATATTCTTATAATCTGTCGTGTAAGCTCATCTGTCAATTTATTGGTAGTTTTAGCTATTAATTCATAATCAGAAAAATACCAGCTCCCCGTTTTATCCATGACAAGCATCTTCCCGGGTTCAAAGGGAATAAACCTTATAGGGTCATCAATTATTTTGCTGACTATGTTCTTATCTTTATTAAAATCATAGATTACATATTCGGTATCACTATTCACTGTTTCATATGATTGTATAAAGAGGATATTGTTTTCTTTGTCTGCCAGGTAAACGCTAACTAATAGAGTGTTAAAATCATAGCCTATTTCAGGTTCTTTTCTCCGGCCGGTTTCCCTGTCGATAACCGTTAATCCTCTGTATCCTATTGGAAACCAATTAAGGGAGCTGTCTTCATTATAAGAAAAATCCTTTAACTTCTTGGCATCCAAAACAATCGGCTTAATAGTCGGAGTGTTTGTTTCTTTTAAATGGAATCCTTCAAGCGTGTCTATGAGGTTGGAATGAGATTTCCCTGTGGTGCAGGCAAAAATATTGAGCAATAAGAAAATTACTAATAAAACAAAGTGCCAATTTTTCATGTTCATTCTGTTCCTCAAGTTTTCCGTTATTGAATAGGGTATTGTTATTTTACAATTTTCCCCTGATCGTACCTCAAAGCCGCACCGCTGTGGGTGGTCTGGTAAAGAGAAATCACGGACTGCCCTGAAGTAATGAGGCTGCCGTTTATCGCAGATTGTTTAAAAACCATCCGTGAATCTTCTTGCGCCAGCACCATGCAGTTTATTTCGCTGTCAGTGATAATTGTTTGAGACCGGCCGCTTGCTCCCAGGTAGCCGCCGCTGCCGTCGCAGACCGATTTATTTATATTTATGACAGAGTCCTTCATGGAAATTGATTCTCCGTATTCACAGTTTTCGATCGTAAGCCGGGCCGTGTCTTCCGTATAGAAGTTCCAGCTTTGAACTGAGGAATTAGTGAAGTACAGCGTATGTACTTTGGTTTTAAGCGGATAATCGACAAAGGAAGCCTGGTTTTTCAGATCGGATATGCGGTCTTGGGTAGAGCCTTTAAAAAGAAAGCCGAGCGCGCGAATTTTTGAATCTTTCAGAGTAATATTGCAGCCCGGTTTGGCGATAAATCCGTATAACAAGCCGGAACAGTTGTTCACGGTTATATTATTTGTCAGCGCGGGCGGAGTCTGCCAGCGGTCAACTGTATCTCCGGCCGGATAGACAAGCGGTTCGTACAGTTCTTGCGCCGTGCAGATCCAGAAAATGATACCGCTGCTGTTTTTTAGAGTGCATGCGGAATTTTCAAAGATTATGAACTCTCCTCCGTGTGAGACATGATCTGCAAGTAATGTCGAGTTTGCGAGTGTGGAAAAACTGAAACCTGACATAAGCATATCCACATGAGCCAGGGTAAACTGTGATTGCTCTATGGCCGCGCCGCAGATGTCGTATTCTGAAAGCAGCTCGCTGTGGGTAATGGTAATGGCCCCGTTTTTAATTACCACTATGTGTTCTCCGCGGTAATTCTGTTTGATGTGTAAAAATCCGTTTTTAAAGCTTAACCTGCCGTTATCAATGCCGATTTCACCGTCTACAATCAGGCGCGTGCTTGACACTTCCAGTTCTGCATTATTTATAAGATAAAGATTGCCCTGAATATACGTCGGTTCTGAAATCGTTTTTAATTCCCCGTTTAAGAGATAATCTCCTTTGATAATATGATAATCCGATCTTATAATATTGATATCATCCAGGCAGACTGTGTTTTCAGCTCCGCCGCCCCAAAGAGTCTGAAGATCAAATGCCGCGTATCCGTAGGTTATGCATGAAGCATCGAGCTTTGCTTTTTTGACAGGGGAGTCTTCGGTGCACTGGAAATCATCCGGTGTAAGCTCTACCTTCTGCCACGTGGCTTGGGCACACTCAACAAACGCGGCAAACACCGCTTTATCATTGTCTTCAAAAGCCAGAACCCAGGTGGTACTGGCTTCAGATTTTATCCAGAAGCTGATGCGTTTAAAATCTCGTAAAAGAACAAGATGAAAAAGGGCGGGTGCCGGTGTGCCCTGTTTTGTATATTTGAAGGCCAGGACAGTGGTATTCTTGCCTGTGGGTCCTGTGGTGTTTGTTCTGGTAAACTGCGCATCGCCCGCAGGTCCGTCGGGTATTCCCACGACACTCCAGTGTGAAAGAGATTCCGTATTTTCAAAATCCTCTTTTTCCTGATCCGTAAAGAGTGCTGTAGCAGCTGAAAAAATCTGATCGGCTGTCTTGGAATCCTTATTGCACATTGAGAAAAAGCAGCTCAATATAAGTAATACTATGAGAAGCTCGGAACGGTTTTTCATATTTGGATTGTATGTTTGAAATGTCGTGTGTGTCAAGAAAATGATTGATTTAAAAATGAAATATAAACGCAAACAGCAATGGTGTCCATGCGTCACCGGTAGTACGGGTTTCATTCAGTAAAAATGCGGTATAGAAATTAAGGGCAAAAGCGTTAAAAAGGGAGAGATAAACTCCTGCTCCGGCAGAAAAGACAAATCCGGATTCATTGTAATCTAGATAATCATAATATGCTCCGTCCAGAAAAACCGTAATTCCGGGGATGATATCGGCTGAACCCACTGCCGGCAGATTGGTGCGAATTTCTAGATTGCCCACAATTTTTAACGGTGTGTCAAAGCGGCAGTCCTCAATACCGCGTACAGCATACCCCACAGCTTTACGCGGGGTTTTGCCGCCCATGGATTCGCGAATTGAAAGCGGAACATACTTTCCCCAGGCATAATCCAAGCCGAGAAATACTCCCAAATAAGAACTCAATATGTTTAAATTGGAATCAGGTGCAAGATCAAATAGGGGGACAAAGGCACGTGTCGAGAGATTAAATCGCAGGTAATCCGACCTTCCCACTGTTAAGTTAAAAAGCCACTGCGGACCATACTCCAAAGATATTTCAGCCTGAGTGCCTGCCGGCAGCTGGTGTGGACTGTTATAATCGATATCTTTCCATTCAAGGCCAACCATAACGGAATTTTGAAGCTGATGCTCTCTGTCCGGCAGACAACCGGCAAATAGCAGCTGATTTGTATTTGCATCGTCAAAGTTAAGATAGTAATGCGATTTTAAACACGCAAACAGCTCCAGGAGGTTGTGCATCTCTTTTAAGTTCCATAACAGTCCTTGAGTCAAGGAAAGAGAAAGTTTAAAACCTGCTCTTGCATATACCGGACCTGATTCGGGATCAAAACCGGCAACAGAACCATCAAAAGGCTCATCGTCAGGAGTGCGGTAGTAACCGAACCAATCGTAGCCTCCGCCTACTCCGATTGCAAAAATAGTATCCACCTCAGGAAAAAATCCTAAATCTTTAAAACCAAGAATCAGGGTCGCCCCGATAAAATCAGGTTCAATATCAAAGAACATCGGGCTTTGCTCACCTGTTGCATATTGAGCGTATAAATCGCTTGGGATTATCATTACATAAAGTATCAATAAATATAAGTATTGTTTCTTCATTTATAGCCTCAGCTTCTATAACACGTGTAAAAAAGTTTTATGTTACTTTTTTTGACGATTACTTGAAGAAGTTTTAAAATCATGAGAGGGTATGAGTACAATAATGCAGCCTTGGTATTATGATGAATTCCAGCAGACAGGACTCGATTACTCAGATGCGCTTAATGTTGAAACCTACGACAAACAGATGCAGAGGTTTCGTGATTATAAAAAAGAAGCTGAAACTATAATGAAATTTTTGGATCTTACTCCTAAGGCGCATGTCCTGGAAATAGGCACCGGCACCGGCCATTTTGCCATTGAGGCAGCCGGTGTATATAAAATGGTAACTGCTTTTGACACATCCAAAGGTATGCTTGAATACGCAAAGCAAAAAGCCAAACAGTATGCTCGTACCAATATCAAATGGATAAACAAGGGATTTTTAAGCCTTGATGATACTAAAAAATATGATGCAGTTGTCACAAATATGGCGCTGCACCATCTGCCTGATTTTTGGAAGGCAGTGGCATTCAACAACATTTATCGTAGCCTTAAACAAAAGGGAAAACTCTATTTGGGTGATGTAATTTTTTCGTTTGATCCTTCATGTTATCGGGAAAAGATAGAAGTATGGATGAAAGACATTACCGAACTTCTGGGCGGTAAGAAAATGAAGAAAGAAGCCGTTATGCATATCAGCGAGGAATACTCTACCTACGATTGGGTGATTGAAAAGCTTTTGCATATTTCAGGTTTTAGGTATAAGATTATTCATAAGGATAATTTTAAAGCAGTATATCTGGCCGTAAAGGATTGATTTCTGGAGGATTATACCAAAGTGGTTGCAGTAAAAAAATATTTTGTGTGCCTTATTCTTATCTCGCTAATAGGATTCCCCGTTTTTTCAGATGAAGTTGAAGGTCTCGGATTCATAATGAAACATAATACAATAACGTCCACTATTGCGGATTCACATGCTCATTCACCCGATTTTGATTTTTTTGCCGAAGAAACCAGCGAGGTTAAACTACTCCTGCTCAGTTTACTCAAGTTTTATCAGCTCGTTATCTCTTCTCAGGACAAGCCGGCGTGTATGTTTACTCCCACCTGCTCCGAATACACCCGGCTGGCTATCCAGAAGCACGGTTTTATAGCGGGTATTGTCATGGGCGCGGCGCGTATTTTGCGCTGCAATGGCACGGGCCGTAAGTATTATACTGTTGACGAAGAAACGGGTCGGCTTTCAGATCCGGTTGAGTAAAGCAGTTCCCGGAAGCAATTAACAAGAAGCTACTACCCAAAAAAGTATTAATTCTATCGCAAAATTACCATTCTCTTTTCGTTATTATATACAGATTGACGTTTATGGAAGGAGAATGACATGAAAGGATTTGTAAAAATAGTAATCGCAGTACTGTTAATGACTGCACTCTTCACCTGTCAGGTGACTGTGGCCAATGGTCCACCTACAGGCCCACCTGGATCGCAATTGTCGGGCAGTGTGGTTTTTGTGATAGGTTCTTCCAATATGAGGGCTGCCCTATCTTTAGATGATGTTGCTGCTCTGGTTGTTACCATAGAAAATAGTAACGGCCAAGTGCCTTACTCTACAAAAAAGGTTGAGTTGTATGGGTATAACGGTGAGTTTTACAGCCAAGAACTTCAGTTGCCAGTAGGTGACTATGAACTGACACGTTTTTTGGTTGTAGATAACGAAAATAATATCTTATTTCTCACGCCGCTTGAAGGTTCTTTAAAGGACTACGCAGTTAGCGAGCCTTTACCGCTTCTGTTTTCCGTAACGGAAGAGAGCGCTGTAACCGTGGAACCTGAGGTAATGGAAATTAACGGGCCGCTGGCAGATTACGGTTATGCCGGCTTCGATATTAATGTGGTGTCCGATACTATGCTTAAAAACGGCAACTTTAACAGTGAAAGTTCGGATTGGGCTTTTTGGACAAACGACACCGGTGTGGGCTCTATGGTCATTGAAAACGGTGAGATGCTGGTGCTGATAACCGATCCCGGTTCTTACCCCTGGTCGGCCGCGGTAAGCCAGTCTGGATTAACCATTGAGGATGGTGCCGGCTATTCTGTTACATTTCAGGCGCGGGCGGATGTGCCTACTACCATTTCTTTATCCTTGCAAATGGACCAGGATCCCTGGACCCAGTACTCGGGGAATAACTTTTTCAATCTTACAACAGAGATGAACGATTTCAGTTACAGTTTCACGATGTGGGAACCAACGGATACGGCAGCAGGATTTCAGTTAAGATTCGGAGGACCACATCAGAATGCTTCGAATATTTATATTGATAATGTGGTGATGCAGAAGACGAGTAATGCTCCTGAAGGTATACCGGCATCGGATGGACTGTTGGATCCCTTTACCCAGAATCAACTGCTCAGCAAATGTATGAATATGGGAAATTATCTGGAATCACCTCCGCCGGAAGGTTCATGGTACAATGGCGACGGTCAGGAACATTTAATGGAAGAGTACTTTTTCAATGTACTCAAGCAAAAGGGATTCACCGCCGTGCGTATTCCCATCCGCTTTTCCGCTTATGCCGCAAATGATTATCCCTATACCATTCAAACAAACCTCCTGGAACGGGTAGATGAAGTAGTGAACTGGGCTTTACATTATGACCTCGCCGTAATAATTGATATGCACCATTATTTGGAGATAATGGAAAATCCTTCTGAACATAAAGCGCGTTTTATCGCCATGTGGAAACAGATAGCCGAGCGCTATAAGAATTATTCCGACAATGTATTTTTTGAACTGCTTAACGAACCAATGGGTAATCTGAATGCAAATCGCTGGAATGAGTATCTGTATGATTGTCTGTTTGAAGTAAGGAAGATCGATAACCATCATACAGTGATTATAGATTCCGCGGACTGGGCCAGTGTTGATGCTTTGGGTATGTTGCATGTTCCGGAGTCGGAGACCAATACCATAATCAGTTTTCACTATTATCATCCTATGATTTTCACCACCCAGGGGGCCTCCTGGGTTCCTTACCTTACTAATATTACCGGGATCATTTTCCCCGGACCGCCCAGTGAACCCTATGTGCCGCCTGCAGATACTGTGCAGTGGGTGAAAGATTGGATTAATGAATATAATACAGTAAGCGATCCTGATCTCAATCCCAGTGGGTATAAGCTGATTCGAGACCATATGGATTATGCTTATCAGTGGAGCATTAATAATAACAGACCTTTGTTCATGGGAGAATTCGGGGTCATATCGCATGTGGATATACAGTCACAGGTTAATTGGCTGGTATATATGCGTACTCAAATGGAAGCAAAAGGTATCGCTTGGGCATACTGGAATTTCAGTTCCAGCCACAGAATATATGATATTGAGAACCAAGTCTGGATAGAGGAACTGACTCAAGCTTTGGGTTTATAAATATACGGCAAACCTGGATAGTGGTCCAAGGAAAACCTGGACTGCTATCCATTTTTTTCTATAAAGTATTGGTATAATTAAAAGTAGAGCGTAATCCGCAAATTTTATTACGTTCATTCGTTATTAATAATGTACAAACCGCTATGAAGGAGTTGGTAATGAAAATAGCCGTAATGGTACCTATCGGTACAGATAGAAATTATTTACATTTTTCCGAACAGTGTGTGCGTTCCGGTTTTTCATTTGTCTCTGTGATTGGTACAATGAAAGCTGATACTCACATTCAACAGATAATTGAGCACCTGGATGCGTGTAATATCAGCCGCGATCACCTTTATTTTATTCCCGGATACACCTCTTTGAATGATATATTTTCCTGTATCCCGAGTGAACCCCAATGTACTGATGAGGATGACAAGAGTAAGTTAGCTTTACACTACAACCTGGGACCCAAGGATTGGTTTTTTATCAATCGACATGACCTGGCCGTTGTTTCATACAAGGACGGTAACTTTAAAGAGTTGTTAAAGAACAAGAAAGATGCATTAGTACTGGCAGTCGATTTCTTGGATGTAACGGCTTATTACGAAATAATGAATTTCATGCCGCAGTGCGCTGTTTCTTTTCTAGACGGAGATAGCGAAACCGTGGGTTTTTTCTTGGATTACTCTAACTATCTGCCCGGACCTATTGTAATAAACTCACGATCACAGGGACCCGTTATTCTCTATAAAGGTAAGCATTACACATATCCGATATCTCAAACAGAGCCGCACATGGATTCGGATCTGTATACAGATTCATACCAGGCTGCATTCATTTATTCGTGGTTTAAAACAAAAGATGTCCGGAAAGCTATGAGATCTGCGGCCAAGGCAGCTGTTAGGCTTCCTGTACACGCAGCAGTGATGAATACTTAGGAAATTTGTTTTTATTTCTCATCGAATAGTCTTAGAATTAATAGTAGGAAACTGCTATGGTCTCAAAAAAACGTCTATCCGATCGTATTACCATAGGAATGCTTATAAACCAGCTGGACGGTCTGTATCAAACCCCCCTCTGGCGGGGAGTAGCGGAAACCGCAGAAATCAATGATATTAATCTTATTATTTACACCGGTAAATCGATCAGGTCCCCGATAGGATATGAAGCCCAGGAAAATATCGTATATCAGCTGATAAATGTTAGACATCTCGACGGCATTGTAGTCACGTCGAGTAGTATTGGCAATGATATCGGGGTTAAGCAATTACTGGAATTTTATAAACCATTCCGCTCCATACCTATGGTAAGTATCGCACTAGCGATAAAGGGAATGCCCAGTCTGTTGACTGAGAATGAACTGGGAATGCAGGAGATTGTGAACCATTTGGTTGAGGTTCACGGATATAAAAAAATTGCCATTATAAAAGGTCCGGAGACCAATACCGAAGCCCGCATACGGTATAAGGCATATGAGTATGTGTTGAAAAAACACAATATAGCCATCGATCCCGAACTGATTCTGCCGGGTGATTTCCGCTACGAGTCGGGCAGGGAGGCGGTGCGCATTCTGCTGGATGAAAGAAAAAGGCGTGATGTGGAAGCAATTGTGTCCTCAAATGACGATATGGCGACTTTTGCCTATGATGAATTAAAGAAGCGTGGAATAAGGATTCCTCAGGATATTGCGGTAACCGGGTTTGATGATATTGAGGATGTACAGTTTTATTCACCGCCCCTGACCACGGTAAAACAGGATCTCAATGAGCAGGGGAGAAGAGCCTGCCGGGTGCTGCTTGACATGATTCAGGGGAGAGATGTGGAGGAGATTATTAAAATACCTGCGAAGCTTGTTATCCGTCAATCATGCGGCTGCATCCCGATGATTGACTATACAAAAACCATAGAACAGGATGGAAATCAGTATGCAGTGAAAATAGGAAAGAATGAAAATCGGAAGGTATCTGCTCATCGCACGCAAAAGCTGCTCTTTGATCGGAAATATAAAGAATACATTATTAAAACAATGCTTCGTTTGTTGAAAGCTTCTGATGCAGAAAAAAGCACGTGTAGAACGGGGTTAGGTAAGCTTATAGACTGTATAAACAGTGTTCAGAATATTCCTGAAGCGCGGCAGGATTTTATAAAGCAGTTAATTAGTATTCTTAATAAAAATAGTTTGACAGAAGCCGCGAGTTTTGATTGGCGGAAAGCGATTGCCTTTTTACGATCCGAAACCCTGTCATCTCTTGGCGATCATGAACGCGAGCAGCTTTATGAAAATTTATTTCATAATGCCCAGGATATACCGTCCGGCGTTCTGTTGCGGCAGGAGGCTTTTCACAAACTGAATTTGAACCGCGCCAATGAGATCCTAAGAGGGATCATGCAGAATGCCAACACGATTTTTACAATCGAAGATTTGATGAAAGCACTGGCAGACGAGATGCCGCGTGCAGGAATACCTCGCTGCATAATAGCACTTTACAACACCGAACTTGAATGCAGAGAAGACAACAGATGGATACTGCCCAAGAATTCAAAATTAGTTATGGCGTACAATGAAAACGGCCCTGTTGATATCAAAGAAAGAGATCAGTATTTTAATACCGAGAAGTTGTTTCCTGATTTTGTGATCCCAAAAAACCGAAGATTTACTTTCATTCTGAACGCACTGTTCAATTGCAGGGAACATTTTGGATACATACTCTATGAACCCCACACACATGAAGAAGTTGTATATATTATGCTGAGATTGATTATTAGTACCGCCATTCAGCGAGTACAAATTTTTGAAAAGCAAAGACTTTCTGAAAAAAAGTTGAAGATTACGCTGAATGAGCTGGAAGAGTTGAATAAAGAATTGCATAATATTTCCATTAAAGATGAACTGACCGGTTTGTATAATCGTAGAGGTTTTTTTATTTTAGGGGAACAGCACCTTAATCTTACCGGCCGCACAAATGCGAAATTCCTCATTATATTTGTCGACTTTGACGGACTCAAAAAAATTAATGATAAGTACGGACACCTGGAAGGCGATTATGCTCTTGTTATAGCGGCAAAAATATTGCTCAAAACATTCAGAAAATCGGATATCGTTGCCAGGTTCGGTGGGGATGAGTTTACGATTATCGCGGCAAATGATTCCATGCAGCAGTATAAGAGTATGATCACGCGTCTGCAGCATAATACCATCGGTTATAACAAACAGATCAAAAAGCCTTATCGTATTTCCTTAAGTTACGGTGTTATTGAATATGATCCCGCCCGCTCCAAAAGAGAATCACAGACTCCTTCACTTGAAGATCTCATTTCTATGGCGGACAGAGAGCTTTATAAACAAAAGAAAAGCAAAAAAAAGCATAGATAACTACATCTATGGTGTTCGCTTCGGGGAGGATTGCGCGCTGATTTTTTGTTCCACCTGTCGTACATACTCTGTCATGGGGAACTTGCGTTCCAGCCCTGCCGAGCTCATATACCTGATTTTTCCGAATATGGCCCGTTCCTTCCATGGACGATCATGCAAGCCAAAGCACCAGGCAATACCCGCAAAGCTGTTGGCATCTCTTCCGTCGAGTGAGTATTTGTTGTTAAGGTATACAAGCTGATTAAAAGACGCTTCGGGATTCCGGCTCCATTCCAGTACTTTCTTGGCCCAGTACATGCGCATATAACCGTGTATACTGCCTGTTGCTACCATTTCCGATTGCGCCGCGTTCCAGTAGGGGTCATGTGTTTTTGCTTTTTCCAGCTCCTGCAGACTGTAGACATGATCGCGTTTATCGGTGATGTGATCGCCCAAGGTAGCTTTTGCCCAGGCGGGCAGGCAGTTAAAGCTGTCATAAGAGGAATTATAGTAAACGAAGTTCATGCTGAGTTCCCTGCGGATAATGAGTTCATCCAAAAAAACGTCCGTACCCTCATAGTCTGTATTGTAAACAGCAAGAGCTATGGCCAGCGGTGAAATTTGACCGAAATGCAGGTAGGGACTGAGGCGGGATTGCGCATCCTCCGCAGGATTATTCTTGAATTCTGCATAAATTTTCAGTTTTTTTTCTATAAACTCGTTAAGCAGATACTCCGCATGCGAACTGCCGCCTTCAAGCTGTTGAACCGGATCTGCTTCTCGATTAATGGGCAGCTGCCGCAGAAGATTGCATGCCTTTTCTATTTTTAACGAAGGTTGTACTTTAAGACTCAATGAATCTATGTTTACCTGCCGCCTGGCAAGGGGCACAAGATATGTATGCAGCTGTTTTTTTAATTTGGGACGCAGGGTAGCGGCGCTGTACTCTTGTTTTTGAGATACGTGCTCTATGGGCACGATGACGTCGCTTTCCACCTGGATCAACGGGCAGGTAATCCGCTCAGCCACCGCTTTGCGCCAGCCCCGCTGTATCTTCAGATATCCGCGGTCCGTTACCACCAGGGCGGCCTGCTTTGACAGTTCTATGGCGCCTTTTTCCGGTGATACGGTGCGAATAATGCACTGGATGCCTCGCCGGTATAAGGTGCGTACCACTTCCTTAAGTCCCTGCAGCATAAATGCATAATGCCTCAGGTTCGCTTCAGGGTAGTCCGCGGTAAGACCGAAGAATACCAGAAGAGGCAGCCCGTTCTCATTTGCCTTTTGCACTGCGTATTCAAGAGCATGATTATAGTCGGAGCGCTGGGCCTGCTGCATCCAGTAAAGCACATATTTCCCCTGCTGTTGAGGCTTTTTACTCAGCAGTTGTATCCGCTCCGGCTGAATCAATGGTTTCTCCCCTTACCCGAATCGGTAATTTCCGTCAGATCGTGTGGGTAGGGTGAAAAATAGGTCTGAGTCCGCAGATATTTGTTTGAAAACCGTACGATCCATGAATAAAGTAATGTGGTGCATGTGCTGAGGGGCTGTCTGTTGGATCGGTAGGACTCCAAGGTTTCCAAAAAGAAAGCCTTTTCTTGGGCAGTCAATCGGGGTGAGAAATATCCGAATGCATGTAGAAGAACATTAATATGACCCTTAAATGAGGGTGCAGTTGATAAAGCTTTAATGAGTTCCTTTCCATATTCGGATATTACGAGCTGAAGCGGTTTTTTATCATGGTTGGCTACAAGTGAGCCCAATCGTTTTAATTGCGTTTGATTATATGCCATAAGCAGGTATTTGTGCGCCGCATGAAACTCAATTAAATCTCGTATAGCCTTGGTATGGGTAATCTTTCTGAAACGGGCAAGGGTGAATAGTCTGGTGAGAAAATGCTCCCGCAGTCTGAAATTATTAAGTCTCCCCTCGGTTTCCAGCGCTTTGTTGGGAAAACGCTCTGCAGCGGTAAGGCCGAAGAAACCGCTGCCCTTGGTTGTGATCGGTGAAACCTTCTGTCCCGGAGGATAAATTTTAACATCTCTATAGCCGCACGAGGGTGAGCGCTCTTTAAGGAGAAAACCGTCAATAGCTGGAAGGCGGGCTAAAAAAACATCGATAAACTCATGCATTATTCTGCTTATGTCTTTTCCGGTTTCGGATTGAATAAGCCTGTTTTCATTCTGCTGCTTAACAATACGAATAGGTTTACGGGGTACACCCAGTCCTATTTCCACCTCGGGACAGACGGGAATAAAATCTACATGCGGTTTCATGCGGCGAATGGTAATACTATTAATCATAAGTCCGTTCCAGCGGCAGGCATCGTGTTCCAGGCACTTGCTTATGACTACTACGGGTTTTACATCATCATGCATCAGTTATAAGTATGGGTAATTATAAAACTACGTCAACAGTAATTAATTGATTGTTGCATGACAATGTGATACGGTAAAGATCATGTTTTTGGATTCATCCCGGCGTCACCTGCATGTCGGGTTAAACCGGAAATCCACATTTTTTTAAACTGGAGGGAAAACAATGTATAAAATCGGAGTATACGGAGCCTCCGGCTATATGGGCGGAGAAGCGGTTAAACTTATTTTAGAGCATCCGCAGTTTGAGCTGGCCTGGGCCACGAGCAGAAGCAAAAAACCGATTGCCTATTTTCACAGGAATCTTTTGGGTTCGCGACTCCGTTTGGTTCATCCGGATGAGATCGGTCATTGCGACGCGGTTCTGTTTTCACTTCCTTCGGGCAATGTCATGCAGCTGGCCCCCGGTTTTATAAAACAGGGAACAAAGGTTATAGACTTGGGCGCGGATTTCCGTTTGAAAGATAAAGCCGACTGGGAGCGGGTATACGGAAAAAAACACAGCTCCTGGGAAATGACAGAGCAGGCAGTATACGGTATTGCCGAACTTTACCGGAATGAAATAAAACAGGCTAAGCTTATCGCCAACCCTGGTTGTTTTTCTTCAAGTGTTATCCTGGCTTTGGCACCGCTTATCAAACATGATGTAATTGAAACAGAAACCATAGTGGTTGACGGATTGTCGGGAACTGCCGGCGCGGGCGCGGAACTGGATAGGGCTTTGCACCATCCGGAACTGGGTAACAATATCCTTCCCTATAACGTGGTTGACCATCGTCATATCTATGAAATGGAACAGGAACTGGGATATCTTACGTGTGAGAAAGTATGTATACACTTTACACCGGCCTATGTGCCGATTACACGCGGAATACTGTGCGTGATTCATGTTTTTCCCAAAAAAAACATAGAACCAACCATGCTTTTCGATCTCTATCAAGAGCTATATAAAGATGAGTATTTTATTAAAATAATGGATATGGAAAAACAAGATAAGGCAAGCTGGCAGTACCTTCCGTATCCGTGGGTGGCGGCGGTATCCGGTACCAACTACTGTCACATCGGATTCGATATTGATCAGCGCAGAAACAGCCTTGTCATTTTCAGCGTGCTGGACAGTGTGGGCAAGGGAGGAGCGCATGCCGCCGTGCAGAATCTCAACATCATGTTCGGCTTGGATGAAACACTGGGATTAACCAGATACGGATCGCATCCGTATTAATTTCAGAGGGTAAAGTGCTGTTTTTATGAATTTAAAATTTATTCCGGGGTTAGAGTTAAATCAGGGTTTTTATACGGAGGTGATAGCACCTTTGTGTAAACAATACCATCCGCGTTTAGTATATTCAGCTGCGTTGATCGGTTACGGTTCGGATGTGATGGGAGTGGACACCGCGGTTTCCATGGATCACAACTGGGGGCCGCGTCTGCAGCTGTTTTTAAGTGAGAGTGATCATAAGCAGCATGAAAAAGCTTTAAGTGAATATTTTAGCATGAACCTTCCTTTTTCCTACAAGGGTTTTCCTGTTAATTTCTCAGATCCTCGTTATGATAACACTCAAACCATGACACCTGTAACCACGTATCCGGTGAATCATCTGATTGAGATTCACGCCCTAAGCAGGTATCTGGATATGCAGATTGGAGTAAACAGTACCGCCAACCTGTCTTCGCAAGACTGGTTACGCTTTCTTGATCAAAACCTCATTGAATTAACCACGGGCAGGGTGTTCCATGACGGTCTGGGAAGTTTACAGGCCATGCGTGAAACTCTTGCGTTCTATCCCCGTGATATCAGGCTGCTCCGTCTGGCCGCACTCTGGCAGTGTGTTTGGAATGAAGAGCCCTTTATCGGCCGCTGCAGGGATATTAAGGATATACTCGGAATAAAAACCATAAGCGCGCGGCTGGTTGATCTGCTTGTTAAAATTGTATTTTATATTGAAGCACAATATATTCCATACAGCAAATGGCGGGGCCTTTTTTTTAGAAGCTTAAAATCACATCATGTTTTAAATCCGATTTTCGGTAAGGTCTTGAATGAATCGGATCCTAAACTGATTGAAAATTCTCTGGTAGATGCCTGCGCGAAAGTAGTTGCTTTGCATAATGCGCAAGCGGATCTTCCCGCCTTGGGCAATACTCCGCGTAATTTTTTCGGGCGTCCCTATAAAGTGATCTTTGCGGAAAGCATTGTTAAAGTCCTTGTGGACGCTATTCGGGATGATACCTTTAAAAAACTGCCTTTAGCGGGAGTGGGTTTGGATATAAAAGTCGACGGTTCGGATTTTAGGAGTACCGGTGTTATTAGAAAGCTGATATTCAATTCAGAAGAATAATATTTACCTCATGGCTAAACCCATAAGTCTATAATCCATAGCATTAAAACTAAAGGCAATATAATCGTTTGATCCGTCCTTTTCCATTACATGTATATCCAGTCTGTGTCCTGCTTGTATATCCATTCTTTGTATCGCGTATAAGAAGCTGTTGCCACATCCGAATCCAAATATCCGGAGCGGTATGCATATGCTCGGAGAGTTGTACTAGTAGAAAGTGTGGGAGGGGTGATTGAATTATAAGATTCGGCTGTCGGGCTTGTTCTAGGATCAGTACCATCACGTGTGTATTTTATAATCGCGCCGATTGTATCAGTTGTTATTGTTACTTCAATCGGTGCATAAGTAGTGTTTCCCGATTCAGGAGTGAAACAAGGCAAACTTATCTGTTCTTCAGTTCCGTTTCCGGGATTGGGATTTTCTTTATTAACACCGCCTAGTTCACAACCAAAAGAAGTTAGTATAATTAATAATAGTAAAATAAGAATACTTACCCGATTCATAATTATCCTAAGCAATTATTTTATTTAAGTATTTAACTTTAGTCAACTTATTTATATGGTTTGGTTTTGTGAACACTATTCCGTACACAGTCTGAGAAGCTCAACTCGGTTACTAACATGGGTTTTTTCGAATATATTGTGCAGATGGTTGCGGACCGTGGCGCTGGAAATGAAAAGCTTCTCCGCGATTTCCCGGTTGCTCAACCCTTCAAACACCAATGTGATGATTTCTGTTTCCCGATCGGTAATACGGTAATGGGAGATGAAGTCCTTATTGACAGTCCGTAAACCGGTGTTTAATTTTTGTTTTACAATCAGATTTTTAAAACCCTGGTACAAAAGCATAAGGTATAAAAACAGATAATAGATAGGGAAAAATTTTAACTCGATCGTAACTGATCCGACTTCAACATTAAGAGTGTCGAGCAGATCTTCAATAATAAAAAAGGGATACAGACAGAGAATACCCAGGATGAAAGTTCTGGTTGTTTTATAGAGGGTGGCGTTCCTTATGTTGCGGGAGAAAATAAGCCAGAAAATGATCGGATATAGAAACAGGATAAAAAACAAAAAGTCGACGGGTGAGAAATAATTAAGTGTTTGGGCTGACGGAAGCGCGTGGAGATGTGATAGGATAAACTGAATAATAAAGAACAAGGTAAGCGAGCCTGAAATACTGAACAGGATGATATAAGCCCTGCGGGATTGCGCTTTGCCCACAAGCTTGTGGATGAAGAGTGTGAGGAAGAAAAGTGCGCCGCAGAGGGTAATTCTACCGAAGAGCATGAGTATGTAATATAAGAGATTAGGACTTGCAATGAGCGGAGCAATGTAGAACTGAAGAGTATCGGAGATCATGCGCAGGGTAAAAAATGTGAGAAAAAGCAGGAAGAATAGTTCCAGCAGTGTTTTTTTTCTGAAAAAGAGGGCAAAGGCTAAAATATACGTTATTACACCTACGGAAAGAGATGAGATAAGCATGAAGAAAAATAAGTAGTTCATGTACCCACAATAATAGTCAGCGCGGATTATGAGTGTCAATATAAGATATTAAATTCCTAAAAACAGGGGCGGGTATTTTAGAACAAAATCACTTGTCCTGTTCCGCATATTCTTTTACAGCCTTTTCATAAGCATACCATTTTATCACCGACTTTTTTGTATTGATTTGATGCCCGCCCTGATTCTTGGCCTGATACAGCAGCTCGTCCGCTTTTTGAAGCAGCTTTTGCATCATAAATTGGAAATATTGGTTTGCCAAAGGAAGCGACGGCTTTTGTTTGGACAGGCTTACGTTATCCAGTGTGCTCGCCCCGATACTGCATTTAATGGGCAGTACTCCGTCGGCCTTTGCGATACCTTTGTCATTTAGAAAATGTAATATTCTTTCTCCGACTATTATTGCTCCCTCTGTGGTCGAGTTAAGCAGTACCACCGCGAATTCATCACCTCCTAGACGACCTCGTATATCCGTCTGTCTGGTAGCGTCATGCAAAGCCTGGCCCATAATCTCTAATGCCTGATCACCTCCCAGGTGGCCTGCCGAATCATTGATATTCTTAAGATTATCTATATCGATCATCAATAATGAGATCGGCGCGCAGGAGCGATATGCTATCCGTATATCACGGGCCATGGCCTGAAAAAAAACTCCGCGTAAATACACCTGGGTAAGCGGATCGAACGTTGCCATCTGATACAGTCTTGCGTTTTGGATGGCAACTGCCGCCTGATTGGCAAAGACCTTGAGTAAATCGAGTTCGCCTTGCTTTTCAATTATCTGATCAATAAAAATTATTCCTATTTTTTCTTTACCGACATTCAATGGCACAATTGTTTTAGTATTTGTTTTTGTAATATTCCCCGCGCTTAATGATTTATGAATTAATTCGATTTCTTTTTTATCCAAGTATTTATCGATACTGAATTGACTGATAAATTTCCCTGTTCCTGCGTGAATAATCAGATCCAATTCATTTTCCAGTACCGCGATAAATCCTTCCGTCATGTTTTTTTTATCTTTAGACTCTGAATAGGGCAGTACAGCCAGAAAAGAACTTCCTATATCCAACAATCCCGATATCTGCAAAAGAATTCCCTGTAACAAGTCACCAAGCGGCTGCACTTTATGCAGATCCGGAGTTACATTGAGTATATAATTCAAACCCTCTCTGCTCTTGTATAAAAGCTGCACGGTATAGGCGGCTTTCAAACCGACATCAACCCATAATAACAGCTTTTCAGGTCCGTCGCTTTTGTTATAATAGCCCTGAATATCCAGCCTGTGAATCAGTTCTCGGGGAGGCTGTTCGCTCGCGTAGCCTGTTTGCAGAATCACCTGGACAAAAGGATTAAACTCCCGCAAGCGCGTGACCAGTTCCTCTCCTGTCATCTTTGGCATATAATAATCTACCAAAATAAGATCATAATGATTCTGTTTAAGATCCTTTAAGGCGTTGGTACCGTTATTGGCAGAAGCTACGGTATGGCCTTCGTTTTCAAGCAATTTTTTTGTGGCATCGATGTATTCCTGGTCATCATCAACAAGCAGTATTTTTTTTCCTGATAAGCGCGTTGATTTAAATTTTCTGGCCATGTTTTGCTCCTCTGGCTGGTTTGGGAAAATGAAGGGTAAAAATAGTACCTTCATCGATTTCACTATCGACTTCTATGGCTCCTCCGAAATCGCCCGTAATAATATTGTGGACTATCGTTAATCCGAGTCCCGTTCCTTCTGATAGTCTTTTGGTAGAAAACAGGGGATCGAATATTTTAGAAAGATTTTCTTTCTTGATTCCCGTTCCTTTATCTTTTACTGTTAAATCTATGGTTTTCGAGTTATAGAACAGCTTGATGGTAATTGGTCCTCCGTGTTTGCTTTTATAAGCATCGATGGCGTTTGTTAACAGGTTGGTGATAATCTGTGACAATCTTCCTCCGGAACCGTGTATTTCTATATTTTCAGTACTTGATTTAAAATTAACCGAGCACTTATTTTTGCGCAATTCGTGATTAAGCAGAAGAATCGCGTCCTGAATCACGGGAACAGCATTGAATATATGCTGCTCCTGGGGCGACAGGTCTCTTGTTTGTGATTTTATACTCTGGACAAAATGAACTATTTTTTCCGCCGCTTTTTGGGATATCTGGATTGATTTACTCATATCACCGGCGATTTCCCGGTGATCGTCAACCGTAACCTCCTTATCTCCGATAGACTGCCTGTACTCTTCGACTAATGATTCCAATTCTACCAATGTGGCCCTGATGGCTGCCAATGGTGTATTAATCTCATGAGCTATTCCGGCTGTCATTCTGCCCAAGGAAGCCATCTTTTCGATGATTATCATTTTCTTCTGGTTTTCCTGCAGGGCCTGGTAGGCATTTTCCAGTTCTTTTGCTCGCTTTTCCTGATCCTTTAATAATTTTTCAAGCAGGGTTTCTTTGTCAACAATATCCTGTACCAGAAGTGCTCCTTTTAAAGCGCTGCAGATCTGCTGCCGCAAAGCTTCAAATAAAACTGTTTTGGGATTTGTTTTTAAAAGAATAAAGCCAAACTGCTCATCTTGAAAAAACAACGGTTCAATTATGAAATTACTCAAGCGATCCAATGATGTTAATGTCCCCGGCAGCAGGTCTTTTGTTTTAAAACGAATACCTTTGCCGGGTACTTTTTCGTGATGTTTCCCGTTATAACCGAGGATCAATTTCGAGTATTCACTTTCTTCATCTCTTTTATCATAAAGCGACAGGTAACAGGATTCGATGCCAAAATGAGGTAGTTCCTGGGCCATGGTTTGTACAAGTTGGGTTAAATCAAAGTTGCGGATTAACTCGCTGCTTATTTTCCTCAGATTTGCCGATTGCAGCTCGCTTTTCATTTTAAAATAGGCTTGTGAGTGGGAACTCGTCTCCTGGATTAAAATTCTTACTTGCTGCCAGAAACTCTCGGCTTTTGTTAAGATTATTCTATCTTCTTGTATATAGGGCAATGTTGATTTGATTAATGCAGAAAGTATGTTTTCCCATTTATCTATGTCAATATTCTCTTTAACTGTTTCCTGGTTAAGGAGCATATCGAGTGTTGACAAAGCCCCTGGCCAATTATCTGTTTCTGTAAATTCAATAAATGAGTCCAATAGCTTCTTATACAAATTCATATCAAATGGACGAATCGCTGATTTTTTTTTGTCACATTGATTTACAATTTGACTGTAATTTTTTCTCATACCTCCTGCGGTCAGGTTTTTACGTTGCCTGTCTATGGTTATACGTGCATTTAATACAGACTCGGAAAAACAGCCGCATGATTTTCTGATAACAAGTTCGGTGGGTAATGAGACGTCTTTGGGGATTTTATTTTCTTTTATCATATCAATTAATATATAAGCGGCTTTCTTTGCCTGTTCTGAAAGGGGTTGACGAACGGTAGTGAGAGGAATTGAGGAATTTTTTGCATCTTCAATATCATCGAACCCCATTATAGCAAGCTCGTTTGGTACGATCATCCCTAATTCCTGTGCCTTCTTTAAGGCTCCTAAAGCCATATCGTCATTAGCGGCAACTATTGCATCTATATGCTTGTTTCTTTTAAATAATCTCTCAACACATAACTGGGCTTCATCATAGAAAAAGTTGCCGGTTTCAACCAGGTTAGAATCTTCTTGTATTCCGTTTTCTTGAAGTACTTTTTTATATGTATTATAGCGAATTGAAGATTCGATATTAGCTCCCGCTCCTTTAATAAAGGCAATCTTTTTATAGCCGTGATCTTGTATGAGATGGACAAGACCGTCACGCATGCCCTTTGTATTGTCCACAAGTACAGTCGGGATATCTCTGACCTTCATGGCAATGTTTACTATCGGTATGTCCAGAAACCGCTTATAAAAGTCTTTGATTTCACTTTTAGATACAAAATGAAAGATTGTAGCCGAATTAATAATCAATCCGTCAATGATTTTCTCTGTTACAAGCTCATACACCTTATTCCGCGGGTATTGACTTTCATAGGGAGCTTTTAGGCGACCGCCTGAAAAATACAGGAAATTAACATCCCTTTGTTCGCAAACCTGCTTTATTCCTTCCCAGATCGTACAGTTATAGGTACTGCTAAGATCACTCGTGAGATAACCGATGGTTATGTTTTCCGTTGCCTTAGGTTTTTCCATATTTTACAGATGAAGCTATTATGAAAGCTTTCTCTTAATTAATAGTATAAGAAATGGGCATTGAGATTTCAAACTCAAGTTTAAGAGAAGGTGTTGGAACCGGCGTTTGTTTATTTTTTTACTGAAGCTTAAAAAAGTATTTGCATTTTTGCGTTAACGTACACTATAATTAATACTCACACAATTTTTTATGGGAAACGCGAAAAGAGTTGTCGAAAAATACAAACCTCAGTGTATGGATAATGCCGTGCCTGAAGGTAGGCATTATCGCGGCAGTTTACTGCATTATCAAGCAAGATTGAATAGTGAACATAATTCTCTGACTTCAAGATCGATCCTGTTTGTGGAAGACGAGCTTGTGCTGCGCATAATGGTTTCCAAGATGCTGGCTCATTTGGGATATGATGTTATGGCAGCCATGAACGCAGAAAGGGCATTGGAAATGTTCAGCCGGTATGGTGAGTCTTTTGATATCCTGATAACCGATGTGATTATGCCCAAAATGGACGGTAAAGAACTCTATCGTGTTTTACAGAAGAAGAAAAATGATCTTCGGGTGATCTATATTTCCGGTTATCCGGAGGAGGTGCTTTTAAAGCACGGAATTAAACCGACACATATAAATCTCTTAAAAAAACCCTTTACCATTGAGAAAATATCACAAAAAATAAAACAGGCTTTCCTTGAGACCTAGCAAATATTATATATCGCTTATAAAAAACGAGGGGGGCGTTATATTTTTTTGCCCCCCGTTTAAACAGAAGCAGCCTATTCTTCAGCCCAGGCCGGCATGGCCATCATGTAGTGTTTTGCACGACTTTCAAAATCGGCTTTACTGCCTTCCGGGGCCCAACCCTGCAGCCATTGCATAAGACCCTGTTTCACCTGTTCTTTAGGCAGCAAATTGCCCTGCTCATCCGAACAGTATTGGCAGTAATTTCCCCGTGCTTTTTGTCCTTCTTCACCCGCAAGCGGCATGCCGCAAGAGTAACATGATGTGTTCATAGTAATCCTCCCTATGTATTTTAAGAACTACTATACAAATTTACTGTGACAGCAGTATGTCAGGTTTCATAGATCTTTTGAATTTTTTTTGCTTTTTTAAGGAGGAGATTTCTTATGTAGGAAGGTGCGACTACTTCCAGATCTTCACCGTAACTTAACAAATGTGCTATTACCCATTCGTCGTACGGCCAGGACACGCTTACCAGTATGCTTCCGTCCGGCTGTAAGCTAATATTATCTTCGAAGAAGAAATCCTCAACCTTTACCCGGGCCCTGGCTCGAAATTTGAGGGTTAGATGAACGAGCTCGCTTCTGTCAACATCAAAATCGGCATAATTTTTATATGATTGATTGCGGCGAGTAAAAGTCTGCGCCAGCATAACAACATCATTCATGCGGGAAAGACGAAAGATACGGTAGTCCTGTCGGGTGCGGCAGAAGGCAAACAGATACCAGGCATACCCCTTAAAAAGCAGGGTCATGGGCTCGGCGGTTCTGGTAAGGCATTCTCCTTTCATGCTGCGGTACACAAAGCTCAGCAGTTTTCGTTCCTGAATGGCGCTGTGGATTACTTTCAAGAACTGTCTCTGTCTTTTGTGGAAGCCCAGAGGCATGATGTCGATTACGAACTGTTCACTGTACTCATGTAACTTGGAAAGTCCTTCCTGAGGTACCAGTGACGTGAACTTGTCGATGGCCGTATCCAGACTGCTGTCAGTGAGGGTGGAATGAACACTCTTTAAGGTATTAAGAATGGAAAGCATGTCGTTCATGCTTAATACCTGCCGCTCCAGTTTATAATTTTCCATAATTCCGAAACCGCCGTTGTTGCCGGGGTAGGAGATGATAGGTATTCCTGCCAGGTTTATGGCGTCGATATCACGATAGATAGTACGGATGGAGACTTCAAAGCGGCCGGCTAAATCGCAGGCTTTTATTTTTTCACGGTTTAAGAGTAGAATTATTATAGCCAGTAATCGATCAATACGCATAATAATATGCCGGTAGTATAGTATGTTTGCAGGACATTGTCTTTGTTTTTTTTACCGCACACTTCTTCATGGATTATGCTGCTTGTTTTTTTATTCTATACAAATATATAAATTCCGGTTGACAGAATATAATATTTTTGTATAATAATTAACCAGAACAGACCAGAACAGTATATAATTATTTTTAGGATTTCAATAAACCTGTCTTTAAAAACAGGCAGCTGCTTAAACAGGAGGTATAAGCACATGAAAAAAATCATGCAAAAGGCGGTAGTATTATCAGTTTTTTGTTGTGCCGTGTTTCTTTGCTTTGCGGAAGGTCCTTATAACGGAGTAGCTCCCAAGGGTGTGCAGGGAGCATTTTATACGAAAGCATATAAATGCATCTATCTGAAAGGAAGTGATGAGTTGAGCGGAGCACCGGAAGTCAATAAATGGAAGTCATACTCCGTTGATATTACAAAAACTGTGGGTTACGACGGGATGGGCGGAAGCCGTAAAGGGTATAGTCTGGTAAGGATCAAGGCCAATACTGCATCCCCCAACAAGGAAGTCGCTATCTATATAGATAATGTGGTATTGAAGGATAGCGCAGGAAACGTGATCATCAACTTTACGTTCAATGATGGGGAGAATCACGGTCCGTATCTCTCTCAAGGGAATAAAATGCAGGACAATGGCAATGTTGTAGTTCTAAACGGGGAGAAATGCTTTCTACTCCACGCTAAATCAGTTAATATGTATGGATATAACGGAGTTGAGATCCAGTGGAATCTTCCCAAGAATTCTAATGCCTCAGACGGTAGTTGGGACTTTTCGGCGGGTGGATTTATTTTAAGCTTTGATTATTACATTGCTACAGGGGGGTAAAAACAGCCTGTAGAACAGACCTATTTGAGAAACGGGTACCCTCAGGAATGGGTGCCCGTGATTTTTTTCCTTATAATTCTATAGTGAGAAGACCGCCAACCATAAAAGGATTTTTTTCCCGTTACCACGGGGGGTGGTTTTTTGAAGTAAATAAAAAAATTTTACTTCCGAAAAAGCCACCACCTATGGTGGCGGTTGAAAAGATGCTGACTAAGCGATGGCTTTTTCTTCCACCTTGCACCCCTATGGGGTGTTCCCTTACATACCACCAGCTTTGCTGGTGGTATGTTGATACAAAAAGCGATTCGGATTATCCTGTTAGGTAGGTATGAAAAAGAAGAAGATTTTTGGAAATACAAAAAAAGAACAGCTTAAGGCCGGCGCCAGAGATGTCATGCATCAGTTCGTACTCGAGCAGGGTGCGGTTCGGGGGGCCTTGATATATGGCACCAAACTAGTAAACGAGATGAGAGCGAATCATGAGTTGGGAATTCTCGAAACAATGATTTTGGCTTACGGCTATATCGGTGCTCTGTTGTTAAGCTCGAATCTAAAGGGCTCGGAACGCCTTGTTTTGGAAATTACCTGTGAAGGACCGCTTAAGGGAATGTCGGTCGAAGCCAATGCCTTTGGTGAAGTACGCGGTTATCTTAGAGTAAAGCGGATACCAATCGAGAATCCCCTTGAAAATTCCGATATTGCGCCTTTTTTGGGTGATGGTTTACTTTCCGTTACGCGTTATCTGGAGAAGGCCAAATATCCTTTTACCAGTCGGGTAAAGCTGAAGCAAAGAAGCCTGGCGCTTAATCTGGCCTACTACTCATTAAAATCGGAGCAAACACCCTCTTCATATTCATTAAGTGTATATTTCAACAAAAATGGGGATGTTGAGGGAGCAGGCGGCCTGTTAATTCAAGCCTTGCCCGGAGCTGACAGCGGCCTTCTTGCGGACTTGGAGGAGATTGTGACTAATCTGCCTACAATTGGTAAAGAGTATGCCGACGGAATATCCGCAGAAGCATTTATTCTCAGCTATTTTGCTCAATACGCTCCGCGTTTCTTGCAAAAAAAACGAATTGCCTTTATGTGTCACTGCAGTAAAGTACGCTTTGAGACTTTTCTTGCCGCTTTACCCGATCCTGAATTTAGAAGCATTGTTGAAACAGGTCCTTTTCCATTAATCCTGACCTGTTTCAATTGCAACACCCGCTACAGTTTTTCCCAAAGTGAACTGCTGTCAGCGTATAACATGAAAAATTGTGATAAAAGCGAGTAACGATTGCTCCTGCCAACAAAATGAAAGGAATTGTTATGAAAACCATTAAATATATGCTAATGCTTATATTTATTCTCTGTCTGGCCTGCCAGGAACCGGAGGAGATCCTTATTCAGGAGGATATTCCTTCGTTAAAAGAGGTCTTTCAAGATGATTTTTATATTGGAGCGGCGATCGAGCCGTTTCAGTTGGAGATTCCGGCCCACAGGCAGTTGTTGAAAAAGCATTTTTCCAGTATTACCGCGGAGAATGCCATGAAACCCGAGTCAATTCAACCTGAAGAGGGAAAGTTTGATTTTGGGGATGCCGATAAATTAGCCCGTTTTGCCGGCGACAACGGTATTGCCCTGCGCGGTCATACGCTTGTCTGGCATCAGCAGGTACCGGCCTGGTTTTTTTCAGAAAACGGTGCTCCGGCTTCAAAAGAAAAATTAAAGGAACGCATGAGAACACACATCACTCAGGTGATGCAGAGATATAAGGGGCAGATCTACGCCTGGGATGTGGTAAATGAGGCAATCGATCCCGGTGAGAAGGATGGCTTTCGTAGAAATAAATGGTATGAGATTTTAGGTGAGGAATATATAGAGTTAGCGTTCCGCTATGCAAAGGAAGCCGATCCGGAAGCCAAACTGTTTTTAAATGATTATGGAACCACAGACGCGAATAGGCGTGAACTGATTATAAAACTGATTCAAAAGTTAAAGGCAAAGGGTGTGTCCATAGATGGTGTCGGCATGCAGATGCATGTCTCGCTTACCAAGCCCAATATTTATGATTTTGAAAGTGCACTCAAGGATTTTTCCGAACAGGATCTGGAAATTCAGATCACGGAATTGGATGTTACAGTCTATGAAAATAAAGAGCAGTCGTTTTCAAAAGTCAGCCAGGAGCTGTTAAACGAACAGGGCCACCGGGTGAAGGATTTGTTCGCCGTTATAAACAAATATAAGGAACATATAACCAGCATTACCTTCTGGGGCATGACCGATGACCACACCTGGCTTACTTCATATCCCGTAAAACGCAGCGACTGGCCTCTGCCCTTTGATAAAGAGCAGAAGGCAAAACCATTTTATTGGGGCCTGGCCGATCCTCGACAGCTAACGCCCAGAATTAACAAAGCAAAAGCTATTGAAGGTACGGCAGTGATAGACGGTAAAGCCGAAGACATATGGCAGTTCGCGGAGAGTTTTCCGCGGATGACCATAAGTGATGAATCCGGCGCGGAAATAAAGGCGTTATGGGATAAACAATACCTGTATATTCTTTTAAAAGTGGCGGATGCAACACCCTTACAGGAAGATGCGATTACCATTTTTTTAGATGAGAAAAACAATAAAGCGGACGCTTTGGATGAAAATGACCGGCTTATTGAGTTTGCCTTGGATAAGACTTGGAAGAACACCAAGGATACAGCCCTCACAAAAAGCGCCTCCGGTTATGTGTTTGAAGCCCGTATTCCCTTTGCACATATTAAAGGCAGTAAAATCATAACCATGGGGCTGGACATTTTAATTAAAAACGGCGAACAAGGTGTACTAAAATGGAACGATAAAGATACCGTCGACAGTAAAACTCCGAAATATTGGGGTGCGCTTAAATTTGTGACAGCTCCCAGCGGCACAACAGCTCCTTTTGGCACAGCAAAAATAGACGGCATTAAAGATGCAAAATATAATGCCGGTAAACCTTTAATCGTTTCCAAATTCATTCAGGGGATAGAAGGAGAAGAAAATGTGCAAAAGGGCGCCACTGCTAACGTCTGGGTGTTATGGGATGAACAGGCGCTTTATGTGTATGCCGAAGTTAATGATTCCAGATTGAGCGTGGTCAGTGATCTTGTGTATATGCAGGACAGTATTGAAGTTTTTATCGATGAGAATAATAACAAATCGCCTTTTTATGAAAAAGACGATGGCCAGTTCAGAGTTAATTATAATAACGAGCAGTCTTTCGGTTCCACAGGTCCTGTGGAAGGTTTTGAGAGTGCGGCAAAAAAAATGTCCGGCGGTTACGTGGTTGAGGTGAAAATACCATATCGAAGCCTGACCCCCAAACCAGGCACGATTATCGGCTTTGATTTTCAGGTAAACGACGACCAGGGAAGCGGCAAACGTGACAGTATTTCCAAGTGGAACGATCCCACCAATGATTCGTGGCAGTCGACCGCAGGATTCGGAGTTTTGATTTTTAAGAAATAATAGAGATAATTTTAAAAGCCGCCCCTATTCTAACGGCGGCTTTTTGTTTTAAATTCTGAGGGTGTCATATTTGTATATTTTTTGAATATTTTATTTGCCGTGCGATTTCCCTGTTTCATGCCGAGAAAAAGAACAGCTAAAAAAAGCCCTTGGATTACGCCGAAACTGATTAGTATCGAATAAAAATCGAATTTAATCTCCGTGGTTAAGTACTCAATTAGATTATAGTATAAAACTCAGGATTTTTAATAATTTCCGTCAATTTTCTTAAAAAACCTCCTGAATAAGGTACGGGAGGGTAGGCATAGACGACAGTACCTGTTGTATTATATAAAGTAAATATTACTATTCAAAAAAAAGAAAAACTATTAGTATATTAATACAATGCTTAATATCCGACGGAGAGTATATGGCCAGAAGAGTAACAATCAAAGATGTTGCTAAAAAAGTGGGAGTCACCGCCACCACGGTCTCTATGGTAATCAATAATAATCCCAGTATCTCTACAAGAACCAGAGATAAAGTACTCAAGGCCATAGAAGATTTAAATTATTATCCGAATCACGCCGCCAGAAGCCTTGTTAAACGAAAGACAAATACTATTGCCATATTGGCGGAGTTTTTTTATCCGCTTTTTTATCAACAGCTTCTTGACGGGATTGAACACCGAGTTATCGGAAGTCCGTATAGTTTTATCCATTTCGCTACCTTGGCAAGCAAACCTATCAGAGAAAAAATATTCCGTGAAATTCTTTACGGGAGAGTGGCCGATGTGCTTATTTCCTTTAACAGAGTTCCTCCCCAGAGACTGTTAACCGAATATATAAAAGAAAAATATCCGCTTGTAGTTATTGAGCATGATGTGCCCGGCCTTAATTCCGTTTTATGCGATAATTTCATCGGTGGTTACAAAGCCACTGAATTCCTGATTAAACAGGGGAGAAAGAATATCTATTGTGTGTCTCCCCGAAGGATTGATGCGGCAGGCGGCTCGGATGTACAGATTAAACGGGTTGAAGGATTTAAAAAAGCACTTGAAGATCATGGTATGGATTTTTCCGAAGAAAGGATTATCGAAACAACCCATTTCTATTTTGAAGCGGGGAAGGAGTGCTACAACAGCGTTTTAAAGGATATAAAAGGCCTGGACGCGGTATTCGCTGCAGCCGGAGATCCGGTGGCAATCGGAATTATTCACGCAGCTCAGAATGATAAAGTAATGATTCCCGATGATCTGGCGGTCATCGGTTATGATGATTTGGAAGTGGCCGCGTTTATAAATCCTCCCCTGACCACCATTATGCAGCCAGGAAAGCAGATGGGAATAAAAGCTGTTGAAATTGCCTTAAGTTATTTTGATGACGATATAAATAGTAATGTGCACAAGATTGTTTTTGAACCGGAGCTTGTTATACGGGAATCAGTATAAAAATTTACCGGTACAAATATTCAAGCGAGCATAATATTGAATTTGTAGTATAATTATAAATATGAAACCTAAACTGATCTACGACCGTTATGAAATCATAAGACAGATCGATGAAGGCGGAATATCAAGGGTTTACCTCGGCTTTGATCATACCTCGCGTAATGAAGTGATCGTGAGAATGTTGAAGCCGGAAATTTTATCCAATCACATCGAAGATATTATTCGCTTTAGAAATGAAGCCGCGATCCTGTCCCGTTTGGACCATGCTCATATTGTTAAAATATATGAAGCCTTCGAGTATGAGAACCACCATTATATAATCATGGAATATATTTCAGGTGAAAGTCTTTATAAAATAATCAGAAGCGGAAAAAAAATAACGGAAAAAGTGATCATCGAAATTCTGGTGCAGGTATGCCAGGCTTTGGATTATATACATCAGCAGAATATAGTTCATCGCGACTTGAAGCCCGGCAATATTATGGTAGCGGTCGATGAAAAAGGCGCTTATCATATCAAAGTTATTGATTTCGGTCTGGCGTTTATTAAAGAATTCACGGCAATAAACGATGCCGAAGAAATAGCGGGGACTTTTTGTTATATGTCTCCCGAACATTTTAGAGTCATAAACAGGAGCGTGGATGAGAGAAGCGATTTATATTCCCTGGGTATTATCTTCTACCAGCTTTTGAGCGGAGTATTACCCTTTGAGGGAAAAAGTACGGGCTCGATTATTCATCAACAGCTGGCCATGCCTCCGTTGCCGCCCGCAAAGCATAATGAATCCATATCCGAAACACTTGAAAAGATAATTCTGAAACTGTTGGAAAAGGAGCCGGACAAGAGGTATCAGTCGGCGAGAGGGCTAGAACAGGATCTGGTGAAATATAAGCAGGGGGAGAGAAAATTCCCCCTGGGAATGAATGATAAGCAGGTCAGGCTGTTGTTCACAACCGGACTGCTGTCGCGGGAAGAAGAACTGAAAAACCTGAAAGGGCTGTATGATAATACACTTAAAGGTCAAGGATCGGTATGTTTCATCGCCGGAGAAGCGGGCAAAGGTAAGACCAGACTGGCTGAAGAGCTGCGCAGTTATGTATATAGGGAAGGTGGAGTCTTTATAGACGGCAAATGCTTTTCAGGTAAAAACAAAACACCATACGGAGCATTTAAAGATGCTTTGAATATTTATGTAAAGAAATTCAGAGATTATCCTGAAGACAAAAAACAGGATATTAAAAACAAGCTTAAACAAACCATTGGCGAACTTTGCGGGATCATGCTGCAGCTTAATCCCGCACTTTCGGTTATTTTGGATAAATGCCCAAAGCTGGTCAGACTGGAGGTGGAAAGAGAGAAGAAGCGGTTTTTAATGGTCGCCGCGCAGTTTCTTTTAGCTTTGAGCAGAATAGAAAAGGGGCTGGTGTTGTTCATAGACGACCTGCAGTGGGTGGATGACGGGAGCATGGACCTGTTGAGTGAGATATCTTTGGAGTTGAATAAGAATCCATTGTTAATTATCGGAACATACCGCAATGATGAGATCAACACCGGACACAGAGTAAATACTTTTAAGCAAGAGTTAGATACAAAACAGTATGCTTACAGTGAAATTTATTTGGACGCCTTTAACAAACAGGGGGTTGATGAGTTTGTCAAGTCGTTGCTGAATACCAAAGATGAAAATATAGAAAACATAACAGAAGTGATCTACCAAAAGAGTAAGGGTAATCCCTTCTTTGCTTTGGAAATACTGAAGCAGTTTGTAGATGATAAGGTTGTCTATTTAAAAGCAGATGCATGGGAGATCAATAAAGAAAAACTTAACAAAACAGAGATCGCGCCTACCATCGTGGATATAGTGATGAAGAGAATTTCATGGCTGAGCGAGGAAGAGGTAAAGGTGCTTTCATATGCAGCGGTGATAGGCAGAAAATTCGATGTAGCCATTCTGTTTCGTTTGTTGGACTATGAAGCGGCGGAGATCATCCGCATAGTGGACCGGGCCATTCAACTGCAGCTGTTGGATGAAGATCTGCAGGAAAGAGGAGCGCTATTTTTTGTGCATGACAGGATAAAGGAGGCTTTTTACAAAAAATGCGGCGATAAGGAAAGAATGGCACTGCACAAAAAGATAGGCAAGACTTTAGAGCAGATGAACCAAGGATCAACCGATAGAATAATTTTTGATCTGGCGTATCATTTTATTGAGGGTAAGGATGATGAGAAGATACTGGAATACGGGTATCCGGCCGGAGTCAAAGCCGGGGACCATTACGCCTACGAAGAGGCATTGCGATATTTAACCTTAACAAACACTATTATCGAAGAGAGGGGGGAGAGAGGCAGGGAGCTGTGGGTCAACACCAACAGAAGTATCAGCGAGATCTATTTAATAATCGGAAGAAATGATGAGGCAATTGACATAAGCAGGAAAATATTGCCGTATATCGAAAGCAAATTGAAAAAAGCCGATATTTATAAACAGATAACCAAGGCATATTTTAAAAAAGGGGATTGGCAGAAGTGCGAACAATACGGGAGGCAGGGCCTTGCCCTGTTGGGAGAAAAAATACCTATAGGTACGGTAGCTGCGGTTTTCAGAATTATAAAAGAATTTATTATTCACATTATCCATATTATATTGCCTACAATCTTTGTCCGCAAGAATTCACATAAAAATAGTGCAAAGTACGAGCTTATTCTGGCTTTCCATGGTTCTTTAAACTGGACGTATGTGCTCAATGATATCCTAAAATTCGTTGGCGCAACCTTACGGCTTCTTAATTTAGCGGAAAGCAAACTGGGTAATTCGATTGAACGCGGCATCGGTCTTGCAGGTTACGCAAGTATTTGTATGGCAATCCCTCTGTTTAAGCATGCCATACGACTGCATGAAAAAGCCCTCAACCAGCGAAAAGAGTTGAAAGATGAGTGGGGAGTGGCACAGTCGTTGCAGTTCTTGGGTTTTTGCTACCAATGGAAAGGAGAATACGCTCAGAGCATTCGCTGCTTTTCTGAAAGCTTGAATATCTTTAAAAAAATAGGTGATGTCTGGGAAATAAAGATGAATTTATCCGGATTGGATATGAATTATTTTTATGCTGCGGATTATGAAAAAAGTCAGGAATACAACGCTGAGTATATGAAAGTATGCGAACAACTCAATGATAATTTTGGGAAAAGCGGTGCGCTGGCGGATTTCGGTTTTATAAAATTCCACCAAGGTGAATATGAGCTTGCTTTGGAAAACGCCGAAAAATCGCTGGCTATTGCGGAACAGAATAAGATTACCCTTATCAATTGTATTGCTCATATCCTTATCGGAATGATACATAAGGAGTTGGGTCACTATAAAACAAGCTTCAAGTACTTAAAGAAGGCATGTCAGTTATATGAAAACAATAATCTGCTCGAATATTACACGACATATGTGATTACCTACATGGCGGAAGAAAATATAGTTGAATTATGGGATTTGGATTTAGATAAAATTGATGTGAAAAAGAAAGAGCTAGTAAATATCAAAAAATTATGTAAAAAAGCTCTTGTAAAAACAAAACCATGGAAAATTCATTATGCCCACGCATTAAGGGTGAATGCCCTCTATAATGCCCTCATTTCCAAAAACAGGAAGTCCGAGCGCTTGTTTTTACAGAGTATACATCTTGCACAAAACGCGGGATTTAAGTATGAGCTTGCCAGAAGTTTTTATGAGTACGGTAGATTTTTATTGAATTCAGGAAAAACGCCGCAAGCAAAATTGAATCTTGAGTCAGCTTATGCTATTTTTAAAGAAATCGGCTCAAAGGTGTATATAAGAAAAGTATCAGAACTGCTTGGAGTAAAAGAAATGGAAGATAAAGAGGGAACTGCTCCCATCCAGAGGCTTAAGAATCAGGAAAGACTGGCTTCAATCATTAAGGTGAGCCAAACCATCAGTTCCATATTGATCTTAGACCTGCTTTTAAAAAATATTATTGCCTTGGCAATGGAAATAACAGGCGCGCAAAGCGGGTATCTGTTTATTCGAGATGAACAGACAAATGAGCTTGTTTTAAAGATAAAAAGAAGCATCTGTGAAGAGAAAAATGATCCCACTGAAGGTACACAGCAGGAATGTTATTCGAAAAATATTGTTGATATGGTTTTTAAAAGCGGAGAGGTGGTACTGACAAGCGATGCGGGAAAGGATAATGAATACGCGAAATATGAAAGTGTTGTGCAATATGGATTAAAATCGGTTTTGTGTGTGCCCATCAAACATCAAAATGTAATCATTGGCGTATGTTATTTGGACAATCCGCTTTCCGCAGCAGTTTTTTCCAAGGACGACATAGAAATCCTGGAAGCCATGATGGCCCAGGCTGCCATATCCATAGAGAACGCGCAGTTGTATGAAAAAATGAAGCTGAAGAAAGATAAAGCGGAAAGTGAAGTTGAAAAGCTTACCATTCATATTTCGAAGAAAAAGGAGAAGCTGTTAGATGAAAAGAACTCACTTGTTTACCAGAGCAAGGAGATGCAGGAGGTTGTGGAAAAGGTAAGCCAGGCTATAAGGTTAACCAGGCCGGCGTTGATAACCGGAGAAACCGGTACAGGAAAAGAGCTGATTGCCAAGCTGATCCATTATTCGGGTGAGTTTAGGCAAGAGCCGTTCATCGCTATTAACTGCGCCGCAGTACCGAATACGCTATGGGAAGCGGAGTTGTTTGGCTACATGAAGGGGTCTTTTACCGATGCAACGACAAACAGAGTAGGCAGTATAGAGGCGGCCGGAAGGGGAACGTTGTTTTTCGATGAGATAGGCGAAATGCCGCTGGGAATTCAGTCAAAACTGTTGAGGATGTTGCAGGAAAATCAGTATCGACCTTTAGGCAGTACTAAAACACGTAATTCCGAATGCCGCTTTGTGTTTTCCACCAATCGCAATCTGGAAGAGATGATAAAACAGGGTACGTTCCGGGAAGATCTCTATTACAGGATAAATGTATTTACCATCAACACGCCGTCTTTAAGAAAAAGACCTGATGACATACCGATCCTGCTCGAACATTTTATAAAGAAATTTTCTCAGGAGTTCGACCTTCCCTCGGATATAGAGGTGGAAAAAAAGGCCATGCAGAAAATATTGGATTACAGCTGGCCGGGGAATATACGGGAAATGGAAAACTTTGTTATCCGCGCTCTGGCAGTATTATCTAGCTCGGACGGCAGTAAAAGCGTGTTGGGTCTGTCTCATTTCCCGGCTAACATAGGAATCGGATTTAATATTGATGATGAAATAGAAAATGAAAGAGCTGCAGAAGATAAAGAGAGAATAATGGTTGACGGAAACTACGATGATATCATGAATCAGCACGCAAAGCAGATGATCCAATGGGCGCTCACGAAATCCAAAGGAAATAAAACCGTTGCCGCTGAAATACTGGGTATAAAACGGACCACCTTAAACTATAAAATTAAAGAACTTGAGATTGAATAAAAAACCAGGGCTGTGCACATAATCTTATCCGATTATCCGGATACAAGGTGACAAAAATATGTCAATTGCTAAATATCTGTCGACAATATTTTGTCATTAATAAGCTTTTTTCACCACTTCCCAAGGTAAAACCAGCGAATAAATTCTCACAGAAAAAAAGTGGTTTTTTTTATTCATATAACTATTTCCATTATAATGAATTATTCATATGCGTGTTTTATTTTTATGTATGTGATTTCGAAGTGGCATATATCTTGCATTAAAATACAATAAAGTACGGCATGAATATGAAATTTTATTTAAACGATAAAGTTAATTTTTTGAATAAGATAGCGGAGTTTATGCTTTATTCAGCACGATTACGCAGGTTGATTTGAGAATTTATGCCCAAAATACTTGATTTTATTAAAACAGAGGGGTAGAATGATAAATTATTACTTTAACGTTAAAGTAAAATTCAATAAGTTATTAATCAAAAGTATTACATTTATTCTAAAAGGTGATAAATCATGAATGTATTTGTAACCGGAGGAACAGGTTTCATCGGATCCCATGTTGTGGCGGAACTGTTGAGACAGGGTCATGAGGTAACCTGTTATGCAAGAAATCCACATAAAATAATCGGATTCAGCGGATTGGCAAAACTTCACTGGATTGAGGGGACACTTGATGATCTGGAAACAATGTGTATGGGACTAAAAAATCAGGATGTATGCATTCATCTTGCTTTGGGTTGGGATAGTACGGCCCAGGGTATGCTGCAACGGGATACTAAACCTGCGGTCGCTCTCGCTGAAACCGCCGCCAGAATCGGTTTAAAGCGTTTTATTTATGTTTCTTCTACTGCGGCGATCGGCGAATATAGAGCGAGTATGGATGAGGATAGTGTCTGCCGTCCCTTGGATAATTACGGAGCAACCAAAGCTGCGACAGAGGCCTTTGTTTGTGCAATTTCCAAAACATACTCTTTGCCTTGCACAATCATCCGCCCCGGTTATGTTTTCGGAGAACCTGCCGTAGAAGGCGCGCCCATGGAGCCGGATGACCGTTTTCGCGCAATGGTTAAGGCACTCAAGACAGGAGAAGATCTGGAGTATATCCGCAATGACGGCACCCAGTTTATCTGGGTGGGAGATTTGATCAAGGTTTTTTTGGCTTCACTCCGTGACTACGCATTGACTAATGTGTATTTGGCAGTAGGTTCCGAGTACATAACATGGGAGGAAATCTGTCTTAAAGCTCGGGAGCTGCTGGGAAGCAGGTCGGTCGTTAGAACCCGTGATCTGGGCTGGTCGGAAGCTGCCTGTACCTATGATTATTCACGGATCGCGGGGGAGTTGGGATTGGTGTTTTGGTCCAGAAAACGGATTTGTGATCACATAATGTATATTTCAAATGAGTTGGAAATAAATATGAATAAAAGGATTGAAGTGTATGGAAGCAGTAAAAGATAAAATGTCAAATATTAGATTATTATTATTAAGGCCGTTTTACGGCATCAATGTGCATGGTGATATGCATGGTGACCTGGGTATCTCCGATCACCTACCCCATATATACCCGGATCTGTCATTCATTTACGCGGCCACAATCGCAGACAGCGCGCCATGGGTAGATCTGCACGTTATTGACGCCAATTTAAACCGTTTCATGCCGGAAACAGTCTGGGAAAAACTGAATGATTTTTATGATGTCATTGTTATTAAAGCTTTAGCGCCTACAGTGCGTTATGACCTGGATTTCGCCAGGGAGATCAAAAAGCGTTATCCTTTTTCCAAAGTTGTTCTGGCCGGACATGTAGCAAGCCTGATTGCGGACTGGATAAAGAAAAAGATACCGATTATAGATGAAGTCGCCAGAGTCCCGATGGAATTTTATATGTATAATCTTATATATGGAGAAGGTGATATCCATATCGATGATCTGCCCATTCCTAATTTTTCACTTTTCCCCTATGAAGGATTTCGGGACATGGATGGAAATCTGCGCGGTTCGCTTTATACCAGTCGCGGTTGTGCGGTAGGTTGTGATTACTGCCCGTATTCTTCCTTTTATGGAAGGAGGATGGAGTTCCGTTCGTTGCCGAATGTATTAAAGGATATCGAATATTTACTCAGTTTGGGTATTAAGGAGATCCTGTTCCGGGATCAGTATTTCTCAATCAGACCTAAAAGAACCGAAGAACTCTGTCGCATGATTATAGCGCACAAATTGAAATTCAACTGGCAATGTGAAACACGGCTTGAATCACTCACTCCCGATCTTATTGATTTAATGGTAGAGGCGGGGATGGATATGGTCTGTTTCGGTGTGGAAACCGCATCCGCCAATACACTTAACGAGTATAACCGGCCTCCGGTTGATGAAGCAAAATTAATAAAACTTATACGCTATCTTCATTCCAAAAAAGTAATGACCATAGCTTTTTACATGATCGGTTTTCCTCATGATACCTGGCATACGATTCGACCTACTTATGAATTGGCGACACGCATAGGGAGTCAAAGCGCCAAGTTTTCCATTTATTCGCCTTGCACACCGGCGGTCTTTCCCAATAAACAGATTACTCCTGCGGTATTCACGCCTTTTGACAATACTATGGTCACCAATCCGTGTAAAAATCTCAGCAGAAAACAACTTGAGTTTCTGGTCGATCATTTAACCAATTTATACCATACGGAGATTGCCAGACGGGAATCGGAGAAGAACAACTATCTAAAAGGGATTTATGAATACCATTTCGTGCACCAGCTGAAATTTCATAATCGTGTGCAGAATCTGAAAAAACGGCTGAAAGATAACACTATTTTTAACCTGATCATGCATGGCAAAGCGAGGAGAAAAATTAATGCATACTAGAGGATTTGAAAGCAACAAAGGAACCATAAAAGGTCCGAAAAACATGAATGGCAAATACTGCCTGCAACCTTTTACCAACATCGATATTCACTCGAATCACGGAGCACGCTGCTGCAGTGAATCGTGGATGCCTTCATGGGTCGGTGATTTCTCCGAGCAGACGCTGAAGCAAATCTGGAATGCACAACCGATCCGGGACATCCGTCAGAGTGTGCTTGACGGCAGTTACTCCTTCTGTGATTGGCACCAATGCCCTTTTTATTGTAATGATTCCTATTATTTATATACAGAAGATGATCTTTTACATCCGGAAAGGCTATCACCGGTGCATGCTTACCGGTTGAGTAAATACGCTCCATGGATACGTTACATCCTCGAACGCAAGACAGAGGTGGACATTATGCCCGCGAACTACAATTTGGCGTATGATGAAACCTGTAATCTCGCCTGTCCGAGCTGCCGTAATCAGCGAGTAATGTATACAAAAGGTCCGGAGTATACACTAAGGCTTTCTATTCACAATAAGCTGCTAAAGGAAGTTAAGGAAAACGGTTTTGAGAACATAGGTCGCTTTAACGTAACAGGATCCGGAGAACCTTTTGTATCAAAGATTTTCAGTGATTTTCTTTATAATTTCGACGGTAAGCGATTTCCGCGCCTTGATATCAATATTCAATCCAATGGCGTTCTCTTTACCCCCCAGGCATGGGAAAAAATGAAAAAGATCCATTCCAATATTAATGAAGTGATTGTGTCCCTGGATGCCGCTTGTGCGGAGACATATGATAAAATCCGTGTAAACGGCTCTTTTAAGAAATTACTCTCTAATATAGAATTTCTTGCAGCCCTCCGCAAGCAAGGGAAAATACGCCGCTTTATGCTGGCGTATGTAGTGCAGGAAAAGAATTTTCGCGAAATGACTGAAGCTATTAGGATAGGCAAGCACTTTGGAGTGGATCTTTTTATTTTTAATCTGCTTAACGACTGGAAGTCCTGGCAGCCCACCGAGTATGAGACAAATGCGGTCTGGAAAGTATTTCATCCGGAATTCAAAGAGTTTTTGGAAATCCTGAGAGATCCTCTGTTTTCCGATCCGATTGTAGACCTTGGGAACATGACGGAATACCGGGAGAAGATATTAAGTTATGAAAAAGTAACCTAATTTCATGAATATAAAGGAGAAAACAAGAATGAAAATATTTCCAAGTACATTTCACCGACAAAAACCCATGTTAATAATGTCAAACGGAAGTGAAAGAGGTGATTTCATACCCATGGATCATGTTTTTTCACGGATGGGCCGGATTCATGACGGTATTCAGGTGCTCAAGGCATATTATCCTTATGAAAAGAATTGGTCTCCTCATCAGAAGATATCCGAAGTAAGCCGCCAGCACAGTGTTGATTTCGCCTGGGATTATGAATACGAGGATTATCATCCGTTTAATCTTTTGGTTGAGGGAGGGGCATGCCAGAAGCAGTTTGAAGATATTAAATGCTTTGGTTCGGACCTGCATATAACCATAGCCATGGATCTGTCGTTATCGGATGCCGATATTGAGCGGGTTGTACGAGGCTTAAGGCCCTACGGCCGGGTTTTTTTACGCATAAATCATGAATGCAATGGCAACTGGTTTCGCTTTAATAAATACCACAGTTATAAAGAAGTAAGCGATTTCTTTGTACGCTGTCACCGCATTGTTAAGGCCAACTCCTCGAATATATATACGGTTTTCAGTCTCAGTGGTGATTTCTTCGCTCAGGATAAAGTAGTGAAAGATTTCTTTTTGCATCTTACAGCCGATGAAATGAAACCGGCACTGGAGACAGCGGACTATTGGTCTTTGGATCGCTATACGTCACTGCACTTCGGCTGGCCCTTTGAGGAGACGGTAACTCCTGAAAGCAAAGACACTTATTTTAAAAACACGGTCGAGGACTGGTGGCGGATAATCGAGGAATGCTATCTGAATATGATCTGGCACAATAATGTAAGCATGAAACCATTGTTTATTAATGAGTTTAATTCCGATTCGAATGTCGACGGTTTAGCTTTGCAGGCTGAGATTGTGGGAAGCGTGTATGATCGTATCTTGCGCGGTGATTTTCCCTGGCTTGCCGGTATTACCTTTTATCAATTCCGTGATCTGGGAGGACTTGGTTTGGAAAAAGGTGATCTCAAAGATTTTCAGGATAATCCGGTGCTTCCCGTGTATCGCGATACCATTCAAAAGATTCACTATCATATCCGCATCGAGGACTGGGAGGAGTGGCGTCATAACGAGTATCATTTTTCCTGGTACCATTCCGACTCTATACGCGGGCTGTGTATTCGCGATGTCCAAAAACAGGAGCGGATAGTAAACAGTCTGGCAGTGCCTGTGTATCTTGTTGATAACGAGCAAAAGTGGGTGCGTCTTGAACCCAAACAAAGTTATAACCTGTCGGATCAGGAACAGCTTTTCCTGCTGGTACCTCCCTATGCGGATAAGCACGGCAGGCTCCAATATTCACATAAAGTACTGAATATTCGAAATCAAATAAAGGATATGTTGGTGGTAAAAAGTGAAATATGCTATTGATGCATTACTTCCCGATTTTATTTCAGGTGAAGAGGTAATAAAGGAATTCCGCAGTCAAATGAGTTTGTACCTTGGCTGCCGGTATGTAATACCGGTTGTCAACGGCACAGTCGCGCTTGAGGTCGTGCTCCGCGGTCTGGGATTGCAGCGGGGTGATTTTGTCATAGTTCCCGACATCTCATTTATAGCGACCGCTACGGCCGTGGCCAACTGCGGTCTGATCCCGGTCTACGCGGATGTAAGTTCGGAGTATTTCGGGCTTACTCTGGAAGCTTTGCAGCGGAGGTTTACTCCCCGCGTTAAGGCGGTTATCCTTGTGCATTTTTCCGGTTTTGTGAACCGTGAAATAGCCGAGATTAGCGAATACTGCCGCAACCACAAAATAGCACTTGTGGAAGACTGCGCGCAGGCTTTCAGCTGTTCGGCTTACGGAGCAAAGACCGGAGCGCTTGCCGATGCGGGGACATTCAGTTTCCAATCTTCCAAAATCATTAATTCCGGTGAGGGCGGTCTGATCAGTACTCATAATGAGCTTTTGGCAGCGGAATACCAGGCTATCAGTGATTGGGGATTAAGTCCGGCGCATAACCGCAGAAAGCTGGATCTTGCCAGCAGTAATTTCCGCTTAAGCGCTCTGCAATGTTATTTCCTGACCAAGCAGATACAGGCGATTGATGAAATCGTAGATGCCAGATTTGAACGTTTGGCAGAGCTTAAGGAGGCTTGTGAAAAATTAGGTGTGGAAAGCTGTCTGCCGCGGGCCAAAGCGGATTTCCATGACTGTCCTTTCTTTTTCCCGGTAAGAAGTTCACGTAAGCTTAATACCATAGAACCGCGTGAAGAATCGCCTATGCATCGATCCTCAATAGTAAAATCCATCTTAAAACAGTTCTATCCTGATCTCTTGGAAATTTATAGAAAAGCCAATCCTCCTCATATTTTTAAGGATTTTGAGAGTAATCGGATAATATCAGAAATTGATTTTATCAACATCCACCAGGCACTGAACACGCCGGTGGAACATATTATCTTGAATTATAAGGAGTCGATTTCATGTCCGACATAATTGCGTTAAAACATCAATTTGAAAAGACTGAGAATATCCTGATAGTGGATTGGGGTGTCAGTAATGTTTGTAATTACGCATGTACGTACTGTCCTCCGCGCACGCATGCAGGTACGTACCCTTTTATGCCTATCGAGAAGATCCTGGCCTTTTCCCAGCGAATAGTTGATCATTATGTAAATGATTTGGGTAAAGAAGTCTATTTCCTTTATACAGGCGGTGAAGTGACGCTTTTTAAAGACTTTATCACCCTTATAAAAGGCCAAAAAGAGAATGGCAACAAAGTATCTATCAGTACTAACGGCTCACGAAAATTGAAATTCTGGGAGACGGCAAAAAAATACCTTTTCCAGGCAAGTTTGAGCTATCATGTGGAATTTACCGATCTTGGGCATTTCATCAATGTCATTAACCTCATAAAGTCCGATGTTTATACCCATGTGAACATTATGGTTCACCCGGATTATTTTCAGGACTGCCTGGATGCGGCCTACAGGGTTTTAAATGAAACGGATGATATAACCATAGACCTCCAGATTGTGCTGAAAGATTTCATCGAGCCGTATCCTTATACACCTCAACAACGCAAGCTCATTATTGAAGCCAATAAGGATATTAATAGCAGACTAAAACTCAAACGAACAAGAGACAGTTACCGGGGATTAATGAAGCTGAAGTTTAGCGACGGTTCGGAGGAGCTGATTAAACCCGGTGATGTGCTCACCCAAAATATGCACACCTGGAAGGGATGGAAATGTTATATCGGCCTTGAGATCCTTGTTGTTGATATAAACGGCGATATCTACAGGAGCTGGTGCGGTGATTCGGAGAAAATCGGCAATATCAATGATGCCGACCTTGAGTTTCCACAGGAACCCCACATCTGCAGTAAACCCATGTGTACGGGTGGAGTTACGGATACTATGGTAACAAAAATAAAGGTCTAAAAAAATAAAAGGAGAAGTAATTTATTGTGGAAACAATCGAAAAACTTTTTTCAAGCTTTAAGATCCGGGAAGGTTTTGAACTCTGCAACCGGATTGTATTTGCGCCTGTTTACCTTAATTTAAAAGCGGACTCCAATGTGTTCAGAAGTTTTTATGTTGAACGCGCCCGAGGAGGAACAGGGCTTATTATCGCTCCCGTGCCCACTCCGGGCGGGCTAACCGATCTCTATACTTCTTCTTTTCGCGTTGCAGCCCAAAGACTGATCGCAGAGTGTCGTGAATACGGAACCTGGATTATTCCTCAAGTTTTTTCCGGTGTCGGAGATTGGGTTAATACTATGAGCAAAGAGGAAATCGCGAAGCTACCCGCTTCTTTTGCCCAGTGCGCTGAGAAGCTGAAACAAATTGGTTTTCCGGGAATGGAGATTCACGGGGCACATCACAGTCTTTTTATGCATTTACTTTCTCCGCCCATTAACCACCGTGCTGACTGTTATAACGGTACGCTCAATGCCAGAGCGCGAATCCAAAGTGAGACCGTAAAAGCAATCAAGTCAAGGGTAGGCTCTGATTTTAGTCTGTTCTATCGAATGAGTGCAGCTGATCTTCTTCCCGGAGGCTTTATGATCGAAGAGGCCAAGGTTGTCGGCGTGATGCTGCAAACAGCCGGACTGGACTGTCTTGATATTTCAGTCGGCGGTACCGGTCTTAATCAAGGAACGGAATGCCCCGACCATACCCACGCAGAAGCATGTTTTTCGCCTTATTTTGGGGCCGTGAAGAAAGCCCTCGACATCCCGCTTATCGGAGTCGGAAGAATAACTTCAGGTGAAAGCGCGGAAAGTATCCTCTGCAGAAATAAAGCCGATTTGGTCGCCCTCGGACGTCAGCTTGTAGCCGATCCGTACTGGCCCTTAAAAGTGAAAGAGCAGAGGGAATGCGGTATCGTACCCATGGCCGACTGGTACAAGTGCGTTCCGAGGAAAAATCCTGTTTATAATTAGAAGGAGAAATATAATGACCACAGTAATGTCGAAATTACCAAATGGGTACCAAATAGAAATAATTCCCAAAACCGAATCGGTGATATGTGAAATCTGGAAGGATTTATGCTATGAACATGATTATTGCATTGGAAAAGGGGATGTGGTTGTTGATATCGGCGCGAACCAGGGAATCTTCTCCCTGTTTGCCGCTCATCGCGGAGCAACCGTTTACGCTGTGGAACCCGATGAAAAAAATTATCATTTGCTGTGCGCAAATATAACCCGTAACAAGCTAAATAAGAGAGTGTTTCCTTTTTGCTACGCCATCGCGCAAAAAGCGGGTGATATATCCCTTTTTAGTCCGGAGTCGAATCGTGTCTGTTCATCTACGTTTAGCACAACTTCCATTTCACAGATAGAACGTCTTTCCGGGCACTCAGATACTTATGTGACAATATCCGCGGTAAAAGCCATAACACTTCCTCAATTTTTAAAGAAGATTGCCGTAAAGTCGATCTCACTTTTAAAAATAGACACAGAGGGTGCGGAACTGGACATACTTTCAGGCGCCAAAGCATTGGATCTTAAGCAGGTTGAACGCCTCGTCATGGAAACACATGCCGCGTATACAGAGCGGGCACTATACCAGTTGGTGAGGGAATTGGGTTTTGAGGTTATTACGTATCAAAAGCTTAATGGAGCTTTTGATACGGGGTATCTGTACGCCGAGCGCGGCTTAAAGAAAAACGGACGCGGACGCAGAAAGCCCGTGGCCATCCTGGAGGTTCCTCAACGAGTTACGCTGGGAACTAAGGTAATTGTGAACGCAGATCAAAGTTTTTCCACAATCAACACGAAGGGAGACAGCCTTTCTTACCGGATAAGTGTTGATGACCGTGAAGATGAAGTTACCGTTAACCCGCAAAAGTTAATAAGCTTTAAAGAAAAGGGGCCGCATCACATAGCATTGGAAGTGTTTGATACTGAAGTAATAACTCAGGTCGATACTAAAGAAGCGGCTGAACAGGATGCAAGTGATCGTGTTCAAAAAACCGTCTGGGTCTTCGCAAAAAACTATGCCCCCGCGGCATCCGCAATGCCGCTTAAAGTTTTGGGCCAGAAATATGAGGCTTCCGTACCTGATGCCAAGGATTTTATCATTCCCGCTTCCAATTTGCCGAGCGATTGGGAATACCGGGCTATCGGTTTGGGAATAAGTATTTTCGATGTACCAGGCGAACTGCAAAACGCGGATGTCCGGTTTTGTTTTAACGGGGAGGAGCAGCAATTAAAGCAATGGTACCAAGAGATCTATTTTCCCGATTTTCCCAGACAAAGCGATCTCTGTTTCTCTTTAAAAGCGAATACGGCTTTTCGTGTTCATCTGCAATGGTTTGCCAAACAGGATTCCGACATGAAAATTCCGCCGCTTATTGAGTGCAAAAAAAACGGCAGATACTTTATGGGAGAAAAATCCATAGCGCATATCTGCCGCATTGAGTGTAACGCACATTTTGCTATTAACGGAGAGGTCATACCTACAACCTGGAATCCGGAGCGGGTAATGGTTTGTTTTTCAGTGCATGCTTCCGATGCGCTGGGTCGCGAGCTGGAAGGTGAGGTCAGGTTAGGTAATAAATCGTTCCCTCTCAAAGGGTGGTATCAAGAGATCTGTTTATGTCAGGGGTGTGTGGAAAGTTGTTTGGAGTTTCAGGTGGAGGTACCGGAAAGTCGTGTGTACCAAATCACCTGGTGGCCCGAATAGGAACAGCGTTTGCTCTGGCACTATATCAAACCTTATAGAAAAAGAATTATTCTTCTCTCTCTACTTGCTGTTGTCTACGCTTTCATCGCCTTGGCCGTGCCGTGGGTGTATAAAACAGTATTTGATGAATTAATCCCCAGATATTCCGATGAGTTGTTATTAATGCTGTGCGGGATTATTGTCCTCATTTGTTTGGTTTCGATTGCCATTAATGTAGTCAATTATACTGTTTTAGTGCGTATTCGTACTGATTTTTCCAGAAATCTGCGTTTAAAAGCAATGGATGGTTTTCTTGACTATCCCTTTTCTTTTTATCAGCAGCAGCCGGCAAGCAAGCTTATCGGGCTGGTAGGTGCTGATATGGAAAAGCTTTCGGAATTAATTTGGAATATTCTGCGTTTCTTACTGGCGGCAATCCAGCTTATAATAATGCTGAGTTTTATTTTATGTGTTCTTGAGGTAAAAGTATTCTTGCTTTTTCTCTCCGCGATTGTTCTCTATTTTGTCTGGGCGCTTTTATTCAGAAAGCTTTCAATTCGCTATGGTGAACGCTCTCTTATTTTACGAGATAAGATTACCAAACTCTGCTATGATATATTCCCGAAGATAAAAGAAATAAAATGTTATGGACTTTACCGTGAGCGCATTCAGCAGTTAGAGAATTTAAACATCCAGGAACGCCGATTGTCGGCAAAAACAGCGCTTTTTGAATCGCTAGTAGCGGTGGGAGCTTCATTACCGGTAAGACTGTCCCTGGTCGCTCTTTTCATATTCGGTTATTACGGAATTATAATCGGGAATTATACTCCGGGATATATAATGACTACGCTCGTATACGCCGGTACCATTGTGTATCCCATAGGAATTTTGTTCAGCTCTTTTACCGCCTGTTACTTCTCATGGTATGTGCTTGATCAGGTGAGGCCGTATCTCGGACTTGAGCGGGAGCCGGCGGAGGGGCATGTTTTAAACGACCTTGGTCGGGGCCTGCGTATAGTTGATCTGAATTTCTCTTACCCGCCACGCCGGGTTCACTACAGAAATATCGGACCGGGGAGTTCCGATCCCGTTATCTTGAAAGATCTGAACCTTGTCATTCCGGAAGCAAGCATCTGTACTATTGTGGGATCTTCCGGTGCGGGCAAAACAACGCTGGTTTCACTCCTTGTCAAACTGCAGGAGTCGCCGAGGGGCAGTATCTTTCTTAACGGAATAGATATCCGTGATATACAGACTGAGAGTCTGCGCAGGCTAATCGGCGTTGTCACCCAGGAACCGTATATTTTAAACGAAACCTTGCGTGCGAATATCGATCCTGAAGCACGGTTGGATGAAAAGCGGATATCTAAAATCTGCAGCGCGGTTAAACTTGATTCATTATTGAACCAGCTGCCACAAGGTCTGGATACTCTGATGCTGGAGAGAGGACAGAATCTTTCTGGCGGTGAAAGGCAGCGGGTGGTTTTAGCCCGCAGATTGGCACGGGGAAACAGAGTCATGATTCTTGATGAGATAACCTCTGCTTTGGATATGACAACCGAAGCGGAGATTATCAATACCATTCAGCATCTCCGTCGGCATGAGGGCATAACCTTTATCGGAATCTCACATCGTCCTTCATTAGCCAGATGCGCGGATTGGATTTTTGTGCTGGAACAGGGCCGTATTATCGAGCAGGGCTGCCATAATGAACTCATAACCAAAGGCGGACGCTATAATGAGCTTTTTAATAAAGCCGCCGCGGCAGATCAACACAAAACCGTTGCAGCGGAAATTACTGCGGATGGCTCCCTATGAAAGAAAAATTTTATAGATATTTAAAGAAAGAAACACATATCCTGATCATTTTATTGTTTATCTCCATAGCACTGGCTGTGAGTGTGGCATTCGGAGTATATCTGTGGAAGATTATTTATGATCAGCTTTTTAAAAAACCGGATCCGTCACTCTTTGTGCTGATTATTGTGCTTTCCCTCTCCGCAGTGATAGTTGCCAACTTATTCAAGGTTTTGAAGGACCGGATGTTGGCCTTGCTGAACAGAAATCTGGTTTCCCGGATAAGAAATGATTTTCTAATTGAGATTATGCACTATCGTTATTCCTTTTTCCTCGAGCGTAATTCCAGTGAATTCGTGAAGAGGGCAACGGTGGACTGCCAGATTATTGCCGACGGGCTTTCCCAAAGTGTGATGGGAGTGGTGAATCTTTTGCAGATTATTTTCTGGCTGGTTTTTTTCCTCTATCTTGTGCCCTGGATGAGTTTGATCTACATAACTCTCTTAAGTCTCTTGGTAGGCTGGGTTCTTATTTGGAGGGAAAGATATGAAATGTCCATCTATGAAATTGGTCAGGAATATGATGTTCTCTGGAAAAATTTATGGGAGGTTTTTTCCGGTATAAAGACCATCAAACTTGAACTCTTAAAACCCCTGGTCATGAGGAAAATGGAGAGAAACCTCAATCAAAAGGTACAAAAATACCGCATGCACATGTTTTACAGCAATATGCTTTGGAATATCTTCTATCTTCTTCCCTGGCTCGCTATGGGATCTATCCTTATGATCGCGGTACAGCAGATAATTCAAGGAGATTTTTCAATCGGTACGCTTGTTTTTTGCTTTCTCTTTACGGAACGCTTCCTGTCTCCGCTTAATGAATCTGTCGAAATTCTCATTTCGCTGCAAGGGCTAAAAGCCGCGCGCAAGCGGGTGGCGGCCTATCGTATCGGTGATAAGGAAAAGGGAGGAAACCTTAAATTTAAAGGGATTAAGGAAAAAATTGAATTCAAGGAGATCTTTTTTTCCTACCCCGGAAGCAGTTTTGAGCTTAAAAACATATTTTTTTCTTTACCGGCGGGAAAGAACGTAGCGATTTCCGGCAAGAGCGGCTCGGGGAAATCAACACTCGCCGCGCTTTTGGTACGGCTTTTCGATCCCCAATCCGGACAGATTCTGATTGATGATGTTCCTCATTCTTTATTTGACCTAGAAAGCCTGCGCGGCGGAATTGTTTTAGTGCCGCAGGAAATTCCCATATACCATACAACATTGAGAGAAAATATAGATATAAAACATCGTTTGAAGGATGAGGAGATTATCTCTTTAATCGACAGAGTACGGCTCAATGCTTTTTTCAAACGCATGTGTGCCGGCCTTGACACGCTGCTTTTCGAAGGCGGAATAGATATTTCCGGCGGCGAACGGCAGAGATTGGGTATTGCCCGTGCACTTGCTCTTCCGGCCGGGATCTATATTTTTGATGAGGTTACAGCGTCACTGGATAAGGAAACAGAGAAAGATATTGCAGAACTCTTGTATAACAACAACTCCGGAATCACGTCACTGACTATCACTCATAATCCCGGTCTGCTTAAACGGATGGACATTATTTATGATTTTAAAGAGGGAGAACTCATAAGGCGTGTTTAATTAAAATTAAGGGAACATTGCCGGCCTTAAGAGCCTCCGAAACTGCCGATTATGCGTGAGGCGGCTTCACTGCCGGCTTGAAGCGCCTGTTTTATATCTCCGTGCTTAAACCACGACAGGCTGAACGCCGCTTGGAACACATCACCGCAGCCGGTTGTGTCCACAACTCTTTCTACAACAGGGGCCGGTTGATATTCGCTTTGCTTTCCCAAAAAAGCATTACTTCCTTCAGCCCCCGAAGTTATGACTATTAATATATTAAATTCTTCGGCCAACCTTTGAGCAGGCTTCAACAGGTCTTTTCCTCCGCTAAAAAAGGCGATATTGATTCGTGGGATATATTTTTTCAGAAGATTGAAATCACCTGTATGCAGAAAGTCGACCGCTAATTTTACGGAAGGTGTCACGTGATCAAGCAGCCTGGGAAAATTGGGATCAAATCCTGTGGTAGCCAGTAGATCGAAACTGTTTACGTAAGCCCAGTCTTCGGCAGAAAGACGGAAATTCTCGTATACACCGCCCTGCCAGGCGCCTGCGGGAGAGTATCGGTCACCGTTTTCGTCATGCAGAAGTTTATTGGTCGCTGAAATACCGGGTAGAGTATAGAGGTGGCTGGTATTAATTCCAGCCTGCTTAAGATGTTCGATAATAAAGGAGCCTTTATCGTCGGTACCGACCGCACCCAGTACGCTGACCTCATGACCCTGTTTAACGCATTCAATCGCGAAATTGGCGGAGTTTCCCCCCACGCGTTTTAGTTTATGAGCAGGATAATAATCAACTGTAAACACAGAAAGCGCAATTATCTTCATAATCATGTAACCATTGGTTTCAAGCCGGCGGCTTATTATGAAAATAATAGTGCGTAATTTTTTCGTATAAATCAAGCATTGAAATTGTTTTTTTTGGGGAAACGGTTATAATAGGTACGGTTTATAAAGCATTCGCAAAGGGAACGCAATGAAAAAAATCGTACTTGCCCTATTAATGATATTTTCCATGATACAGATTCCTGCGCAGGAACAGGGAAAATTAAAAATAAAAACAGGTTATGAGTTTAAAAATATTGACAATTCCCCGGATACATATGCCTTTATATTGGAAACATCATATGAATTGATTCCGGGCCTGGAACCGGGATTTAAACTCAGGTATGAGATTGTGGATCAGGATTCCGGCGCTGTTTCGGGGATTGACAGGCCCGTTATCGGCGTAAAGTATACATCCGATTCCGGTCTCGGCGGTTTTGTCGATGTGTACCTGCCCTTTGCAAGTGAAGATATCGCGGGCGCGCATCCTGAAATAGGGGCCGATCTGGCCGTATTCTACGATACGTTTTTTGAAGGTTTTATATTCTATACCGAAGCGCTCTTCAATGTCGAGTATGACCTAGTGGAAGATATGGTAGAATTTCAAGGCGGATTCATAGTTCAACCCGGGTATATGATTTTTGACAACCTCGAATTGTATATTGCCGCGCAAGCGTATTTTGGATTAGATGGCGGGTATATGATTATATTCAAACCCGGTCTCGAGTACAAAATTATGGATATGCTGACGATCGAATGCGGAATTTCTTTTGCCATTGACGGGGAAGACGCGAAAGTCCAGCCAGGCTTTGACGACTGGTATGGTTGGATTTTGGAACTGCATCTGGTTTTCAGTTTGTTATGAAAGTCACCATCGTTACGGATAAGGCCCGTTCGTCCGAAAACGGCGGCGCGGGCAGCAGTATAGTATGAAATCGGAAGCTGATAAAATTCTTAGTGAGATCGACAAAGACTCCTTTCGGCAAAACCTCTGCCGTTATACCTGGCAGGCGTTTCATATGCTGCCGGAGATTGAACAACCCTCCATTCTCGATCTCGGCTGCGGTTCGGGAATACCCGCTATTGAGCTCGCAATTTTGAGCAAGGGGCTGATTACAGCCGTGGATATGGACAAAGGCGCTTTGGCGGTGCTGAAAGACAAGGTGAAGGCGCTTGATTTAACAAATCATATTAAAGTGGTGAGAGGCGATATTACGAAATTAAAATGTAAAAAAGCGCACTTTGATATCGTGTGGTCCGAGGGAGCAATCAGTGCCGTGGGCTTTGAAAAAGGATTGGAAACCTGGCGTGATTTTGTAAAACCGGGCGGCTTTATGGTCATTCATGATGAAATAAAAGAGTATAAGAGAAAAATCGGCATTATCCCGGATCACGGATACAGATTGATAGATCATTTTATTATATCCGGTGATATCTGGTTCCGTGAGTATTTCAGGCCTTTGGAGCAGCGGATAAATCAAATGAAGAATGAGTATAAGCTAAAGCCGCATATCTTAAGATTACTGCAGAAAGAGGAATGTGAGATCGAACAATTTACAATGAATCCGAATGAATTTGCTTCTGTTTTTTACATCATGAAGAATGTATAATATATTTAAAGGAGATATTGTAAAGTGAGAGGGATACTATGAAAAAACAAAAGAGTATATACCTCATGGCCGGTATAATGCTTTGTACGCTTGTTGTTTTCGGCTGCATCGGCATTAAAACTGAGATCTGGATTTTTAATGACGGCAGCGGAGAGCTGCAGGTGGAATACCGTATACCCAAAGTTTTAATAGACGGCTTAAAAGAATCCGAGAATAGTGGCATTATCGCGGTGCAGGATGGTATCGAGATACCGGGTCAGTTCACGGAATACGGCATTCGTGAAGAAATTGAAGATTTGGAATCATTGACATTAACAGGTTACAAGGTGCGGCGGCAGGGAAAAGATGTGTTTATTTTTTATAAAATAGAATTTTCAGACTTTGAAGAGTTATACGACTTTGATCTTATTCCTGAAATAAATATAGAACAGGATGGTGATAGGTATTTGTTTGAACAGGATGTGTGCAGCGAATCCGGATTGGATACGGAAGATGCGGAAGTTATCCGGGTATATAAAGATTATAAGAACACTTTTATCGTCCATGCGCCGAAACGGATCTCTTCTTTTAATAGGGGTCAAATTTCGGAAGATAAAAGTACTCTCATTTTTGAATATAATCTGCTTGAGGCCGATCAATGCATGACCTTTAAAGGTCAAGAGCGGGATGATGTATTAAGAGCGGAGTGGTAATTTTTTTTAGACATATGCGTCAAAATACGTTCCTTTCTGTACATCAGTCCGCTTGTGATCTGAAATTTTGATGGCCCGTGTCGTACCACCCGCCACATAAGGCTGGCCTGTGCGGGCATCATATCTGATTTTATAAGACACTAAAATCATCACGCGTTCACCGTTTAGAACCGCTTCACTAACCCGCCTCCCTACGTGTTCCGCTTCATGAGCGGGAACCGCGATAAACGATTGGGCACCGGTGAGCTTTGCCGGGTAGGTGAATGAGACACCGACATCGTTGGAAACATCCTGATATGTATGTTTTACCTGTTTTGGTTTTTCTACCGGTTCTTGATGGTTATTATCGATCTTGATGGATTTTTGTTCTCGAGAAAGCTTTTTATCTTTTCTGTAAACATCTTGTTCGGGTTTTAGTATATGCATTGCTTTTTGGGCAAAATTACGAGCTGCCGCCATATTTCCGTTTTTGAGTGCGGTTTCGGCCATATACATAAAATTAAGTGCTCTGGGATCAATCTGGGCTTTTGCGGATTGAAAAATAAGAGCTTTTGCTTTTTGAATCGTATCATCTGTTATGTGATCCGGGCGGTAGTTAGCCAAGCCCGGCAAGGGAGCATAAGAGGGGTATCTTAACGTGCCTGCAATCGCTGCCGCATCAATCATCATATTAATAATACTATTTTCCAAGTTCACTGCGAATAAGTATTTTTAAATAACACACTCCTGTTTTTACCGCTTTTTTTTGCTTGAGCTAAAGCGTGATTTGCCATTTCCAGAAGGAGCTCCTTGATTTGTTGTCTTGTTTTTTCACTGTGTGCTCGGTGGTTTTTATTTATATTCTGCAGCTCGAATACGTCTTTGAAATCCTTAAGATTGAGTTTATTACGGATATAGTCGCTGCTGTCTATTAATGAGCATATACCAAAGCTGGCAGTTATGGTTAGTTTTTTATTACGGATCGAAAGCGGAGTGTTTTCAATTGTAGTCCGCAGGGTCTCGGCAAAAATATGAGCTTCCTTGGCTTGAGTTTCGGGCAGTACGATTAAAAATTCCTGGTCCCGATACCTGCCTGCCCTGTCAAAGCCGCGGAGGGAGTTTTTTATCAGTTCTCCAATATGATAGAGCAATTTATTACCTGCTTGATAACCGTGTCTGTCGTTAAATAAAGTAAAGTTGTCAATATCCATCAAAAGCAGACTGAGATTATAAGAAGGACGCAGTGTAAGGCAGTCCTCCAAAAACTTAAGGATGGTTGTTTTATTTTCCAATCCCGTTAAAATATCCTGTGAAGACAGATTTAAGAGTCTTTGATATTCCATATATTTTTTAATATGAATGTCCACACTCACCAGAAATTCTTTTTCATCAAGAGGTTTTGTAAGGAAGGTGAGTACTCCCTTTTCTTTGCGCTCCTGTATTACACTTTTATCAGTCATCACAGTTAGAAAAAGGAAAGGGATTTGCCTCAAATGTGGATTTGAAGCAATAATATCCTGCATTTGATCGCCGCGCATTTTCGGCATATTATAATCGGAGATGATCAAATCGGGATTATATTTATACACGGCGTCTATCGCGTCTTTGCCGTTGGCTGTTGTAATGAAATTCAGAAATCCCGCTTTTGTCAGGTACTCCTTTACGATATCTCTGATGGCCGGGTCGTCGTCTGCAATCAGGATCACACCTTTTTGATGATCATATTCATTTTCCTTGTTTCTTTGGGAGATAAATACGGAAATTTTGTCTTTCTCCAGCGAACCTTTGATGTTTGATTTGATGATCTTTTTAATCTGGTTACGTTTGCTGATATCTACAGGCTGAGCCTGAACCTCTTCGAAAATTTCCAAATCAGCATACACAGCTCTTCCCTTTTTTAATTCTAAAATAAAACTGGAACCTTTTCCGGGACCGGCCGATTCAGCACGAATTGATCCTCTGAGATACTTGGTAAGTTCTTTTACAAAAGCAAGACCGATACCCGTGCCCAGGTACCTGGAATTTTTTCCGTTCGTAAGCTGTTCGAATCTGCCGAATATTATTTCGAGTTTGTCTTTCGCAATCCCGATTCCATTGTCGGATACTGTTATTTCCACTGATGATTCTTTATCTGTAAGCGCTATTGTTATAACTCCTGTTTGAGGGTCCACAAACTTTAAAGCGTTTGAAATGAGATTATGCATTATTTCTTCCAGCTTATCCGTATCGGTATAGAAATTATTTATCTTGGAGGATGGCAGCCGGCTTTGAATGGTTATCTGTGAACCGGCAGTGGCGGATTCATAGAAATTTACAATACTTTCGATGTAAGTGACAATGTCTATTTTTTGGATATTTAACTTTAATCCAAGCGCGTCCATTTTTGCCAGATCCAGCAGCCTGTCAATTGCGGTTTTCAGTTTGAGAGAGGCATTATAGATAATGTTATATCTTTGTTTTACTTGATTGCGTTTTTCCGGTTTTTCAGAATCAAGACCGAGTTTCGCCGAATTAAGCACAACAGTTAAATGAGATCTGAAATCATGAGTGATATTGGCGATGAAATCATTTTTTAAACGGTCCAGATCCGATAGTTTCTTGTCTTTTTCCAAAATTTCCTGCATCATCATGGAAGCCTTCAGCGAACTCCTTATCTGCTCACTCAGGGCAAGACTTGAAATTTCCTCCAGAGGATTGTATTCCAATGCAATAAAGCCCATCTCTTCCTGTCTGAAGATAAGCGGCTGGAAAATCAGATTATAACGTCTTTTAAGTCTGACCGCCCTTTTTGGTAATAGCTGTTTGGCCGGATAAAGACAGCCGTCTTTATGTAACTTGATTCTGCCGGTTTCATTGAAAGCAAGCAATAAACAGGCTTCCTCATATATTTTATATTTAGAAGAATGAATAGATACATAACAGCTTTTTATGCCGATTCTCGGCAGTTCTTGGGCCAGATTATCCAGGAGCGTGGGTACGTCAAAAGAGCCGATAAGAGTATCGATAACAAACTGCAGGGTTTGGGTTTTGTCCGCCAGCTGGAGCCTTAAGTCGGACAGCTGCTGCTTGGTGGTATTTTTGATCATCACTCTGGCCTGATGCAGCATATTTTCCACTTTAATTGCATCGCGGGCATGCTCCGTAAAATAGGGCAAGATGGCTTTTCTCAGGGCGGATATAAAATTTTCCCAGGCGGCATCATCGATTCCCGTGGGGGAAGACAGGCGAAGCGCTTTATCCAGTACGGTAACAAAGAGTTTGTCATGTTGATTGCCGCATATTTCCTTGTGAAATGCTTCCATGACTTCGCCCAATAAATCAATTTCCTTATTATGCAATGCTGATTCTTTATCTTTTTTTAGTTCTTGAAAAACGGTTGTCCTTATTTTCTGAAAATCATCGGCCCAGCAACCTTCGGACGGCTTTACATCCAAGCCGCCTGCTTTTACCGTTTGAGCGGACAGGCAACCGCAAGAGCGGCGGATAATAACTTTTGTTTTAAAGTGCTCGACTTGTTTTACCGGTTTTTTATTAATTTTTTTAAGTAAAAGCTCCAAAGCCCGTTTGGATATTTCAAATATGGGTTGACGGACTGTGGTGAGCGGCAGAATAAGGTACCGGGCACTCGTAATATCATCAAAACCGGTAATGGCAACCTGATCAGGAAGTATGATATCGCGATCACGGAGCGCTTTCATGGCCGCTATCGCCATTTCATCATTAGCTGAAACGACAGCTTCAAATTCAAGTTTTTTATCCAACGCATCCGTGATAATCCTGTAGGCTTTGTCAGACTGAAAATCAGCGCGTGTTATTAAATCCTGATTTATGGCAATGCCATGAGTCTGTAAAGATTCTATAAAAATCTTTTTCCTCGCGGCTGAATCTGCATTGGTCAAAGTTCCGCCGATATAAAGAAATTTACGATAACCGTGATCTTCAATCAGATGATCCATAATCGACTTGAAGCCCAACTGATTCTCTACCAGAACGGTAGTTATGCCTTCCAGCAGGAATCCCAGGCTGACCATGGGAAGCGGCTCAAATCTGCGGCAGAACTCTCTTAATTTTTCATTGCCGATATGCGTGGCCAAAACCGTTGAAACCACGATTAATCCGTCCAGACTTTCAGGTGAAATCAGTTTGAATATATTATTGCGTAAATACGTCAATTCGTCGGCCGGATTAATATCGCTGCCCAAAAAACAGGCCACGTTTACATCAGCCTCTTTTGCGGCCCGCTCAACACCCGCCCAGATGGTGCGTTGATAATCGTCATCTAAATCATCGATTATAAAACCGACGGTCAGGCGGTTGGAGCTTTTATGAAGAATTTTCTTTCCGGAAGACCCCATTCTTATCTCCGAAATAAGGGTAGTTAAAAGAAAACCTTACTATTATAATAGTAAGAAAAAAAATATCTAAAATCAACCGCACCTGTCTAATGTGCATAATTGTAATTCCGGTAAAACAAATAATTTTTTTATTGAAATAAAGGCGATCTTTACTATAATCTGAAGATGATACAAAACATTTTTGAAAGGAAAGGGATATTTTTATGCGGCAGCCTATTCCTCTTAAGCAAAGACCTCTAGATGTGGTTATACTTGTTTTCTTTTTTATTAATATTTTATGTATCACGTATATAGTGGATTTTGAACAGATTGCCAATCCGGAGCCGGTAGTGCCAGGCAACTCTCCCTCATCATATCCGCTTTGGCCACCGTCAGCACTCGTTAATCTGGTTCATTGGTGGGGAAATAATTTTGATCCTGTGCTGTTGGCCCGTCCCGCCTGGTGGAAGGCTACCATCTGGATCGACGCCCTGCTGTTTGGTCCTTTTTACCTTATAGCGATTTATGCTTTTATAAAAGGCAAGGAGTGGATTCGCCTTCCCAGTATTATTTATTCGTCGGTATTATGGACTAACGTCACTATTATATTGAGTGAAGAGATCTGGGGCAGCCATGCCTCACCGCAGCTGGGGATAGTGCTTTTAGCCAACGCGCCGTGGTTTATTTTTCCCGTATTCATTATCGCCCGGATGTGGAAAACCGATCATCCCTTTACTTCCGAAAAAACCACCACACCTGGTGGTGATTAAATATATGGGTAATAGGTGGCGGTTTTTTCTTTGCGAAGTCGATAATGAGCAGTGATGCTGTGCGGAAACACTCAGACATGAAAGATCCGTTTCAAACCCGTTATGGACCGTGGGCTTTGGTAGCCGGGGCGTCCGAGGGTTTAGGCAGGGCTTTTGCCGAGGGCCTGGCCGCGCGCGGATTACACCTTGTGCTTATTGCGCGCAGAAAAAAATTACTTCAAAGTCTGACAAAAGAATTACAAACTCTTTACTCAATCCAGGTTCGCACTTTAGCGCTTGATCTCAGCAATGAAGATCTAATTGAGCGGCTCATTGCTTTTACGCGGGATATCGAAGTGGGGTTGGTAGTGTATAATGCCGCCTTTCCCAATATCGGACTTTTCCATAGGAGGAGTTATGAGGAGCACAAAAAACTTGTTTCAATTAACTGTCTGGGGCCTGTGGCTTTGTGCTATCAGTTCGGAAAGCTTATGCGGCAAAGAGGAAGCGGCGGCATTATCCTCATGTCCTCACTGACAGGATTTGTCGGCACTCCCGTGCTGGCGCATTATGCGGCAAGCAAAGCGTATAATCGTATTCTCGCCGAAGGTCTGTGGCGGGAGTTAAAACCCTCCGGAGTTGCTGTGTTAGCCTGTTGCGCCGGTGCCGTGGCCACACCGAACTTTAGAAAAAGTATAGACGATTCGGTCAATATATCACGGATTCCGGTAATGAGGGCTGAAAAAGTGGTGAGAAAAACCCTGCGCGCGCTTGGCAAAAAGGCGGTTGTTGTGCCCGGATTTTTAAATAAGCTTCATTACTTTTTCATCCAGAGAATTATTTCCCGAAAGCGGGCGGTTTCATTCCTGGGAAGAATTACTGAGAGATTATACAAAACGGATTAATGCTTCTGCTGCGATATGGGATTTCTTTTTACGGATCAGAAGGATAGCCTCAGCGCAGCCGTAAGCCCGTGTCGAGTGGGCATGAGTGCGAATCTGATCTGTGTTTCATCAGGCAAGCCGGCGATTCCACGTGATTGTTTCCACTCTCTGTACGACTGATATTCGTGCTCAGGCGCGGATTTTATGAACAGATGCAACAGCCCCATACCGCAGTTGAGGATTCCCTCGTAGAGAAACATATCATGCACATAATAAAAATCATTTACGTCTTCCGTGGGCACAAAAAAGTAAAAGACTAATTGGGCAAGACCTGAGGCGATTAATATACCACCGTTTAAATACCTGTCTCGCTCTGCGTTATGAGCCAGTGTTTCCAAATATACTTCACCCGTATTGATTTTTTTGCGCATGTTTTCGGGACTGTCCTCCGGGAGATCTTGAAATCTCTGAGGAAGTAATTCGTAATCCGAAGGCAGTACCAGCATGAGTACGCCTGCGGTTACCAGAAGCGTTCCCGAACCGGCGAAGATGGCATCGTACATAAAGCGCTCATCCCCTAAGAGGTCGTCGGTTGTTTCGGTGATAATTACTCCGCCGACACCCAGGATTACGCCCGCACCTATCAACACGCTTCCTCCGATAGTACGATCCATTCGCGCGTCCTCCTGGATAAGGGCGAGATGCGCTGTGAGCCTGTCAAGCTGTTCACGATCGGTATTTTGGGCAAAAGACAAGCAATTGATGCATATATTTAAAGCAATAATGAAAAATAATTTTTTCAAGTTATGTATTCTCCTTTTTTCAATTTATTACATATAATGTATAGCGCGTAATTTTGAAAAATCAACTTTTTTATATATAATGCCCATCTTTATATGTGAAAGCATGCAAAAGGAAAAACCTTGTCATTGCGGCTGTAGCACTGCAATGGAAAATGAAACTAAATAGTAGTCAGAGGAATCTGGTTTCTCTTTAAGATTTCCGTTACACTATAGTCCGCATGAGTGTAATGGAATTTTTTCACCCTGTTATACGTTCCTGGTTTACCCGGACCCTGGGACAGCCTACGGAAGCGCAGGCACAGGCCTGGCCTTTGATTACCGGCGGCTCGCATGTGCTTGTCAGCGCTCCCACGGGCAGCGGCAAAACCCTCACCGCTTTTTTATGGGCCTTACAGCAACTGATTACAGGAAAGCTGTCGTTGGGAGCAGTCCGAGTACTTTATATCTCACCCTTGAAAGCACTCAATAGCGATATGAAAAAAAATCTCATCAAACCCCTTAGTGAGTTGAAAAAGGCGTTTAACCGGGCGGGTGTTCCGTTTCCTCATGTTTCGGTTGCGGTGCGCAGCGGTGATACTCCTCCTGAGGAGCGCAGGTCTTTTTTGCGTAACCCACCTGAAATATTTATCACTACTCCGGAGAGCCTTAACATTTTATTGACAACAAAGAAAGGGGCTGAAGTATTCAGCGGACTTGCCGTAGTAATTCTGGATGAAATTCATGCGCTGGTCGGTTCCAAACGCGGCACGCACTTGATAACCGCGGTGGAAAGACTTGTCCTGTACAGCGGGGAGTTCCAGCGGATCGCGCTTTCCGCTACCGTACGTCCGCTGGATGTGGTAGCCGAATTTGTCGGAGGTTACGGGAAGAGCAGCCGGACAGCATTATATAAAAAGCGGGAAGTGGTCATAGTTGATGCACCTCAGAGTAAACAGTACAAGCTGTCAATCTGTTATCCGGACAAGACTCATGAGGAATCATATGCGGACACGGTTTGGGATATCCATGCCGCAGAGTTCAGAAAACACATTGCGAGTCATAATTCCACTTTACTTTTTGCCAACAGCCGCAAAACCAGTGAACGGGTTGCCCGCCTGATAAATACCCAGGCGGGAGATATGGTGGCATACTCTCATCACGGCTCGCTTTCCCGTGAAATCCGTCTCGCAGTGGAACAAAAACTCAAGCAGGGTGACCTCAAGGCAATTGTGGCTACCAGTTCTTTAGAGTTGGGAATAGATATCGGAGAGCTTGATCAGGTTATCCTCATCCAGACTCCTCCCGCGCTTTCATCGGCCGTGCAGCGAATCGGCCGCGCCGGTCATAAAGTGGGAGAGGTGAGCAAAGCTCTGTTTTATCCTTTGTTCGGCAGAGAACTGTTATTGGCCGCGGTAAGCATCGAATGCATTAAAGACCGGGATATCGAAAGCATCCAGCCTGTCCTGTGCCCCCTTGATGTTTTAGCACAGGTTATCCTGTCCATGACAAGTGTAGAGGTCTGGAACGTTGATGAATTATATGATGTTTTAAGATGCAGCTATCCCTATCATACGCTTTCGCGAAAACAGTATGAGCTGGTTATATCAATGCTGGCCGGACGCTACGCCGATACACCGTTAAACGAACTAAAGAGCCGGCTTTCACTGGATAAAATAGATAACACCCTGAAAGCAAAAAGAAGTGTGCCTTTTTTACTCTTCATGGCGGGCGGGACCATTCCGGACAGAGGGTACTTTAATCTGCGTCTGCAGTCCGGTAACGCCAAAATCGGGGAACTGGACGAAGAGTTTGTATGGGAGCGTAATGTGGGGGATACTTTCGCGCTTGGGGTTCAAGCCTGGCGTATCCAGCGGATCACGCATAATGATGTGGAAGTTGTGCCCGCGGACAAGGGTAGAGGCATGATTCCCTTCTGGCGTGCCGATCCCCGGAACAGAGACTCTCATTTCTCAATGCGGATATTACGGTTTTTGGAAGGCGCCAATAAAAAGTTGGACAGTCCGGATTTTGAAAACCGGCTGATAAAAGAATATTATATGGAACAGCCGGCCGCGTCAGAACTTATTCGCTATCTTGTCCGGCAGAAACAGATAACCGGTGTGGATCTTCCCCACCGCCATCATATCGTAATTGAACATTATAATGATCCCTTTAATACCACCGACAGCAAGCAGGTAATCATTCACACTCTCTGGGGCGGGAGAGTAAACCGCCCGTTTGCCTTTGCTCTGGCCCAGGCCTGGCAGGAAAGCTACCATTATCCCTTAGAGGTTTTTGTGGATGACGACTGCATCCTCATCAATCTGCCTCATGAATTTTCTCCCTCGCAGGTGTTCCATATGGTAAGCAAAAATAATGTGATAACCCTGCTGCAGAAAAAACTTGAAGCGTCGGGTTTCTTCGGCGCGCTTTTTCGTGAAAACGCGGGCAGAGCTCTGCTTTTGCCTAAAACGTCCTTTTCACGGCGCATGCCGCTGTGGCTAAACCGGCTGCGTGCGCAAAAACTATTTAAGGCGGTAACGCGCTATGATGATTTCCCCTTAATTCTTGAAACATGGCGCCAGTGTCTTCATGATGAGTTTGATTTAAAAGCCCTCAACGGATTACTTGATGAGATCTTGAACGGAGAAATAGACATATCCGAGGCGACCACTCAAGGACCGTCGCCCTTTGCCAGTAATATTGTCTGGCGCCAGACAAATAAATATATGTATGAGGACGATACACCAAAAGCAACGACCGGGTCTTCTTTGGCGCAAGACCTGTTTAAACAAGTCATCTCGTCTGCTGCGTTAAGGCCGAGATTTTCAGAAGCTTTAATTGCCGATTTAGAACGCAAGCTTAAACGGACCGCGCCAGGTTATGCTCCGTCATTTAAAGAAGACTTGCTGGATTGGGTTATTGAGCGTTTGTTTATTCCCGAACAGGAATGGCAGGAACTGGCCGAGGCTTTTGCCGGAGATACCGGCCAAAGCTTTGGAGAGGTATGCGTTGAGTTATTGAACAAGATAGTGAAAATAAACTTTCCCCATGGCGAAAGTAAGCTGATAACGGCTGTGGAAAATTTGCCGAGAATTTTCAGAGCTTTTAATATCGAAGCAACCAGCGTCTCGCTGTCTTCGATTATTCCTGATTTTGAGAACGCGGGTTCAGGTATTAAAAATGGAGCCGCTTCGAAGGTTTCCCAGCTAGGAAAAATCGCATCCGGGCAGATTTTCGGGGAAAGCGGGACCACTCTGTCTGAGCTTTTGGAACAGTTTTTGAATTATTACGGACCGTTTGATCCCGAACGGCTTGTGAAAATTTTCGGAATTACAAAACAAAAGCTTGAGGAACTTGTGCTTGAGTTTGTGCAGGGCGAGCGTGTGTCGTATGATCAGTTTCGTAAGCATTCGCAGGCAAAAGAACTCTGTGTAACAGAAAATGTGGAGCGGTTGCTGCGCATGTACCGCCTGCAGCGCAGGCCGCAGGTTGAGGCGCGGCCTGCGGCTGATGTGGGACTTTTTTTAGCCGTATATCAAGGAGTTGTGTGTAAAGGTCGGGCACAGACGGATTTGCAGAGTGTTTTAGAAAAATTATTCGGCTTTCCGGCGCCGGTACAGGCCTGGGAAGAGTACATCTTTCCCGCACGCCTGCAGCCTTACTATCAGGCCTGGCTGGACAGTGTGATGCAGTGCAGTGAGTTGATCTGGCTGGGTTGCGGTAAGAAGCAGATAACCTTCTGTTTCACCGAAGATTGTCCGCTTTTTCGGTCGCTTAAGCCCAAGCCAACAAAGGTACTCCCCGGCGGAAAAGGAAAATTCAGCCTGCTTGATATTGCCGGTCATCTGGGTGTGGAAAGCGGCCGGGCGACGCAAGAGGTGTGGCGCCAGTCATGGCAGGGTGTTCTGACCAATGACACCTTTGAGGTACTGCGAAAGGGGGCTTTGCATAATTTCACAGCAGCGGAAATCCAGGGAAAAAGACCTGCTCGCGGACGCAGAGGGTACACCCGCTGGCAGGTAACGCGCCCTCTGCTGGGCAGCTGGTATGCGGTTCCCTATGAAGAGGATGGGAAAAACGATCCTCTGCTTGATCTGGAAATGCAAAGGCAGAGGGTGCGTCAGCTGTTGGACCGGTATGGTATCATCTTTCGCGAGCTGCTCGCGAGGGAGCTGCCGGATTTACGCTGGGCAAAACTGTTTCGCTGTTTGCGCATAATGGAGCTCTCGGGCGAAATCTATGCAGGGTATTTTTTTGAAAATGTTCCTGGATTGCAGTTCGCTGCGGCGGAGGCGCTGCGTGTTTTACGACAGGAACTGCCCTATGACGCCATATTCTGGATAAACGCCTGTGATCCCGCATCGCTTTGCGGCAGCGGGCTTGGATTTTTCAAAGGTAAGCTGCCGCGACGCGTTCCCACAACATATCTTGTGTACCATGGATCACGGCATGTACTGTCTGTGCTGCGTAACGGCAAAGCGCTTGAAATCCATGTGGAATCCGGCAGCGGCGAACTGCCCGGTTATTACTCCCTGTTTAACGACATGTTAACACGGGAGTTTAATCCGCTGAAAGCCATCAAAGTAGAAATTATAAATGGCGAAGCCGCCGTAACCAGCGAGTATAAAAGCGGTTTATTGGATTTCGGTTTTAAGGAGGACTACAAGGTGCTGGTATTGAGAAAAAAATATGGGTAGTAGCTTGAATTATTCTGGAATGATAATAGAATAGATAGTAGTTTCATGAAAGTTGTTGAAAAACAAAGCACCCGGTTGCAGAAAGGATTCGCGCCATGCCTAAAAAAGTAAGCTCATTTCAGGAATTAGCGGCGTATGTGCAATCCTGCGGTGTGGAAGAAACGGATGCCATCCATATTGCCGAAACTTTCATGGATAAAAATAAAATCAATTTTGACGCTGACGGTAATTTCAGTGCCGTGGATGTGGATTTTTCAAAAGATAATAAAGAGATTAAAAAAGTGTAGTCCAATGAAGTTAATCCTTCCTGGCATGTTATTGATTATATTACTTATTTGCTCCTGTTCTCCCGATGTAAAACCACAGCAGATTCCCGTTTATATTGAAGACTATCATACCGGAAGTTTTTTTTGGCTGGCGGAACATCTTGATTGGAATGAAGAGTATGTACTGTTTCTGTTTGACATGCACAGTGATGCGTTTGCGGTTTACCGGTCTCGGGATTTAAGAAAAGATCTTGTGGCTGCGCGCAACCGCAATAAGCTATCCGATTTTTTAAAAAAATTAAAGGAACATAATATAATCCAGTGTTATAATTGGCTTGAACCCCTTATGCCCTTTCCCGTCAGTCGGGTAATCTGGATTTCTCCCCACCATATTGACCGTGAATTGGAAGAAGTTTTACGCGCCCAGGTAAAAAAAGAGCTTTGTGCCGGTGGTGATGCGGCCGGAACTGCTTCCTGTGCGCTGAAAAAGCTTTTTACCATAACGGATTTAGAAGGATTGCTGACGCAAGAATTATCGGATAAACCATGTGTGGTGAGTATCGACCTGGATTATTTTGCCAATGTAAACGATGAGGCTTCTGAAACAAGACTTCATAGTGTCCTGGATTTTACATTTATGCTTCCACACTTAAAGGCGGTAACCGTGGCCATATCCAATATATATCTAAAGAACAATCCCCAGGGCCACCGCCTGCTCTTTATACTAATAAAGTATCTTGTTGGCAGCAAAAATCTGATCGTGTTTTTTGAGCCTTTTATAACGTATAAAGAGGATACAAGCAGGGAAGCAAGGGAGTTTATGGAGCAGGGGAAAAAACTCCCGGCCTATGATATCGAACAGGCACCGGATTATCTGAAACAACTAGTATGCGCATACAAAACACGCATTATTGTGAGGCACGATAATGAACGCTGGCAAAACCTGCTTGCGGAGTGGCAGCAGGAAAGATAAATAAAAAATAATGATTGATACCACTATAATACGTATTTATAATAAAAATAGTATAAAAAAAGGAGGCCCGTCATGAGGTATTTGTTAACTTTTTTAATCATAATGGCAGCAGTTTTATTTTTTGCCTGCAGCTCCGAACAGGAGCAGGGAAGCTCTTCGCTTGGATCAAAAGTGGATGATCCGGAAACGGAAAAATTGGAGGCGTCATTGATCGGTGACGTGGAAATAGATTCGGAAAAAATCGAAGAACTTCTCTCGCAGCTATCCAATGTGGACTTCAAGCTGCCGCAAAGAAGCATAAAGAAACCCACATATAACATGCCTGCTTCATATTTGAATGATGAACTCGCATTTAAAAGCCTTGATTATACAGCATGGCAGGGAAAACATATCGCTGTTGTGGGAAAAGACAATGTGTATCTGTATGAAGATATCATTAGCAAAGGTTCGACTGATTTTTCCGGTCTGGACAGTAAACGTATAACTGAGGTACCCAAGGGCACGATTGTGCCGCTGGAAAAAAAATATACCTCTACTAAAAGTGAGTACAATGACATGTACACATTCAACAGTATGGACAATTACTGGTTCAGCACCACATATCAGGGGAAAAAGGGCATGATCTTCGGCGCCTATCTGGCGGGACTTGACCGCTGGGGTGAGTACACGAACACGGAAGATGTGGTGCGTACCGGTTATTACTATACCAAGCCGGAAAAGGAAGTCGCCTTCTATGATCATGTGGGGAACAGGCTTTTGGGCCAGGGTATAAAAAACTGTCTGGTTCAGGACAAACTGGCTTTCGAAAAGGTAAAACAGGATGAGTATTACTTAAGTATCGATAATCCGGATGATTTAATCGCGCTTTACCAGAAGCTGTCAAATGATAAAACAGCTACCATATTTGTGACAACCGATATCCTCATGCACTGTCTGCACCTGCTCTTTGACCGCATGCTTGAGTATGTGGAGCAGGAAAAGTTTTTACCCATCCTCGCCTCGGTGGTTGACGATTATTTAAAGGAGCTTAAAACTTTAAAGCAGAATACTTCCGCAGCTCATAAAGTCATGTTGAAATCTATCGAGCGCATGCAATATTATTTTCAGGTTGCCGAAGGCCTGGTAAAAGTGGGTATGCTGGCAAAAAAACTCAAAGCCGAAGCAGAACCCAAACCATGGGAGGATGAAAAAAAGCCGAACATTGATATTGACGCCATAAACGCTTCCTACCCTGAAATCGTGAAAAAGGAACTCGGTCTGATATATGGCGCCAAGGGTTTTGATTTCTCTCCAATCTTTAATTATAAGGAAGATTATTCGCAATTCAAACCACGTGGTCACTACACGCGGAGCGTGGAACTGGAAGCATATTTCAGGGCCATGATGTGGTTCGGACGCATTCATATGTATATCGATGCCAGTAATGTCCCTCTGCCTGACGTGCCTCCGGGTAGTACGGCAAAAACACGTTTTGACAGGTCCAAAGAGCATGTTCCCTATATTCTGATTTTGACCAGAATAAGCAAGCAAAATAACAACCTGTTTAAAAAATGGGTGACCCTTTTCGCGCCCATAAATTATGTCGTGGGTGAAGCCGATGATCTGAGTTTTTACGACATGGAAGCTGTGCTGGATAAGGTGGATCTGGAAAACCTGGGAACCTGGCTGCAAAAAGAGTCCAATATCGAGCGCTTTATCAAGGAAGCGGGCCCCATTCTGCGCGGAGCCATGATTCAGGGCAATGCCGATGTTGTATCGGGGCCCGGAGACACCGGTGAGGGTCCTGCTCCTCCCGTGGGTTTTCGCCTGTTCGGGCAGCGTTTTACCATCGATTCCTTTATCCACAATCAACTGAGCGGTGCGCGGGTGAGTATCCGTAATATGGTGAAAGGACTGGATATCATGGCGGTTTTCGGTAACCGGGCCGCTTTGGCTCTCTTAAAAGATGATTTTGAGAATGTCAGTAACTTCAAAGAACAGTACATGGAGATGAGAACACTGATTCAGGGTTTTGACGAGATCAGCTGGCGCAAGACCTTTTATAACGGTTACCTTAAACTGGTGCAGGAGGTTGTGACCTTTCAAAAGGGCAGAGGTTTTTATTTTACCCAAAGCGACAGGTGGGATAAAAAAGCACTGCTTACCTCACACGCTTCATGGGCTGAACTCAGGCATGATACCATCCTCTATGTGAAACAGAGTTATGGTGAACGCGCCGGAGGCGGAATGGATGAACCCGTGTTCGATATCGATCCCATACCCGAGCCCGTCAACTATGTGGAACCCAACCTGGGGTTTTTTTACTGGCTGCAGGTGCTTCTGTTGGATAGCATGGATATCATGGGCGAGAGCGGTTTTATGGACGATAATTTTAGAACAAAATTCAGCGATTTCAATAATATCATAAATGTGCTTACGGAGATCGTGGAAAAAGAGGTGCAGGACGAACCGATCAACAGGGAGCAGAATGAGTTTATTCGTTCCGTGCCGGCTAAACTTGCCCGGATTATTCTCCCGCCCACAGCGACTTTCGGCGGATACGGTGATGTGGATACCTTTAAAATGGCTTTGGTCGCCGATGTGCATACGGATGCTCTGGAGGGAAGAGTGTTGGAAGTAGGTACGGGAATACCGTATAGAATATATGTGGCGCTGAATGACGGTCATGGAGGCAAGCGCATCGCCATCGGATACACGTACAGTTATTACGAGTTTCATCAGCCCATGTCGGACAGGCTGAATGATGATCAGTGGAAAGAAGTGGTCTATACGAAAACAGATACTCTCGACAGGTACCTGCCGCAGTGGGCAAAAGATATTGTCTGCCAATAGTTATAGCTGCGCTTATTTTCACCTGCGGCGCGCCAAAAAACTATTATCCGCATGCCGTTCATCCAACCACGGCTCAGCTGGACAGCAGTGTGTTACAGGATGTACTGGGGCGGGTAGAGGTGCCGGAGCATATCCGCACGCAGTCCGCGCCCGCTGAACTGTATCCGGTCGCGGGAACGGTAAGCCACCACCTCCTGGTTGCTCCTCTTATCAACAACTGGTTTACAGAGCTGAAGAGATTACGAGCTGTTGAGACCTTTATCATCTTAAGCCCGCGCCACTTTCCTCAGGGCAATGAGCAGGTGTCATTCTCCACCCTTCCTTGGGACGCAGGCAATGGGAAAGTTGAGCCTGATACGGAGTGCATCGATTTTTTAAAAAATGCGGTCGGCCTGCCGCCGGATCCGGAAGCCATGCACATGGAGCACGGAGTCGGTGCACTTTTGCCCTATATTGTGAAATATTTTCCTCATGCCCGAATTGTGCCCGTTGTCATTGATGAACTGTGTGCCGGCCCCGGCCCTGTCAACAGGCTGGCGGCCGCTCTTTATAATCTGCTGCAGGACAGAAAAGACATATTTTTAATTATCTCTACCGATTTTTCCCACCACGCGGCTGAAGCACTTACCGGGCAGAGAGATGAAAGAACCGCCGACTTTTTGGCGGCTCCGGCTTTGGAAAGGCTTCCGTTGGTCTATTCGGATAATAATAAGGGACTGCGCGTGCTGGCCTTCTTATATGAAAACATGAATTTGAACATTGGTATAGAGCTGTGCCACACTAATTCATTTGAATACTCTGGCGACGGCGAAGAAGATATTACCAGTTACTTTTTTTATTTTTGGGGGAGGATGGTAGATGAATGAAATCCAGTCCGTATGAGCTTTAAAGTCAAAGTCATTGCTTTGCCTCATCGTGTTTCATACAAAAGTATGATAGATCCGGAATCCATTCGCGGGATTATCCTGTGTATGGAAAACAAGGGTCGCGGTCCGCCGCGAACACGGCAGCCCATACTTCC
>JAFGGG010000002.1 GCA_016930675.1 Spirochaetales bacterium
AGATACGGCCATTTCTTTTTTCCGTGGACAGCTTACAGCTGGACTGTGCCCTATATAAGCGGTGTGCTGGCTCTGGGCTGGCAGGTAAATCCCGATTTAACCTATCAAGAGATACTGGACTATCTGTTTGCTTCGGCTTATACAAACTGGCAGGGATATAAGGTAATCAATCCGCCTGCCTTTATTCAGATGATCCGGGACAATATGTAACACGTTAAAAGGGACTGCATGGATTTCTTAAGCGACCATTTAACTTATCTGTGCGAAATTCATACTAAAGTATGATTGTGATAATTATGCTATGGATATAGGTTAAGCCTAAACAGCGAAAGCATTCGCTTTATTTTTTATGTAAGGAGTAAACAAATGAAAAAACTATTATTTTTATTAATAATTGTTGCAGCCCTTATAAGCTGTGATGATTTGGGTCAGTGTTATGATAACAACCAGAATAATCCGCAAGATGAATTCGATTCTGGTACATCCTATGCAGATCTTAATGAGTTAAACAGAATTGCTGAGGATACTGATACTTATGTTGATTGGCGGATTGCACGAGTATTTGCATTGATTAACAAAGAAGAATTCGGGGATATTAATGGCTGGAATGATACCCAATTATCTGAAAGACCTGTTATAATTTATGATTATAATGTTAATCCAGAGTATTATGAGTTCAGAGTCATAAAAAATGGTACGGAAATCGGAGCTATTGCCTGCGTTGCACAGAAAAAGGACGGTGAACCCGTTAAGTATGTAATTCCTTTTGTAAGGGATGATACAAGAGTAAACACAAAGGCAAGGAATATAAAAATAATCGATTCCGGATACCCCTCAAATGTCTCCTACAATCTTGTTGCCTCTATGGGTAATCTTTCCAGGGAAATTGATCCTGAAACAGGAGTTGCTGTTGGCAGTAACATTGAGTCTGAAGTACCGGTTTTAGATTTTCTCCGGAATACAGATCAGAAAACCCTAGAAAAACTCGGAATAGATTCTTTAGAAAAATATGATGAACTCATGCAGCAGGCTCTTGAAAGGCAGGCAGAAATAGATGAGTTCTGGAATATCATTGAAGAAGCAAAAGAGGAAATTATCAATGTTACAGATGAAGATATAAAAGCCGCTGCTTTATTAAACAAGCAATACACAACCAGAGCTTCTGAGTATTGGCTTGTTTTATATAACTGGTATGATAAACGTTATTGGTGGAATCCAGGAGGATGGTGTGCTACCAACTGTCTTTCCTTTATTTCAATAGGCGCTGACTGCTATCCTGGATGGTCAGGAGGATACCCTGGAATTAATAATGCTGATGCTATAAAGGCAGTGTATGACACATTTTATGCTGAACTTGGCAAGGGGCCGGATGTCTGGGAAGATATAAAGCCGGCACTATCAAAACACACAACATATACTCTTTCATTAAGCAACAAATCACATAATTGGGATCAAGTTAATAGCAAGATGAAAACATACCATGCTCCGGCGATGTCTCTGCGTACGACAGCTATTATAAATGGGACTATAAAATGGGCATTTCACTACCGTGTTGTTATGGGACTATATAAAAATACTTATAATGCTACAGTTTATCTTTTTGGTATAATACCAATAGGTACTGTAACGCTGACTGATAAATGGTACCTGATGCATGATAATGGCAGCGACGGAGGTGCCAGCTGGTTCGAACTGGCGGGAAGTATTGCTCAATTTGAAAGTGTATCAGCTAAAAAGAAATAATTGGATCAAAAGAACTATTATAACAATATGCTCCACGGAATTAATTCCGTGGAGCATATTTGCCCTTTAAAAAAGCGAAGTTATCTAAAAAAGCTAAAACGGGAAAATAATCTGTGACATTCCCTATACTTAAAAAGTATCGGTTAAAAAGGTTGGCGGCGACGAGACAACGATATCCGGAGCGACAGGCAAGTGGTGCCGGGCGGTTTGGAAAAATATGGAGTTGTTTTTTTCTGTTTTGAAGATTACCGCGGAGGAATAAATTGGGTGAGTGATATGCTTGATGAAATGTTCAATCATATATTTTTCGGTAAGGAGTGATTAAAATGGTAAAAAAACTATCTGTAATATTAGTAAGTGTAATAACAGTATGTCTTTCCTGTACCCCGCCCGTCCACACCGGCGGCGCGGACAGTGGCGCAGACGGCCCGTACGACCTTACCACCGTGGAAGGTTTCGAGCGGGCGCTGGCGGATGAGGAGTACATGAAAAGTCTGGAACCAACATTCGCCGAGGCCGGTGCCGCGGAGGACTTTATGTACGGAGACGTGAACGGAGACGGGGTAGTGGATATTACCGACGCGTTTTTAACAGCCCGCTTTTATGTAGGACATGCCGACGCGGGATTTATCCATGCCGACGCTGCCGATGTTGACGATGACGGATTAATTGATATAGTGGACGCCCTATTAATAGCCCGTTACTATGTGGATCTGATCGGCAGCTTTCCCGCCGAAAGCAATCTTTTTCTAAACGGACACTTTC
>JAFGGG010000043.1 GCA_016930675.1 Spirochaetales bacterium
AATATAAAATTGTATAATCATTATGGTTAGATTTTTATGTGAGGCATTACTTTTTTTCGGTTAGATTTTTAATGAGGCAATGCGCGCAATTGACTGCTCCTGCCTTTTAAAGTACACTATTAAATAGTTTTTACTTCATGGAGAAACAAATGAATTATAGAGACAGAATCACCATAAACCACGATATTATGCTGGGAAAACCGGTTATTAAAGGAACCAGGATAACCGTTGAATTAATTCTTAAAAAATTGTCTGAGGGCATGACTATCGAGCAGATTCTATCAGCATATCCGCATTTAAAACGTGAAGATATCCTCGCAGCGCTTTCTTACTCGGCAGACGTAATATCAAAGGAGGAGCTTATTGCCACTTAGCATATTGGCAGATGAAAGCGTCGACTTTAGAATTATAGAGTATTTAAGAAATAAAAATCTTAACGTCATATCCGTATTGGAAAAACATAAAGGTATTCCGGATAAAGATATTGAAATAACACCTAAAAAAATCAGAATAAGAGACCTTATTTAGGACTCAGTCACTTATGATTCTATATATAAATAACATTACTTCTGAATTCCACTGCATTCTCTGTGCGCTTTGCGTGAAATTATTATCACTTGAAAATTTACTATTTAATCGCTAAAATATTCTTAACGATATGAAAAAAAAGATCCATATAAGCAGTTTAAAAGCTGAAGACAAAAACGATACTCGCTATTGGCTTGGAAAATCCGCAGCCGAGCGTTTCGAAGCGCTCGAGATATTACGACAAAGGTTTTTCGGATATGATGAAACTACCCAAAGATTTCAAAGAACTATTGAATATCTTCAACGATAACCACGTCGAATATTTAATAGTAGGCGGATACGCAGTCGCATATTATGGGTATGTCAGAGCAACAAACGATATTGATATCTGGATAAGTAACGAGAAATCAAATATACAAAGAGTCATTAAAAGTCTGATGGATTTTGGTTTTCCGAAAGGAGAATTAAAACCTGATGCTTTTGAAAAAAACGACCGGATAATAAGGATGGGTGTTCCTCCTTTCCGCATCGAGCTTTTAACCGGAGTATCCGGGCTGAATTTCAAGGAAACATTTCCTACCAGAAAAATAGTACAAATTGATGATATTGATATTTCGATTATTGATCTGGAACATCTAAAAATCAACAAAAAAGCTGCCGGTAGATATAAAGATCTCGATGATCTAGAAAACATATAAATCAAAGCCCCCCGAACAACTCCTCCCACTCCACCTCATGTTCGATATATACCGCCTCACCGCTGCGCAGGGCGAATAAAAAGCATTCGATCTTTTTATCCGTCAGCTCGGCACAGGCCTTTTTATACAGGGCAAGCTGCAGGGCGTACTCCTGCGGATTAAGCAGCTTATCGGTTTTGAAATCAAGAACATAGGCCTTGTCTTCCGTTTCAAAGAACAGGTCGATGATCCCGTGGATAAAATAACAGTCGGCTCCCCTCTCCCACTTGTATAAAAAGGGAAACTCGGTTTCTACTGAGCCGGCCTGCGCCAAAAGCCCGCCGTACCCGGATGAGAAAAAGTTTTGGGCCAGTTTTTGGGCTGCGGCGGCCGTCTCTGCGCGCAGCTCCTCGGGAATAGCTTCCATATATGCAAGCGGAATTTCCTGCGCCATATCCTGTACGGCGGCCCCGGTTTTAATCCGGGTGTGGATCAGATAATGACTGAGAATGCCCAAGGCCGCGGCCGCTTTTTCATCGGACAAACGGGCATCGATGGGCAGATCCGGCAGATCGATCGGCTTCACAGCGGCAGCGCGGTCGGCCATCAGGTTTTTATACAGCAGATTGAGTTCGGTTACGCTGTACTCAATCTGTTTGAACTCACGCTTTTGTTCCGGCAAAGAATGGTATACGTCTTTGAGCGTGTCCGGATCCGCCGCAGCGGGGCGGCTTACAATCCGAAAGTACTCGTGGCCGGTAAGATCATTGATGATGTGCTTTTTAAACGTAAAGGCACCGCCCTGCGCTTCCGGATGCGACCCGACGCCCCTGCCCCCCACGCTTTCAGTCCCCGCGCTGTCATACATGCCCAATCCCTGCAAGAGCATATTCAGATGAGCATTGGGTGTGGTGCGGTTCTGCCTGTTGTGGCAACCGGAAATTATCAGGTGTGATTCGGCCCTGGTAAGCGCCACGTAAAGCAGGCGTTTTAGTTCGGCGATCTCTCTTTTTTCATTCTCCTCGCGGCTTATAGCGTAGAAATAGTTATCCGTTCCCAAATTAACCGAAAGCCCGAACCGCGGTGAGATATAATAGAGCGCGCTTTTATCCTCACCCTTGCCCTTGTTGCCCGTGTTGGCCAGCACCACAATGGGAAACTCCAAACCTTTGGCCTTGTGAATGGTCATAAGCTGCACACCCTGCTCATACTCCTTTAGGATCTCCAGGTCCTCCTGCTTTTCATATTTACCCAGATTTTTGCGTACCATATCCAGAAAGCGGCTTAAGCGCCAGCCCCGGGCGTCGGCCCGTTCGGCCAGGCGAAAAAAATAGTCGTAGTACTCTAAAAAGGTATGAAACTGCGGGTTCTTCAAAATATGATAGCGATAGCCGAATCCGTACCAGATATCAAACACAAGCTCGGTAAGCGGAACCCTGTCCGCCTTGGCTTTGATCTGCTCATACCGCTCTCTGCCCGCCTCATATTTTGCCGTTTCTGCGGGCTCAAGCTCCGCAGCCGCGAAGGGCAGCTCTTCTGCGAGCATAACAGTTACCAGCGCGTCGTCCGACAGATTCACCAGAGGTGAACGCAGCAGGGCCGCGTAGGCCACCCGGTCCTCCGGATGTACCGCCAGCTGCAGCAGGTTATACATATCATTAATCGGCGCCTCCAAAAACAGGCTCCTCACCCCTTCGGTGGTATAGGGTATGGAAAACAAACGCAGCATACGCTCGTAAATAATCTGATTGCTGGTAGAACGCATCAGGATCACAAAATCGTTGAAACCGGCGGGCCTTACGGTTTCACCGTCGCAGACCGGGAACTTTTTTTGTTGCACGGCCCGGGCCAGGAATTCAGCCACCCGAAAGGCCTCGCTCTCATCATTGCCGTACTCACTCTCGCTGTCCGGATTGGCGTTATATGTCTTATAGAGGAAATGAACTTCAGGCACAACCCGGTTCGCGTCTTTAGAAGAGCTGAGTTCCTGAAAGCGGGCCTCATAATCTTCCTGCGCGCTTTGCAGCACGCAGCGGAACAACAGGTTGAAAAAAGCTATCAGCCCGGGCTCGCTGCGGTAATTATTGTGCAATAAGAGCGCGCTGCCCCCGTAGCGGCACAATTCAGCATGCAGGGCCTTAAACACGCTCACGTCCGCTCCTCTGAAAGCGTAGATGGACTGTTTTTCATCACCCACAAATAAAAGTTTATCCTGTTCCAGGTCGGCGGCTTCAGGGATCCGGTCCAGGCTTAGAGTGTTCTTTTCAGCAAGCAGATAGAGCAGCTGTTTTTGCAGCAGATTGTTGTCCTGGAACTCATCGATCATGATAAAACGGTACTTTGTTTTGTAGTAGCCGCGCAGTCCCTCGTTGCGTCTCAGCGCCTCAACTGCCATTTCCGCCACATCATTGAAACTTACCAAACCCAGGCTGCGCTTCCTGGTGTTTACCAGCGTTTGAAACTCGGAGAGCAGGCTGAAGATGTCCCGCAGCTCTTCGGCTTGCGCCAGACTCTCCAGGACCAGTATGAGTACCTGCTTCGCGGATCTGAACTCGTCAATCAGGGATTTTAAATCTTCAATGGTTTGGGAGCTGCCGCTCCCTGGTTTTCTGATAACAAGACCTTTTAAAAGCCCCAGCACCTGCTCATACTCACGCCGGGCTACCAGATCCTCTAGGTTTTTTAGCTCCGCTACCGCTGCCCGGGCATTGGCAATTGATTTTTTACCGTCCTCCTCAAGCGCGGCTATCTTTGCCGCGCTGTCCGACAGGGCCTTGGTCTGGATTTCAAGCCTTTGTCGGAGCTCCGCGTACTGCGCGGCATGCATTTCAGTGAAATCAAATTCACGGGCCAGATTAAAATAAGACTCGGCCAGAGGCTGTAAAAATTCAAACAGCACTCGTTCGAAACCGTGCCGCCGCAGCAGCACAGCCAATCCCGGCTCCTGCCAGCGCCTAAGCAGAAAATCAAGACTTACTTCAGACAGAGCCTGTGAGAGCTCCGCAGCTTCGTATGAAAAATCAGCGGCCAGCCCGAAGAGCTCGCCGGCGTTTCTTACGATCTGAGCGCAGAAGCTGTCCAGTGTGGATATCTGAGCTCTGCTGAAATCCTTAAGCTGCTCTTGAATTAATGGATCCCGTTCCTGTTTCAGCCTGCGGTATATTTTCTCATACATCTCGGCCGCGGCTTTTTTGGTAAAGGTCAGAGTAAGAATCTCATCCACACGGGCCTTTTTGTTTTTAAGCAGCCAAAGGTAGCGCTCGGCCAGAACCGAAGTCTTACCCGCTCCCGCGCCCGCCATCACAACCGTGTTCATTGCCGAACGGATTGCCTTCTGCTGTTCCTTATCAAAGCGGATGTTCACTTGTCTGTCCTTACAGAGTACTCCCTGTCTTATTTTTCATGCAGTCTGTGGAACGCATAAATACCGATATAGGTGATCAAAATAAAAAATCCCACGCTTAACGAAAAAAGCAGGGCCTTCAGGTAAAAAAGATTCCCCACTATTTCTTTTAAGGAGATAAACGGATATATCATAATATCCGTGCTGTTTAAGCGCACGAACCTTCCCAGATAAATACCGAATCCGCTTAAGATGCACGCTCCGAGCACGATAATCCAGCCCGCACGTTTACCATAGAGTTTCTCGAAAACCTGATGCACAAACAGCAAAGAAAACAGCCCGATCAGATGTCCCATAATGGCGAAGGCAGCGTTGAGAATGATATCGTACCAGATCAGAGCGTTGGCCGTAACCAGCTCGTTCATATCCCGGTAATACATGCCCATACGAATCAGGTGCACCACGTCGGTAAGGATGTAGGGCGCATTAGGATAAAACACAAGCCAGAGAAAACTTAAGATCACGGTTATGATCCGCGTGGGCCGCGAGGATTTTTCTCCGCTGTACAGCCAGAGAATAACCAGTGAAATCCCGAAGGGTATCCAGGCTAAAAACAGGTTCCAGATCAGAAACAGGTAGATATAGCTTCCGGTAAACAGGATGCGCACCGCTAAAAAGGCCGCGCAGCCGGCGGAAGACAGGAGCAGCAGGAAAAACAGGTCTCTCAGTTTCTTTTTGGAATAGCACTCGATCACTGTGCCGTTTAACATCTGGCTTAACCTTTCCGTACGCGGTAATGGTACTCCTATTAATAACTTAAATTGCCCAACTAATCCAGAGATTAAAGGGCAAAAATAATGGTAAAATCAAAATTCACCAACTATTATCCTTTCAGAGCTTTACATTCCCGGCGGTTTTTAAATATAGTACAACCAGGCGTCTGAAGACCTGTAACCCTGAGGACCGGAAAGATTTTTATGAGAAAAAAAACCATTCTGATCTGGTTTATATTTTGTCTGCTTATCTCTTTTCCTCTGCGGGCCGATATCTCCGTTGCTCCCGAAGCGTGGGACCTCGGAGCCGTAAACAGCACCAGCATACTCAGTAAAGAAATAACCATTGCCAACAGCGGATCACAGCCTGTAACAGTCTCTATAGTGGAGACCTGCGACTGCCTTTATCCGGATGTAAAAGAGATCAAACTCCAATCCGGAGACAGTCGGAAGATCGTCCTTTTCTTTGATCCTGCTGAAGAACAGGGCGCTGTTGAGAAACTCCTTATAATAGAAAACACATCGTCTGCACAGGAAAAAATACTTTTTACCCTGCACGCCGACGTGAACAGCGGGAGCGCGGAAATTAAGGCGTCTCCCGCGGCCGAGCCGCAAAGCACGCCCACAGAAACGGAAACAGCGGAGAACCACACCCGGGTTTCCGACTCCGGCACTCCGGATAATCTCACCGTTTACCTCTATTACAGCTTCGGCTGCAAGTCCTGCGAACGGCTGCTTACCTCATTTTTCCCGATAGTCGAACAAAAACTTGGCATCACACTCACAATTATCAAAAGGGATATTCTGCAGGCAGCGAGTATGCGGGAGTATGAATCCAAACTGCAGCAGTTGGGTGCTTCCATGCGCGAATTCCCGGCTCTGCTGCTCGGAAGCACGCTGCTGCAGGGCGAGCAGGAAATACGCTCAGGCACGGCTACAGCCGCAGCAAGCGCGCTGGAACGGTCCGCCGGCCCGTCCGAAAAACCGGCGGACGCTGCCTCTGAAAAACAGAAGGTGCTTCCGGAACTGCTGTTTTTCCCGGTTTTGGCCGCGGGCCTCGCCGACGGTATTAATCCTTGCGCTTTTTCAACGCTTATCTTCCTTATAGTGAGTCTGGCTTATGTGGGCAGACGTAAAAGCTCTATTCTGCTTACGGGAATCTTTTTTACCGTCGCCGTGTTTATCACCTACTATCTTGTAGGAGTAATCGGGACGAATTTCATTTATTTTTTCAGATCACTGCCTTTTGCCGCAGAAATCTTTATCGGGTTCAAAATAGTGATCATTATTTTACTGTTGGTATTCGCAGGATTGAGTATTTATGATGTTGTTTTAATTGCCCAGGGACGTACCAGAGAAATGGTTCTGCAGCTTCCAAAAAGCATCAAACAGCGTATTCACAAGTCGGTAAGAGCATATGTTTCCTCTCTGGCGCTGATTTCGGGAGCATTATTATTGGGGTTCTATGTTTCAGTGTTTGAGCTGGCCTGCACAGGTCAGATTTACTTTCCCGTTATTGCCGCTCTGGCCCAGACAGAAAGCAATGTTTCCACCTATTTTTATCTGGTCATCTATAATATTGGCTTTATATTACCATTACTGCTGGTCTTTATTTTTATTTATTCGGGTGTAAGTTCGGAAAAGATAACTTCGGTTTTTCAGAAGCATATGGGAGTGGTCAAAATAATACTGGCGGTTGTGTTTGTTTTATTGGCTGTATTTATAATAGTTTTTACCTAAATTATTTCCACTTATCAAGATCAACATGCCACCGGTAAAGCTGGCGGCTTTTTCGGAAGTAAAGCCGCCTTAATAATATTCATACACTATATACAACCGCACTCCTTCATCATCGTGGTATGTTTTTTTTATTATTTTTTCACCGGAATCATATTTATAAATGAAATAACAAAAAACCCTGCCGTTTTCATCCTGCCTCTGATCTTTAATGATCCTTCCGTCAAGATCATATTCCTTTACGTCTATAGATCTTTTTTCGCCATTAATATATTCGGTTTCTTTAATGCTTCTTCCTTTGTCATCGTATTCGATTTCTTTCTGTAAAAGGCGTTCCCCTTTTTGTACTGCATATTCGGTCAACACTGCGACATTACAGCCTTCACCGTAAGCATATTCCGTGTAAGTCAGAACACATTTATTTTTCTCATCATACCATTCCACACTGATTAGATTGTTCTTGGCGTCGTATGTGTTTTTATACAGGTGTGAATACACTATTCTGCCCGGCGGCTCTAAATAGCCATTACCATTAATGCAACTATGTTTTATCGCCTTTATTATATTGTTCCGATCGTCATATTCATATTCCCAATACAAGATTGTCATCCATGAACCGTTTTCTAATGCCGTCCAGCTGAAGTTGATTTCCTTTATTACATTACCCTTTGCGTCGTACTCGAAAACCGTTTTTGTTTGGGAAAACTCACGTCCCTCTCGTGCCCACAACTCTTCAATTAAATACCCCAGATCGTTATATTTATATGTTGCAGTACAGGTGGTGTTTGAATCGCTTTCAAAGCTTACTTTTTTACTTACTCTTTTGTTCGCGTCGTATTCGTATCTATTTTCCCATTCCAGCCTTCCGCCGGGAAGGTACTGGGCCTCTCGTTTTAATAATCCTGATCCGTTCGTGCCGGTGCTTTGGGTATACGCAAAGAATATATGCAATAAGCAAAATGGTACAATGCAAAGGATTTTTCTCATACTCATACTAATATATTCTAAATTATCAAATCCAAAAATCAAGCAATAAACATACCACCAGCAAAGCTGGTGGTATGTAAGGGAGCACCCCATAGGGGTGCAAGGTGGGAGAAAAAGCCACCGCTCAGTCAGCATCTTTTCAACCACCACCATAGGTGGCGGCTGTTTCAGAAGTAAATTACTAAATATTATAATTTATATTTGATCAAACAACCGTGATATTCTTTGGACATTGACAACCTCCTTAAATACACATATGCTTTTATAAAAAGTTAATCAAAAGGAGTAATAAAATGAAAAAATACATTATATTACTGCTGATAATCATTATGCCCTTCTCCTGCAAAAGCATTCCCGAACCTGAAAACGAATCCGACTCTCTGATTATCGGCAGTGTGGTCTGGGATTTTCCGGACGGTCTTTTCCAATTGGAACCCAGGACACTTCGGAATAATATTACGATTGCTTTTGTCAATCTCACTACCTCTGAACAATTTAAAGTTAATACTTCAGACGGTTATTTCAATTTTATATGCAACGGTAATGATAAGTTTATGCTGCAATACGTAATGTATCAAGACCCCTCCCCCGCTAAAAGCTATACGGTTAGTTACCCATTAAATCTCCGGATCGACAGCAAACCAAGGAAAATAATATATGTCGGCCACATACTAATAACATTTGCCAGCCCCGGAATATCGGAAGCAAAAGAAGGAGACGCGATGATAACCACATCATGGCGTTTCAGAGAAAATTATGTTATTGAGAATAAAATAGAAGATGCTAAAGCATATGTAGCGGATAATGACGGCAATAATGTATGGAGAGATTACACCATATTGAATTTATATGAAAAGTAAATTTGTCTTTATCCTCTTATTAATTTCAGCTTCAAGCTGCATCTCGATCAACAATAATATCGACAATATTTCACTGCTATCAGAAGGCGACTGTGAACAAGAATATTACAATCTATTAAAGAGCATGGAAGCTCATAAAGGAGATATCAAGCTTATCAAGGCCGACAATCTTTTTACTTTTCTCGACGGGTTTTCGGTTGTATACTCAAGCCTTTCCCGCGACCTTCAACTCGCCGAATGGCTGAAAGTATTGAGCATCGGCGATCCTGAAAAGCTGTGCCTGGCCAGAAAAAACCGGAATGACTTCATTAACCTTAATAAAAACAGCTTTTGGATGCTGCGCAAAAACAGTCACAGCACATCCGCCGAGCAAAGGCTGCGCGTGGAATTATGGGAGAGCATATTCGAGAAAGATATATCAAATCCGGGCGCTAAGGGGTCGGCGGAAATCAGCAAAGAAATCAGGGAGATCGAAGACGATATCCTGAAAGCCGGCAACCGTGACCTTCAGGTCTTATTGAATCAGGAAAAACAGTTTAAGCAATTATTTAAATTGAGGAACCGGTACGCGAAAATAAAGGGTCATCAAAATCATCTATACTATATTTTTACACCGAATGAAGTTGAAGAATATAATCTTGTTAATAAAATTATTTTACGTAACCTCCCGCAACAACTGGAACCCAAACAAAATATCGGCGGGTTGATTAATCCCGACAAGGCTGAATATTTTAATATCATAAAAAAGTCAACTCAAGGAATGGGTCTCGCCATAGATACCCAAAAAATCAAATATTTTATTACTCATGAATATACATACAACAGGACCTTCATGACGATAATTGAACCCAAGAACGAATGCCGCATCTACATATTTTTCCCAAATTTTAAATTATATCCCGATGAGTACTTGAATTACCTTTCTTTTTTGATGCATGAAACAGGACACGGCCTGCATTTTCAGTATATGAATATAGAACCGGCAATCTTTAATTTTTTCGATCTTACTGTCACGGAGACGGTAGCGATTTTTTTTGAAAACATGGTATTCACAAAAGAATGGATACAAACATATTTTCCCCGTCAGTTATCCGCAGCGGAAATGAACATAATCATAAAAAACAGAAAAACCTCAATCTTGGAATTCTTTCGCTTCGCGATTTTTTTGTGGATGTTTGAGAAATCGGTTTACACCGATCCCGATCAGAACATGGAAGAACTGTATAAAACCTTATCGGCTCAACTGAATATGCCGAAAACCAGCCAGTATAGGCTCTGGTATGACACCTCTATTTTTGCCTCACACGATCTCTATTACATTCACTACGCTCTGGCCTATCTCTACGCGTATAAATTGAAAATACTGCTGGAAAAAAAATACGGGCCCTACTTTTTTAAAAATCCTGAGGCCGGTAATTTCTTGGTGCAAAACCTGTTTGCATACGGCAGGTCCTTAACGCGCAAAGAAATTTTCAAAAGAATATTCGGTAATAATGATCTGCCTGTCAAAGAGTATATCGCCTATTTAATGGAGTAACCGTCGCCTAAAAAACAAACTCCTGCACACCCGTTTCATCGACTACCGTTGATTCGGATTGATTCTTCGGTATACGGCTGGTAACCCGGCACGAATACACGGTTCCGGGCGAGAGGTATCCATCAACAGCAGACAAAGGAATCGCCGCTTCTATAATGCCCTGTCCGCCGGCAACGGCACCGATCGCTGAAGTCTCGGCCTCGATATTGTCCGCGTTTTTCTTCTCCAATACAATTCGTAATTGTCTGTCCGTATATGACATAATGATACTGAGGATCCGCTTATTCTGCTTCATTATATCTATACGATATTCAATGGCCATAAGATCGCTGATATTGCCTCCTGCAAATTTTATGCCGGAAAAGAGGGTATCATTGTTCTTTGCCATGAATAAATACGTAATATCAGCCTCCGGCGTATCAAGATCAATATCACCCGCAGGATCGCGAACAACCGGCTGCAAAGACTGCCAATCGTTAATCTTGCCGTCGATAGAAATCGTTTTATGTTTTAGCCGGGAAACAGTTTTAATCCCGCCGTCCTCTGCGTATACTTCAAGACTTTCTTCATCACCCGGGGACAGTGTTCGCGTGTCTTCGGATTCGATTACATGTTCTTTTTTAAGCATGATGTGTAATGTTTTGTCTTCATCAATTCTTATTATAGATTCGTGTGAAGCATAATCCGGCCGGGTTACTTTAAGCTTTATTTCCCGGCCCTTTGCAACAAGGAAGGTAAGTTTACCTTTACCCTTGTTTTGACCATTAACAGAGATAGTGGCGTCCGCCGGTTCGGGTTGTATCTCGCAGGTAGCAGTCTGCTCGGAATCGGTGAAAGATGCGAGGTTACTCTCCTGTACCTGAAGCAGAGCGGCCCTGTGCCCGGCGCTTAACGGAGTGGTGGAGATTTCCGTGCTGTCCAAGGTAAGTTCAAGCTCCCGGCCGGACTGTAAAATGTACTCTTTATCCGCGATATTGGATTTTGTTTTTATGCTTAATTTTCCTTCCAACAGCGCGATGCGGGTAACCCTGTTCTCTTCCGCTCTGACTATAAAAGTGGTACTCTTAATACCGATAATACAGTTATCCGTAACAAGCCTCAGGTCCAAAGGCCGATCCGGCTTTTTGATATGCCCGATCAATGTACCCCGGACAAGCCGGACTGTCAGCATGTTCTCCCTTTCATCAAGAGTTATGACACTGCGCTCGGCAAGCCGCAGCAAGGATATTTTATTTATGCTTACATCGCAAGAAGCCCCCTCCGCAACAGTGAGAGTAATGCCCGGTTTAAGCTTTTCCCCCACCTTTAATGCTACAGGCTCTTCATTATAGACAGCGGTTACGTCTCCGCAGAGCGAGCTTGCCATAAGAGACGGGTAAGCGGAGTCCGGCCCAAAAAAAAGCGGTGAAAACATAAAAAACAGAGTAAGAATCAAAGCGCACACCAAACCCGAACCGGCAAACACAAGCGCAAGCCTGTGTTTCCATATCACGCCTCTGCTTTTTTCACTATCACTATCTGTCTGATCTATAATCCTGTACAATTTATTTTTTAAGTGTCTCTGCAGGGAATCATTTTTATAACGGGGAGCACGCACATTTTTTAAAAAATCATAAAGCTCTTGGTTTTTTTTCATAATTTAACCCTGTCGCCCGAAGCGATAATTTTTTCCAGCTTTTTTAATATGCGATGCACCCTGGTTCGAATTGTGGTTTCTTTTAAATCAAGAATCTCGGCCATTTCCTCATATTTCTTGTCTTCAAAAAAGTGCATCTCCACGATTACGGCCTCTTCCGGTTTTAGTTTCTTTAAAGCCTGCTTTACGGTCCAGTATTGGGCAAAGCTTTCGCTTTTATCGCTTCTTTCATCAACCAGGTAATTTCCCAGCTGTATCTTCTCGTCATCAATGCTTAACGTGGCTTTTTTCCTCTTACTATTAAGATATTTTAAAAGCTCATTTGTTGCAATTTTATACATCCAGGCTGAAAAATTTTTTATTTCCACGTTTTTGGTTTTGATGTATTTAAGCGCGTCGGTAAAGGCGTTGGAGGTGAGATCCTCCGCTACTTCAGGGAGAGCTACGGTGCGCAGAATAAAGTTATAGATCTTGGGGAAGAACTCATCATACGCAGCGATAAAATCTCTTTCTGAATTTACGGAAATCATAGTAATAATTGAAATGTTTTTTACTTCCGAAAAAGCCGCCACAGATGGTGGTTTTTTCGCCCACTTATTGATATGTTCTTTTATCATTTGTGTCAAGGTAAATTTTATAGTCGGAACGCTTATTAAAAAACCACGATACTTCCTATGTACAACGGATTTTGGCAAGCGGGTTGCAATACAACAAAATAAGCGCTGTTATCCAGACGCGTCTTTTAGCATTATGCTTTAAAACCCGACCGCAAGATATAAAGACAGCCATGATGCATATTCTTCACCATCTTCAAAACCGAAAATATTATACCCTATCTGGTATTCACAGCATAATAGAAACATGGGATCTTCACTAAATCCCAACTGAACTCCCCCTCCGCCGACAAGATAAGCGCCGCCATCCTCCATAAAATCCATATTTATTCGCATCATAAGACTACCTGATACATAGGGTATAATTGAAAGAACGGAGACTTTTAGCGGTAACTGAAGATGATTGGCCCACACAAGCTGAAAGGTTGAGGTGTTAATCTCCGAACCGAAACCATCGTCAACAGTAAAGGGACGAATACCGAATTCCACTCCCGTAGTAATATAGTCGTAAAATTTAAAATGTACTCCACCGCTCCACATCGGTGTATCGATCATTTCAAAATCAAGCTGGACCCCGCCGAACACAAACATATTATATGGTGTGTTCATTATAAAATCTTCTTGTTTATCTTTTTTGGAAGAAAAAATTTCGCCCTCTACCTGAAAATCATTCACATACCAGTCACCTTGCTCGTAAACCCAGGAGCTCGATAACTTTTTTTCTGCCAGAGTAAAGGAAACAGTTGTTTTGCGTGAGTTATCAGTAACATCTCCTTCTACTGCCATAAAACTCAGGTTGGGAGTTTCTTCCTGTTTAACAAAGTGCATATAAATTCCATACGCGATGGCTATGCGGGCAGCTTCAATGGGAGATGCGCTATAAAATACTCTGATAATTTCATCATGTATCTCCTTAGGCGCGTGGTACACAACTTCGGAAAGCGCGGCTTCACCGTTCTTCCAAACATATGCAAGCGAAATAAATTGCGCTATCCGCTTGTATGCATTTCCTGAAGTTGAAAAAGCCGTCACAAAATCCCGGCAGCTTTTTTCCAACGCGGCGTTTGATTGTTCTTTAACCGGATGATGGGTTGCCGAGAGGGATGTGTCTATAAAGGTCTTGACTGCCGCTGCGGGGATTGAGAAATTTGTCGCCTGCCTGCCGATAATCTTCCACGTATTAACACCGATTACTTTATATCCCGCGTTATATCTGTCGTCGGCGACAAGCAAAGGACCGCCTGAATTTCCGGAATCAACCTGGGCCGAGTGCTGAATAAGTGTGGTTTTTTTAGGATCGACAAGCTCCGGGACTTTGGCGAAAGCATTTGTAATATTACCTTTTCCCAACTGCCACATGGGACTACTGAGCAAACCCGGATAACCCGCGGTCCATACTTCAAGACCGTCTTTCAACCGCATATCCGAATAGGAAAGCCCCGATCTGAAAGGGCGCTTTTCGCTTTGAAAAGCAATAAGCGCCAGATCTAATGTTTTATCAACAGCAAGCACGTAACAGTTCTGATAGACAATTATTGTGCCGTCTTGTTTCTCAAACTCTAGATTTACCGATTCCGCTTCCGCTACAACATGATAATTTGTTACAACATAATTTGCTCCATTAGCCGCCACATAAACAAAACCGGAGCCGTATGTACCTTCGGCATAAGCCGCAAGCATATCCGCTATTTCAGTATAACCAATCCAGCTCATGGTAGTACTTAACGAGCTGAAAAACTCCCTTGTCTGCTGGCTATAAACCGGCCGGACTATGGGGATATAATCCCTTAGTTGAGCAGAAAGAGAAAACGTAATAAATACGATTAATAAAATTCCAAAAACGGTTTTTTTATATGTCATTACAGCACCTTTTATAAAGGAATATAGATCCCCTGCAATCTTTTTATCAGTTATAATTTATTTTTTAGATACAAATCCGTGTTAATTGTTACAAAAAAATTGAATTAATACAAATATTTTACTACGTCGGCACAATCTTTTACTAAAATGATTTTAGCGGCAGATATCCGTTCGCTTCGATAAGCCTCTGTCCCTGATCTGAAAGCAGCCATTCTTTTATTTTATATGCAGCACTTTCTTGTGGCATATCGGATCTTACTACAATATAGAGTTGCCTGATTAACGGATATGTCCTGTTTCGTATTGAGTCCCGGTCAGGGATTACACCGTTTACCGCTATCCGTTTAATCATTTTATTCTGTGTCAAATATTCTTCAAAATAAAAAGCGGAATACCCGATCCCTCTCACATCTTGCTCTAACATATTAAGTGGTCCGATCATAGCTATTAATACAAGCCGGGGTAATCCATGCATCATTTTCTTTCCCTTCATCACAGAACGGACCATATACGCATGATCGTCCGAATTTTCTCCACTTATATATGCGTTTATTTTGGCTGGCTCAAAGCCAAGTTCCGCCCAATCTGTTATTTCCCCGCTATAAATATCCTGAATCTGTCGAATAGTAATATTTTGCAGCGGATTTTCTATATTAACAATAAATACTAAAGAGTCCAAAGCCACCGCTTGTATGTCAAAAACCACATCCTCAGTCTCAGCCAAAAGCAGTTCATCACGGGTTGGTTTTCCGCCCACAAGAATCAGATCAAACTCTTTTCGCGCTAATCCAGTGTACGCATAATGGGTGTCGGAGTGACTAATTTTCTCATAATAAAGGTTGCTAAATCGATTTCTCTCTTCTTCATTCTCTATACTATCGACCTGTGGTATGACCATTGTGGTACCTGTAAAAAACTTTTCCCACTGCCAGGGCATACCAATCAGCTCGCACGCTATAATTGCTCCCAAAGGCGCGGTGGCCCCAGTATTACATACTCTCGGGTAAGTATCGATGGTAAGCTTCGGTTTATCCGTACTTTCGCACTCGACATCCGAGGCAATAAAGAGTACCATAAATATGCAAAACAGGAACACATACACGATGAATGACGGATTAATACATATTTTCTTCTTGATACTCATTACGAAACTCCTTAACTCTATACGTCTTATAAGCAGTATGCCGGTGTTTGTAAAATTAAATGTCAACAATGGGTAAAAAATTGTAAAAAAATATAAAATTTTAATCCTTTACATAATTTCTTATTCAATTTTGAGGGCATCTAATTTATTAGATTTTACCACACCTCGTTCCGTTATAAAAGCAGTAATCAGACGCGCCGGAGTAACATCAAAAGCATGGTTCAACGCAGTACTGCCCGTACCGAATAATTGCACCCTTTCCATCTTTCCCCGTTTTATCCCATTAATGTAGAGAACCTCTTCGGGATCTCGTTTTTCAAGCGGAATGTCCCGACCGTTTGCCAGGTTCCGGTCTATGGTCGGTATGGGCAGCGCCACATAGAAAGGAATCTTATTGTCATAAGCGGCCAGGGCCTTCAAGTACGTTCCTATTTTATTGGCCGTATCGCCGTTAACCGCCACTCTGTCCGCGCCCACAATAACCATATCGACCATGCCTTGCCGCATCAGTAAACCGCCCGCGTTATCGCAGACTAAGGTATGCGCAATCCCCTGTTCCCGCAGCTCCCATGCGGTCAGCCTTCCCTGGTTTCTGGGGCGTGTTTCATCCACCCACACATGCAGGGCAATACCCTGTTTGCGGGCCTGATAGATGGGGGCGGTAGCCGTGCCAAAATCGATACAGCCCAGGGCTCCCGCGTTGCAGTGGGTGAGAATCTGCACCGGCCGGCCTTTGTTTTGGGCACTTATTCGCTTGATTATTGTCAAACCATAGTGACCGATAGCCCGGCAGCGCTCGACATCATCCTCCGCGATCCGTTCAGCCACCTGCAGGGCGCGTTTTTTTTTGTCCATAGGATTGTCAGCCTTTTGTAACTGCGCCCGCTGCCTATCCAAAGCCCACATCAGATTAACGGCAGTAGGTCTGGAAGCGGCCAGGCTGGCAAAGCTTTGTTCGATAAATTCGTCACTCCGCCGCTTTTTTTCGGCTTGGGCACATGCCAGATAGATACCGTAGGCCGCGGCCGCTCCTATAAGGGGTGCTCCCCTTACATGCATCTCCTTGATTGCCCTCACCATCTGTTCCACAGTGCGAATTTTCTCGACCACAAATTTAAAAGGCAAAAAGCGCTGGTCTATGACGCGCACGTGCTTCTTGTCGGGCGCGAGCCAAATTGTACGGTACTGTCTGCCCTGTATAAGCATTGCATTGTCTCCTTGTAAACAGGCTTCTGTATACTCCGCATCATTATTCGGTAAAAACATCCGACAGCAAAATACTGCAGGCACCGCTTCCCAAATCGGAATGGCATACGGCCCGAGATAATAATCTATCGATATTTTCAAACCTTTTATGTCTATTGCCTATTATGAATTCAATATTTTGAAAGCAGTTTGTTGCAGGCAGGTCACCCAATGCTCTTCCTATCTGTATTTTATCTCCCGGGTACATGGTAAACGAAAACCACGAAACGTTTTTATCAGAAGATTCAGAGACTGTCACGCATCTCTTTCTTACATAATTGACGTAGCGATCATATTCATATGATCCGAAAATATAGTTATTTTGTTCAAAACTCGCTGCATCTTTAACAGGCATTTCAGAACCATAGATCATAAGTCTATTGAAATTATTAATACAGGTTATAAAAACCTGGGGTGATGTATTCTTTATTTTGAAAATCTGCTTTTCAATGTACATATTTTCTATGGTTTGTGCTATAACAGTCACGCTATCATCGGTATTATTAACCAGATAAGTCGTTGTCCATTTATCACAACCTGATAAAGATACTAATAGTAAAAGTGAAATCATTGGATATTTTAGCTTAAATAACAGCAGTTGCATTTTTTCCTGTACTCACACCTATACCGGTATAATCCGGGCCGCGAAAGAAGATCACACCTTTCTACTATAAAACGGTGTTTTTTGCAAGCTTCGGGGCACTCAAACAGATTTTGTTAAATCATCATTGACAAAGCAATTTCCGCCGTATACTCTTTAAGAGAGAAACAAAGAGGGGCAAGGCTATGGATGAGACCATTATGTCGAACAGCAAAGTCGGCAAACGTTTAAAGGGTTATAAAAAATTCGATGTGTTCAGTCTTACTTTTCAGGGAAAATCAATGCCCGTGGTAAGCTCCATCACCGTGGGCAGAGACAGAAAGAATAATATTCAAATTGACGATAACCTTACTTCCCGCCGGCACGCGGTAATTCAAAAGATCAAGGACGCCTACTTTATCAAAGACCTTAACAGCACAAACGGCACTTTTGTGAACAATAAACAAGTGCCGCAGGCAAAATATATAAAGCTGCACAGGAATGATGTAATTAAAATCGGTCGTACGGAAATAATAGTCACTTAGAAGAGCTTCTTGCAAAAATATTATTTTTGCAAGAAACTCCTAAAATGGAAATTGTCAACTTATTATGGTATAAAGAATAAGTATTTTGCGAACTTAATATATTTTGAGTTTTGCAATTTTCTCAGAAAACTAAAAAACCAAAACTAAAAAGCCTAACTCTTTAGTTTTTTTTTTAATACTACATTGACAACCTGCTTTGCATCCCCTATCATGGAACCAGATATTTCTTAGCAAAAGGAGGACAAGAAATATGAAAAAAATCCTTATTTTATTAATGGTGGTGAGTTTCGTATTTGCGATGTGTAAATCGACCGATCAAACAGCCACGGAAAGTTCCCTCGGCAATCCGATGCTCACTGAACCTAATCCAAATGATCCTTTATACACAGACAATATGGCCTTTTCACCAAACGGAGACGGTAAACAGGATACCATAAAAGTGATTCCCAATTTGCAGGATACCGAAGGTGTAAGCAAGTATGAACTGCGCATAAAGGATGCAAAAGGCAATACAGTAAAACAGATGTCAGGCGACCTCAAGGGCCTAAAAACCTATTCCTGGGACGGAAAGGACGATAATGGCAAACTCCTGCCTGAAGGTATGTACGTCGCGGAAATAACCTTGATAAATGCATCGGGAGAGAAAAAAGTTATCAATTCGAACTACTTCAATCTGGACAACTCTCCTCCGGAAGTAGCTATGCTCCTGGCACCTTTGCCGTTCTCACCGGACGGTGACGGTGTAGCGGACACGCTTACCCTGACCTTAACGGCTAACGATATAAGTCCCGCGGCCAGCTGGGATGTTAAAATAAAAGATGCAAACAAAAAGTTGTTCCACACTCTAAAAGGAAAAGATACGGTTCCCGCTCAAAAAACATGGAACGGTTATTCCGCAAACGGTACACAGGTTAAATCCGCTTCCACCTATACGGTGGAGTTCAGCGTGATTGATAGGGCGGGGAACGCGGCTTCAACGTTGGCCGAACTCCCCATTGATATTCTGGTTTTTAAAGTGGGCAGCAAACGCAAACTTTTCGTGCGCTCAATTACATTTAAAGCCTATAAGACCTCATTTTCAAACATTAATACTGGAGAGGTTAAAGATGTTGTGCGCTGGATCGCCAACATCCTAAAGAAGAATCCCAGTTATAATCTGATTGTTGAAGGCCACGCTCTTAATATCTATGAAAACAAACCTGATAAATATCAGGAGGAAGAAGCCGTGCTCATTCCTCTGTCCAAGCAGCGGGCAAAGATCATAAAAGACCTCATTGTGGCAGAGGGGATCGACGCGGACAGAATCACCATCCAGGGCTTGGGAAGCAGCGAGCCGATCGTGGCTCCGAGCGACGCTTCAAACCGCTGGAAGAACAGACGGGTTGAGTTCCTGCTTGTAAAGTAAATATTTTTTTGTATAGCCAACCAAGGGCTGTCTTTAAGACAGCCCTTTTTTTATCAATGTTTTATCAATAATAGAAAAAATGTCAGGCTTTACGTGTCTTGGCCAGCATAATGCAAAGCAGACCGTCTCTGAAGCTGATGGAAATATTTTTATTTTCCACATCATTGGGAATAGTAAAGGAACGTGAAAAACTCGGCTTTCTCCGTTCTTTAAGCAAATAGATGTAGTCTCTCTCCGTCTCACCGTCTTCTTGATTTGATTGCAGGGTAATAAGTTTCTCATCGATCTTAACCAGCACATCCGTGCCGGTTAAACCGGGCAGCTCCGCTTCCAGGATATAGCAGTCCTTTTTTTCTTTTATATCAACGGCAGGATAACTGTCGACAAAAAAAGGCGTATGGGCAAAAAAATCTTCATATTCATCGCTTAACGGATCCTGGGCCACGGCTAAATTTTCCACGGCGTCTTCCTCAGTTGCCATATCTTTTTCCTCCTTATCAATAACAACAGGCATTGTTCATATAATATCTGCAAAAACCATGCCAAAATAATTCAAGAATTATAATTCTATATAATAACAGTAATTATAGATACAGCCTCAATCTCAAACAGCTGTATTTGACAAATTTTCATCTAACTGTATCATTTATCATACAGTAACTTTATTTTTGCGATACATTCTCCCCTCAAAAGCGAAGTACTGAAAATGATAATAATTGGGCGCATACTATTGACTATCCTTTTCCTGTTTTGTTATCTTTATAATTCCATTAGTCATGCATTAATAAATTAATTTCCCTCTTTCAAAGGAGAGATCAGAAAATAGATGAAAAAAGCACAATCAACAACTAAAACCCTGGGTATTTGTCTGGGCGCGTCCACAATCTCCGCCGTGGAACTCATGCAGGAGAACAGCGGTATTTCTATTGCACAAACCATCATCCTGCCCCATGAAGGTAATCCGAAAAAAGTATTCGGCGAACTTATAGATAAATTCAAAAACAACGATCACAAGGTACTGGTAACCGGCCGAAAATTTCGTAATTTTGTACGCCTGCCTAATATTACCGAACCTGAAGCCATAGAATACGCTCTTGAGTTTATTTCCAACGGCAGTAAAAAATATGACGCCATAGTATCCGCTGGCGGTGAAACCTTTATGGTTTACAGACTGGATCACAATCACAAGGTGGCGGGAATTTCAACAGGCAATAAATGCGCCTCAGGTACCGGGGAGTTTTTTCTCCAGCAGATAAAGCGCATGAATCTCGGCATTCATGAAGCGGTGGATCTGGCCGATAAAGGCACACCCTACGCGGTCAGCGGACGCTGTTCCGTATTCTGTAAATCCGACTGCACCCACGCCCTGAACAAGGGAGAACCGATTGCCAATGTAACCGCGGGTCTCTGCCAAATGATTGCGCAAAAGATAACCGAGCTGCTGGCAAAAATACCTCACGAAAATATCATAGTAGTGGGCGGTACGGCGCAAAACAAAGTAGTAATCGATAATATAAAAAAGGATATAAAAAACGTGCTGGTTCCTTCCGAAGCGGCTTATTTTGAAGCCCTGGGCGCCGCGCTGGCCGCTTTTAACCGCGGCAAAAAACTTTCCGCGAAGTTGTACAATGAAGGCCATTCCAGCTTTTCCTTTCTGCCGCCGCTAAAGGATTTCGAAAATTTGGTCACGTTCAATAATATTACTTACGCCAAAGCCAAAACGGGCGACACCTGCATCATAGGACTCGACGTCGGGTCCACCACCACTAAAGCGGTGCTGTTAAGGGCAGAGGATGATGTATTTCTGGCCTCCGTTTATTTACGCACCAACGGTAATCCGGTGGAGGCATCCCGTCAGTGTTACGAAAGCATTTTAAAACAGCTCGGCGGAACCAAGGTTAATATAATCGGCGTCGGAGTAACCGGCTCGGGTCGTCAGATCGCCGGCCTCTACTCACTGACCGACGGGATTATCAATGAAATAATCGCTCACGCTTCGGCCGCCGTATATTTTGATCCTGACGTGGACACGATTTTTGAAATCGGCGGACAGGACGCGAAATACACCTATATCACCAATTCGGTGGCTTCGGACTACGCCATGAACGAGGCCTGTTCCGCGGGAACCGGTTCGTTTCTGGAAGAAGCGGCATACGAATCATTGGGTGTCAAGGTTGAAGACATAGCCGAGCAGGCCATTCAGGGGGAGCGTCCGCCCAACTTCAACGATCAGTGCGCCGCTTTTATCTCCTCCGATATCAAAAACGCCACCCACGAAGGAATTTCACGCCATGATATTTTAGCGGGGCTGGTATACTCCATCTGCTTTAATTATATCAACAGAGTAAAAGGTTACCGCCCTGTGGGAGAAAAGGTGTTCGTGCAGGGAGGAGTATGTTATAACCGGGCCGTACCTCTGGCCATGGCGGCCATCCTACGCAAACCGATCGTAGTGCCGCCGGAACCCGGACTCATGGGAGCCTTCGGCGTGGCCCTGGAATTGAAGAAGCGTTTGGATCTGGGTTTGGTCGAGAAAAAGCAGTTCGATCTGAAAAGCATGATCGCGCGCAAAGTAACTTATGAAAAACCTTTTATCTGCGCGGGCGGCAAGGAAAAATGCGACCTTAAATGCAGTATCAACCGCATCCGCATAGAGGACAACCTCTATCCTTTCGGCGGCGCCTGCAACCGTTATTATAATCTGCGCTTTAAAATCAAGATGGATCCGGAAGAGCTCGATCTGGTTAAGGTGCGCAACCGGCTCCAGTTCGAAAAGTACGCTCCGCCCGCGGCGGCAAAATTGGAAGGGCCGGTAATCGGGATTAACAAGAGCTTTCTCTCGGACAAGCTCTTCCCCCTCTATTATAACTTTTTCACCGCTTTGGGTTGCAGAGTCATTGTTCCCCATGAGATGAATCATGAGGCACTGGATCGGCAGACCTCGTCAATGTGTTATCCCGCTCAGGTTGCCATCGGCTTTTTCGACACACTCACCGGCCGGAAACCGGACTACTATTTTATGCCGCATGTCGAAGAGCTGTATGTTCACAAAGGCAATACGCGAAAAGAATTTTCCTCAACCTGTATTTTTATTCAGGGCGAGGCGTTTTGGATGCGTCAGATCTTTAAGGACAAACCTTTAACAGATAAAATAATCGCTCCCACCATCAATTTTAACGAAGGGTATGAAAAAGGCCGTCCCGCTTTTTTAGCCGTTGCCAAACAGCTTAAAATGGCAAAAAAACAGGCTGAACAAGCTTACAGCAAGGCTGTGTCCATGCAGATGGCCTTTGAAGAGGAATGCTGGGCCATCGGTAAAAAGGCTATCGAGGATCTCCACAACCAACCCGATAAAATCGCGGTTATTGTATTGGGACGTCCCTATAATGCCTTCAGCGATGAAGCCAACAAAGGCATCCCCAAAAAAATTACCACCAGAAACCATCTGGTAATACCCGCGGACATGGTGCCTATTGATAATGAGCCGCTGGCCTTTCCTCATGATGATTATCTGCACTGGGAAATCGGACAGCAGCTTATCAGGGTTTCCCAGGTGGCAAAGCGCGATCCCCAGCTGTTTGCCGTGTATATCACGAATTTCCTGTGCGCCATCGATTCGCTGCTCGTCACCTATTTTCGCAAGATTATGGGGACCAAACCTTCACTAACGCTCGAGCTTGACGGACACACAGCGGACGCGGGTATTAATACGCGCATCGAAGCCTTTTTGGATATCATTCACAACTATATCCAGGTACAAAAAAGCGCGCAGCTTTTAACTCAGAACCACTTCACACCCGCGCACATGAGTATAGAACATAGAGGAATCTTCTTTGTGGATACGGAGGGTAAACGGTTCCCGTTAAAACATCCGGAAGTTACCATGATCATCCCTTCCATGGGCGATCTGGGAAACCGTGGTTTCGCGGCTGTGTTCCGAAAACTGGGGATAAAGGCCGTGGCACTGCCTATTGCCGATATCGAAGTCCTGCGCTTCGGACGCGGAGTTACTACCTGTAAAGAATGTCTGCCCATGATCATCTGCGTGGGATCCATGCTTAAATATCTGGAAAACCATAACAATCCGAATGAGAAGCTGGTGGTTTTTCAACCACGGGCCGCGGGATACTGCCGCCTGGGCCAGTATCACGTATACATGAATATACTTATTCGCGAGCGAAAGCTTTCCAATGTGGCGGTACTGTCTTTAGCCAATGAAGAGCGCTATGCGGGCGTGGGACCCACCTTTGCTCTCTCGGCCTGGGAAGCGATTGTGGTCAGCGATGTGATGGACGATATCCGCAATTCGATTATGGTTCTGGCCCAAGATCCAACGGAGGCCATGCGGGTTTTCAATGAAGAATACGACAAGATTGTCGATACCTTTGCCGGCAAGATCAAACATTCAATCTACCGCCAGCTTAAGCTTACCGCGGGGCGCCTGGCGCAGATACCTCTAAAAATGACCATCGAGCAGGCGCCTCAGGTCATTGTGATGGGTGAGATTTTTGTGCGCCGCGACTCCTTTTCCAACCAGAACATCGCCAAGATGCTGGCCGAGCGCGGATTCGTGGCCCGGCTTTCTCCCGTAATGGAGTGGATATACTACCTCAACTATATGATCAAACACGGACTGCACAAATCGGATCACACCCTGCTGGGCGCGCTGGAATTCTTTGTTTCCGATAAAACACAGCATATAGTCGAAAAGCGTATAAAAAAGATACTTGCCGCCTCCGGTCTTTATGAAACGGAGCTGATAGATATTGAAGATATCGTCAATTTTTCCAAGCATATCGTACCGCCCACCTTAAAAGGCGAACCGGGCATGATTATGGGTATGCTCATGCGCGACGCCCTGAACAAATACGCCGGCATCATCAATATCGGTCCTTTCGGCTGTATGCCCGTGCGCTTTACCGAAGCGGTAGTTTCCAACAACACGGATATGCAAAGCAAGCTTGAAGCATACGAGCAGGCGGGAGAGGACAAACAGGCTTTTATCGAGCGGTTCGTCAAGGACGAACGCATTCCTTTTCTTACCGTGGAATGCGACGGTAATCCGTATCCGCAGTTACTGGAAGCGCGGTTTGAAAGTTTTTGTCTGCAGGCGTCCCGTGTGGCTTTGAAGCAGGGTAAACAGACTGGTATGCATATCAGTGTTTAATGCAGCACAACACGCATGATTTTATCTCTGACCGCCTCTTTAATGGAGACAAAAGCGAGACTTAAACTGGCATCTTTTTCCGAAACCCTGGCCACGCGTGTCTGAAGCACAAGCGGTTCATCGGGCTTAAGCTTCATCAGTAAAATAAGCTCCATCCCTCTAAACGCCTTAATCCCCGGATTTTTTACCTTTGCCCCGCCTCCTCCCAGATCGAGCAGGTAGGTATGATAGGTTTTACCGGCGGAGCCGGGCACTTTCAGGACCGCGGGAAGGTGCAGCGGTTTTCTGTAATAATTGCGGTTCTGCACGCGCTCCAGATGTTCGGAATGCGCCACCTTAAGCCGGTTGTCTCCGCTTTCAATAACATGGGTGCGTACCATATAATACCCCGACCGGGAATCAACCTCCAGCAGGATCGAATCTCCGCTCCCTGCCTCCGCTTTGGTGATTATGGTGAGTCCCTCCTCATCTATCGCGTCGATTCTTCCTTTGACCGTGCCCGCTTTTTGCAGGTTGAGTTTGACATAAATACCCGTAACAAATTCCGCGGTGGAATGCAATTGATGCGATCTTTCCCTCCCGCCGCCATGACTTTCACTTGATAATCCCAGCTTGATCCTGATTTTGGCCACCTGTTCATCGTCAATCCCTTCTTTTTCCGCCATCAGCCGGGCGCAGGTGGTGAAGGTATGCGCATGAGTGAGGATATCACTGAGATATTTCTTGTCACGGGGAAAATAGCGGGCCATTTTTTCAACGAACGTGGTTTCTTGAGTGGTAAGTCCTCTTTTTATAATGATGTTTTGAAAACGCTCCCGTGAGCGTTTGAGAGTTTTTCGTCTGTTTCTGATCTGGGAAATAATAAACAGCAGCAGAGCTAAAAATAAAAGCCCGAAAAGCACGGCGAACAGAATGAATTCCAGAGGACTTTTTTGAAATCCACTGGCCACAGAATCGAAAAATTCATTCAACTTTTCGGCATCGAAAATAATTATTTGAAACATGGCATTCTATTAATAAATATAAAAACTTTAATAATGATAAACAAGCACGCCCGCAAGTAAATTAATACGCGGCATGATGCTGTTATGAAAATTATTTTATCATGCTATCCTGCTAAGTAACCTTATAGACAACATCATGAGATCTTATTTTTTCAGGCACTTTGATTCCCACGGCCGATCCGGGTCCGGCTTCCTGTACACTTTCATGCTCGATCTGCATGGATTCGATTGTAAAAGTAACATCCGTGGTATGCCCTTGAACGTGCAGGGTATCGCCCACGCGAATGGTGTCATTTTCAACAGTAATCGCCGCCACTCCGATATGGGCGAAATAATCTTCGATTTTACCAATTTTTACTTCCGCCATATTAACTCCTTTATTAACTGAAATTATAGTATCAGTATAAATGATAGCCATAAAATTTCAAGAACAGGGATTCTAAATTTGCATAATTATGTTAAAAATAGTATAAAATACCGTAATGCAGCCTAAAAATTATTATTTAATATTTGTTATGTTATTACTATTCAATTGCTCAACCAATAAAGAACCGATCAAAGAGACGACCTATAATGATAAGATCGATTATATCATGACCCAATATTTATTGAACAATTCTCAATGTGTAATATCCGAGATTGATGCCATTGAAAACGCGTCTCCCGAGCAAAGGGCAATCTTGGACTATGTAAAGGGATTATCGTATTTTAAGTTGGGTCTTTATCACGCGGCTGTCAATTCGTTTCTGGCGGCTGAAAAGAACATTCCGATGAAGCAGGAACTATATAATAATATCGGAATTTGTTATTATTATCTGGGTGATTATGAGAATGCCCTGAGATATCTCCATGAGGCTTTTCTTTTTGACCCGGCTTATAAAATCGCCGTGGATAATTATAATCTAGTGGCATCCGAAGATCGAACGGATGAAAGTTTTCTGGAAATACCCCTTCAAGCCTTTTCGGATAACTGTTCCATATATTTATGCGCTGGCTGGATGAATTATTATCTCGATCGGTTTCCCGATGCGGTTTATTATTTTAAAAAAGCGATTGAGATCGCGCCCGATTATGTAATGGGATATATGGCGTTAGGTTTTCTTTACGATACCGCGAAAAATTATGCCAGTGCGTTGGAATACTATCGGCAAGCCATCGAATTGGATTCACTCTATCCCGATTTATGGAATAACATCGGAATTACGTACAGTCATTTATCAATGCCTGATAAATCAAAAGAGAGTTTTTTAAAAGCCATTGAGCTGAATAAAGATTACCCACACCCTTATAACAATTTGGGCTTTTTATACTTACATGAAGATATAAATAAATCAATCTATTATTTTGAACGTGCCCTGGCCAAGAATAATTATTATCCCGAACTGCTCGCGGAAAGCTGCGGCGGGTTGGCGCTAGCACTCTACTTTCAAGGCAGCTTGCAGAAAGCACATGAATTGAAGCAAACCGCCTTGGAGCACAATTATAAAATGAGTGAGATCATCTATCTGAAAGAATACTTACACTGGCCGGATGATTTTATTAACATATTCATGGAACAAATAGAGTGAGGGCTTGATTATTTTTTATCGGCCTGTAAAAATTTCAGAATATCGTTATATTCCCCTTCAGTAACCTTGTCCGATTCCCGGCAAACAGTCAGAAAATCATAAATATGCAGATACGAATGCAATGCAATCCCATGCTGTTTCAGTTCGGCTCTGCAGGTAAGCCCGCGTTCGATCAGCACAGCCAGATCGCCGACCTTAAGACCCTGCTCCTGTAAAATACTCACAGCCTGCAGCTTGCTTGCTCCCGTGGCGATGAGATCGTCCAGCAGGAGAACTTTTTCACCCGCTTTGTATTCTCCCTCCACAGGCTTCTTTGTACCGTGCTGTTTTATTTCCATACGTGGAAACACAAGCGGTTTGTCCAGCATCAGGGCGACCAATGTGGCGAAAGGCACGGCGGCAAAAGGGATTCCCGACAAGCGGTCGAATTTAAGCTCTTTCACCATACTACAGTATGCCGCGGCCACCCGGCTTAAAAGCAGCGGATGCGAGATAATAAGCCGCAGATCGATATAAAACGGCGAGGTAATTCCCGATTTTAAAGTAAATTTTCCCAATTTGAAACAGTCGGCATGGATAAGTTCCGATATAAGATCGCGTTTTTTCTGAGTTAGTTCCGCTTCCTGCTTTATCCGAGGTGTCTTTTGAGCACGGGCACTCCCGGCACCAACAGAATGTGCAGCAGCCGGCTTTTCTCCGGCCCGCCGCATTTCTTCCACGGCCAGCCGTGCCGCCCGAGCGGGATCAGCGGCCTGTGTTATGCCTCGTGAAATAGTAAGCAGTATGCCCATCCCGTCACTGCGCATACCCGCGACCAACGCCTGATCTATTCTGCCCCCCTGTGCGCCTATACCCGGTGCCAATAACCATACGTCGGGCACATCCTTTCTTATTTTGGCCAGCGCGTCATAATCGTTTCCGGCCACGACCAGACCTATCCGGTCGCTCCAGCCTGCCGCCTCCCGTGCTACGCGCAGATAATACTCCCCGATACCATGAGGATCGCATACTCTGATCTCCTGCATAACTGCCGAACCGGGGTTGGAGGTACGGCAGAGCACAAAAAGCCCCCTGCCCTCGTACTCTAAAAAGGGCCCGACGGACTCTTCACCGAGATAAGGATTAAGGGTAACCGCGTCTGCCCGCAGGCGGTCAAAAATCGCGGCTGCATAGGCTACGGCCGTATTCCCGATATCACCCCGCTTGGCATCCACAATCACGGGAATCTCATCCGGGATCAGCTTGTTTATGATGTGTTCGAGGGCCTGTAAACCATCGGGCCCGTATGCTTCGTAGAATGCTATGTTGGGTTTAAAACAGGCCGCGTACTCCCTGGTCTGCGATATAATTTTTTCCGCCCAGCTTACAAGCGTTGAAAAACTGTTTTCTGCTGCCGGTTCATCCTGCGGATCCAAACCCACACAAAGCAGCGTGTCCTTTTTTTGAATGCGTTCCTCCAGCATCCGAAAAAAATCTTTCATGTATGCTTCTCCTCTTAGCAAAACGGGATTGCCGCCGCGCGGCACAGCGTTAAAACAGCCGGCCGCCCCGACTTCGGGCTTGTCACTGTATCATAACGTATGTCATTATAATAGACAAGATGATCCGGTCACAGCCGATATCATTTAATTATAATAATTTCCGAAAGGTCCTTGCCATGATGATAAGAAAAATATTAAGCATCTCACTGCTTTACATGATAAGCGCGGTTTCCGTGATCAACGCCCAGGATTCTGCAATCGGAGCGGACATACGCGAAGATGAAAACGGGATTCGCAATGTGTACATAACCAAAGACAGCAAGGTTACCAGTATAACCAAATTCAAAAATCCGCATCACATTTACAGCGCGGAATTTTCTCCTTCGCAAAAATGGCTGCTGATAACGCACATGGACTATAAGCCGCTCAAACTGGCGGTATATGATTTATCCACATACAATCTTGTCAAGCGCACAGAACCCGGACACGGCTGGCATTTTTCCTGGACAACTGCGGACACTATCATCCACTACTGGGGCTGCGGTTCAAGTTGTGTACAATATACGTTATATGACCATCATTTGAATGTGATGTTTACAAAAGGTACTACTGGCATCACCATCTCTCCTGCAAGAGATAAAATGATAACGTTCCCTTCAACTGCTGCAGATGACGAGGGAATAATAGTATATTATTTTAAAAATCCAAATAAAGAACACAAAATATCGATTGCTCACCTTTCCAGCGTGGCACGAATCATATAGGCAGATAATAATACAGTAATCATCGAATATTATCATAAAAACGGCGAACGCCTGCGGATTACAAAACAGCTGCCGGCCGATTAAGTGTTTATTGGTGCTTTAAAACGGGATTCACATCACGAGAAAATGTTTAATATTGCATACATTTCACCGCGCCCGCCTGGCCATAAGCAGCACGGTCCGCTCAGCCGTCTGTGCAGGGATAAGGTTGAACTCTTTCAGCCGGTTCATAAGCTCCACCTTGTTGCCCACCTTCAGTTTGTTATAGATATTGGTGATGTGGCGCTTGAGCGTGTTCTCCGTCACCCCCACGGCTTCGGCTGTTTCGCGGTTGGTGTAGCCCTCGCTTAAAAGCTGCACAATTTCGGCCTCGCGCCCGGTTATCCGGTAAAAGGCCTTGAGCTGCCTGAGCTCCTTTACCTCCCTGCCCACCACCAGCACGCCCAGGGCGTCGCCGAAGCGGTCTTTGACCAGTGAGAACCTGGCGTCCATGAGTATATCCTCGCTTTTATGATTTTTAAAGTTCAGGCGGCAGGCGAAGTTCGACGCCTTTTGTTTTATCAGGTTTTCGATCTCCGTGCGCAGCTCCGCGAACCGGGGAACAAAGGGCTCAAGCGAGCTTCCTTCCATTTTATCCCCGCCCAAAAGGGCCCTGGCTTTGTCGTTTACCGTGATGATCTCGCCTCTGGTGTTGATGAGCAGGATGGGCTCCTCTATTCTGCTCACGATGTCCTTGTTCACCAGCTCCGGAGTGAGGGCGAGCAGGCGGTAGCGCGACAGGCAGATCCAGAAGCCGATGGTCCAGAAAATATAAAATAATGCCCCGCTGCCTATCCATTCGTATTTAAGCAGCTTGAGTATGTTAAAAAACAGAACCATATAAATCAAAAATGCAAGTGTGGCTGCAAACAAAGAAATAAGCAGAACCAGGGCCTGTCGTTTCTCTCTTTTTACGGCAGTGCGGAAAAACCAGATTATATTGATAACCACGAACACAAGGGTAAAGAAACCGAAAAAAGAGCAGTACAGATTGAAATTGGCCTGGCCCTCGATGCTGAACAGGCGCCAGGAATCTTCATAGCGGATGAAAGTTACATAGGGCCAGGTTAAGGAGTTTTTAACGGCCATGGCCGCGCCCGGTATAAGCAAAGCGGCATAATGAAACCATCTCAAACGAATCAGTCTGGACAACTGCAGCGACACGATAACAGCCAAAATAGGAAGAAACACACTCAGCGATGTACCGTGAATATAAACAAATAAAATTTGATCTTCACTTTTAAAAAGCTGATATAAAATCGGCGCGAGACAGCCTTCCACAAGAATCATTGTCAATATAAAATAAGTTATATGTATCTTGTGCCTGGGATTCAAAAAAAGCACATGCAGGCCCATGTACAGATTGATGAAGAGGGCTATCATGCATAAAAGCATAAACACAATCATAAATGCCGGCACCGTGATGTTCTGTTGTTGAGATAATTATAATAGAAATAAAAAGAGGTGTAAAACAGATTTTTTTAGCGAATTACCCGGAGGACCGCGCGTTCACCTGCACAATTTCTGAAAATCCTTATCGCCCCGGAGATTCATGTAAAAGAGATTCAGTACGGCGCTGTCTTTGTAAGAGGCGTCAAGATCGACGGCCTTCTTTAAATCGGAGAGCGATTTGTTCTTGTCGCCCTTCATGCAGTACGCGCCGCCGCGATTAAAGTACGCGTCCGCGAAATTGGGATTCAGTTTGACGGCCTTGTCAAAATCGAATTTCTTGCTCCAGCAAATACCGCGGTTGAAGTAGGCCGCGGACAGGTTCTTCAGGGAAAGCTCTCCGGAGTCAATGGCTTTTGTGTAAAGCCTGACGGCCGTATCCCAGTAGCCGCTTTATGCGCCGCGATGCCTGCTTCCAGATCATCAAAGCCATCGGCCCAGACTAAAAAAGCTGTGCACGCGAGTAAAAATAAAACATATGACAGCTTGTTCATTCCGCCTCCCTTCCGGGCAAGCACTGAAACAAGTGCAGGCTTGCCGGTATGACAGGCAATGCGAAGATTGTATTTCGCATTGCCCGCCTCCTTATTATATATAGAAATGAATAACCCGCCCGGGAAAATGCATCCGGGCGGACTGTCTATTAATCAACTTGCCTTATTCCTTTTTATAAACATACGCCGCGCCGCAATCAGTGCCGGTCCCGTTCTCACCATACGCTCCCACGATGGCATAATCTCCTGCCATAGCAACTGAACAACCCAAATAATCATCATCTGCCGCGTCGCTTGCCGTAAGTTTTGTCACCTCTCCCCAATTGTCTGATCCTCCCTGATTGCGGTAATAGATATACACCGCCCCGCGATCACTGCCGGCTCCGTCTTCTAATTCTGCTCCGACGATGACGTAATCAACAGATATGGCTACTGAACTACCAAAGATATCACCATCTGCCGCATCACTTGCCGTAAGCTTTATCACCTCTCCCCAGTTGTCGGCTCCTCCCTGATCGCGGTTAAAGATATACACCGCCCCGCGATCACTGCCGGCACCATCTTCCTCTTCTGCTCCTACAATGGCATGATCTTCTGAGATAGCCACAGAACAGCCAAAATAATCAACATTTGCCGCATCACTTGCCGTAAGCTTTTTAACCTCTCCCCAGTTGTTAGCCCCGCCCTGGTCGCGGTGATAGATATACGCCGCGCCGCGATTACTGCCGGCACCATCTTCAAGCCATGCGCCCACAATGGCATAATCACCTGAGATGGCTACCGAACGGCCAAATTGATCTGTATCTTCCGCATCGCTGGCCGTAAGCTTTGTCACCTCTCCCCAGTTGTCGGCTCCTCCCTGATCGCGGTTAAAGATATACGCCGCGCCGCGATTACTGCCGGCCCCATCTTCCAAAAATGCTCCCGCAACAGCATAATCCCCTGAGATGGCTACCGAACAACCAAAATAATCATCATCTGCCGCGTCGCTGGCCGTAAGTTTTTTAACCTCTCCCCAGTTGTCGGCTCCTCCCTGATCGCGGTTAAAGATATACGCCGCGCCGCGATTACTGCCGGCTCCGTCTTCATAGTAGGCACCAACAATGGCATAATCACCTGATATAGCTACTGAGTAACCAAACAAATCAGTATTCTCCGCGTCACTGGCCATAAGTTTGGTCACCTCTCCCCAGTTGTTTGATCCTCCCTGGTTGCAATAATAGATGTAAGCCGCTCCACGATTGCCAATTACTCCGTCTTCATAGGGTGCACCCACAATGGCATAATCACCTGATACGGATACTGAATCGCCGAACCAATCATCAATTTCCGCATCGCTGGCCGCAAGCTTCTTTACTTCACTAAAGGACACCTCACCGCCTCCTCCTCCGCCTCCACTCTGCAGCGAACAGTCGGGAGTCAAAAAAATTGCCGCAACAACAAAAACAAATAAAAAGCCTTTTTTCATAATCACGCCTCCTAAAAAAATATATATAAGGTAAATAGATAGCCCGCCGCGTAATTTCTGACATCACCCGAAAGTAGTAGATGAGAAAAATATTGTAATTATTGCTTTTTATGCCCCGGATTTCAGCAGAACAACCCTGTCCGCCGTCTAATCCGGGATAAGGCTGTTTTTATTTCACCTTGAGTGTTTATAAGCACTACAAGTTCATCGACTCTGGTAACTACGTCCCTGCTTACAGGCTCTGGTGTAAGCGAAAGCATGCGGTAGCGCGACAGGCAGATCCAGAAGCCGATTGTCCAGAAGATGAAAAACAGGATACCGTCACCCAGCCATTCGAATTCGATCCATTTGAAGATATGCAGCGCAAAAACCATATAAAAAATAAATTATAAAATGATCATGGCAGTCAATACTCGATAAGCGCCATGAATTCCCGTAACGCATGAAGGTTGCATAGGGAGTGGTCAGAGAGTTTTTTACCGCTATAACAAAGGCGGGCAGAAAAATCAGGACATAATGATACTTTTTTAACTCAATCAGTTTGGACAGCTGAAGTATTAGTATAACAGTCAATGGCATGATAAAAAAATTCAATGACGTATCGTGCTTATACAGTAAAAGAATATTCTCTTGTTTTTCAAAAAGCTGCATCGATATGACTGAAAGAATACCAATCGACAGGATAAGACTTAATAAAAAGTAAGTGATATGTGTTTTATGCTTCGGATTTATAAACAGGACATGAAGGCCCATATAAAGATTGATGAAAAGGATTATCATACAGATGAGTATAAATCCGATCATAAAAGTGATCATTATGATAGGATATTATTGTAAAATAATCAAATATATAAATTACGAAATCACCGCGAGGAGCTGAGACCGGGAGAAAAACAGAGAATGATTTAAGAAGTTATAGGTTTATTTGTATTATCCTTTTCTATAAAACCAATCCTCCATGAGGTTATCAGCTGTTTGAATATCATGTTACCATGTCTGCCGTCTATTCAATAGATATTTAAATAGAATTTGAATTTTGTTTATAATATATTATATAATAATTATACAATATTAATTAAAGAGGAGGAGTTATTTATGAGAAATACTCTGTATAAGGTATTGATTGTTTTTCTGTTGTTTTTGGTACCGGCTGCGGCTTTCAGCCAGGACATAAAGATTGGGATAAAGGCCGGAGTAGGACTGCCGTTTTACACGGGAGAGGATTATGACAATTTTATTTCTCCATTGGAGACACAAATTGTTATCGGATGGGGAGGAGGAGCATTCATTTCGTTGGGATTTGATATGATAGCCATTCAGGTAGAACTGCTGTATACCGCCGCCGGAGGACAGTTTGGGGATTCTTCCGGTTCATGGGTGAATTATGACAATTTTTTGGAAATACCGGTATTGGTGAAACTGAGATTCAAGATATCGGAGATGACTGCTTATGTTTTTGCCGGACCTGATGTTTTAATTAAAGCCGGAGATTTCGATTTCGAAACATTTGATGCCGATGGCAACAGCACCGCCACCGGAAACTGGATTGATGACAATTTGGAACCGGTACAGTATGGTTTGGTTATCGGAGGCGGGCTCGATATACCAATGGGCAGTTATTTTATATCTGTTGACGTACGCTATATGTTAGGTATCACGACAAGACATAATGAAGACATGCCTGCTCTTACCGGTCAGGAATGGTACCAGAATAATATTCAGCTTATGGTTGGTTTCGGAATAAGTTTGTAATATTTACCGAACACTGCCATTCAATTTGAATTACGATCTCTGCAATAAGCTGCCAAATAATCAGGATGGCTTTCCGGTTTTTGGGGACAAAAGACAGTATCGATTAAAAAGGCCGCATGTGTCGGCAGCAGGTTTTTTATGTTTCCATGGTTATTGAACAACGGAAATAGTATCTAGTTATCTATTCTATGCCGCAATTTGCTACAGGGTATCCAATAATATTTTTTAACATCTTTTCTTGACCTGACTATAGCTTTACAGTTTATCTTCTTATTAAACGGGTCTCGAGCCCCAAAATTCTAGTAAAACACATGGAGGTATGAAACGTATGGACACGAAAAAATCGGACAACATCGTGCAGTCTTACCTGCGGCAAAATCCCAAATTACAGAGGAGAGCTTTGAGCTTTTCCGCGACCTGGCATACTACGGCGGACAAACTCTTTCCCCTGTTATGTCCGGCCAGAGAAGCCGACTGGATTCCCGGCTGGAATTGCAGGATGATCTATTCAGGTACGGGTTACGCGGAAGACAAATGCGTGTTTACCACGGATGCAGCCAATCCGTTGGGAAGCGGTACGTGGGCGTTCACGCGTTATGAACAAAATAAGCTGGTGAAATTCGTGCGCATCGATCAAAATATCTTCACCCACGCCGGCATAACACTGACGGACAATAATGACGGAACGGTTACGGGAACATGGAACCTTATTGATACCGCGTTAACGGAAAAAGGCAATAAGCAGCTTGAAAAGCAGCCAGATCCTGATGAATCGGCACGGGCAATCTTTCACATGATCGACACTTATCTTAAAAAGGGGAAAAAACAGGGCAGAGCTTCGCTGTTCATGAAAATGCTTCACGGGCATAAATCGGGCGGAGATTGACTTTAAGGCGGGCGCCCACTATACTTCTTATGAAAATAACTCATGCCTATGTATTTGATTCGTGAGCTGGCTCGCAAATATAATCTTACCCGCTCCTCACTGCTGTATTACGATTCCATCGGCCTGCTGTCGCCGAGGGGCAGAACGCAGGCGGGGTACCGTGTGTATAACGATGGAGACGAAAAACGGCTTGCAAACATCATACTCTTTCGCTCCATGGGCATATCGCTCAGCCAGATAAAAGAACTGCTGGAAAACGACCATTCCAAACTGGCCTCGGTACTGTTTAAACGCCTGGGGCATTTGAATCAGGAAATCGCGGCTTTAAGAAATCAGCAAAAAAATATTATTAATCTGCTGAAAGAGGTGGGAAATTTAAAAAAGTTCATAGACACCCTGAAAAACAGGCGTGTGAATATGTCTCTGCTGGACGGTATCGATCCGCTGGAATGGCACAGGCGGTTTGAAGAAATGTCGCCGGACATCCACGGGGAACTGCTGGCCATCATCCGTTCCATACCTGAAGAAGTGAAGAAACATCATCTCAGCGCGCTTGCATCCCTACCGGAAAAGCAGAGAAAAGAACTCAACAGATTTATAGAGAGGATCCACTAAAAATTATGCACGTAAATGCAATCGACATCAACGCGGGGGCCTTTCCCACAGACGAGTATTATCCTTTCAACCTGGAGATCATGCGCAAAACACCCGGGCTGGAACTGAAAAAAGCGGTAAGTTTTTTTGTGGGGGAAAACGGTTCGGGCAAGTCCACCCTGCTCAAGGCCATTTCCACGGCCTGCGGTTACTATATCTGGCAGGGAGTGACGCGCCAGCCTGCCTTTACCAATCCCTACGAAAAGTACTTGTACAAGCACCTTACCGTACACTGGGTGAACGGCAGAACACCCGGTTCTTTTTTCGCGGCCGAGTTGTTTAAAAATTTCTCCGTGATATTGGATGATTGGGCAAGAGACGATCCCGGTCTGCTTGACTATTTCGGCGGATCATCACTCGTGGCCCAATCACACGGCCAGAGTCATATGGCCTTCTTTAAAAGCCGCTTCGAACGCAAGGGGCTTTATCTTCTGGATGAACCGGAAAACGCCCTCTCCCCTCTGCACCAGATCGAGCTGCTGCATCTGCTGCGCGACATGTCCCGCGACGGGCACGCCCAGTTCATCATCGCCTCGCATTCGCCGATCCTGCTTGCTTTGCCCGAAGCCGACATCTTCAGTTTCAATCATGTTCCTATAAAAAAGATCTCGTATGAACAAACCGATTATTATAAGGTGTATAAAGAATTCCTGAACAACAGGAAAAAATATTTATCTGATGTATAATATTATAAAAGTGTGTATTATCACAAAAAATCGGAGGATTGAATGAAAAAAATATTATTACTCCTTACAGCGGTATTACTGTTTTCGGGATGCGCATCAACTTTCTTCATCAATGGTGCCGACAAAATTCCTGAAAACCAGCGTGTGAAAATTGTCCATGACAAATACATTGCTATTGGCAAAATAGACGACGAGTGGGTCCCTGCAACAGCCAGAAGCATGGGCTCTCCGCAGGAGTACACGTACTTCCTTACACCCGGAGCTCATATCGTGCATATACAATATATCACAATGGAGGACGAGGGATTCGCGATTATTATCCGTCCCGGCGAGGATGCAGAATTCAAGAAGGATACCAGGAAGGATCCTGTTGAGTTGAGGTATGTATTTGAGGCAGGGAAAACATATGTGATCAACTATACATTCCCTGACGAGTATTCTATTAAATATTCCATAGAAGAACGCTAAAGGTTTGGTGAAGCGCACTAGACGGCAGTGCTCTCCTGAAGCCCCTGTACAGACCAATGACAATAGTATTCTTGAAAATTCGCGGTGCTATTTTAGCTTTACTTTGACACTCCTTTTTAAATAATATATAAATGATGAATTGACGGCCTTTTCATTAAGGGGCCGGGCGGCAATCGACCCATTCAATTTTAAAACGGAGGAAGCTATGGGCTTAACGCTTACGGAAAAAATTCTTAAGGCTCACCTGGTCTCAGGATCGGTTAAACCCGGAGACGAGCTGTCCGTTAAAATCGACCAGACACTGACCCAGGACGCGACCGGCACCATGGTCTACCTGCAGTTCGAAGCCATGGGCCTAAAGCGGGTTCGGACCGAACTCTCCGTGTCTTACGTGGATCATAACACACTGCAGAACGATTTCCGCAACATGGACGACCACCGCTATCTGCAGAGTGCGGCCCGCAGGTTCGGCATCTATTTTTCACGGCCCGGCAACGGCATCTGTCATCAGGTGCATCTGGAACGTTTCGGCAAACCGGGTAAAACCCTCCTCGGCTCGGACTCCCATACCCCGACCGGCGGCGGATTAGGCATGCTGGCCGTCGGAGCCGGAGGTTTGGACGTGGCCGCGGCTTTGGCCGGGGAGCCGTTCTCGCTTAACATGCCTCAGGTTGTTGGAGTAAAACTCACCGGAAGCCTTAAGCCCATGTGCGCGGCCAAAGATGTTATTCTTACCATTCTTCAGCAGGAAACCGTAAAGGGCGGCGTGGGCAAGGTATACGAATACTTCGGTCCGGGCGTGGCGACTCTTTCGGTTCCTGAACGCGCCACCATTACCAATATGGGCGCGGAGCTGGGCGCCACCTCATCGATTTTCCCATCGGACGAGATAACCAAAAGATTTCTTACCCTGCAAAAGCGCGAACAGGACTGGTCCGAACAGCACGCAGATAGCGATGCTCACTATGACAGAATTATCGAGCTCGACCTTGGCAAAATCGTGCCCATGGCGGCCCGGCCCCATATGCCGGACAGAGTGGTGCCGATAAGCGAGATTGAAGGGCTTATAATAGACCAGATCGCCATCGGATCCTGCACCAACTCTTCGATTAATGATCTGGGTATAGCGGCGGACATTCTGGGGGGAAAACACATTCCCGAAACTGTTTCTTTGGGGATTTCTCCCGGCTCGCGGCAGGTGCTGCTCAGCGCCGACCGGGCCGGTATCCTCTCCAAGCTTATCACGGCGGGAGCCCGCATTCTGGAAAGCGCCTGCGGCCCCTGCATCGGCATGGGATTCGCGCCCTGTTCGGGAGGAATCTCGGTGCGCACCTTTAACAGAAACTTCAAGGGCAGAAGCGGAACCGGGGACGCTGCTGTTTATCTGGTTTCACCGGAAACCGCCGCGGCCGCGGCTTTACACGGAAAGCTTGTCGATCCGAGAAAGCTGGCGCTTACAAAAAGGGATTATTCCGAATTTACCGAAATCGACGACTCCATGATCATAGCACCGGCTAAAGAAAACACGGCCGCAGAGATAATCCGGGGTCCGAACATTAAACCACTGCCTTTGGCGAGCCCACCCCCTGATTCAATTCAGGCCGAGGTGTTGATCAAAACCGGAGACAATATCACCACGGATCATATCATGCCGGCGGGAGCAAAAATTCTGCCGCTGCGCTCCAATATTCCCGAAATCGCCAAACATGTGTTCGAACAGGTGGACACGGAGTTTTACAACCGGGCGAACAAGGCAAAGGCCGGAATAGTGGTGGGCGGCGAAAATTACGGTCAGGGATCTTCCCGCGAACACGCTGCCATTGCCCCTATGTTTTTAAAGGTAAAGGCGGTTATCGCCAAGAGCTTCGCCCGCATTCACAAAGCAAACCTCATCAACTTCGGGATCCTGCCGCTGGAGTTACAGAACACGGATGATTACGAACAGCTTGCTGTGGGCGATCAACTTACCCTCTCGGCAGTGCCTGAAAACCTAAAAAGCGGCAACCCCATTCCGGTGCGCAACAATACCAAAAACAGAGATTTTTTTGTCACCTGCGATCTTTCCCCGCGTTTTAAACAGATAATTCTGGCCGGCGGCAGACTGAACGAGATAAAAAACCGCTAGCCCGCTGGTTTTCCTGGCGGCTTTTTCTGAAGCAAAAAGGGCTGATTTTCTAAATTAAAATACGCGGCATAAAAAACCAGAGAGAAAAAATAAAAAGCAGCACTCCGGAGATAAGCAGTGAATAACGACTCAATTTGTTAAAGATATCAAAAGCCACATGACGCACCATAAAAACGGCCATGGCTATCATTGCCAAAAACACAAAAATGCCAAGTCCGAAAAATGGAATAATCAGAGGGACCAGTTCCACCTTGCCTATGGCAAGCAGCATGGTAAGGATTGCCCAGCCAAAGGGGCAGGGAGCGAGCCCCGTAAGAATGCCCACAACAATCGCGGACTTTTTATTTTTTATGATGTTGGGAGTCACCGGATTATCTTTGTTCTTTATTTGATGAGTGCCTTTTAAAATCATAAAAACCGATATGAAAGCCAAACCGATTCCGCCCGCGATTTGCAATATATACGTAACAGCCGCTGAATCAACAATAGACGCGAAAAGTGAAAAGGCGAAAGCCAGGAACACTACATCAATTAAATGGGTAATGGTGAAGGTAATTATAAATCCCAAAGCATGGGGAATTTTTTTATTGCCCTCGGTAAGATAGGCAATTAATATCCCTTTTCCATGCCCCGGCATGGCGGCGTGCAAAAAGCCCAAGGCAAACACCGAGACGAGTAAAATAAGCAGACCTCCAAAAGAAAACTCTCCCGTGAAAAGGGTTTTCATATCACCTAAAATCTGCTCCAGAAAACCGGTTTCTGGTACGCGCGAATCCGTAATATTGTATTGCTTGATAAGATTGGGCAGTCCGACCTCGGAACTGCTCATAAGCACTTTTCCGCTTTCCAGTTGTTCTTTAAGCTGCGACTCGTCAATAGTGGAGGCGATCACATTTTTATCCGTATACGTTGTGCGTGTACCTGCCTGAACATCACTGCTGGCCTCATTGATCTTATCTCTTGACTGACCGTCGGAAGGACTCGGATCAAAAGGATCCCAGCCGAAGTTGAACTCTTCGGAATCGGTATACCCGTCGAAATCCGTATCCGGCGCGCCCGGATTTAATCCGTAAAGCTCCTCAAAATAATCGTTTAAACCGTCGCCGTCGGTGTCTTTTTGGTCGTCATTAAAAGCGGAAAAATCGGGATCCTCCGGATCAAACTGCCACTCCCTTATTTTACTCGTAAGCAAGACTTCTTTACTATCCTTAAATAAATTGCCGCTTTCATCCAAGAGCACAATTTTGTTGGTCTGCGTGCTAAATTGTTCGATAAAAAGATCGACATTAAAAACAATCGGATAGTCGTCCTGGTCCAGTTCAATAAAGAAATTTATATACACACCGGAAGCGAGAATCTGAAAAACCTCCGCGTCTTCTATTGCCAACCTGGTTTTTTCTAGAAGCCCGTTCTTACCGTATACCTTAAAATGCTGATTAAAATAAGGCAGCAGGATCAGTTTAAGCTCATCGATCGAAAGCCTTTTGGGATCGACCTTGTTATCCTGAGCCAGCTTGGTTACTTCAAAAGGGTGAAGATAGCTTGTGCCGAATACTCCCTCTTCCTTAATCTGCACGGTGGTAATCGAGATATCCAATGGATGGGAAAAACCGCTTGTCCCGATAATTATTAATATAAAAATGAGAATATATATTTTTTGAGTGTGCATTATCTATATATCCAGTATTTGTTTCTAACTTTACTATTTATCAAGACTTTACTATATTATGCTCAAAGCATAGTAAACATGATAGGAATTATATAAACTTTTTAAATCTTAGACAAGAGTTAAGTCATGGCAACTTCATCCTATTTACATATCGCGTTAAAAGCGGCCGGGGCAGCGGCGGAGATACATAAACGTTATTTTAATAATGACGCAAAGGTCCGCGCCAAATCCTCACATTTCAATCTGCTTACCCAGGCGGATCTGGAAGCGGAACAGGCCATAGCGCGCATAATAAAAAATGAGTTCCCGGATCATAATATCATCGGCGAAGAAAACCAGTACGAGCGAACCTCCTCCCCCTATTCCTGGATCGTAGATCCTCTCGACGGCACCAACAATTTCGCGCACGGGCTGCCCATCTTTTCCGTGTCCATTGCCCTGGCCAAAGATAACGAGCCGATTATCGGCATCGTATTCGATCCCATGCGTGACGAGCTTTTCAAAGCGGTTAAAAATGAAGGCGCCTACCTGAACGATAAAAAAATAAAGGTGTCCGGCAGCGCCCTCCTTAAACAGAGCCTGCTCATAACCGGTTTCTATTACGACAGATCCCGGGCCATGAAACGTACACTGGATGATATCTATCATTTTTTCTCTGAGGGAATCATCGGCCTAAGACGCCTAGGATCCGCCGCATTGGATTTATGTTATGTAGCCTCTGGACGGGCGGACGGGTTTTGGGAATTTTTACTCAATCCGTGGGATTTCGCCGCCGGTTCACTTATTCTGAGGGAGGCAGGAGGCAAGATTACCGATTTTAAAGGCCGCGCCATCCGGCTTGACCCCACATCCGTTTTAGCCTCCAACGGGCACATTCACGATCAGATGCTTGAGGTTTTACATAGATAATAATTTTTAACTACTTGACAGTTTGAGAGTAAATTCTCTAGAATAGCACATTCAAAAAGCCACATACTCCCCGAGAACGGTGGTATGTGGCGGCTTTTTTTAAAAGCAAATGATCCGGCCGTAGAAACCGTACCATAGAAATGAGGAGGATATTTTGTATAAACCGGTTGATCCGAAAGTTGATTTTGCTCGCATGGAAGAGGACATCCTCACATTCTGGGCCCAACATGATACCTTTAAAAAATCGATTGCTCAACACGAGGGCAAAGAGGAATACGTTTTTTACGACGGACCTCCTTTTGCCACCGGCTTGCCTCACTACGGTCATTTTGTGGCAAGCACCATAAAGGATATTATTCCCCGCTATCAGACTATGAAGGGTATTAAAGTGGACCGTCGTTTTGGTTGGGACTGTCACGGTCTGCCCGTGGAATACGAAATGGAGAAAGAGCTTGCGATCTCAGGCAAACGTGAAATCGAAAAATACGGGATCGCTAAATTCAATGAGGCCTGCCGCTCCATAGTGCTGCGTTACACCAAAGAATGGCGTACGGTCATAACCCGCATCGGCCGCTGGGTGGATTTTGATAATGATTATAAAACCATGGACCCCGACTATATGGAATCAATCTGGTGGGTGGTAAAAGAGTTGTGGAAGAGGGAGCTGCTTTACGAAGGTTATTATATCCTGCCCTACTGTCCGCGCTGCTCCACGGCTCTCTCCAATTTCGAACTCAATTTAGGCGGTTATAACGATGTGCAGGATCCGGCCATTACCGTACGTTTTCAATTGAAAGATCAACCCGATACCTTCATCATCGCCTGGACCACGACTCCGTGGACGCTTCCCTCCAATTTGGCTTTGGCCGTTGGAGAGAAGATCGATTACGTAAAGGTCAAGGACAAGGATGTTTTTTATATCCTGGCCAAAGACCGGCTGTCCGCTTATTATAAAGATCCCGGTGAATACACTATTGTGGAAGAGTTTAAGGGTGAACAACTGGCCGGACGCTCTTATGCGCCCTTGTTTCCCTATTTTAAGGAACTGGCTGAAAAGAACGCGTTTACCGTGTTTTTGGGGGATTTTGTGAGCACGGAAGACGGAACCGGAGTGGTCCATATCGCGCCGGGTTTCGGTGAAGACGACTACAACACGCTTAAAAATACGGACATTCCCACGGTTTGCCCCGTGGACGCGGAAGGAAATTTCACGGAGGACGTCAGCGACTACGCAGGTCTTTTTGTAAAGCACGCGGATAAGAGGATCATTAAAGACTTAAAGGAACGGCAAAAAATCGTAAAGCACGAAACCTACAACCACAGCTACCCGCACTGCTGGCGCTGCAAATCTCCGCTCATTTACAGGGCCATCTCTTCCTGGTTCGTCAACATCCAAAAGATAAAACAGAATCTCCTAAAAGCCAACGAGCAGATCTATTGGATGCCGGATCATCTTAAACTCGGCCGGTTCGGCAAGTGGCTGGAAGGCGCCCGCGACTGGGCCATTTCCAGAAACCGCTATTGGGGCAATCCCCTGCCTATCTGGAAGTGCGATTCGTGTCAGGAAAAAACCTGTCTGGGCTCCCGCGCCGAACTGGAACAAAAGTCCGGTAAAAAAGTGGAAGACCTGCATAAGCACTATATTGATGAGATTACCTTTGCCTGTAATTGCGGAGGAACCATGCGCAGAATCCCCGAAGTCCTGGACTGCTGGTTCGAATCAGGAGCCATGCCCTATGCCCAGAACCACTACCCTTTTGAGCATAAAAAACATTTCGAAGAGCATTTCCCCGCTGATTTTATAGCCGAAGGGCTGGATCAGACACGGGGCTGGTTCTATACATTGACCGTACTGTCCGCCGCGCTGTTCGACAGGCCCGCCTTCGCCAATGTTATCGTAAACGGTCTGGTGCTGGCAGCGGACGGCAAAAAAATGTCCAAGTCGGAACGTAATTTCACGGATCCCATGAAAGTAATCCACGATTTCGGAGCCGACGCCTTGCGGCTTTATCTTATGCACTCCGCGGTGGTCAAGGCCGAAGATCTGCGTTTTTCCGATGACGGGGTAAAAGAAGTACTTAAAAACATCATTATTCCGCTGTGGAACAGTTACAGTTTTTTTGTCACCTATGCCAATATCGATAACATGCAGCCGCAGGCCGCGCCGGTAAATCCTCCCAATCCGCTTGACAACTGGATCCTTTCCGAAGCTGAAAGATTGGTAGCCGAGGTGACTTTGCAGTTCGATCAATACGATCTGCAAAAGGCCATAGATCCGATCGTTGATTTTATCGATCTGTTGAACAACTGGTATATCCGACGCTCCCGCAGAAGGTTCTGGCGCTCTGAAAACGATCTTGATAAAAAGCAGGCTTACGAGACACTCTACGCCGTGCTTATGAAACTCATTCTCGTGGCGGCGCCTATCATCCCCTTTATTACCGAGGAGATTTATAAAAACCTTAAAACCGGACACATGCCGGAATCGGTTCATCTGTGCGCCTACCCGGCAGCAAACAGCGCCCTGCGTAATCCGGAACTTGACCATAAAATGGCGCTTACCCGTCAGGCAGTGACAATGGGCCGGGCCATCCGCTCGCTTCACAACCTTAAAACCAGACAGCCGTTAAAAGCGCTGCATCTGGTTACCAAAGATAAAAAAGAAAAGGCCATCCTTTCCGAAATGCAGGAGATCATTAAAGAGGAGCTCAATGTTAAAGAAGTGATTTTCAGGGAGAACGAAGAAGAGCTCGTTGAATTCAAAGCCAAGCCGAATTACCGCGTACTGGGCAAAACATTGGGTAAAGACATGAAAAACGCAGCGGACCGCATCGCCCGGCTATCCACCAAGGAGATACAGGCACTACAGGCGGGCGAAACGCTTTCCCTCAACCTGGGATCACAAAGCGTAACCTTAGGCCTGGACGAAATAATCGTACAGCGTGAGGAAAAACAAAACCTGAAGGTGTTGAATCAGGACAGTCTTACGGTTGCCCTGGATCCCGAATTGACCACGGAACTTTTAGAAGAGGGGATAGTAAGAGATATGGTAAGGGGAGTGCAAAACTTACGGAAAGAAATGGGCTTCAATGTTACCGACAGAATCACATTGAAACTCTACGGTGCGGACAGTATTTTAAAAGCTGTAGAACACTTTCAAGAACACCTGACTTCCGAAACCCTGGCACTATCCTGGGATTGGGAAAAACCGGCCGAAACACATGAAATTGAATGCGGTGCTGAAAAGTGCTATATTGCAATTGAGAAGGCCAAAGAATGATCGCACTATGAAAATACCAACCCTCTCTATCAGTTTAAGCTTATTATTCGTCGTATTGCTTACCGGCTGCCCCACGATACCAGTGGATAAAACCTCAGGTGATTGGCTCGGTATTCTACCGCGCGGAAACAGCTTTTATATGTACCTTAACCATAAAACCACAAATCCCTTGATAAAAGCAATCTTGAAAAAAGCCGGGCAAGCCTCTTCCGATATAGAAGCAATACTGGATCGGACCGAGAAATCTTATATGAGCGTGCTTTTAAAACCAAAAGCCGATCCGGAGATCTCGCTGGTCTTGCTGGGGGGTTATCCCAAAGGATACATCCACGGCGCCTTGAAAAAGAATAAAGAATGGCAGCAGATTGAGGGCTCATACACCTACTTCAAAAATATAAACACGCCGCTGCAGATCGCCATACCGAAAGCATATATGCTGCTGGTTTCAAATAATAACATCGGCACTATGCTCACTCACTATGAGGGAGCAAGAATCTTTCCTTTGGCCGAAGACATAGATTTGGATATCGATACCAGCGACCTCCTGCTTTTTTTCCCTTTGGGATTGGAAAACGACATGGCCGATAAGCTTAAAATCGACTGGCGCAAGATCAGCATTCAGGAAATATGGATCACAGGCCACAGTAAAGACACTGGGTTTGTATTCTCCGCTGTCTTTCTTATTGCCAATGACACGGGTGCCCGTTTATTTTCCACGATTTTTAAATTGACACTTATAAGCCTGCTGCGTGAAATCGATGTGGCAAGCGCGGGCGAGCGTTTGAAAAACGTGCAGGTTCTTATCGAAGGTACCAAGGTGAAAATTACAAATTTTTACCTGAGCGAAGAAGAATTAACCGGTGTGGTGGCGGGTATTTTACAAAAAAAAGGCCAAGACTGATGAGTATCGCGGTAGTCGATTATAATGCCGGAAACTTACGGAGTGTTGAAACAGCCTTAAAACACCTCCGCGCCGAGTTCTTCATCACAAGTGATCCTGATAAAATACTTAAGGCCGATAAGCTTATCTTCCCCGGCGTGGGGGAAGCGCGAGCCGCCATGAAAGTATTGCATGAAACAAATTTAGACCAGGCCATAACCGATTATTATAAAAGCGGCAGACCCTTCTTGGGCATATGTCTGGGCAGTCAAATTATATTGGACAGCTCTGAAGAAAGCCGAACGGCATGTTTGGGTCTGATTCCCGGTGTTGCCCGGCGTTTTCCCCGGCAGGCAGGTTATAAAGTACCCCATATGGGCTGGAATCAGGTGTTACATAACGGCAGTCATTATTTATTTAAAGGAATACCGGACGCCGCATCATTTTATTTTGTGCACTCATATTATCCGGATCCGTATGAGCAGAAAGCACGGATTACGGATACGGAGTATATGATTAAATTTTGTTCGACGTTAAGCGTTAATAATCTTACCGCGGTCCAGTTTCACCCTGAAAAATCAGGTAAATACGGACTAAAACTCTTGCAAAATTTTTTGGCCGCTCGCGGTATTTAATTCTACAGGACCATACAGATGTTAGAGAAACGAATTATAATTTGCCTGGATGTACGAAACGGACGCACTACCAAAGGAATAAAATTTAAGGAAAATATTGACATTGGTGATCCTGTGGAAATGGCCCGCTTCTATTATGAACAAGGTGTTGACGAGCTTGTGTTCTACGACATTACAGCCTCTGCGGAAAAACGCAAAATTATGATTGATGTGGTTGCCCGGGTTGCGGAAAATATCTTCATCCCGTTCTCCGTGGGAGGCGGCATCGGATCAATTTCCGAAATGCGGAAGGTTCTGCTGGCAGGAGCGGAAAAAGTGAGTGTTAATTCACAGGCCGTGCGCAATCCGTCTCTTATTGAAGAGGGAGCTTCGCTTTTCGGGCAGCAGTGCATCGTACTGGGTATGGATGTACTACAGGACGACTCAATGCCGTCAAACTACCGGGTTGTAATCGACGGCGGGAGAATCCCAACCGAATTGGACGCCCTGGCTTGGGCAAAACAGGCTGAAAACCTGGGCGCAGGAGAAATCGTCCTCAATTCCATAGACGCGGACGGCACACAGGAAGGTTACGAGCTTACTGTTACCAGGCTTCTTACGGAGCAGGTGGGGATTCCGGTCGTGGCTTCCGGGGGAGCGGGAAAAATCGAACACATCCTCGATGTATTTACAAAAGCACATGCCGATGCGGCGCTTATCGCATCCATGGTGCATTTTGGCACATTTACGCTTGCGCAAATTAAATCATTTCTGCATAAAAATCAGATACCGGTGCGCTTGGATTTCTAAAATCTCTCACGGGGCACACAGAGATATCTATTCTATAAATTGAGCTTCTTGCAAAAATGTTATTTTTGCAAGAAGCTCCTAAAATGGAAATTGCTAAATTAATATGGTATAAAGAATTAGTATTTTACTAACTTAATACCTTTTGAGTTTTGCAATTTCCTCAATTGATAATGCTTTTCGTCTGTCACTAGATTTGGTTATGTGCCCGTGTAATAAAAATGATACACGCAATCCGGGCCCACAAGTTTACGCGCGGTTTCCAAAGGGAGTTTGATCTTTCCTTTAAGCAGCAATCTGCGGTATAAGTATTTAATGCGCATTATTTCAGCTGTCTCTGGTTTCATGTTTTCTTACATCTAATATAACAATTTTTCCGGATAGATACACTTAAGATTTCACAGCAATGCGTTTTTGCTTGAAATTCTCTCTTCAATAATATAAACTCATAAATGTAAATTCATATGCAGTATTTATGTTTCATGAGAAAGTTTACGTGCTGTCTTTTTGCACGGCATTTAATTGTTTAACCGGTAGAAGGATTAAAAATGGAGCTGCTCGCAGCGGATATAAAAAAAATCCAAAGATCAATTCAGAGTTCCGTGCCTCTCTCAATAAAATTGCACTCGATCCCTCATGAGACGGAAATTTATATTGAAGGACTCCTGGAAGCCTTTCTCAACGAACTGGGACATGAAAATCTAAAGGACAGAATTTCCTATTGTCTGCGTGAAATTGCTTTAAACGCGCAAAAAGCCAATATCAAACGGGTTTACTTTTTAGAAAGAGATCTGGATATCAATAACAAAAAAGATTACGGTGAAGGCATGAAGCATTTCAAAGATGATACTTCCAACAATATTGACTACTATCTCAAACAGTTGAAACAGCACAGCTATTATGTAAAAATCATATTTCACACCAAAGAAAACAATTTTTATATCAGCGTCAGAAATAATGTGGAAATAACGAAAACCGAACAGATCAGGGTCTTTGATCGTATCGCCCGCGCCCGCGCCTTTAACTCGGTCGAAGAGGCACCCGCCACCCTGGTTGATGATATCGAAGGCGCGGGTCTTGGTATTATCATCATTGTGCTCATGCTGAAACGAATCGGTTTGGATGAGGATTCTTTCGACCTTGATTTCTTAGACGGTGAAACCGTAGCCACCATTACCATACCCTTTTCTGAAGTACATATGGAAAAAATTGACAGTTTAATTAAGGAAATCACCAAAGAAGTGGATGCGCTCCCCCAATTTCCCGAGAACATAGTACATTTGCAAAAACTCATTTCGGATCCGGACACTGAAATATCCGATATTGCCCGCCAAATCAGCACGGATCCGTCTTTAACCGCGGATCTTTTAAAACTGGTGAATTCCGCCCAGTTTATGCTTCCAAAAAAAGTAGATAACATCGTGGAAGCCGTAAAACTGGTGGGCTTGCGAACCTTAAAAAATCTGCTTTATTCTTACGGAACACAAAAGATTTTCTTTAAGCGCTTTTCCGAAATAAAATGGCTCTGGGATCATTCCTACCGCACGGCCTTTTATGCTTACACCCTTGCCAAGAGTTTCAAGCGTAAAAAGGATATCCTGGATGACGCCTATGTGGGCGGCATTCTTCATGATTTGGGTCAGATAATTTTTGCCTCCATCCACCCTCAGCTTCTGGATAAAATTAAAAGGTTTTGCATGGCCAAGAATATTCCCCCCAGCATGTTGGAAAATCTTTCCAGCGGCATGAATCACGCCGAAGTCGGAGCACTTATTGCGGAAAAATGGAACTTCCCCCAACAGCTGATCCAGGCCATCCGCTTTCACCACGAGCCGAACCAGGCGGATGCTCCTTTCCGTGATATTGTAAATACCGTATATATGGCGAACGCCTTTGCCAATGTTCAAGAGGAAAAATTAAATTACGAACAGATCGACTCTTCAGCCCTTAATGATTTCGGGATAAAAGACGAAGAACACTTTACCTCAATTCTTACAAGATTATCAAAAGCATTTGAAGATAATATAGCCAAATATTAAATACCCGTTTCCGATCATTTCGCACAACAGTCGCTGCACAATGTATAGAAGTACTTGTCTTTTTTAGTACTATATATTATATTTTATATATAGTATGGAGGTTATAAATGAGTGTTAATATTTATACAACGCCAACGTGCAGTTTTTGTAATCTGGCAAAATCTTATTTCCGACAAAAAAATATTTCGTTTACAGAGTATGATGTATCCAAAGACATGAACAAAGCCCAGGAGATGGTAAACAAGTCGGGCCAGATGGGTGTTCCGGTTATAGAAATAAACGGCAGGATTATTGTAGGCTTTGACAAGAACCAGATTGAGAGGAATCTTAACTAGACAATCATCATGGGTAAAACCAACCACGTTTTTAGATGGCTTTTCTACCGGCCTGTTTTAAAACCTGAACTCTTTCGAATTCGGCGTTTTTGTGTAATGCATCCAATTCTTTAATGATATCGTCAACAACATGTTGTTTTGAGTTTTCAATGAGTTTTGCATGTTTCAAAGATTGAGTCCGGAATTCTTTGCAGTTAAATACCTTGCTCACCGTGTACATCACAACATCTCTGGTTACGAAATCCTCATCCATTTTATTACTTGGGTTTAAGCGCAATGTATTACCGTTTATTGCCACACAAACCATATAATTGAAGGTTTTAAGATATGAATATACCGCTTTAAGACCTTTACCGGTAGACTCATCCCAAGGCCTGAAGCGGGTTCCGGTCGGAAAAACAAGAATAATTCGTTTATTGTGCTTCAGGTGGGTAATGGCGTGCAGGGCGGCCCGGTTGATTTTAATCTGCTTTATTTTTTCTTCCAACTTTTTTTTGGTATCCTCAGTATTTTTTGCCGTACTCGAGGGGTAAATAACAACTCTGGTATAAGCCTCTGTAAAAGAGCGTACAAAGTCATTTTCTTCATTAAGTTTCATCCCCGCAATAGAGACAATCGACTGGCTGACCTTCTCACCTATTTCACCGTGTCTTTCCAAAAGCTCATAAAAATTGGGGATATCAAAGTTGCTAAAATGCTGCATGAATAATATGCATGATTTACCTGTCTGAGCCAGCTCGTATAATTCAAGTAAATTCTCAAATCCGTTGATCCTGCTTCCGGGCAGCATCAGTTCGCTTACCACCTGGCTTATCAAAGGTTTATTAGTGGCCAGACCTTCCTGGTAGACATTGTCTTCGGTAATAACCTTATCGATCGATGAGTTTTTTATAAGTTTCTTTCTTACTTCTTTGTAAGCATCATTTATTGGTATCATGACATTCAAGAGCCATTCTAATTTGTTTTTTTTATTATTGTCAAGAGTTTTTAGAGAAATAGGTTGAAGCGATATTTATTCCTGCTTAAGCACTGTTTCGGGGCTGCTTTGCGCCTGGGTCTCAGCCGGCTTTTGAGTTACCTTGACCTCACTAATCTTTTCTCTGAGCTCATCCGAAAGCTGTTTATTTTTTTCCGACACAATCTGCAGTAAATCAAAGGCCTTTTGGATTTCATAACTGCCGCTGAGCTGCTCATGCGCTGCCTGAATAATCTCTTGGGCTTCGTTGTCAACTCTCTTTATTATATCCAGCACCCTCACACTTCCTTCGGACTCTTCGCCTGTATCCGTTTTTATCAAACTGGAAAGCTCCACCAGATGAGTAATGGAAGTAAGGATCTCCTGCGCTCCGGCCCGCTGTTCACTCATTGCATTGGCAATCTCTACAATTATTTTTACTGTCTTATCGATATCCTCCAAAATCTGACTAAAAGCTTTTCCCGTCTCCTCGGAAAGTTTGGTTCCGTGCTCTATTTTCTCAAGAGTCTCCTGCACATTTTTCTTGATACTTTTTGCTTCCTGTCCCGAATCCGATGCAAGTTTACGGATTTCTTCGGCCACAACCGCGAAACCTTTGCCCGCCTCTCCGGCATGAGCAGCCTCAATGGCGGCATTCATGGAAAGGAGATTGGTCGTGGCTGCCAAACGGGTGATGCCGCCGATCCCCTCCGCTATTTTTTTGGAAGTGTCGGAAATATCCTGCATCGACTGCATCATGGTTTTTATATGTGTTTCTCCCTGACTGGCGATCTGTTCCAGAGTCTGCCCGATTTCTTTTGCGTTTTCCGCGCTCTTGCTCACGGAATTAATGGAACTCACCATTTGTTCTATGCTGGCCGAGCTCTGCGCTACCGCGCTTGACTGGCTTTCGATATTCTGTTTTATCTTTTCAGTGGTTTCGTTCATCTTGTTGACTTCTTTAACCGTCTCTTCGATTGCTCCTTTTTGCCTTTCCAAACTCTTGTTGACACTCTCAATTGTGGCAATCATTTCACGGGTCGCCACTCCCGTCTCCGATACGGCGGATACCAGGTCCACATTTATCGCTTCAATCGATTGCAGCATCTTTTTCACACCGGAAAAAACAGTATCCAGTTCAGAGACCATGGTGTTCAGCGCGTTTCCGATCTCGCCTATTTCTTCGTCAGCTGCAAACGTGGAACGTATGGAAAAATCTTTTTCCTTGATATGGTTAATAATGTTCATGATACCGCTCAGGGGACTGCTCATTCTTCTAAGGAGAATTACCACACCGATTCCCAAAGCGATTAATAGTATCCCGCTAATAATAAACAAAATCTTCAATGTGCCGACCACAGGGCCTTGAACGTCAAGCCCGAATAGATTTATCAATCCGAATCCGAATGTGCTTAAAATGAGTATCCCGCAAATGCTGAAAAATAGAATGCCGTATTTCTGAAAATTTGTGCTTTTTTTATCCATTACATACCTCGTTACTATACGCTCTTAATAGCTTAACTGTTTACTATATTAACTCTATAATTTTTCGTACCAATTGTCAAAAAAAGTTTATTTTTTTTGTACACATTGCCGTCACCATACCACCGCCCAAGCAGGCGCCCTCAGCGGATGGGTACGGCGCTTAACCTCTTCACAATTAATAATCCCCCGCCGCTGTTGCAAAAATAGGCAATTTTGATTATAAATCTTAACATGAAAACATTACCAGCATGGAAATTAGAGCGTATCTATTCGTCATTTACCGGGAAAAAACTGCAAAATCATTTAAGGCTGCTGGGCAAGCATATCAAGCGTCTTGCCAAGCTAATCGAATCTCCTCCTAAGACTCAAGATAAAAGGGCTTACTGGATTAAAGAATTCATTGATTGCTACAACATGTGCAGCGATCTGTTCGTCACTCTCTATGCCTTTGCCTATATGCACTACACAATTAATACGGCCAATTATGAAGCGATTAAATGCATGAACGACCTGGACAAAACCAAGATCTCTCTGATAAGCTCGATTGTTACATTTCGTAATACACTGGCAGGGGAAAAACAGCTGTTAAAAACAAGCCTCCGCCTGCTACCCGAACTTAAAAACTATGTGTTTTTTTTAAACGAGCAACTGATTCTGCAAAAGCACCAGATGACTAAGGAGCAAGAAGAACTTGCAGCGGATCTCTCCCGTTCGGGCGCCGATCTCTGGAGCAGATTACAGGAAGCCGTCTCCTCTCAGACATCGGTTGTATGGGATGAGGAACATGGAAAGAAAAAGACAATCATCGAACTGCGGGCCCTGGCTCACGAACCCGACAGACAGGTAAGGCACAAAGCCTATTCACTGGAGTTATCCGCGTGGGAGACTGTTAAAACCCCGCTGGCCTATGCCCTGAACGGAGTTAAAGGAGTTTCTGTAAGTCTTAATAAGCGCAGAGAGTATAAAAATACTCTGGAATGCTCTTTGCTCCAGGCCCGCATCTCCCGTAACGTCCTGAATTCACTTATTACCGTTATGGAGAAGGCACTGCCTGATTTCAGAAGATATCTCAAGGCTAAGGCGAAAATATTGGGTTTAAAAAAATTGGCTTTTTTCGATCTTTTTGCCCCCCTTTCCCCTTCAGCAGAAAAATGGAGTTTTAGCCGGGCCAGAGATTTCATAATCCAGGGATTCGCTCGTTTTAGTCAGGAACTAAAAAACTTCGCGCTTAAGGCCTTTAATGAGAACTGGATCGATGCGCAGCCAAAAACCGGGAAGATCGGCGGCGCTTATTGTATTTCCCTGCCTTTGCCGCAGGAATCACGTATTCTTTGCAACTTCGACGGTTCTTTTTCAGCTGTCACCACAATCGCTCACGAGCTCGGCCACGCGTATCACCATCATCTCCTGCGCAAGCACAGCGCCATCCACAGAGATTATCCGATGACTCTGGCGGAAACCGCTTCCATCTTTTGTGAAAATATTATAATCAACAACGCTTTGTTGAGTTTCCCCGCAGCGGAAAAAATAAACCTGCTTGAAATATTTCTGGCCGACAGCACCCAGGTTATAGTGGACATCCTTTCCCGCTTTTATTTTGAATCGGAACTGATTGATTTAAGAGCGGAAAAAGAACTTTCCGCGGATGAGTTAAACAACCTTATGCTCAAGGCCCAGCAAAAGACGTACGGTCAGGCTCTTGATCCCGCGCATCTTCACGCCTTTATGTGGGCGGTAAAAAGCCACTATTACCGGTCGGAGCTGGCTTTTTACAATTATCCGTATGCTTTCGGACTGCTGTTCGGATTGGGGCTGCACGCTCTTTATACAGAGCAGGGCGCGAGTTTTACAACTGTTTATGATAAATTATTAAAGGATACAGGCCGTATGAACTGCATGGAGTTGACACGGCAGGTGGGATTTAATATCGAATCCACGGTTTTTTGGCAAAAAGGAATGGACATTATTAAAAAGCGGATCGATGAGTTTGTATCCTTAGCATAGCTTGTTACTTTAAATCTATGAACACCGTGTGCTCAGTGAGAAATAAAACTCAATCCTCAAGAATAATTATTTCCACCCGCCGGTTCTGCGCCATACCCTCTTCAGTATCATTACTGGCTACGGGCTCGGTTGCTCCTCTTCCTTCATAAAGAAAGCGCTCGGCAGGTATGCCTTTGCTTACCAAATAATCCACTATGGTCTTGGCCCGCTCTACGGAAAGGGTATACTGTGATTCTTCGCTTCCCCAGCGCGCCGTATGGCCGACAACCAGAAAGGTTCTTCCTTCTATTTTTTTAAGAGCTTCCACAAGAGCGTCGAGTCTACTGTATTCCTCAGGCTTAACTACCGCTTTATCCGCGATGAAATGTATTTTGTTCAGAGTAAGTGCAACTCCCTCTTCACGTTCTTCGACTACGATATCGGGGATATTCGAATCCTCCAACTCTTCGATAATATCCTTTTTTATCTCATCCCTGTCCATCACCACAATCATATCGAACCAGGTAAGAATAAAGCCTTTGTATAATTCCTCCGTGCCGTTATCATACATATAGGTCTCTTCCACCAGATCCCTCATAAACTGCGGCCGTTTGCCTTCACTGTCAAAATAAATGGTCACTACATGCTTGCCGCTGATATTGCGGATGCGTTCATCGCCGTATACATCATCCCCGGCTTTATAGCGCATAGCGTATTGCGCCTGAATAACATCGCACTCCACTCCGTTATACATTCCCTTGCCCTTATATTCATATTCACAATAAAAAGGCACTCTGGTGAAGACACCGTCATGTAAAGGCTCAACGATCCGCATACCGTAAGCCCGCCACTTTTCACCGACTGTTACGGCTTTTTTGGGAAATACCGGAAAACCGCGCAGCAGAGGATAAGCCTGACTCTCATGAATTACGTAATGTCCGTCGGAATTAATCCTAAACCTGGACTCGATGGTTTTATCGATTCTGCGGGCAACATGGCGCGTTTCCCGCTTCATCTCCTCCAACACATAAAATTTACCCTGATACACCTCATTCTGTCCGGTCTCATCTTCCGCGACCGTTAACACGCCTCTCACCTCCCGGTAGATATATCCCTGATAGCTGCCGTTAACGCGTTTACTGAGGTCATGTCTCTCCGTAAGCTTGAATTTTTCTCCGGGGATAAATTGAATTTCAAAGGTCTGCTGGGAATAAATGAAAGCAGGAATTACAAAGCAAAGCATAAATATAACGCATACAACCTTTTTTCTTATATGCATAAATCCGCTCCTTACTTTAATTTTAGCACAACACCCTGCCTAAAACTATGCATGTCTGTAAATGAATCCTGTCCACTATACCCTATAATAAGCTGCAGTTCTTCCTGGCCGTCTTTTATAAAGCCTGATGTTTGCAACTCCACTTCCAACGTAGTCAGATTATCCGTTTCTTTTACTGCCACATCGGTTACCACACTTTCCGTAACAAACAGATCTTCATGGCCGTGTCCGACTCCGATCTGCTCTTTAAACTGCGGCCGGCCGTCTTTGACAAAACCGATAATAATATGAGCATTATTCATTACTTTAGAACCCAACCCAAGCGAAACCCAGCCTGTTGTTTGCGCCACCAGAGCAAAACTGACTGATTGCTTTTTACGCGCCGCATAGAGAGTACATTGCGCATACTCCTTTTTAAAGCTGTATTCATCTTGAGTCACCACACCGTCTATCTGAGGCGTATGAGCGGTAACAGCCAAACCGTCTGCGGACTGGGGCGAATTGCCGCAATTAAAAAACAGCAGACAGGATAATACGGACAAACATAGCGCACATAGTATTAAACGCATGGTACTACCTCCTTTTTAATTACTATTAAATAATAACTGAGAATAAAATACAATAGCGATAGATTATTTTAAAAAGGGCTAAGCCCAGGTCCGTATTTTATAATCGCGAATGGTTTCTACCTTGGTGGGATAAATATTTTCAATAATGTCGTCAGGCTTAAACCACATTTTTACTTCATTTTCCGCGCTTTCATCGGAATCAGAACAATGGATAACATTTTCCATGATGCCTTTTTTATTGATTCTGCCGTAGGCACCGCGGATTGTAATGGGATCGGCCTCTAATGGATTGGTCGCTCCCGCGATTTTACGGACTTTGGTAATGGCATCGTCACCCTCATATACCATCACCAAAACCCGCTCATAATCGGGGCCGTATGTTTTGCCGGAAAAGTATTCATACAGATCATTAAAAAAGGGCTTTTCCTTAAGATGCGCGTAATGCTTTTCCGCGATCTCGCGAGATACTTTTACAATCTTGGCGGCGATTATGCGGAGGCGGGCCTCCGAAAGCCTGGTTAAAATATTACCCGTCAATGATTTCACCAAAGCGTCGGGCTTTAAAATTATAAGTGTATATTGTGTTTTTTCCTTGTTTTGCATAGTGGTTGTACTGTATACAATTCAAAAAATAAAATCAAGACACAAAAATCATACTTCTATTTTACTGCTTGCTTAATTCGAACAGCACAATTATAATGGTGCTATAGAAAAAGGAGTATATGGCATGCCCGCCAGAAAGTTCACACCTATAACCCGCAAGGTGAATGTAATTATCGTGATCTCCTTGCTCCTGGGCATCGGCGGCATAATCGTATTTTTCTCTCTGGCCTTGATACGGGAGATTGCCGCTTCGCTTGAGAAAAACTTAAAGCAACACACAGACACGGTTAAAGTCTCAATCAGAAGTATTATGGTGCCGGGATACGCCGATATAGCTACCCGCTACTTTGAGGAGGTAACCGCGGCGAATCCAGATGTATCGGTCAAACTGTTCAGAGAGAACGGAAAACCAGCATTTTCAGACGACAACACTATCCGCACGGTTAATGAAAACCAGGGTTATGAAAGATTTTCCCCTAACGAGCCCCGGATCGACGTTTCGGATATCCCGGAACAGCCGTATTTTAAAGACGCGTTAACCGTCTCTCCTGAAGAAAAGCTGGTATCTTTTCAAACGCAAAAAGGCGACGCGATTTTTTTCACAGTCTATGAAAAGCTGCAGAACCGCCCCAGCTGCATGAAATGCCACGGCGCCACGCATACAATCCGCGGTGTAATCTGCATTGAAAGCAATATTACCGCATCGATTAATAAGCAAACTCTCTATCTGATAATCTCATACTCTCTTTTTGTGGTTTTATTGATCGGCCTTACCGTAATTCTCACTCAATTCCTCAGACGCACGGTTATTCTGCCGGTACAGACCATAGGCGCCGTATGCACAAACGTTACCGCGGGTCAGTTCGATAAACGTGTCGATATAAAAAATAACGACGAGATCGGAGTATTAGGCAGTACAGTCAATCAAATGGTACAGGGACTCTATGAAAGATTCAAACTCTCCAAGTTTGTCTCATCCTCAACGCTGCAGTCGCTTAAAACCGAGAAGGCCGGAGAAAAACTGCCCCTCACTATTCTGTTCAGTGATATCCGCGGTTTTACGTCTTATTCCGAGAAAAAACCGCCCGAGGATGTGGTTGAATCATTAAACAAGATGCTCAACTTTCAAACTGAAATCATTACTGAAAACGGCGGTGATGTGGACAAATATGTAGGTGATGAAATTGTGGCTATTTTCACCACCGAAAATCCCGAACTTTCCGCCTGCCGTACCGCCTTGCTCATTCAAAAGGAGCTGTCAGAAAAAAGCGGTTCAGCATACAGCGGTTTACAGGTGGGAATCGGTATTAATGTGGGAGAGGTTATTTTAGGTATGATCGGATCTGAAAAACGCGCTGATTATACGGTTATAGGCGACAATGTAAATACCGCCTCCCGTCTTTGCAATGCGGCCAAAGCCGGACAAATTATTATCGCCCACAGTATCTATCAAAGGGTTAAAGCTTCAGTGCTCACGGACGGACCGTTTCGGGTGCGGGTAAAAGGAAAAGATCAGTACTTGCGTGTTTATCTGTTAAAGGCGCTTAAAAAGGAGTGAGTGATGAGACAGGTATTATCAGTTATCTGCTTATGCGCGATTTTTTGGAACTGCGCACCGGAAACAAAAAAATATCTGATACCTGAAGATTACGCTTCATGGAAAAGAACCACCAATGTAGAGTTGAACTACCCCATACCAGGACACCTGGAGCATTACCGCAAGATATTCATCAACGAAATCGGAGAAAAAGTGGCAGTGACTACTGTAGACGGCAAGAAACACTATACCTATCCTACGGGAACAATTATTGTAAAAGAGGTATATCCCGCGCTTGAATATAAAGCAGGCGATAAACCGGGGATGCTTACGGTCATGATAAAAGATTCCGCTCATCCCCAAGCTCGCGGCGGCTGGATATGGATAGTGCAGGATTTAAAGAATCCTCTCAACGAATACACTGTTTTTACAAGTGATTTTTGCCTTGATTGCCATACGGATGCCAATCGCAGACACGATCTGGGACCGGGCAATCCGGATGAAGAATTTCGCGATTATGTGTTTTTTCCTTACGAGGGAGGTGTAGAGTAAACATACCATCGGCAAAGCTGATGATACGCGGGGGAGCGAAGGTGGCCGAAAAAGCCACCGTCTACTGACCATCTTTTTAACCGCTCCTATAGGTGGCGGCTTTTTCGGAAGCAAAAAAGAACTAGATTTTTATATCCATTGAATTTTCAATGGAAATTTTCAAGAATTTTATTATATCGGCTTCTTTAATATCAATTGAACTGGCGCGGGAAAGTCTTACTGCATTTAAAATTCCTAAAAAAAAGACCATTAGAGCCGTCTCAATAAAGCGTTTGTTAAATCCATTAATAGTCGGTTTGCTTTTCGAAATGGAGCGAATAAGCTCGTAGATCATAGTACTTAAGACCTCGATCTTTTCTTCAATTTTCGTGAAAGCGATAGCTTCGGATAAGAGTATATTAATAAGATCCACATCCTTAAGTATTTCCGGAAGAAATTTTTCAATAATAGCCTTAAGCTTGGATTCATCGCTTTCCTGAGAGGAAACGGTCTGTAAAAGCCGGTCATAAAGATCTTTCCAGCCTTCCTCGACAATTACTTTCATTATTTCATCTTTGCTTGGAAAATAAGTATAAATACTTCCCACCGGCAGGTTGGTTGCTTTTACTATATCCGATATAGATGTGTTAAAAAAACCTTGTTTTGAAAAGAGTGTTTTCGAAGCTTCCAAGATTAAAGCGCGCTTATTTTCATCCTTTAATCTCGCCATATTTCCTCCATTTAATCACAGAAGCATTTTATGTATTACTTTGTAAAATTATCTTTATAATAGTAATTATTTTATATGATCGTGTAAATAGTAAAAGACCATGAACTGTTATTTTAAAAGCTTAATCGGAATACTGCTTGCTTATTTCATAAAACCGGTTTTTTTGTTCTATAAAAATATCCACGATTTTGGGATCAAAATGCAATCCGGAATCCGTTTTTATTATTCGTTCTGTTTTTTCTTTTGTATATGCTTCTTTATATATTCTTTGATTCATCAACGCGTCATAAACGTCCGCCAAAGCAACTATGCGTGCTTCCAATGGAATACTCTCAGATTTTAAGCCCTCAATATAGCCGCTGCCGTCCCATTTCTCATGATGGTATAAAGCGATATTTTTCGCCATAGCATCAATCTCCGGTGAATCCAGGATTTTAAATCCAATGACAACATGCTCTTTCATCTTTTCATATTCGTCTTCCGAGTATTTACCTTTTTTCTTCAAAATATTATCCGGAATACCCACCTTTCCTATATCATGCAGCGGTGAATATACTTTTATCTTTTTGATAAAATCCAGACTACAGCCGTAATTCTCAGCTAAAAGCACGGAATATGCGCTTACCCGTTTTATATGGTTACCCGTGTCAATATCATTATAAATATTTGCGTTTTCAAGCGCCGTAATTAAGGCAACCGTTAAATTATTTACTTTCTTTGTCTTTTCTTCTACCAGATGAATAAGGTGTATCTCACTGTTTTGCAGTAAGGAATTCTTTACTTCCAACTCATTCAGCACCCGTTTAAGCTTTAAATGAGTGTTAACCCTGGCAATCAATTCAGCTTTATTAAAAGGTTTGGTTATATAATCAACCCCGCCGACCTTGAATGCCTTTACAATGTTGTCTACATCTCCCAGTCCGGTAACAAAAATAATTGGAATTTCCTGCAGCAATTTGTTGTCATTCAAATACTGGGCAACCTGTATGCCACTCATTACCGGCATCATAATGTCCAGGAGAATCAAATCAGGCAGATTGTCCGTTCTATTTTCAAACAGTTCAATCACATCCTGTCCGCTTTTGGCCATCATTATGTCACAATCCGCGTTCTTTTGCAGAATTGAAGCAAGAAGTTTCCTGTTTTCCGCTACATCATCAACAATAAGTACTTTAGCTGCCATTATTTATCAATCCTTCCATTTTTCGCATTAATGTATCCAATCCCTCTTCGTCAAAGTTTTCCGCTATTTTTTCAAGCTCTTCCTTAATCGAAACCGCGACGTCCGCGGCCTGCTCCTGTGAAAGCCTATGAGCTATTTCCAACAATTTTTTTTGATTAAAAATCTTATAATTTTTTTTCAACTCGGATAAGACTCGTTTAAGCGAGGTCTTAGTTTTATTATCCAGCTCTGTCTTTTTAGCATTCTTGGCATAAGCGAGTACTAAATTTTTTACATCATGGATTGTTTTTATAAATTTATCTTGATTAATCGGTTTCGATATATAACCGTTACATCCCGCTTTGGTATATTTCAAGGCATCGCCTTTCATGGCATATGCCGTGAGCGCAATAACATACAGGTCTTTCAAGTCTTTATGACCCCTGATTATTTTAATTACTTCAAGACCGTCCATAATAGGCATCTGCATATCCAACAGCAGCAGATTATACTTCTTATCGTTTTTCAGTCCTTCTTGCAGTAAATCCAAGACAAGCCGGCCGTTATTAGCGATATCAAAACTTATGTTTAACTTTTTCAAATAAATTCCAATCAGCTTTTGATTCAATTCATTATCTTCCGCGATCAACACCCTAAAGTCATTTGAATTTTCAGCTCGTAACGTTGGAGTTAATCCCCGAATTTCCTCTAAATAATAGCTTGGTATCTTATTAACCAGTTCTTTTACCACGGACACTAACGGAATTATTTTATTAATTCGAGCATCTTCTTTATTCATCTCTTTATCGATCTTTAAAAATATATCGTAAATTTCACTTATATTAAGATTGCCGTAAACACTTTTCAGGTCATGACTCAGTTTTTTAATCTTGTCCGGATCATTATGCAATACAGCCTGTTCCAATTCGGAGATTCTTTCAGGAAGTTTTTGTATTCCTTGAATAATTAATTCCTTCAGCTGAGGATCCCCTCCCGCCTGTTTCAACCAGTACTGAACCATCCTCTCGTCACGAAGTTTTTTCCTTACTTGGGTTACCGGATTCTCAGCTATCTGTTTTAAGGGAATTTTTATAGTGAATGTGGAACCGGCCGCGATCCGGCTCTCTAAAAAAATCCTGCCCCCCATTTTTTCTGCGAGCCCTTTGGAAATGGCCAGTCCCAGGCCGGTTCCGAAATATTCCCTGGTGGCAGAATTGTCAACCTGAGAAAACGGTGAAAAAATTGTCTGTTGTTTGTCTGCGGCGATTCCGATTCCCGTATCACTCACGCTGATTGTGAGTGTCTTCTTGTTTTCATACCGGCAATCAATACGAATTTCACCCTGCTTTGTGAATTTAAACGCGTTGCTCACCAGATTCAATATTATTTGGTTGACCCTTCTTTCGTCACCATACAGATATTCAGGAACTGATTCGGCGACTTTAATAGCAAAGCCGACATTCTTTTCACTGGCTTTGAGAATAAACATTTTTTTAATATCATCCAAAAGATCTCTGATAGAAAAGCTGGCGTTTTCGAACTCAATCTTATTCGCTTCCATTTTTGAGAAATCAAGAATGTCATTTATAATTTCCAGCAGACTGTCGCCTGCTTTCATGATTATTTTCAATTTATCCTTTTTCTGGGGATCTTTCTCTTCTTCCAGTAACAACTCGGTAAATCCGATGATCGAATTCATAGGCGTTCGAATTTCATGACTCATATTCGCTAAAAATTCACCCTTAGTCTTATTGGCGCTTTTGGCAGCCTCCATGGCGGCCAGCTGCAGCTCTTCCGCTTCCTTCTGCTGCTTGAAAAGCAAAGCGCCTTTAAGCGAGCTGCTTATATAACCGCGCAGAGTTTCATACACTGTTTCGATTCGTGAACCCAATTCAAAGAAGATAAAGCCGAAGTGCTCATCCCGAAAGAACAACGGCATCAGCACCATGGAGTATCTTTCACGAGTCGGCAAATATTTACGCTGACATAATTCAAGCGTGGGAAAGTGAACACTACCCTCTTTGGAAGTAAAACTTTTATGTTTATTAAATGCCAGCAGTACTTGAGACGTATGAGGAACATCCCAAAAGTATTTTGATATCTTTTTAACCGGTCCGTCAAAAAAGGCAATTGTACACATATTAATTCCCATATACGGCAGTTGTTCTTTTATATCCTCAAGCAGCTGATTCAATTCGAACGAAGAAATCAAGACACTGCCCACCGATCGCAAGGTCCATACCATATGTTTTTCATTGACGCTTTGAAATGGATCGGATCTAAGCAGCATTTCACTTAAAAAAATTTGAATTTTTTTATAAAGCAGCTCAAGAAAAAGCATGGCATTATTATCTTTTAAAGTGAGAACCGCATTGGTATATAAGGTTTTTATTACACTCTGCCAGAACGATTCATGCTTTGTCATTCCCGTTTTTGAAATCGGCAGATCGCCAATAAGATAAAAAAAGGCTTTATTCTTATAATCTTGGTTTTTTAAACATTCGATCATACCATCCAGTATTTCCTTCAACCAGTCAAAAAGCGCTGTATTATTTATTCCTTTGGCTTTTAATTCTCGCGTCGTATTATCAATGATCCGCGCTTTGTTTTCTTCCAAATCCATGTGTGAGCTGTCATCGCACGCGGGTTGATGTTCTATTGTGGAATCAATATACAGCATGGAAGGGGAAAAACAGCCGCACGACTGTCTGATTACCGCTTTGGAAGGCAGATACGAAATTTCAGGCACCTTTTCTCCATTAATTCGAGCCAGCACAATTTCCAGTGCTTTTCTGGCTTGGTTGTGCATAGGTTGGGTAACCGATGTCAATGGCGGATTGAAAACCTTTGCCAGTTTAATATCGTCGAAACCGGTAATGGCAATATCCTGCGGTACTCTGATACCCTTTCCCTGTAAATACTTCAAAGCTCCTAATGCCATATCGTCATTAGCCGATACCACGGCATCACAGTGTTGTTTCCTTTCTTCGAGCAAGATGCGCATGGCTTCGGCTCCCTTATCGTAGACAAAATTACCGGTAACAACCAAATCAGGATTAAAGGGCAGATTGTGTTCCTCCAGTGTTTTTTTATATGTTTCAAAGCGAATATCCGCTTCCTGATAACCCTCAGGCCCTCTGATATGGGCGATATGTTTGTATCCGTGATCAACAATGAGATGCTTGACCACTTCTTTCATTCCGAATTTATTATCAAGTAAAACACTCGGGATGCCTTTTACCGCCTCCCCCATACTGACGGTCGGCAGAGACTGAAATCTTTCACAAAACATAGTTGCTTCTTCCATAGAAATAAAACAGCACATAGAACCCGTTAAAATGACTAAGCCATCCAAATTTTGTTCATCAACCAGACTGTAACTAAGATGATGCTGGTAGTCATAACCGTAGGGTGAACCGAGTGCTTTACCCACTATGAATATTAAATTCACATCCAGCTCAATTGCATTATCTACCATATTCTTCCAAATATTGGCCTGATAATCTTCATCAAGCATCCCGATAAGCATACCTATTGTCGGTCGGTCCTTTTTATGTTTTACCACAGAATCATGTCCTTCACAGTACAATACTAGTATAAGCATTATGGATTTAATTTAAAAATGTTTTTATCAAGCAATTTTAATATTGAATTCTTTTATTGCATAACGACTGTTTCTCCATATACTACATAGTATATGCGCTTCAATTTATAAAAAAACTCCACCGTGAATGGAAAAGCGCGACAATAAAGGAGGAAATTATGCAGTTTAAAATTGAAAACGGACCCGTGTTTACCAGTCTGCGGGTACAGCTTGGGGCAGGTGAATCCATAAAAGCAGAGGCCGGAGCTATGGTATCCATGTCAAATACACTGGAACTGCAATCCAAGGCCACCGGCAAAGGTGTGTTTGGAACCTTAAAGGCGGCCGTAGGCGGAGAAGCCTTATTTGCTTCTCTTTATACCGCGAGCGGGGGAGCAGGAGAACTGTTACTGGCTCCGCCGGTTCCGGGTGATATTTTGAAAATCGACCTTTCGGGCAGCACCCTCTTTGCCCAGGGCGGAGCGTATTTGGCGGGAAGCCCTGAGCTTGAACTGTCCACAAAAGGTTCGTTTAAGGCCATGTTTTCCGGTGAAGGCCTGTTTTTACAGGTGATTTCAGGAACAGGCACTCTCTTCTTAAGTTCCTATGGTTCCATTCTTGAAAAAAGCCTGGCCAGCGGTGAAAATTATATCGTGGATACGGGCCATATAATTGCCTTTGAAGAATCGGTTCAATACAAACTTAAAAAAGCAGCCAAGGGCATATTCTCCACCTTGGCTTCCGGAGAAGGCCTGGTTTGCGAGTACAGCGGTCCGGGAAAGCTTTGGATCCAAACACGGAATTTAAAGGGATTTGCTTCATTAATTACCAAGCTGGCCCCCAGATCCAGCTAGGTGCCATCGGAAACACAGAGACGCAAAGATTATCGAGTAAGGTTTTGATAAATTCTTTGCGTCTCCGCAACTCTCCGTTAAAAAAATCCGCAAAGATATAACAATTGCCGATTTACAAAGCATATTCATTTACGCTATAGTGTCTTTAAAATTCTTCACGAGGAGTTTCTGGATATGGCTAATCCATTGATTTTGGACGGCAAGAAAATTGCCGCTGAGCTGCAAGAAGAACTAAAAACACGGGTAGCTCACCTGGTTGCGAAAACGGGAAGCATACCGATCCTTGCCACAATTTTAGTGGGAAACGACCCTGCCTCCGTTACCTATGTGCGCATGAAGGGCAATGCCTGCAAGAGAGTGGGCATGGAATCCTTAAAGCTTGAACTGCCCGAATCCTCCACCACCGGACAGGTATTAGCCAAAATCCAGGAACTCAATAAAAATAAAGATGTTCATGGAATCCTGCTGCAACATCCGGTACCGGAACAGGTGGATGAGCAGCTATGTTTTAATTCGATCGCGCTGGAAAAGGATGTGGACGGAGTAAATACAACCAGTTTCGGCAGGATGGCCATGGGACAGAAAGCCTACTTTAGTGCAACGCCTTTGGCCATCCTCACCATCCTTAAATATTATAATATTCCCCTGCAAGGAAAAGATGCCGTTGTGGTGGGCAGAAGCCCTATTTTAGGAAAACCGGTTGCCATGATGCTGTTAAATGAGAATGCAACTGTTACCATCTGTCATTCGAAAACCCAAAACCTGCCCGATGTCGTTAAAAGAGCGGATATTGTCGTAGGAGCTGTAGGCAAACCCGAATTTATCAAAGCGGATTGGATTAAAAAAGGCGCGGTGGTAATAGACGCGGGCTATAATCCCGGCAATGTGGGGGATACCGACTTGGAAGCTATTCAGCACGTAGCGTCAGCTTATACTCCCGTTCCCGGCGGCGTAGGTCCGATGACAATTATCTCCTTAATGCGTCAGACTGTTGAAGCGGCTGAAAGATTCTATACTATTGAGTAAGGAAAGAGAAATCATGCACTATAGGCAGATAAAGACTCGCTTGCTTCTGGCAGGTATTATCCTGACAAGTTTATTATTCTTTATCCATTGCAATTCAAAAGATATTGATCCGGCTGGTCACACCATTTTTCTAGTCGATAAAGAACATACCGTCAGTTATGCGAGTTTTAAAAATCCAGCACAAGAACCTGTATTTTTTAAAACAAATATTTTACGGCAACTTTCGGCGCAAACCGAACTGGAACTGCTTGATATTATCCCCCTTAACACGGATATACTCTTGATTATTACCCGCAAGCACGGCATCTATAAAATTGTCAATCTGGCAAAAAAGAATGAGTATCTTATAAGGATAGACTCGGGGCTGCCTCCCCAGGTGATCTATCCCTTTGAAGAACAGGGACTTACAAAGCCCGTGGTAAGCCATTCGGTTTCCGACGATAAAAACAGGATCGCGCTGCTTTTTTCAAACGGACTCTATCTTTCCTTTAACGGAGGGTACAGTTTCCAAACCGCCCCTTTAACGGGCATGAAAACCGTAGCTGAACCGCTGTCCGTTGCTTGGCACCCGCGGAATCAAAAGCTTATCATGATCGGTACATCTTTCAGTGGTATATATTATTCCACCGACGGCGGCAGGACAGTACAAAAAATAGAAAATGGAATCCCGGGTGAACCCATACACTCTCCTTTTTTACTTGAAGAGGTGCGCTCCCTATGTTTCGGTTCTACCGAAGACACCTTTTTTGCGGGATTTGCCAATGGGGGCGGTGTGTGGCAAGGGAGCATCTCGCAAAAACGGATTCAAAAACTCGCCGATTCTTCACTCTATACCTATCCGGATGGTGATTTCTATATGGTTGAAAACCTAAGCTACTTGGCAGGCAACCTTATCCTTGCTTCCAACAGGCAGTCCCGCAAGATTATCACATTTAAAACCTCCCAATACCCTCAGAACCTGCATGCAATTATCAACAATTATATCCTGTATTCGGACCGGCTTGTAGCCCTTAGTTCGAACGGGCAACATGTTTCATTTTCAGGTTATTACAAACCAAAGCGTACCTTTGCGCCGCAGGCCAAAGCACTCAACAAGCGGGCTATGTACATAAGCTATACATTCACGCAGAGGGAAAACTATGATAAACTCATAAAGCTACTGTCCTTGTTAAACCTTAATGCCGTAGTAATTAATCTTAAGGACGATTATGGTTCCATCAGAGTGCCGACGACCGATCCCGTGCTGAATCAGGTGCCTGAAGCGGTTGATCCTTATTTAGACGTGGCCGCAACTGTAAAAAAACTAAAACAGGATGGTATCTATGTAATCGGCAGAATGGTTGTTTTCAAGGACGAACACCTCTATAAATATGACAATCATAAATATGCGATAAAAGATACGGCGAGCCACGTATTCCTAAAAGGTCCGGAAATGTGGGTTGATGCCTATAGTGAGTTTGTTTGGGATTACAATATCCGGGCGGCACAAGCGGTCGTAGAGGCCGGCGTGGATGAAATTCAATTTGATTACATCCGTTTTCCCGATATCCGCAACAGGAAAGACACACGAAAATATGATTTCCAAAAGAAAAATCAAATAATGCGTGAAGCACTCGTCTCTTTTTTAAAGAAGGCCAGGGAGAAGCTGACGGTCCCCATCTCAATCGACCTGTTCGGCTATAACGCAATTTCAAAAATGGGAAACTGGATCGGGCAGGATATCGCGGAACTTGCCCGTTATGTGGATGTGGTAAGCCCGATGTTTTATCCTTCCCATTACGGGGGGAGCTATGCCAGCCATTACGGGGATAAACGGATCTATTATATCATCTACCTGAGCTGTAAACGCACAAAGGAGCTTATAGACGGCGCACATTTGCGACCCTATATCCAGGCTTTTTATTACAAAGAAAATACGGATAACTATTGCGTTGACTATATCAGTTGGGAGCTGAACGGTCTTAAAAACTGCGGCCTTCAAGATTATATCTTCTGGAACGATCTTCACGAATACACGATTCTTATCAGGGGCCTTCGCAAGTATATGGGATTGGGCGGTGAGCCGCTTTCCGGTGAAATTTCAGCCAGTATTCCCCGCAAACTGCCATTTTCATCCGTATTGGAGAAAGAAGTCAACGGTACTCATAAAGATTAATCCTTTTTATTGCGGTAGTTTTTCGGCCTTAGATAACTGGTAAAACCGCCTCCCCGGCGCAGGAGTCTGAGCTTGATAATGACGGATTCTGTGGTTTTTCTGTACTGCTCCTGAGTTATGGAGAGTCTCTCCTGCAATATCAACTCCTCCCCTACCCTTCTCCTTTTCTCTTTGGAAAGAAGCGAAAGCGCGTATGCTCTATCGTTTTCATCCATATAGAGAAAAGCAAGCGACAGCTCTCTATCACTTAAAGTCATAAGTGAATTCTGCACGTCGATACGGGGCAGGGTCTTTATTAATTTCACCAAGGTATTATTCAACATCATGTTTCTTGTATACCTATAACATAATTAATAACCGTACCAAAAAAAATTTATTTCTTGCTTTTTAACGGTATTGGTTTATAATGATAAAAAACCTTATAAAAGAAAGGAGAAATTTATGAAAAGAATAATTTTTCTCGCCATCGTATTATTATTTGTTTTTGGTATGATGAATTGTAAAACCGACCCCGAAAAAGTGGCAAAAGAAACAGCTTGTAATGAAGCTTATGAGCAATGCGCGGATGAAGCAGGAGGGGATGACGCAGCTCTTATTCTTTGTGAAGAAGCCAGACAACAGTGTTTGGAAGAGATTAATAAATAGTTGTCATTGCGTGTCAAGTAACACAAAGGGGGCCAGAAAGGCCCCTTTTTTTATAAATATATAAAATTATTTGCTATAACTTTCAGATCGCTTATACTATTAATAAGAAATCCATGACGGGTATAGACAAATTGTATTTTCACGGCAATGAATAAAAAAACCTACGACCAACTGAAAAACGAACTTGAAAGCTGTCGCAAGGAAATCAAAAAATTACAGCAACAATTAAAAACTCATGCTGCCGCCATCTCCAAACTGAATAAAACAAAACAAGCATTACTGGAAAGTGAACAAAAATTGGAATCCCTTACCCAAGAAGCGGCTGACGCTATTATAATCGCTTCTGCGAAAGGCGCGCTTTTCGTAAACAAAAAGCTGATTGATATGCTTGGATACAGCAAAAAGGAGCTTTTGGGTGCCACATCTTTCAAGAACTTTGTACCTCCTGATGATCTGTCGAAAATAGAGACGCTCTTTCGTAAAAGATTAAAGGGCGCCGGGCCAACTTGGACCTACCGCGTCAGATTAATCTGCAAAAATAAAAAAATAATACCGGTTGAAATCTCCTCCTCCTTTATCAAATGGCAGGGCCAACCCGCTTCTTTTGCTCTTATACGTGATATTACGGAAAGAGTTGATATAGAAGAAAAATTGCTGTTACGCGAAAAGCTTTTTCAACTCATTACCGCTATGTCCACCGAGTTTGTGAATATATCAGTAGAAAACATCGGTAAAGGTATATATAAGGCCCTGCAATCCATCTGTGAATTTGCCGGTGTGGACCGCGGGTATATCTTCGAATTCCATGACCACAGAAAAAAGATGAGCAACACCTATGAATGGTGCGCCAAAGGAATCAAATCACAAAAAGCAAGACTGCAGGGATTAAATCTCGACACCTACACCTGGGCCGTTTCTTATTTTCTCAAGAACAAGGTCCTGTACTGTCCGAAAATATCCGAGCTTCCTCCGGAAGCGGAACCTGCCAGATCGGAATTCATGGGCGCGGGTATAAAATCCTTGCTCTGCGTTCCTCTTATTGTGGGAAAACAGGTAAAGGGCTGCATGGGATTTGATTCGGTAAAAGAAGAAAAAATCTGGGAACCGGATCTCATCATCCTTTTACAGATAGCGGCGGAAACTGTTGCCAACGCCCTGGAGCGAAAGGCGTCTGAAGCAGCCCTTAGAGAGAGTGAGGAGAAGTTTTTTAAGTTGTTTCATACAAGCATGGATCCCATGGCAATCAGCGGTATTAACAGCGGTATTTTCATGGATGTTAATGAGGCTTTTCTAAAATCCCTGAAGTTCAAGAAAACCGAAGTAATAGGCAACAGTTCTAGCAGTCTTAATATATGGATCGATCTTAAACAAAGAAACAAGGTCATTTCTTGTGTAAAACAAAAGGGATCATGCAAAGATTTCGAGGTCCGGATAAGAAAAAAAACAGGAGAAATTATCCATGGTCTTTTTTCAGCTTCGTCTATTGAATTAACATCAGGACCTGTGCTTTTTACCACGCTTAAAGACATTACGGAACGCAAACATGCGGAACAAGCCTTAAAAGAAAGTGAAGAGAAATATCGCACCCTGTTTAATAGCGCCGGTGATGCCGTGTTTCAGGTTCGCTTAAACGACGATATGATTATAGACGCCAACCTGGAATGCACGGAAATGCTGGGATATACACATACCGAGTTTTTACACATGTCACTATGGGACCTCCATCCGGAGCATGAAAGGCGAAAGGCGGGAACTCTTAAAGAACAGGCACGTGCTTACGGCAGATTCCAGGATGTGGAAGGTTTTTCTTATCTGCATAAAAAAGGAAATCTCATACCTGTAAGCATTACCTGCGTTAACATCCGGAAAAGCCCCGTCCCCTTTGCCATTATTCATGTACATGATATTACCGAACGCAAACAAGCGGAAGCTGCCTTAAAAGAGAGTGAGGAAAAATTCAGAACCATAGCGGAGCAGTCCATTATCGGTATTGCTGTGGTTCAGGGGATGAGCGTTGTCTATATCAATCAGGCCTATGCCGATATACTGGGTTACAGCCCGGATGAAATTCTGGAATGGAAGCCCGGAGAGCTTTTCAAGATAATTCATCCTGATGATAAAGATTATGTAACCGAGCAGGCCTCCAGGAAAGAAGCGGCCACCATCGGCTATATCGTGCATTATCACTATCGTATTATAAGTAAAACCGGAGAAACAAAGACTATTTCTATCTATTCCAAAACCATAAACTATCAGGGAAAAAACGCTTTTTTTGTTATTGCCAGCGATATAACTGCCCAGAAAAAGGCTGAAGAGAGTTTAAAAACAAGTGAAGAACGGCTATCCTTGGCGCTTGAAGCCACAAACGACGGGTTATGGGACTGGGATCTTGTTCATGACACAAGCTACACCAGTCCGAGGTGCTACGAAATATTGGGAACTAAACCGGGTGAATCAGCGAATGTTCTTAAAAGGTGGAGAGATGTAGTGTGCCCGGACTATATCCCCGAAGCCGAAGCAAAGCTTCAAGAGTGTTTAAGCGGAAAGACACAGACATTCAGCTTCGAATATCGAGCAATGACATATGATATAAAAGAAAAATGGATTTTAACCCGCGCCAAGGTTGTTGAGTATGACAAACAGGGAAAGCCTGTCCGGATTGTAGGCACGCATACGGATATTACCCATCAAAAACAAATGGAAGAGCGTCTGCTGCATTCCGAAAAAATGGAAGCCATAGGTCAGCTGGCAGGAGGCATAGCTCACGACTTCAATAACCAGCTGTCAAGCATTGTGGGCTATATCGAACTCCTGCAGGAAGGAGTGAAGGACCGCTCTGAGCTCGTTGAATATACGGAAAACATCATGACCGCGACCAAAAGGGCATCCGATCTTACCGCGCAGCTACTGGCCTTCGCCCGTAAAGGCAAATATCAAACCGTTCCTGTGGACGTGCACAAAACGATCCATGAAGTGATCTCATTACTCCGGCATAGCATCGACAAGCGAATTGTGCTGACCACGCATCTACACGCGTCGCCGCCGTTTATTTTAGGTGATCCCACCCAGCTTCAAAACGCGCTGCTTAATCTGGCTCTTAATGCCCGGGACGCCATGCCCAAAGGAGGAGGGATGACCTTTTCCACAAATCTTGTCACCCTAAACAAACAGTTCTGCAAGCAGAGTCCTTTTGAACTTCGCCCCGGCGAGTATCTTAAAATCGATGTCATTGACGCAGGTGGGGGTATGGACAAGGAAACACAAAAACATATTTTCGAACCTTTTTTTACTACCAAACCGTATGGCAAAGGCACGGGCATGGGTATGGCAGCCGTTTATGGCACTGTAAAAAATCATAAAGGAGCCATTGAGGTGTTAAGTACAGTCGGCAGGGGCACTACCATACAGCTCTACTTCCCGCACCTCACGCTTAAAACAGACATCAAACAACCTCCGGACCAGAAGGTAGAGATCGTAAAGGGATCCGCACATGTGCTGCTCGCGGACGACGAAGAGATGATCAGGGAGGTGGGCAGTATAATGTTGAACAGTTTGGGTTACAAGGTAAGTCTTTGCGCAAACGGCGCCGAAGCCGTCGAGCTTTACAAAAAAGCATGGCACCATATCGACCTTATAATTTTGGACATGGTGATGCCCAAGAAGAGCGGCATGGAGACCTTTTTGGAATTAAAAAAAATCAATCCCCATATTAAGGCGATTTTATCTTCAGGGTATGGTGCCGACAGCCAAGTACAAAAAATATTAAAGGCCGGAGTTATCGGTTTCATCCAAAAACCCTTTCGCCGTAAAGACCTCTCGGATAAAATAATTGAAGTATTGGGTAAAAATAATAAATAATGTACTGTGCTTTGGCGTTTTTAATGCCGGGAGAAGAGTGCTCTTATGTTCTGCACATCCAAATTCTCTCCCCACACCGCTTCAAAGCCCAGCCGGTTGTCCTGCCAGTAAATGCTGTAATCTTCACTGTAAAATTCGGGAATCAGGATAAGCATGGCCTCAAGCTCCGCATATTCGGCTTCATATTTTTTTATCTTTACTTCGTCCTCTTTGGTTTCGGGAAAAAAGGAATTTTGTTTATTCCGCGTAAGATGGGTAAGCCCGTGCTTTTGCGGCAGATTTCCGATCTGTTTCCAGATCCTGTTGTTATGCTCACGTGCCTCGGCCACCTTCTTATCATCCCATTTGGGTACAAAAAGCAGGATTATTTCATAATAATCCTTCCTCCCGTTTTGCCTGATATACCGGATAAGTTCTTCATCAGTCATGTGCGGAAGACTCACCGCATTATAAAACCAAAACAGCTCCGTACTTTTAAGAACCAGCTTATTCTCCGAAGCACTGATTGACCAATCATCACCCGCTGCTTGCTTTAGCCTGTTGTACTCATTTTCAGTCAGCAGAGGTTCCCCCACATGGACGCAAGCAATAAACGCAAGCAGGCCCAAGCTTATGATACATATTGAACCTAAAATAATCTTCATACTCAACTCCATGGTATTATAAGCGGATCAACCTGTTACTGTCAATGGATGCGCAGCGGATCATTACTGCAGATATCGATAATGACCGATAATGGGCCAGTCAAACAGGATATCTTCAAAAATCTGACCACTTCCCATATTGTGGACTATCAGATATCTGTTTCTATTAATATTTACCCGTGTGGATACGACACCGATATGAGCCCGCCCGCGGGAAATACCCCACACCACGATATCTCCCGGTTTATAATCGAGGGCATTCCGGGTAACGGGAAGCTCACCGCCTTTGCGTTTAAAAAACGTCATCAGGTTGAACACACGTCTGTGATCAATGTTGGGATCGGGTTTTGTCATACCCCATTTATGCGGATAGCTGGACCAGGCCTTTTTGATATCCTCATGTACTTCTACCTGCAGGTCTATGCCCAGCTTGCGATACGCGCGAACCACTACATCACTGCATACCCCTTTATTCGGGGGAACATCGCCGCCGGGATAATCAATCGCAAAATAGCTTGAGTCATATCTCACTTTTGTCTTGGTGAGGCTCTCTGCAGCCTTAGCTAATTTATCACCGAAGGTTTTATGGGTTTTATAATAAGCGTAGTCCGCGGCCCGCAGGGGAAACTGCAAGCGCATATCCGGACCGTATTTTAGAAACAGTCGTATAATTGCCAAAGACAATATAATACCAAGCACACAACACACACCCAACCCTATAAAAGGAATAAAACGTGGTTTTTCAGATTTTCTCTTGCGTGTTGTCTGCTGCTTTACATATGTAACAAAATTATGTTCTTCATACATAACATATGGTATCCCGCCGTCTATTTATTATTATCTGCGAAATTTCCGCTTTTTTTACCTTAATTATATTACAAATTATGGCCGCAATAAGGCACTGGAATTGAAAAAATGTGAAAAAACAAGTAACATTAATAGAGCACCGGCTTTGCCGGTAGAGCGTTTATGGAGAGGAAGTATATCTATGATGAAAAAGCTGCTTTTTGTTCTTTTATTTATTTTCATTACCTTAGGCATTTTTGCTCAAAACGCGATTGAGCTGAACACAAAAGGATTTCAGTTATACGAACAGAAAAAATATGAAGAAGCACTTACTTATTTCAAAAAATCCTTTGAACTGGACCCACAATACCATTACCCCCATTATAATTACGCCTGTACTGCCGCGATTTTATTAGCGCAGGATTATTGCACGTACGATTATCTTATTACCGAGATTTATAAGCACTTGGAAAAAACCGTACAGCTTAAGCCCCAGTACAAAGCAAAGATGATGAAAGATCAGGACCTGAAATCCGTCCAAGATACATATCGCTTTTTAAAGATAGCGGGTTTTGACCCCAATAAAAAAGCGGATCTGCTGGTAATCCTCACTACGATCACCTGGTACGGCCCCAAACCCGGAGCACTCCCCGCCAGTCCAATGGTTAAATTTTCAAGCGACGGCAGAATCGAAATAGGCGACTTTTTAATAGCGGGCGATGGTGAGCCCGGTTATGTCTACAGCTACGGCACGTACAGAGTGGAGGGCACCACAATCTTGATTGAGATAGACGATACGGACCTGGCGGAGAATACAATAACAGCGGTTTTCAACGACGGGATTATCACCTTCCCCGACGGCGAGCTGCCCCCATTAAGTGATAACGACGATCCCTGCAGCGCGTAATTAAAAAATTATATAACTGTCTCTTTTTGTAAAACACATTCGCAGCAAAGCAATAAGCTGTTCGGGTTTATATTCAGTGTTTTCACCTCCTTGTTCATGTTCCTGTGCGGCCGGTTTCTTTAATCTCACGATAAACACATCCGCGCCACCGTCCCCGGACCCTGTCAATATGCTTTTCCAATCTCCATAAAGAGAACTGTTCATATTGATAAGCCGCGGCGAGGCATTGCCGGGAAAAAATTCAATCAAAACGGCGTCGTTCATGTGCCCCCGTTTATCAAAATTCACATCTACTATCACTCCCGCATGACCCGAATTCGTCCTTGCATCAGCCGCGTAATCCCAGACAATAAGGACGATATCACCCGCCTGAAGTTGATTTATGCTGTCGAGTTGAAAGAATAAATCATTTTTATCTTTGGCCAGCTGACTGGCCTTTGTGTAGAGCATATAACCGCGAACAAGCTGTGTCGCTCCCTGAGCACAATTCGGCAGTACATTGAATATGCGGTTAGTACCATCCCGCAGCAGATAGTCCAATAAAGGGTATCCCCGGTCTTTGAGTAAAAGATACTCTTTTTTATTAATCACACGGTACGGTACTCCCGGCTGTGTTAAAATGGCGTTTTTTAAAAGCAGCCTGTTGTTCGCACAGAAATCATGGTCCATCTGTAACGGGTTCTTGATAAAGGTTTTTCTTATGGCTTTGGCCTGAGCGGCAAAATAATCCTGCTGTTTCCGATACTCATTAAACTCGAAAAGGGCTGCCGCTGTCAGCTTTTTGTCAGACAAAACATCCGCGGCCTGCCCCTTTTTATAATCTCTTAGGCCCGCGATTGCCAAGCTGGCTTTCAACTCCTCTGCCGACAGGTTCCCGCGCATAAAATCTTCTACAAAAGCCGCATCATAACAATAGAGAGTCTCAGGATCGTTTATCATGTCGATGATGATATTTTCCAGTAACTCTTTTCGGTTTTTCGGATTGCCGTGCTTTAAGCTCTCATCCGCATGGGCCGCGAGTATTAAAAAAGCGTTGTTGTCCAGTTCAATCCTCTGTTCACATAAAAACGCATCATATGTTTCTTTTTTTCTTATACCCTGAGTATGATGGTAATATGACGCATAATTGTTATTAAGCTTATGAGTTTCATCAACCTTGCACTTGGTAAAAGAAAAAAATATTATACAGAGTGCGGCTGCTATTACGACATCACTCCTTCTACGGCACATGTTAATTCTCCTTATTGTATCTGTAATGTCCAATTATGGGCCACTTAAAGAGTACGTCCTCAAGAACTTGACCTAGCCCAATATTGTGCACAATCAAATAGCAGGTCTTTTTATGATTTACACGGCGTGACACCATACCGATGTGAGTAGTTGAAGCTGACAGCCGCCATACCACAATATCGCCCGGCTTGTAATCCGACGGATTCCGAGTAATCGGCAGTGTAATACCGCGGCGGCCGAAAAAAACCAGAAGGTTACAGACCCTGCGGTGGTCCACATTTGTATCAGGTTTACCGACACTCCACACACGCGGATAATTTCGCATGGTCTTTTTTATATCTTCATGTACCTCAACCTGCAGATCTATTCCCAGCTTGCGGTACGCACGCACAATGACGTCCGTGCAGACTCCTCGATCCGCAGGAATCTCACCACCCGGGTAGTCTATTACAAAATAAGACGGATCATATAGCACTTTATCCCGGGTAAGACCCTCAACCGCCCGGGCAAGTTTGTCAGCGAATGTGTGGCCGGATGTATAACATAAGTATTCTGCCGCGCGTAATGGAAATCGCAACTGTACAAGATGCAGGTTTGTTTTAGAATTTTTAAAAATTTGTAATAAAAATAAACACCATATAGTGAAAATAACGATCCAGATTAAAGCTGCTGTTTTTGCTTTTCTGCTATAAGCCCTTTGCTGTCCTAGATGTTCTCTCAATTTGTATTACCCTCGTTTGATAATACACTTTGTTCATTCTTAATATGTCATGAGATCGTAAAAATATGTAAAAGATTGTAAACCAATTACGGTAATTGGGCACAAGTCCGATATTTTATTTTTTCCTGGATTGCTTATCCCCTTTTCTTATTAACTCATGTTTTTTGAGGACTAAATATGTGTTAAAATAATCAAAGCCAGGATTTTCAGCACATACTGCTTGGTTTCTTCGGGGATTAAATCGTTTTTGTATAAATACCAGAAGGTGCGGTCTTTAACCGGATCTTTTATCTGCTTTAAACTGTACAATATGGTATAATCCCCCGCGTTATACGCCGCGAGCACCAGTAAAAACGAGTCTTTGCCGAAAACCGAGATTAAATCTTTAAAGTATAATGCCGCGGCCCTTGTGGACTTTTCAGGGTCCAGCCGTTCGTCCACACTCCTGTCCACCCGCAATCCGTACTGCCTGGCCGTGGCCGGCATAAGCTGCCACATTCCCCCGGCACCTGAGCGTCTGTTAAAGGCGTAAGGATCATAATGCGATTCCACCCAGGCGATATAGGAAAAGTCCAGTTGAATATTGTTTTCGGAAAAAATGCGTTCGATCACATCTTCGTATCGGGCTCGTTTTTCCAATGTTTCCGAATACGAGGGATCCTGCTTCTGAGCACTTATCGTGCTGTCCAGAGCGGATAGAATCTCCGGATCATCCGGAAAGATATTTCCGCCGTACGCGCTCTGCAGACGTGTCAAAGCCTTTCTCACATCAATCTTTCCCCAGTCCTTTATAATAAATATGTAGGCTAAAATTCCCGCGACAAGAACCAATCCGACGGCAGCAAGCATAATGGTGCGCGGTTTTCTCACAAATTCGAGAGCATTCTTCAGTGCCGCGGAATAACTGCGAAACTGAAAGGCAACTGCCTTTTGCCCAAGAGAAATGGTGTCGTTATTATGCAGCTTTGTCGGCTTATCGATTCTTTTACCGTTTATAAAAGTGCCATTGGAGGAGTTTAAATCTTCAATAAAAAAACTGTTGCCTTTTTTATTCAGCGCGCAATGCGTGCCGCTTACGTATTTTGCCGAAACAACTATAGTATTGGTTTTATTTCTACCGATGACCGTCTTGTCTTTATAAATATCTATCTGTTTACCGGAAGGCAGCGTAATCAGAATTGATTTCATAGTACAAATATATACCTAATCGTTAAAAATACAATACACTCTCTTTTTTTAATTCGACCGCCGTATTTAAGACTTGAACAGGAATGTTAATTGCTCTATGCTGACATCTTAGTTCATGGATACTTTCATAAATAACATCACAACCTGGGCTCAAAACAGACAGGACATTAAAGCTTTGCTTCTGGTGGGTTCGAGAGCAAGAGCCCATAGACCGGCGGATATATGGTCGGATTATGACATCATCATGATTGTCGACAAGCCTGAAGCCTATATCCAAACCAGTTCCTGGCTTGCCGGACTGGGGAATGTGGTACTTTCATTTATAGAAAAATGCGTTATCGGCGATTCCTTTGAACACAGGGTGCTGTTTGACAATGGCCAGGACGTGGATTTTATCATAGAATCCGCACAAGCCGTGAGTTCCACTTCTCTTTCCTGGTGCAGTCCGCACGTGGTGGATGTGTATAAGCGGGGATATCAAGTCCTGTTTGACAACATAGGGATCTCTTCCGCTTTGGAAAAACTGACATCAGGCGCACCTCTTGCATGCACACCGCCCCCGCCGCAATCCTTCACCAATGTGATTAATGATTTTTTCTATCACTGTGTATGGACCATAAAAAAGCTGATGCGCGGCGAGCTCTGGACCGCCAAACACTGCCTTAACGGCTATCTCCAGAAGAACTGTCTGCTTAAGATGATCGAATGGCATGCCCGGGCTCAACAGCCACGGAATCTCGACACCTGGTTTTCAGGACGTTTCATGGAAAAGTGGGCGGATAAAAAAATAATCGCCCGTTTACATAAGCTTGACGCCTGTTATGATGCAAGGGATATAATCCGGGCGCTTTACGAAATCATTGATCTGTTTAACGAGCTGGCAGGCAAAACAGCGGCCCTTTTGCACCATACCTATGAACATAAAAAAGCGGAGTGGATTCGTAAATGGATAAAAAAGACCGTTGCAAATTTAAATTAAAGGATAAGAGCGTAATATAATAAATAAGGAGGATATTATGCGTAACATGCTTATACTTATATTTTTCTTATGTGTTCCTTTGCTGTTCTCTCAGGCACCGTCTTTACGCGGCCCTGAGCAGGTGTTAAGCGCACTGGAAAAATCAGCCATAGACTATGAACTCTCGATTTTGCAGGGCACTATTGCAGCGGACACTTCACACAAGCCCAATCCGTTCGGTTATTATCAGATTCAAAAAGGAAATGCCTTTGAAGCAAAGAAGGATGATAAAAAATACGATGACCAGGCACTCGCATATTTTGAACAGGCCGAGGCACAGCTGCTTTCCGCCAAGAATCCCGTAAAAGCCAGAGAACTTTATAATAAGGCTCTCGGCCTGGAACCTGATCTTTATACGGCGATCAGCGGTGTGGGTCAGACATACGCCGCGCAAAACAATCATACCGAAGCCATTACCTGGTTTAAAAAGGCCATAACAAAAAACTTTATGTACGCGTATTCGCACAGACTCCTGGCCAGAAGTTATAAAAGCAAAAGTATGCTTGACCAGGCGGTAAGGGAAATATCCATTGCGCTGGTACTTGACCGCAGACACCATTCGGTTATCAAAGAGTTTAATGAGATCCGCAAAGCCGCGGGTTTAAGCGTACAGGAGTGGGCATTTACACCTCAAATCAGGATTACTCAAATAAACAAACAGAAAGTAAAGATCGAGTATCAGGATCCCTGGCTGGCATACGCGCTGGCAAAAGCCGCCTGGCGGTATGAACCCGGCTTCAAAGAAGCCGCGGGAGTGGCGGCAAACCAGGGTGTGACAATGATCGAGGAGTTCGAATGTCTGTATAATCTGGCGGTCGGACTGGCTAAAATCGATGACAACCAAAAATCACCCGCGTTAAAGGCATTGGAAGAGGCTGTCTGGAATGATATGGTATATGAATATCTGTTTTTTGAAATACTCCTTATGCAGAATCCCTTCTTCGTGTACCAGATTCCCCGGGAAGGCATAGAAAAGATTGCGGATTATATAATTAACGTCAGAGGCCGCCAGACCCAATAATAACATTTCTACCCGCACAATCAGCGCGTCCAAAGGGAGATCGCAGAGTGCCGGGAAAGCTTACTTTAACCCATGATATTTTTGCGCGCATTCGGGGCAGATGCCGTGACTGAAATCAGCATCCGAGTGCTCCTGGATGTAGATTTCCACCGATTCCCAGTAGCCGTTGTCGTCACGTATTTTTTTACAGCAGGAACAGATGGGGAGAATTCCCCGCAAAGAGTGTATTTCCGTTAAGGCCTTTTTCAGCTTGGTATATATCAGACTGTTGTGGATGGCTGCCCCTATCTGCTCGCCGATCATCTCCAGGTATTCAATGAGATTTCGCGTGAAAATTCCTTTACGTTTATCATTAAGCTGGATAAGCCCCACCTTTTCCTCTTTATATTTAATGGGTATCAAAGCCACGGACTCATACCCCGCCTTATTACAGAAGTTCCTGGTCCCTGACTGACGCTCATCCTCTGTGGTCGACGCCAGCAGTTCACTTGTGGAATTGGTCCAGAAACTTCCCTTTTCCGTGAAAAACTCCTGTCGGGGATCGGTCCGGCCCCGGATAACATTGCCGCACATGCATTCCAGCATATACCCTTTACCATCCGCAAGCGGAATACGCTTTCCGTCATTATCAAGAGCGCAGAGATGGGTTTCATGCCGGATAAAACTCTCGGGGAAACCCTGATACGTGAAGTAGGGATAATCATCCTCATCATGAAGCCTGATGCCCACCGCTTCACAGGTAATCAGTCGCCTGATATGTTTGATTATCGTAATCAGGACCGGTTTCAGATCGGTAAAATTGTTCAGCTCGGCACAGATAATCTTGGCGGTACGTTCCCGCTCAATAATCTCTTCTTTTGAAATTGTGTGCATCGAACCACTCATTTTTTATATCCTGTTGTTAATACTTTTAGTGTAATATGCGTTGTTATGATTATCAAATGAAATTATTCTATAATTCTATTATTATATACCGTTCTTTTGTATCACATCCCGGTACCAGAACGCGCTTTTTTTAAACGACCGGACCTGGGTTTTATAATTCATTCTTAAAAGACCGAACCGCATGGCATAACCGTCCAGCCATTCGAAGTTATCCAGAAGCGACCAGACGAAATAACCCTTGAGTTTTACTCCCTGCGCGATCGCGGCATGAGCGGCTTTAAAATGATCGCTTAAATAGCGGATGCGGTCGTCATCCTGCACCACTCCGTCTCTCACGTCCGTATCTTTGCAGGCCATGCCGTTTTCCGTAATATATATGACAGGGTGGTTATAATCCCCATCTACCCTCAGCAGCAGATCATACAAAGCCTCGGGGCATATCTCCCAGCCTTTTTCAGTGTACTGCGCGTTCTCATTTCTGCAAGACGACATATTCCTCATGATAGCCTCCACATTATTGACTTCATCCGGACTGTTCACAAAAGGTCTGAAGCACGAATACATATTAATCCCCAGAAAATCCATGGGGTTGTCCTTTAAAAGCGTATAGTCGGCGGCCGCGATCTTCAAATCATACTCTCTGGCCAGATAATCCAGCACCTCCTCCGGATATGACGCCTTAAGCACCGGATCCAGGTACCAGCGGTTTAAAACCGTATCAACAGTCCGGGCCGCAGCCCGGTCATGCTCGGAATTTGTTTTTGGATACACATGTCCTAAATTCAGTGTCATGCCGATACTACCGTTATTGAACTTAGACTGCCTGTAGGCTTGAATGGTCTTGGCATGCGCGCAATTTACATGATGGGAAGCTAAAAACCCGGCCCGCCTGTCTTTTCTATCAAAATGGACGCCCGAAGTATAAAAGCGCAGGGTAAAAACCGCGGGTTCGTTAAAGGTTGTCCAGTATTTTACCCGATCGCCGAAGTTGTCGAATAACACCTGCGCGTAATCCGTAAACCAGTCAATTATCCGTCTGTTTTCCCAGCCTCCGTCTTTTTGCAGAGCGGAGGGCAGATCCCAATGATACATGGTGACAACGGGTTCGATGCTGTTTGCCAGCAGCTCATCGATAAGTCCATGATAAAAATCCAAGCCCTGTTTGTTAATTCTCCCTCTGCCCTCGGGAAATATTCTGGGCCAGGCAATCGAAAATCTGTATGCCGGAAGCTCCAACTGTTTCATGAGAGCCACATCCTCTTTGTAGCGATGATAATGATCGCAGGCCACGTCTCCGGTATCGCCATTGGCAACCTTGCCTTTTGAATGCGAAATAGTATCCCAGATACTTTCGCCTTTACCGTCTTCATCCCAGGCACCCTCAATCTGGTAACTGGCAGTAGCTGCTCCCCACAAAAAATCGGCCGGAAATCGTATTTGTTTCATTTTTCACACCTTAATAATTTATTCGGATTGTATGTGTTTCAGTATCTCAATAAGTTCCTCAATAATATACGGCTTTTCTAAAAAATAACATATCCCCGCTTTGCGGGCCGCCTGATACTCTTTCCCGCTGCAGTATCCTGAACACATCAATGCTTTTACCTTAGGATTGATTTTCTTCATCCGTATAAACACTTCATAACCCGATAGTTCGGGAAGCAGGTTGTCCAATATTACAATATCGATATCAGCGTGCCTGTCCTCGTATCTTTCAAGCGCGTCTATACCGTTAACCGCGGTTATCACTTCATACCCGAACGCCTCCAACATTTTCTTCGTGGTAGTCCGTATCACGTTCTCATCCTCACAAAACAGTATAAGCGTCTTTTTCTTATCCAAGTTTCCCTGCTACCTTTTATCTGTTTGTTTCTACTTCCGAAAAAGCCATCCCTCGCCTTCTTATTACAAGGTGATAAGTGATTATAAAGATGCAAAATGGGTGACGGCTTTTTCGCCCACCCTGCACTCCTATTGGGTGCTCCCCCGGCATACCACCAGCAAAGCTGACGGTATGTCGATTTTTAATTGCTCAGCTGGATAATGGTAAGCACCAGCGCCGTAACCGAAACTGCCGTGCCTATGAGAACCGCCCACTGATTGGCATGATACAGCGCGTTATTATATTCCGCATAAATGGTATCATCGGGTTGAATAACGCGGGCTGTAGATTGAACCACATCATTGAGATCGGTAATGGTAACCGCCTCCCCCACATTCTTCTGCGGATCGGTACCGCCCGCCAAGCGCAGGTAATACTTATAACTTCTGTTAGGCATATACGGGTAATGACCCGGTTTGAAGACCGCGCCGCTTACGGTCACATAATACTGTCTGAACGGTATCACTACTCGGTCATAGGGCATGAGGGTAATATCTTTTTCTTCCGCATAATTATGAATAAGCTCCTCAATATTAACAGGAATAGGTTCTTTCTGTTCCAGGCGGATTATGTACGCGCCCTGTAAATCTGCTTCGGGAGAAAAGGAATCATAAAGCTCCTCAAGCGCGGAGGCAAGTTTTTGTCCCTCGACAAAGCGGTAGGTATACTTTTGAGAGCGGGCCTGGTCTGTCGCAGTCTTCTCCTGCTCAAGCTCAAGCGCTCCCTCAAAATACACCACGGGCAGACTGTCCTTTTTATTGGGGATATACACCTCATCCAGGTCATGCAGGACAAAATCCTTAAACAGGGAATCCGAGCTGTTCAAATAATACGCTTCGCCCGACTGCTTGTCGTCGGAAATTATGCGAATAATGCGTATTCTGCTTGAATCACTCAAACCGGTAAACCCGCCCGCATAACGGGAAATAAGCTCACCCAACCCCTCCCCTTCCAAAAGCTGATATGTTCCGGGACGAAAAACCTCGCCATATACCCTTACCTGACGCTGGACTCTTTTAATAATGATAGTATCACCCGGCCGCACATAGGGGTCCTGCTGCTTTTCTCCGAAGTGTGAAGCGCTGAACAGATCGTATGTGCGCAGTGTCGTATCTTCCGCGACAACATCCAGATCGCGCAAAGATGAATAAGCGGTAGTTCTACCCGCGACAACATCGGACAGCCGCGAGAGACCCCAGCAGGTAATATACTCCGCCCTCCCCACTTCGCCTTTCAGATAAACCTGAAATATACCGGTTGCTTGTATGATAAAGCTTGGCTTGCTTCCCGGATAAGAACGCTGCACTTTTTTTTCCACATCAACACGCAGTTCCTGATAAGTCTGACCAAGCGCGGACAGGCTGCCGAACACACTCAAATTAAGCGTGTAATCGCTTTGAACGGTTATTTCAAGCGAGTGGATGCCGCTTGCGGTCATATAACTGAGTTTATACACATCCCCCGGAGTAACGGGATAATCTTTTACCGCGCTGGCTAAAATTACCCGATCCTCGGCCGAGTTTATCAGATCTGTCTGGCCGTTTTTTTGATCATCCGAAGAATCTGCGTTCTGGGCAAAAAGCCGGATGACAGATATTATCAGCATGACGCTCAAGGCTGTTTTTTTATACACCGATCTTCTTCTTTCTGCTGTTCTGCTTGCTATCGTTTATAATATCCAAAAACTTGGTTTTATGCTTGTTTAACCAGTAAAAAACAAAAGCCAAGCAGGTGCTCATTAAAAAAGCAATAAACGTTGTCATTGTGCAGATCATCATGCGATGGGGCGCAACCTTTCCCTCCGGCAGCTCCGCGTACTCTATTACCTGGAAAAGCGTCTCCTCTCCCTCCAGAGAAAGCTTTACCAGCTCGTATTCCCGGATAAGCGCCTCATAAATTTTTTCCTGTACCAGAAGATCGCGTTTTAGATGAGCGTACTCCGTGGCGATCGCCGGAAGATCTTTCTGCGCGGGCAACACATCCTGATAAGCGGAAAAACCGGATTCCATTTCTCTGATAAGCTTAAGCAGATTATTACGCTCGGCCCGGAGCTTCATAACAACCGGATCTTCTATGGTAGAGAACTGAGTGTATGTTTTTAACTCCATTTCTTTTAAAAATAGCTGCGAGCGTAGATTGGCCATAATGGTACTCTTTTCCATGGCCAGATTATCAACGTCTAAAACACCATAATTGCTCTGAAACTTCTCAACTTTGGCCTCCATTGCCGTGATCTTTGTGTTTACTTCGGAAAGCTTCTCTTCCAGCAGCGTTTTTTTTGAAAGGCCTTTCTTTTTATTTATTGAAGCAAACATCTCCTTAAGCACTCCCACAAAACGATTTGCGATCTTGTACGCCATCTCGGGATTATAATCCTCATACGCTATATTGAGGATCATGGTTTTTTCCTCGTAGCTAATTACTAAACGCCTTAAAACCTGGTGTCGTACCATCGCGTTTTTTTTCGCATCCACTCCATAATACTCACCCAAAGAAAACTCTTCTGCAATGGCATCGATCACGGTATTGCTTTTTAAAAGCCTTACGGCCAGTTCACCGTAACTGAAATTAATAGGGAATCTACCTTCGATTACGTTCTTTTCCCACCATGAAAAGGAAGCCATAATATCCCCGGACTTTTTTTCATCTACCAGGAGCAGAGTCGCGGCGCGGTACATATCGGGCAAAGGGCTCAGTTCCGGCGGTAAAACTGCGGTTATTACAGTATAAAGCAATATAACTACCGCGCAGATACCGGTGGTTATAATAATGAACCATTTATATCTAAACAGAATTGAAAGGAGAAAGAAAATATCTATCGATTTCTCTTCAGTATTTGAATCTTTTAGCATAACAACCTATATATTATTTATAATATATAATCGGCATTTTTAACAGTCAATGTAGTATATTAACTAAGTACCAATAATTCAAGAAAATCTGCATGTAATACATAATCGATGTGTCGATATTATAATTAACATGCGGGCAGAGCCGGCGGCTGATGAGGAAATTAATTGATATTTCTTTGGAAATGTGTAAAAATGACGTACAATGAGAATTAGAGATAAAGAATATCCGCTATTATTATGTAATGTGAGTATTGATGATGGATAAAATCTTAAAAATAAAAAGTTATATCCTGTTGTTGTTTCTGCTCTGCCAGTTTCCTCTGTGCGGCGCTTTACATGCCGTGAACGGGCAAAATATTCCTGAGACCGTAAACTATCTCTGTACGGATAATCCGAACGCCCTTTCTCAAACCGATAAAACAGAAATCACCGGCCGCCCGGCGAATGAAGATCTGTTGACCGTTCAAAATACCGAGGACTTGAGAAAAACCAGAATTAAGAGAAGAATGCAGTATATCGATAAGATCCTCGAAGAGTTAAACGACATATTATATTCGCAAGAAAGGTCTTCTGACGAGGTATTACAAAAAATTAAGCGTCTGCTCCTTGAACTTGAAAAACTGCAAAGAGATCGTGACCTGTAGCGCGGTATTTTATCCTTTACATAGCTGTTTTAAAAAAGTGAACTCCAAATAGTCAGAGCTTAAATATTACCTGAGCCATGATTTCATACTCGATAATCATTTCCGCATAAAAGGTCATATCCAGCGCGTTTACTACTCCAAGACTAAAGGTCTTCTCTTTATTCAAATGGAACTCCACTCCCAGAAGAATGGTCGTGCCAAGCGCGTAGGGCAGATCCGTACGGAATATACCGTGAGGAGTCTCAAAATCGATAATATCAAAGCGATAGAACGGTCCTCCGCCCACATAAAAGGCAAAGAAATCGCCAAACTCAAAATAGGCATCCAGTGTTCCTTTTAACTTCAAGGTGTGATAATGGATAAGAAAACTAAGATCCGGATTCAGGGCAAAGCTATAATTGACAAAAAACGCAGGTCGGATTAAAAAATCAAAGCCTTCCGTGTTTGCCAGATAAAAATGATATTTCACTCCTTGTTCAAGGCTTACACAGGCAAGAAGATAGGGTGTCCATTCCCCGGAAAAAGGAACAAAATATCCCAGGGAGGTAAAAACGCTGACCAGTTTTTCAGCCGGTTTTTGCGCCTCCGCGGCAGCGACCTCCTGCTTTTCTTCTTCCTTCTTCTTGATAAATTTGGCAAGGATGGCGTTAAGCGGTTTATCTCTATTAACGTTTTCAGCTTCTTTGATTTGTTCTTTTATTTCTTCTTTATCCTTTTCCCCGGTTGGGGTGACAACTGCGGCAGCGGTAGTTTCCGCCGCTGCTTCAGCCTCGGTTTCCGTTTCCGCGGCAGCTTCCGTCTTGTCTGTTTCTTTGCTTTCTGCAACGACTGCCGCTGTTGTAATTTCCGCTTCTTTTATAACCTCAGCCGAGGACAGTCTTTGCAAATCACTGTTTATCACATTACTGAGCTCTTTTATATAATCACTCTCGTTGGTTACAATTTTGTCCAGGTTCATCTCATGAATGATGGCGTTTTTTTCCAGACTGTACAGCTTGAGCGACGTAGAATACTTATTGGTATCCGGATCTATCAAGAGCGTACCGAATACTATATAATCGATTTTTTCAAAATGGCAGACAACCAAGGCGTCGATTTTAGAGGTGATATACTCACTTTTCAAGACCCGCCTGCTGGGCAGGGAAAGCTTTTTAAGTCCTTTATAGGCCAGATCACCGGAAGACATCTTGGACAACTCATAGGTGAGTAATGAGGTAAAACTGCTGTTTTCTATGATTTTTCTGGAGGAAACTTCTGCGCCCTTAGACACCTGCAGCTCGGCCATATAAATATCAACACCATACGAGTATACATTAGTTATAACTCCCAACAATAAAAGAAAGGTGAGAATTTTCATCTGCACAAGCCTTTTCGCTCTCACTACTATTAAATATACGCTATTGTCAATCAAATTTCAATTAATCCTAGAATCGGAGATTTTTTTTAATTAATCAATTCAAATTTGTTGAATTTCCGGAATTCTGCCGTTAATATTAATATAAGAGTGAATTATGAAGAGAAAATTACTCCTAATCTTTAAATGTGCAGTATTTTTTACAGGCATGGCATTTTTATCCGCCTGCGCTTTTAGGGGAGAGGTATACGTTGCCTTTTACTGGAGTACTGCGAACGATCAACCGAATCCCGCGCTTTCCGATTTTTCCAATATACCGAACGCGCCATCAGACCTCAACAACCTGATAAACGGAGGATACTTCCTCACCATACCCGGCACATATGCAATCGATTATATAGCCGTGGGAGGAGGTTCATATCCTGCTCAATCAATAACCTTGGAAGCAGCCTCCACGATCGGCGGTTTTGAAACAACATATTATAATATTTTCTTGTCGGACGGAGGCGGCCTTACGGTTGACACGGTACCATAGCATCTACCGTCTACTTGTTATGTATTAAATTATAATAGACAAGCTCTGTTGCTTTTACAATCTCATCCCAATTATATTCCACTGCTACTTTTTTTCTGGCATTCTCTCCGATACTCTTTAACTCCTTGGAACCGCCCGCCAGCCGACTTATTTTTTTCAGCAAATCAGCGAACGTAGCGGACTGAAACAGAAAACCGTCCGCTCCCTCACTGATGACCTCTCTGTGCGGCGGAATATCACTGGCAAGACAGACCAGCCCATGACTCATGGCCTCCAGCAGGACTATAGGCAGTCCTTCAAGACAGGAAGGCAAAACAAACAGTAACGCATTGCTCAATAACTCGTGTTTTTCTTTGCCCGTAACATAGCCTGTAAAAATAATGCGCTTGTCGTTGCGGGCAAGCACGTTAAGCTTTTTTACGTAATCGGCGGTCGCGCTGGATCCGCCGGCAATAACCAGCTTATGGTTTGGATTTACATGTTTAAACGCCTCTATCAGCCACTCAACTCTTTTCTCAGGCGTCAACCTCCCCATCCACAGCAGGTAATCCCGTCCCCGCAGGCCGTATTTTTTCTTTATGCTCTCAGGCGCAGCCGGAGCGGCCGGTATATTCACACCGTTGGGAATATAAACCACATTTTTTGCGTACTTGTCTTCAAAATATGCTTTTTGCGCCCTGGAAACTGCGATGGTTTTATCCGGAAGATGGATAGCCGTTCTTTCCGTAAACTTGAGAAAGGCCTTGGCTAAGCTGCCCCATTTGCTTCTTTTCCAATCGAGTCCGTGAACCGTAACCACTACCCTTTTACCTGAGATCCCGGGCAGCCAGCAGAACACACTCGGCCCCAAGGCATGGAAATGGATTATGTCATAATCCTGAAAAAGCGCGTGCAGCGACGAGGTAAGACTGTGCATAAAAGCATCAAAATGTTTGGTCCGGATTGTCGGGGTATGAATTAGGCGGATTCCTTTGTAATATTTTAAGCCTGGATCCGTATACCAGTTTCGCACATAGACGGTTACTTCATGCCCTCTTTTTATCAGCCTTTGCGCCAGCTCCTGTACATGGTACTCCACTCCTCCGAAAGCCGCGGGGATTCCTTTTTGCCCGATATACGCTATTTTCATAAGTCTTTCATAACATCCCGCTTGAACCATTTGGTTTTGACGATCCAGGCAGCGGGCTTTAAGATGCTTTTTTTCATAGCCGGAGCGGCGCTTCCTATCATCCAGCAGTTCTTGCGGCATGCGGCGACTTTTTTTCTTACGCTGTCGGCCTTCTCACCGTACCAGATGCGGTCAAACGTTTTTTCCTTTAAATTTCCAAAACTGTTTTCGATTGCGTCGGTGTCCATGCCGTTGCACGGCCGGATCTCGCCCCAGGGATCAAGAAAAAACATATCCGTACCCGCGGTGCAGGGAAGCAGTCTCTTCCTCCCTTTTACATACTGCATAAGTCCGTAATTGAAATACGCTCTAAACCAGTTTTTTACTTTTCTTGTGTGCAACAATTCGTATACAAGCTCTTTGAAACAGTCAATGACACGTTCTTTTTGCCTGATCCGGTTATCCTGTTTATGAAAATAATACGAATTATGCACGACCGCCGTGGCAAACTCAAGCTTCATGGCCTGGGCCAGCCGGAAAAGCTCTATCATGTCTTTGGCATTCCGGTCGGAGACGGTTATTCCGAATCCCAGATCTTTCAGTCCCACGTGCTCAAGTTCAAGTATGGTTCTCAAACCGTGATCGAATCCGTGTTTTAAACCGCGCAGCTCATCATTTGCCGCCGGCAGACCTTCAAGACTTACTCTAATACCTATGCTCTTATGCTTGCGCGCCAGGTTCACGATCTTGTCCGTGAAATAACCGTTCGTACTTATCACAATCCGTTTTGCCTTCTTTTTCAGGATAAAAATTATCTCTTCGATATCATCCCTTAAAAAAGGTTCCCCGCCCGTCACATTGCAAAAGGCTAAAGCGGGAAGCTTTGTTAAAACCTCCGGCTTTATTTCCTCCCGCGCCTTGGTGGGAAATTTCCATATATTACACATCTGGCACGCGGCATTGCATCTATATGTGGTAATTATCGCAGCTTCCATAATAATTATTCTCTCTTTAAAATAATAAGCTTAATTATTTCCACTTCCAACTAGTTTTTACCAGGTCCGGCGATTCAAAATTTGAACATTTTATACCTCATAATACAGCAATTCCATAAAAAAGTGCCCAAGCAATCGAACAAATTTTGAATCGCTGCTGCCAATTTACATAATATTCCGATTCTCATTTGTTAAAATGAGAATCGGTGCACGCTGTGGCTAATAAATAAAATGATGTTACCGCCAGCTCCGTATCCGCATACCATGTAAATCTCTTATTAAAGCCTGGTTTTGCTCTTCCAAAATAATCATCCGCCACGCTGACAAGGGGTTCGGTTTGTATTTTTGCAAATCCCGATTCGGCGAGTATTCGCCGATAATCCGCCAGACGAAGCCGGTTGGGGGACCCGCTGAATTTGAGCAATCTGTAAAGTGTATCCGAATATCTTAATAGATTCAAAGGATCGACTGTTCGGAGCCAGCGCGTATGAGTACCAAGATCGACCTCATGCACCATGACGGCGGCCGTCTGTAATTTCCGGCTTAAAAACTCAAATGTATTTCCGACATTGTCAAGGTGCTCTAAGACAGCCTGACTCACCACCACATCGTATTTTTGAGAACAAAGCTTATTTAAGGAAAATTTTCTATCATATATGTAGGAAAAATATTCACAGCTTCCCTGTTCCTGGAATTGAGCCAATGCTGTCCGCGCTCTTTTAAAGGCCGGGTAATTACGTAATGTGTCAAAAAGGGCCTTATAAAAACTCTTGGCTGCCCCGGAAATCAGGTTATGTCTGTCGATTGCCGTATAACTTTTAGCGCCAAGAGCCAGAATCACCAGGCCGGTGCCGAGATCGGGGCCGGGACCCAATTCCAGTACATGCTTGTTGTGAAAAGCATTCTTGATCCCCGTATATTTTTTAAGGGCCTTGCGCCAATTTTCAACCACAGCCAGCGTGTACTTCACACTCCGTTCGCTCTCCCTGGCGGAAGAAAAAGGGCGGGGCGAAGTATAACCCATTATTGAATGTCGAATTTTATTGATAATCCGCAGCATGAGCCCAATAATGAAGAGAAAAAAAGCGGCTTTACTCTTTGGAGGGTGAATAACCTTATTCATAAACTGCTGCTCCCTGTTATTAACCGTCTCTCGGCTGTTTTAATTATTTTACTTTTTTTCTGATTACGGCATCAAAATGGGCTGATGTTAACGATACTATATTAACCAAAATCAGATTTATTATCCTGAGAATTTTCTTTACGCCAAAAGACTGTTTGGCAATCCACGAATCCTTTGCGAAAGCCAAATCCGCACATACTCCTCCTGCAATTGCTACGATTCGTTTAAAGAGATAAGGATTAATACTATCCTCATAGGGTGAATGATTCCTGCCCCCGGCATAAAATTTCTTCAATCTGCGTCTGAGCGGGCCCGGGAAAACAAGCCCTAGCCTTATCAAAGCGAAGTAGTTCGGTTCATTACAATGGATGTTTCCATTGGTAACTCTTAAAAGCTCGCCGACGGGTTCTTGGACAGGCCAAATATGATGCAAGACATTAAAACTTGTTGCCATATCGAACGCATTATCTGCAAAAGGAAGCTTTCTCGCATCACAACAAACGCAGAGACGTGCTCCCCTGTTTTTTAAAAGCACAAGCGATTCGAGAACGATATCCTGCTCGATTACTTCACAGCCTTTGTCCAGAAATTTCTCCAAAAGATAATCCCGGCCCGCTCCGATATTTAACAAGCGCTTGGCGGAGATATCACCGTTGAACGAGAGCACTTTCCTGAAAAAGGCCAGCCTGCCTCCGCCTTCACTGTCGTTCTCCAGATACTCTTCGATTTTTTCTCTGGTTGACTCCAGAAATCCCCCTTCAAACTGTTTCCACCTTTCCCAGAAAAATATTTCCCAGCCTAACGCATCCAATAGATCATTACCTTCTCTTACCGATCTTAATTCGTCGCCCGCCAGATGGGTCGCTTCCTGCATTTTAGCTTCGGTTTTATGCAAAAGCAGTTTATAGGCGGTTGCATCAATTAAAGTTCGTATTCTGTCGGGATCGGTAAACATCACCGGTACGCCCTGAAATACGGGATAGGGTGCGGCGCAGGAAGCACATAACAATTCCCTATCAACAGCGGGGTTGTGAATGAACCCCTTTGGGGTATTGTTGACTTCTAGCTTCCCCCGGCAGTTTACGCACCTCAGGATTGAAAATATTTCCCTCATGTATGGTTTTCCATTGCTGTCTGATATATCTCCATCAGGTTCTTATAATGTTTTTCGGGATTTAATTCTCTTTCTACAAACTTTCTCGCCTTTTTCCCCATTTCTCCAACCTGTTTGGGATTGTTTAGCAGATAGTTAATTTTAGCTTTTTGGTCTTCCACATTTCCGGGGATAAACGTCAAACCCCTTTCTCCATGCTTAACCAGTTCCGGAATACCGCCGATTCTGCTTCCCACCACAGGTTTCCCCAAAGCAAACGCTTCTATAACTGTACGCGGATTGTTTTCATACCATTGTGAAGGCAGTACCACAAACATTGATTTTCTAATTTCCTGTTCCAGGGCCTGGCCTTCCTTATATCCGGTGAAAATAATATTGGTAAGTTTATTTTGCTTTACCTCAGACTCCAACTCCTGTCGCAGCGGGCCGTCACCGATTATTTTTAAGGTAATGTCCAGATCCTTGACCGCCCGGATGAGACCGGCAAGGCCTTTTTCCCGGGAAAGCCGGCCGAAATATACCAGCGACCGCTCTTTAAAATCATAAGCGGGCATATACTTTTCCGGTTTAATAAAATTGGGCAGGTGGCAGAGCTTTCGCTTAAATCCCATTTCCCTGATTTTTTCTTTTAAAAACATACTGGGACAAATAAAAACGTCGATTTTATCATAAATATGCAGAAGCTTATGATGGATATACATTTCCACTACGTTAAGCAGACTTTTCAGGTAAGAGTTTTTATTGCACTTTTTTAAAGCGCACCAGAAAAATCTGCCGTTTTTGCATTTCTCGCAGGGTTTTCCCCGCCACAGCATGGCATAGGTCGGACAGACCAGTTTATAATCATGTAATGTGATAGCAGCCGGGATATTATATTCACGCAACGCATCTAATATTGAAGGAGAGATCTGGTGGTGGATATTATGAAGATGGACAAGATCCGGCTTGAAATCATCTAACAAGCGCTTGATATTATGCTTTGCTTCAACCGAGTAAATTAATTTTGCGGCTTTAAGAAGCTCCTGTTTTATACCGGCGAATTTTTCATAATTCACATGACGGATAAAGTAGCCGTTTTGATCGCAGGGCAGATTCCTTTTATCGTGCATAGAAAAAAAACTGAGTGTGTGCCCTTTGGCCTTTAAAAATTCCGCCTCTTCAAAAAAGACTCTTTCACTCCCCCCTTTTGGCCAGAAGAATTTATTTACCATTAATATTTTCATGACTTTGACCTTTCAGGCAGGGGACCAGTGTCTGTTTGGGAATCACCAAAAAGGTCAATACTACCCCGAAGGCTGTGGATATTAATACCTTATGCAGACCATACATGACTGCCGAACATGATTGACACACTATTATTATATAAAGGCAGAGATTTCTTAATGAAGGAGTTGTCTTATATAAATAGTAAAACTGTTTTAATAAAAAACCTATAAATATGAATTCCAAAATAATACCGAGAACCTTATAGCTTAAAAAACCTTCGCCGATGAGGGTAACCGAGGGTACGGCTTCAAATCCGTACTGATCCTTGAGCCAGCTGGCGAAATCCAGATCCGGCCCCGGTTTTAACATGGCAATCGACATCCAGATCGGTTTGATTCCCAAGGGAACACCGATCTGCTCGGTTTTGGTCAGATGAAACGACAGGTTATATATGTGAACCTTGATCTCACCGACGATCCTTTCGGTAAGCGGCAATCCCTGCCAGCGCAGATTTTGAATAAAAGCGGCCAAATAAAATATGAGTATTACATAGAGGAGCATTTGGCTGAAGCTTATTTTCTTTATCAGATAATGCCTTAAAACCAAAATATAAATTATGCTCCAGATTATCGGTCCCCGATGCAGGTGGGCGGAGGGAAGAACAAGGGCAATCAGGATCAACAACCAGTCGAACACATTGGTTTGTTTTTTAAAAAACCATTTATTCCCCAGGTAGGCGTAAATGAAGAAAGTAAACATCATCATAAGATGATAAATATAACCGAATCCCGATACGGCCTCAAATCTTGTTTGCTGAATAGCGCCGCTGAACAGGCTGCTTCCTCTTAAAAAGTAATATACAACAGAGGAAAATAAAGCAATACAATAAATGATAAGCAGATGGCTGTTGATGACAGGATATTTTTTGAGATTCGGCTGGAGTGTAATTTGTTTTTTCTTTATGATTACGGGCAGGCTGTATGCCAGATAAAAGAAAGCATACCCTATAAATAGAAAAACAGGGATAAGCTTTTTATGTTCACTGGCGAAAAAAGTGCTGAAAAGATAGTTAATTACATATCCTCCTCCCATCCAAAACAGATAGAAAAAGGTAAAAAGAAAAAGCGGACTAAAAATATCTCTTTTCTTCAGATAATCTTTTATAATCACTATGATACAGAAACCGGACAGCGGTACAATCATCAGGAACTCGGGCTGTGAAGAAAAGTAAAGAAAAACGGTTGTAATACCTGAAATGAAAAGCAATACTAAATTCATTTACTACCTACATATTCGATGGCTTTTAAAAAAATCCTTACCACATTATCAAGATCATAATTTTTTATTATCTTTAAACCTGCTTTACCCATACTCTCAATTTGTGCCTGGTTTTTCAATAGCTGTGTGATTTTAGCTTCAAATTCTTCATTGTTCTTTACGATAAAACCGTTATCTCCCTGTTTCACAAGATCTTTCTCGGTTCCGTCCGCTTCTCTCACCACAACAGGCTTGCCGTAAGCCATGGCTTGATTGACGGCCAATCCGCCCCGTCCGGGCAAAACGAAAATATCGGCGATTGAAAAATACACCCCCAGTCCTTTTATGATTTTACCCAGGACCAGGCAGTCCGTGATGTTTCGTGATCTGATTAACCTGTGGATTCTGGCTTTATGAGAGCCGTCACCGATTATCAAGAGACTAAGATCAGGGATACGCATTTTTATGTTTTCAAAAACCTTAATTAAATCTTCCACCCGTTTGCCCTTTTCCAAGGCTCCCACATAAAGAATCACTTTCTTTGCATTTATGTTAAGCTTACTCCGCATTGCTTTAATGAGTGAGGGATCGGCTTCTACCCTTTGCCTGTCTTTAAAGCAGGCGTCTATGTCTATGGTATTGTTCGCTATAAAGATTTTTTCAGAGCTAATCCCCAAGGAGTTAAAATATTCACCTGCCACCCCGCTATACGCTAAAATCGCTTTGGCGCTTTTAAGCATGAAGATATTTAGCGGCTCTACTGCTCTCCGCAACAGACTCATGGGCTTTTGCTTATTCCTGCCTGAGTCCCACAGAATCCAGTTAACCGAAAACAGCCTGCAGTAAAGCCAGGTACATATATTATTGATAAGATTGGTCAGGCCTTCCGAAATGATCACCTCGGGCTTAAGTCTTTTAAGCCTCCAAAACAAAACGGGAAACCAGCACAACGGTATCCTGAGATCTTTTGTCTTAAACGTAACATTGAGTGAAAATAGTTTTTCATGCTTAAATCCGTTTGGATCCGGATTATTTCCTCGGGAGTTTTTTGTCCGGGCCGTTCCTGAAAATAAGGTTAAATCCATTTTTCTCGATAAAGCGCGGAAAAGAGGTACGCGATAATGAGGGCAGATACATTGGACGAGGGCAACTCTACGCATGTGAATTATTTATCTTTTTTCTGCTGTCAATCACTGCTAAGAGTATAATGTGTTTTATTTTCCGCTTCAAGAAATTATTTCAAAGCTGCATATATAATTGTTTATAATCATTCGCAACCTTTTTGATGTCAAACAGTTTTTCGATCCGTTTTCTGCCTTGCTGTTTTAACGCAGTCCTTTTTTTCGCATCTTTTATCAGAGTCAGAATTGCCTCTGCCAGTTTTTGCGGATTTCTCTTGTCTACAAATATTCCCGCGCTGCCTATTACTTCCGGAAGAGCTCCGACTTTATACGCGACAACAGGCACACTCATTGCCATGGCCTCCGCGGCTGCTATACCGAATGTTTCCCAGACAGAGGGCATTACAAATATGTCCATAAGCGCAAGGAATAAGGGGATATCGCTTTGATTGCCAAAAAAAATCACTTTGTCTTCTATAGCCAATTTTACGGCAAGGGCTTCCAGTTTGGCTCTTAACGGACCGTCACCGATAATCGTGCAAACGATACCGGCTGTGTGGTCAAGCAGTTTCTTAAAAGCATATAACAGATGCTCGATACCCATTTTTGACGTCAATCCCCGTACCGTGCCGATTACTGTTTTATCTTCCGGTATTCCCAATTTTTTTTTAAATTCATGAGTGCTTTTCCTTGTTCTTGAAAATTTTTTTAAATCAATGCCGTTATATATAATCCTCATTTTAAGGCGTGGAAATATTTTATATTTCATAATTTGCGCATAACTAAAAGCTGATGGAACCGTATACATTTTCGCTGTATTTTTAAGCAGCCTGTGGAAATGCTTTATCCAAAACCATCTCCCCAATTCCTTTTCTCTGTCAAGACAGCCGTGTTCACTCATAATCACGTTTTTATGCCGGGAAAAAATATGGGCCAATCGAATGAGAGGATTCAGATACAAAAAATGAATGATAGCGGACGAACTTCTATTGATGAAATTTTTAAGTTTTACAAGCCCGTTAATATCAAAACCGCTTTTTACGCCTAAAATACAAGTCTTTATGCCCAGTGCTTTTATCTGTTCCGCGACAAGACCCGCCCTTTTTATAAAACAAACTTCAAAAGAAAAATCGCGTTTTAACTGCTTTACGATGTTTAATATTAAGACTGCGACTCCACCCGTACCGCCATGCCAGGTAACTAACGTTATTTTTTTCATTTCTTTTCAGCAATACCTATAATTTCGTTTGTAAAATATACCGGCTGAAAACGCCTGTACGCTTTGAGCCCGATCTGATTTATTAATAAAAGTCTGCTAAACCTGATTAATACTATAAACAGATATCTTCTTAAGAGACTAAACAGGCCTTTTTCCCTCGGTAAAAGAGAGTGCACGGAAACCTCTTTAAAACCGGCCGTTAAAAAAGCCTGTTTTAAACTGGCTGCTGTGAAGAGTCTTTCATGCGTTATGTCAAAATACAAATTAAACGTACTAAAAAAAGGAGCTGCATTGGGCACTATTAAAATAACTTTGCCCTTGGTCTTTAGGGACTCATATATTCGCTTTAAGAAATCATGAAAAACAGCTTTCGAAATATGTTCCATAACATTGGAACTAAAGCATATATCAAATTTATTCTTATTCCTCTTTAAATATTTTATTCCGTCATCCAGATATACTTCGTTTAATTCCATTCTCTTGCAGATTGCTATTTGCTCTTTGGAAATATCCACTCCCCGAATATTGGTGTACGCTTTTTGCTGCAGATAATATAAAAAAAATCCCGGACCGCAGCCTAGATCACAGATCGCGGCATTACGATTCTTGGGTAAAAAGCGTGAAATATACGTGTTAAAATAAGCAGAGGTTTTTCCGTATTCATTTTCATCGCATGCATGTATTTGACGGGAGATAGATGTGACATAGTTATCATAGTATTCTTTTTTCATTTTTTCCTATACTTTTTCAGCAATCCCTAAAATATTACTGGAAAAATAAATCGGTTGAAATCTTTTATAACCTTCATAACCCAGTTCCACAATTATTACGATTTTATAAAAGAAACATAAAAAGAAATAGAGATACCTCCGCATAAGGCTGCGCAAACCCCTCGCAAGCGGTTTAAGAGCGTGAATCTTGATCTTGCTGAAACCGGCCAGACTGAGAACCTGCTTTAAACTTATTGGCGTGAACAGCCTCTCATGGGTAATATCAATATATAATAGAAAAGGACTGAATAATGCAGTTGCGTTAGGCACGGCGATAAGAGCCCGGCCGTTTTTTTTAAGCGCCCTATAAACGTGCGCCAAGAGCAGATACAGTTTTTCGGTAGTCAAATGCTCCAGTAAATTCGAACAAAATATCAGGTCGAATTTTTCTTTGTTTCTTTTTAAAAATTTTATACCATCCTCCGCGTGCACATTCTGCAATCCCTTGCTTTTACATTGCTTAATCTGCTCGGCAGAGATATCAACACCGCAGATATTTGTATATTTTTTCTGTTTCAGATAATAGAGAAAAAAACCCGACCCGCAGCCTATGTCACATATGCTGATATTTCTATCCTTGGGAAGATAAGGGTAGAGATATCTATCAAAAGCGGGGAGTGAAGCTGTGTATTCGGAGTCATCCAATGGATGGGCCTGTTTAAATATCGTTGAAACATAATTATCGAAATATCTCTTTTTCATCTCTTTTCCCTTATTCATATATTATCTTCCCCGGAGCTTGGTTTTAATATCCCTGATTTCCTTCAATGTAATGCATCTTAACAGGAATAGTAAGCTAAAATAACCCCCGATTCCAATTAATAACACCAAGGCAATATGGGTTATGTTAAACAGGTAAATAACAACAATCGTTGCCAAGGCTGATATAAACGGCAATGGAATATTCGTTAGAAAGGGAACCTTCATTATTTTTCGCGACTCATAATACATATACACAAGCATCACAAAACTTCCCGTAATAGTTGCTACGGCCGCTCCATGTATACCGTAAAGCGGAATTAAGATTATGTTAAAAACAATATTGGTTAACGTGCCAATACTCATTCCGGCCAACAACTTCCTTTCCCTGTCACACGCCAGAAGCAAATTCATAAAAGAATAACTGATAAGAAAACAGGCCAGTGTCCAAAGCAGTATTTGAAAAACCAATACACCCTCTATATATTCCGAGCCGAATAAAAATCTTATAATATCGTTTGCCGTAACAGTGCCCATGGTAATTAAAGGAAAACAGATAATAATAAAATACTTAAGAATAATCCGAATAAGGCTTGTTATTTTTTCTTTTGATTCCTTATACAGCCTGGTAAGAACAGGAAAAATCACGATGAAAAAAAGATTAAACCAGGGTAAAACAAGTTGAATTATTTTCGAGGATGCCTGATAAATGCCGACCTCTTTTTCCGTTTTTAACATACCCAGCATAATAATATCGAAATGGAAGAATAATTGGGTTACAAAATATGACAGCCCTATGGGGACTGCCTGCTTTAAAAAACCTTTAAAAGCGGAAAGGTCGCATGACAGACGCAATCCGCCGTACTTAACCAGAAAGACGATCAGCAGGAAGAGAGAGGCGGCCAGAGAGCCCGCCAGCCAGAAAACGGGCACAAAAAGGATTTGATTTTGATTTTCGATGAATAAAATAATCAGGATAAAATAAAGCATCTTATCCAGTGTCCTTGATACGGACACGAATCCCATTTTTTCAACACCCTGATATACCCATTCCAACAGCAGAGCATACGTAAAAAGCGAAATACCGTATATGATAATGAGTATTCTTACATCCGACGGTTTGGGGAGAATGAAAGCTATGAGCACAAGCAAGAGAAAAGAAATAAGCGCCAACATAAACCTTAAGGTAACAAGGGTTCCGGCCTGCTTAAGTTTACCGGCATCACGGGCCAGAATTCTTATCCCTAATCTGTCCAAACCCGGATTTGCCAGCATCATGAAATAGACCAGGAATGAATAAGCAAAAGATATTTTTCCAAAACCAGCGGCTCCCAGGTTTTGAGCCAAATATATGGTTGCAAAGAATCCAAACAGGCTTGTCACTATATAGGAAGCGGATAACGAAATAAAATTCTTAAGCACCTTGCGCACACTACTCATGCGTCAATCATAAATAAAACAAAATAAGTGGTCAATCATCACTGCGGCTATTCCTGTTGCCTGGAGAAAAAGAAGATGACAAATACCCGGAAAAATAATATTATTATTTCCGATCATATATCTCTTTAAAAGTTGTGAAAGTATACTTATGGGAATAAATACCGTGTTATTAAATCATTCTCTGGAAATTTTAAAAAAGCGAGGTCTTTCTCTAAACGGTATAAAAATGTGTGAGCTGGGCAACCAGCATTTTTTTGTGGAAGGAATTGAATTTCAAACCGCTAAAGAATATTTCCTTTCGCTGGGGGTAAACCATACGTCCATTGACATTAATGGACAGGACGGAGCACTCACGCTTAATCTGGCCAAACCGGTTACCGATCCCGCGCTGGTGGGGAATTTCGATATTGTAACGAATTACGGTACGGCGGAGCATGTGTCCAATCAATATGAGTGCTACCGCAATATGCATAATTTTTGCCGCCGGGGCGGTTTGTTTATTCATGTGGCGCCGTTGGTGGGAAGCTGGCCATTGCACTGCGAACATTATTATTATCCCCTTTTCTTTATCCGACTGGCGGAAGCGAATAAATACCGCGTTCTAAAACAAGAGATCTTCTTTGCCCGTGAAGCGGAAGATACCCTCATAATTTTCATTGCATTGGAAAAAACCGGCCGCCTGCCCTTTATGAGCAAACATGATTTTAAGTGTCTGCCTGTAAAGCATGTGTGCAAAACGCGCAACCGGATAGGCCGCGTGCTCTTGAGATTAAAAAAATCTATAGGAATAAAGACTTAAAAATTATTTAGTGGTACGAAGCCTGTACCCAAATGAAGCAACACCATGCTTTTTGCTGTAATACCACATATAAACCGATTAACTCACAG
>JAFGGG010000044.1 GCA_016930675.1 Spirochaetales bacterium
AATCAATTTGCTATTCACTTCCAAGGAAGAGTGTCACTTTGATTACCCCAAAAGGTTATTTACACAAAAATTATGACACTTTCAAAATCTATGTTGCGTAGTTTCAAATCCACTATTCTGCATTATATGTACATACAGTTTTTTTAGAATTTGTTTGTTTTTTTTGATATCAAAATCTGCTATCTGCCATTGAATTACTCTTAAATAATATATTACCGCCCCTATATCTTTGAATACGGTTTCCGGATAGTGTTCCTCAGCTTTTATAACCTCAATATCGTAATTTTTAAAGCTTCTTATAACGTATGCCAGATCCCATTTCATGTTATCACGGCTAGTATCATTAAAAAAATGGTTAAGTTGAATATTATCCTGCGCTCCTACCTGCTGGGTAATGAATATACCGTTCTTTTGCAGTACCCTCAGTACTTCGGCCACATTCAATGAACCATGCCTGTTTATTACCAAATCAAAATAGTTGTCTGCGAATGGTAATGTTAATTCCGCATTGCATTTAACAACCTGTATGCCAAACGGTTCCAACCGTTGTTTTGCCAACATAACATTTGGTTTATAATTCTCAGTTGCCATTACAAAGGATGGCAGCGGTTTAAAATCGGAGAGTAATTCCCCGCCGCCTGTTTCGATATCCAATAATCTATTAGCTTTTTTAAGATAACCTTGCACAATTTTTTTATAATCCCACGGCAAATCTTCAACCAGCCACCGATTGTCGAGAAAAGAAAACTCCCATCCTTTAACAGCTGCCTGATTTGCTTGTTTATAGTATTCTTCAAACGCCATTTCTCTCATCACAACCCCATTTACCTCTATTTTTTAATGGAGGTACTCCTTTGGCAGAGCACATTCCGGCTGTCACATGATCAGAAACTCCCGATACCTGCCATAATCGTTTTTTCCTGTTCCCGCAGCAGTTTCAAAACCGCTGATTTTTTAACACCCGCCAGGCAGCCGCGCACGGTAACGGCCCGCGCTCCACAAGCCTGGGCGAAGATTACCGCTTCCAGAAGCCTTTCCCCGGAATTATTCAGCCGCTCCGCAAGGTCGCTTCCCTGCCACTGCACCAGCTTTTTGATAAGCCCGGCATTGAAAGCGTCTCCGGCGCCCGTAGCATCAACAAGTTGTATGTTAAAGGCAGGCACCCTATACCGAACACCATTATACGATAAAAGCAGCCCGTTTTGCGCCAGACTGATAACGGTCAGAGGGATACCCAATTCTTGTAAACCGCTGAGCGCAGCTTGCATATCCGTTTTTCCGGTAATTGACTGTGCTTCATACTGATTACACTTGATAATGTCGATAAAAGGCGCCGCTTTAAACAGGAATTCCCAGTCCTCTCGAGGGGGAACAACTGTGTCAACCACAGTGAGACAACCTGCCTGCTTGGCAGTCCGCACCACTTTTTTAAAATCCTTCAAAACCAAAGCCATGGTCCCCGATTCCCCTGAATAAAAAACAGCCGGGCATAGTTTTTCAATACTGCGGCAAATATGATCAGCATCAAGCAGCGCGTTTGCCCCCTCGTCCAGATAATAACGGGGCTCTTCTCCTTTTACTTTTAATATGAATATTTTTGCCGTGGCGGCTTCGGAAACCCGGTATATTTCCGCCTGAATGCCCAGTTTTTCCAGCTCATCACCAAACATATCTCCGAAAAAATCATTTCCGCATGCCCCCAGACAGGTTACGCTATCTGCCGGAATGCCCAGCTTTACCAGGTCGGCCGAAACATTGAAGGCATTGCCGCCCGCGTACACACCGATAGAGGTACTCACACCCTCGTTGGGACCCAGTGCTTTTTCTACAGGATCATTGATGATGTCTACAATGAGAGTTCCGGTACACAGTATATGTTGTTTCATATCGATCAGAATCCTCAAAAGACGAAAGCTTGTCAAGACACAGGAATTATCGATATTAAATGTGAAAAGCATTTTTTAGACAGAAGTGCTTGATAACCTCGGCACCTTTATCGTCGATATACCAAAAGCGCAGCAGCCCCGCCAGGTTAAAACCAATGCGGTCCGGTATAACCCCGGCTCGTAAAAAGAATTCATTCTTTTTTATCGTGATTTCTTTACGCCCGGAGCACAAATTAGTCAGGCCCTTCTTGGGGATCATGTCCTTGACAGTAAATTTATCGACGATTTTATTAATGTAGTCTTTCTTCATGCGGGTCAATCTCATGCAGGCGCGCGGCATGATTTAACTTACTATTATTACTAGATACCTTATTGCTTCTTTTTAACAGTAAATACCAGCTCCACACTACTTATAACCAGCAGGATAAAGGCCAGCGCCCATAAAAAAATCTGTCCACGCAGCGGAATGCTTAAACCGCCGAATAAAAGCCACAGGGTCAGCACTATCCCGCCGCACATGTTTATACATATGGCGCCGATCATTCCCAGCCCGACATGTTTGCCGGTATCTTTGCGAAACGCTTCTACAAGCAGCGCCAGCGTAATGCCGATAAATGCGGCACCTAAAATATTCGGATAGAAATTAGTATCCGAAGCCGGTACACCCAAAAAATCCGCGACCAGCGGAAACAACAATAATAGTACGCCCAATAGCGCGTTAATAACAGCGTCTATTATAAGTGCCACTCTCTTTTTCATGTTCTCTACCTCCCAATTATTTCTCTTTCAACTGCCGGCCGATTGAAAACGCCCTGCCCAGGTTTCCCGTTACCCGCGCGTAATGCGTTGACATAAAAACCAGCGGATCAATCTTTGCATACGCGGGTCCGTCCCCTCCGCTCACATCCTGATCCATGTGTATCTCCACGATTTTACCGATAAAATAATCGTGAGAGGGCAGCTCGACCACTTTCTCCACAGAGCATTCGATATTTACCGGGCACTCCTCTATTAAAGGAGCGTTTTGCAGTGTACCGTAGAAAACCGTGAACCCGCACGCTTTTACCTTGTCCACATTCCTGCCGGAGACAATGCCGCAAAAGTCGGTTTCCACCGCCTGCTTCGCGGAAGGAACATTAACCGAGAACACACCGCTTTCCGCAATTAACTGGTGGGTGAAGCGCGACTTTCGGATTCCCACTCCAAGCATGGGCGGCGATGAGTTTACCACTCCGCTCCAGGCGATCGCGGCAAAACTTAAGTCCGCCTGCGCCCTGCAGCCCACCAACACGGCGGGCATGGGGAAGATTAATGCGTCAGGGCCTATTTTTATTTTATTCATTCACTGCTCCTTATTCCATTAATAAAACATAAATATTATCGATAGCGATCGGAATAAACTTTATTTCATAAAACCAGCCGTCCGTTTCACCGGGCGTGTCCGACCTGCCGCTAAGCGTAATAGTAACTGTTACTTCTCCCTTTGCTTTGGACAGGTTCTGGATAACCTGATTGTTCTCTTCATCAACAGCGCTTATGCCCATGCCTACTTCATGCTTTATATACGACATTTCCCAGATTTTGAACAGAACATCATGTTCCGCCTCCTTTGTCTTTGCATGCAGCAATTCATTTTCCAGTGTCTTTATCTTATTAAGGACAGTATTGTTAGTGTTGTTATCCGCTTTATCGTTACTCTCTTCATTGCAGTACACAACCAGAGATAAATATAAAATTAAGGGTAAAACATACAATATTTTGCTATTCATTGTTCTTTTATCACCTTATAAATCAACTCGTCGACGCACAGCAATACGGACAAATGGCCCTCGCCTTTAACTATTTCAGCTGTGGATTGTTTTTTTACCGTTTCTCCGGCCAGATCCGCGTAGGCCGTTACTTTCTCCGGAATAAAAAGCTCATCATTTTCGCCGACAAAAAGAGCGAATTTCTTATCGATCTTTTTAAACTGTTTTTGCGGATTCTGCGGCGTGACGGCATAAGACATGTTGCAAGTTATATATCGCAATAACAGAGGGCTGCTCTGTAATCTCTCTTCCGTATAATTAAAATAAACCGCCGGTGTATTGCCGTATTCCTTGCCCTGCGACACGGCATTGGCAATGAACACATCCATATCCACTCTGGCAAAGGGATGTTTGATATTTTTCCTCTCCGTACCGGATTTGTACCCGAAATGGGGGGAAATGAAAACATACCCGTCCACCGGCGACTTTTTTTCCCATGCCAGATAGTTCAGCACCAGTCCACCCCCGGACGAGTAGCCGCCCAGATAGAGCGGTACGCCTTTATGTTTTGCTCTGATTCGGTCGTTGAATGTTTTCACATCATGCCATACCTGTTCCACAGTCGGAGTATCCCCACGCGGTCCGCCGGACCTGCCGTGTCCGCGAATATCAAACAGGTACACACACACATTATGTTTTGTACTCAAACCGTGCGCCAGATGCCGATACCCTGCGGCACTGTGAGCGCCTCCCCCGTGGATGAATATTAATACCGCTTCGGGCGCGGCAGTCGGCGCTTTCACATAATACGCTATTTTTACACCGTCGGTCGCTGTAAAAAATCGCGGTTCGCCCATATCAATATCAGGAGCGTTTATCAGCTCATCAAACGAAAACGAATCGCCGCTGTCAGAACTCACACTACCGCATAATAGAAATAAGGCAGTGTTAATTACCGTCAACCATACTTTCCAATTCATGTATCAACACCTCCTTGAATGAATAAATAATTTTGTCCGCCCTGCTCAGATCCTGGTTCCCTGAATGCGGATTCTTAAATCCGATACATTTCATATTCGCTTTTTTAGCTGCCGCAATGCCGTTGCGGGAATCTTCGATTATGACACATCTGTCAGGTTCGGCATCCATCAACCGGGCGGCTTTCAGGAATATTTCGGGATGCGGTTTTCCGTTCTTCACATCATCACCGCTTACCACTACAGTAAAATATGTCTTTAGGTCAAACTTATCTAAAATCAGATTTATCTGTGAATGCGGAGATGATGAAGCCATGCCCAGTATAAAATTATGATCCCGCAGCTCTTTAATGAATTGCAAAACCCCTGCAATCGGCTTCAAATCCTTTTCGCGTTCCAGATATTTCAGGTAATACGACCTTTCCAGTTCAATGAGTTCGGGAAGCGACTGCGCAAGGCCGTAGTTTTCCTTTATTCTCCGCCACATGATCTTACTGGTAGTACCGATAAAAGAATCATGCTCAACCCGGGAAATATTCAGCCCAAGCGAGTTAAAAAGTTCTTTTTCCGAGGCAACATGAACCGGCTCACTGTCTATAATAACACCATCCATGTCGAATATCACGCACTTCTTCATAGTCTTTCTGTTAGGTTATTTTTGCGGTATTATGTAATATAAAACAAAATTATTCAACAGCACTATCTTCGGGGATATCCCGTACCGTGATTTCATTATTTTTATATTCAATTATAATATAGTTTGATCTTATTCCGTATTCCTTTGTCCAGTCGGCCGGAAGCGGAAATTTCTCGCCGTTATAGGTATTTATTTCCATGAATATTTCCGGCAGACCGTCATTATCATAATCTTTTATATTGAAATGATGAGGTTGGCTCAAGTCCAATCCGAACATATAGCCCCCGTCCATTTCAAAAGGAAAGTTGTAGACACGGTTATGGCCAGTCAATTCTACTGCTATGGTGTAGCAGCAGTGCGCTCCTCCGGAAAAAAAGTATCGAATCGTGTCCTTGTGGCCGTCACCGTCAAAATCAAATTGTGTGGCCCAATCGTCAGATTTTAAGCCGTGCATATCGCGGCCTGATTCGATGTTTGTCTTGCAGCACAATAACACCATAATGAGGAGTATACATAGAAAAACCGCTTTATTTTTCATGCCTGCCTTCAACATAATTATTATAGCTTTAATAAGATATTGCATTTTAAAAGCAATAACAATACAGAAAGGCCTGCCCACCCAAAAAACCCTTTGACATATCATCCGTTTCCTGCTACACTGAGCGCCGTTTTTACCTACGGATAAAAAAATATTACGGAACAAACCAAAGGAGGATCTCATGCAGGCAGGCCTTGTAGGGGCCGCGGGCTGCGGCAAGACCACACTTTTCGAGCTGCTGAGCAGTACAACGGGCTCTTTTTTAGCACCGGACAAGGCGAATACCGCCACCGTGGACGTACCGGACGAGCGCATAGACCTTTTAAGCGCATTGTACAGGCCGCGCAAAACAACCTATGCCCAAATCTCATTTACCGATATAAACCGCCTGTCCGAGGGCGAGCGGGAAAACAATGACAAAGCCCTGTGCCACTTAAAGCTTATGGACGCGCTGGCCGTGGTGGTCAATGGATTTTTGCCAGGACGTTCGGCGGAAACACTGATCGCCGAAATTGAATTCTGTCTGACCGAGCTTATCCTCTCCGATCTGGAGCAGGTGGAGCGCAAGCTGGAACGGCTGGAAAAAAGCCACAAACCCGCGGCCATCGGGGGAATACCCGAAAAAGAGCTTTTTCAAAAACTGGCCGCCGCGCTTGAAGCCCACACTCCGCTTAAAGCCGTCGAGCTTCCGGACGCCGCCTGGAAGGAGCTGTCGTCATTCGCCTTTTTGACGCGCAAACCCCTGTTCTGCGTGCTCAACTGCGCGGAAGAGGAGCACACGCTTTCCCGTGATACGCTGGACGGATTCAGACAGAGCCTTGCCGAGAAGGATATTGAGCTGGTCTGCGTGCACGCCAAACTGGAAAAAGACCTGCAGGAGCTTGATCCCGGGGAGCGCGGGCTCTATAGCGCGGAATACGACTTCCCGTTGAACGGTAAAGAGGAGTTTATTCGCCAGGCCTACCGCACCGCCGGACTGGCGAGTTTTTTTACGGTGGGAGAAGACGAAGTACGGGCCTGGACCGTAAAGCAGGGGTGTCCCTGTCGCGAGGCAGCGGCCGCGATCCATAACGATTTAATGCACAATTTCATAAGAGCGGAGATCATTTCTTACGAGCAGCTCCTGGAATGCGGTTCGGAACAAGAAGCCTCCAAACGGGGCTGGCTGCGTTCCGAAAAAAAGGAGTACCCGGTACAGGACGGAGATATTCTGCACATTCTGGCAAACGCCTAACGCAACTACACATTCCGGCCACTAGCTGATAGGATTCGTACCTTGCATACACCTAAAACTTGGCTTATTATATAGAATATGATGAAAAAGCTCTTTTTTGTGCTTATTGTCCTCTTACTGTTCGCGCATAATCTTTATGCCGCTCCGCCTCCTCAGAGCGGTGAAGCGGGATGCGGCTGGCTGATCATTCCCCTCGTCGTGAGTGAGGTCACTATTGTCGGTTTGAGCCTGTTTTCCACCGTCGATGAGTGGTACGGTTCCACGGTTACCGGAAGTCTGCTTTTAACATCGGGGCTGCTGATCCCCATACTGCAGATGCTGATTGTGGAGGACTGCTTTTCGGAGGACAACAGAGCCATTACCATCGGCACCATACTGACCGGCACAGCATTGGCAGCGCTGGGCGCATACAATCTATTCCTTGCTGAAAGCGGGTCCGCTGCCGTATTCTATGAGGATCCCAGATTCTGGATAAATTTTGCCGGTATAAACCTGTCCTATCTGCTGCTGATTGTGCCCTCACTTCTTGACCCCGCACAACAAAACAGAGATAACGTATATTTCTTTATGACACCGAGTTTTGTAAGAGTCTATATCAGTTTTTAGTAAAACGAATAACGCTTACCAAATCTGCCTTACTGCAAACAGACTTTTTTCACTAATCTTTTTAACAGACATGATTTATCGACCACTATTCTGCAGCCTTTATTTATGGTTTGAAATGTTCCCTGATCTACAGGTATCTCTGCCCATGTAGATTCTGTAATGCCGTACTCCACCTCAAAACTGTCTTTATAAAATACTCTGATCGACTGAACCCTGCCCCAATCTTCAAACGAATATGTTGAAACGCGGCCGAATAAATAAATCCAATCATGGTTATGTAAAAAATCAATCTGCTTCTCGACAATAATAACTAAATCAATATCAGAATCCGGTTTCGCATTATGACGCGCATATGATCCGACCAAGAGAACTGAATTTACCTTCGGTTCATTTAAAGCCCAATTTTTAATGTGCCCGATAAATATTTCAAACTTGTCCATAATTTATAATGATTTATGCTTAACACCTATTGAGGTCATATTTATGCAAAACAAATATCCCCATATTAACCAGAGCCAGTACAATAAAGCCCGCGAGACCGGTTATTCCGATCAATAGCTCGTTTCCGCCTTTTAATAAAAAAATCGCCAGCGTGAAGGTGCCGTTCAGCGTTCCGTGCATGATCGCCGCGGGGATGACCGATCTTGACTTCGAGCGGATAAAACAAAACAGCGGTGAAAGCAGCACACACCAGACAATCATCATCGCTATGCCAAAAAGCGGATAATGCGGGTAATTGTGTCCCTGCAAAATAAACGGAGCGTGCCACACACCCCAGATCAGACCTATAAGCATTGATGATTTCCAGAAACCCAGAGGCTGCAGCTCATCATAGAGGAATCCGCGCCAGCCCAGCTCCTCACCGTATGCCGCAAGCGCGTTTATGGTAATGCCCGAGGCAAGACCGGCCGCAAGAGCAAGCCACACCGGATGCACCGGCAGCTGCGCCATCTGCGCGTACATCTGCTGGTAATCGGCGGGAGGGATGATATCCTTGTACAGCTCATACATCCCGCTCATATCGGGAGAATACGTCACGCCGGGCATCAGAAGGCCGACGCCGAAAGCAAGAAACCCCAACACGGGAGGCAGCAGCCAGGCGATAAAAAACCAGCGGTTCAATTTGAAATTCAAGCGTAATACACTTAAAAATGATTCCTTATACACGACCGATTGGGTAATGATCACGGATGTCATGGGCATACACATATACACAAGCCCCAAAATAACCGCTCCGGGTGTATTCCATTTCCCGCCGCATAGATAAAACAAAAAAGCGGCCGACCAGCTTAAGAGAAACGTCAAACCGATAAATATACTTATTTTCCTGGTTTTGATATGCATTTTTTCCTTATCATCATAGAAGGTGCATGCCGCTTCAGAAGCGGATATGGCGAACAAGCTCCTTTGCCCAGCCGCGGATCGCGTTCATGTCTCTGGTGTCGTACACGCCGGGTTGTGTCTGTTTAACACCGGCTTGCTCTAACTGCGTTTTAACCTCGCCCATAACTTTCCTGAAAAACCAGGACATTTTGTTGAAGTCATAGACACCTCCGAACAGGCCCAAAGCAACGGGCCGCAGGTCATACGCGGCGGCTTTTTCCTTAAGATACGTGGTGCGGGCTCTTTCGATGACCACGGATTTTTCTTCTTTATCGTCTAGCGGGTGCGTGCTGCCGCTGCATACAAACAACGCCACTTTTTTGCCGGCCAGTTCGTTTCTGAACTTTTTCAAGAATTTTTCAGCAGCACCAACCCACTTATTGATCTTGATCCCGCTGCCCACAACGATCAGATCGTAGCCGCTTATATCACGCACTTTGTCTTTGTTCAAATCAACCACGCTGACATCCGCTCCTTGTTTCCTGAGTACCTCGCCAATGGTATCAGAAGTGGCGGCCGCAGCTCCATAGCGTGTTCCGTACACAATCAGCGCTTTTTTCATAGCTTTCTCTCCTTATTGTTATATAGGCGAATGTTAAAAAAAGTTTAAAACACTGTCAACAGCACGTGCCTTCCCATAGTCTTTAAGACGGCCGTACAGAAATGAAAACCTATCCGCCCGCACTACCAATCGTTTTTTTGTTGGGTTCGTCTTGCGAATAAGATCATTTTTCAGCAATAACCATCATTTCAAAATCATCGATAGTTAACGGATCGTTTCTGGAAAAGGCTCCCAGCTTGGCGCCGTAAATATCTATTTTTCTATAATGCAGTGTTTTGAGAAGCCAGGTAATTTCAGACGGCACATAATACCTTTCATTACATTCCAGTTCCTTTTTATTTCCGAAATCATCCTCTATGGTGGTAATATTATGATCCCTGAAGGTCAGAAGGTCAAATGTATTATTTTTATAGACCGCATCCCCCTCTTTGTTTGCGGCTGCGCAAAAACCTTCCACATCGATAATGCTTAATGATGTATTATACTCTATTTCTTTTTCAATAAAATCGCACTCACCGCTTGTTCCCTGCGTAAAGCTTTCATTATCATATGCCCGTGCGTAATCTTTAAAAAGCTCCTTATACCACTGCGGCATTTTTTTGTCCTCCTCTTTCACTTACATTTTTAATCGCTCTCTCAGGCCTGTGTCAAGAATATTTATTCGAAGGTCAAGGTTATTTTTTTATATTCGCCATTTTCAACAATAGTATTGAGATTCTCGTCATAATAAACAACCAGATACAGAGTAACTCCGGACAGCGAAGAAAAATCCGTCTGCTCACCCTCATTGTACAGCGTGTCAAACGATACTTGTACAAGGAGTATACCGTCTTCTTCGCCCATCAACTCCACTCTTTGTTCGTACTCAGATTCTTTTTCATAAAACAGATAATGATTGGCCCGATTATTGACAACCAGGTGTTCATAACCGGAACGCGCCGCGGCCATGCCCGTTCCCGGGGCAAAAAAGGGAATCTCATTATCATCAGTACCGTCTTTCACATAATCGAAAATAGACGAGTCCGAATGCACCGTAATCCGGTACGCATGATACTTTTTATTGATCCTGTCGTAAGGTTTTACGGTAAATACAAGGGTTATCGGCCCCGCGCTTACTGTGATGTCCGATTCTTCGGCCAATTCGTCGATCATGATGGTGTTGAAAGCGGCCAGGTCCGGCGGCTGCTCCTCAGCGCCAAGCGTGCTAAAACAAAAACCTGCCAGTAACAATAATACGACAAAACCTATGACATTTTTCATGACACCTCCTCTTTTCACTTTCCCGATTCCGCATCACAATAGCATAAAGTGTGTTTTTACTCCATTAGCGGCCAGCCGGCAAGGCTTTACGATAATGTAATGTATTCTTTGGGCGCCAGGATGCTTTCCATGGTCCACACAGTCGCGATGCAATGTTCAAGTAAAAAAACGGCAAGAAAATCCAGGCTGCCCTGTTGTTTTTCTATCTCTTTTAAAAACGGCCGTTTGGAAACAATGTCATTCTTAATAGTAACGTCCTCAATAAGCCGCGCTTTTCCGGAAACCCTGATCTGAACGGATTTGTCTTCATTCAGGAAACACATCTCGGCGTTTTTATTTTTCATTAACTGTGTGAACATATCCTTCATCTTGCTGGTATGAAACAGTATTCCCTTTTCATCGGATTTTATGGTCCACACATTTCTCAGATAAGGTCTTTCCCCGTCTGTTGTCGCCAGAGCAGCAACCCCGTTTTCATTTAAAAATTCAAATATCTGTTCCTTGTTCATGTTATTCCTCTTTTTTACCAATAAATATCGTCAAAGGATACTCTCCTTCTCCAAGCAGAAACCTGTCGTAAACGCCGTCCAGACCTTTCTGCTGCATAGCAAATCCGGCATCTTTGAAAACCTTGTCCCACACGGCCCCCGAAAAAAGACCCAATACCGTGTGTTCCGCGTATGTGGTGAGCTTTCCCTGTTTCCGTATCAAATACAACAAAAAAAGTTCATAGGTATCGGGCTTAAACGGATTGATGTAATTGTTTTCCAATAAGGTCACATGCACATCATCCTTTTCACCCGTATAAGCAAAATTATTGTTGTGAAATGTCTCTTTGGTTTTCCCGACCACCAGCAAAACACCGCCGGTTTTAAGATGCTCCGCGGCGTTTTGAATGGCTTGCCGAAGATCGTCCAAAGAAGCCATGTAGTCGATACTGTCAGGTATGGCCACGGCATCGAACGTACGGTTCAGCCGCACCGCATCCCAAATGCAGCAAAGTTTTCACCGGTTCTCCGGCCGTGCGCTTTATCACATCGATGTAGCCGTTAACCTCGTCCTCGTATTCTTTGGGATCTGCCAGCAGGTCTTCGGTCCAGGCGAGTTCATTATAAGAAATCCATGTTGATGCCATGTTTACTTTCTTTTTTCATTATTGCTACTCTTTTTCATTTTGTACAATCTTCTTTAGATATTCTTCAAGCGGTGAAAGATGATTGACAATGACATCCTACACAAGCTCATAATTAAGCGGAGATTTCAAGAAATTCCGCTTCCTTTATAATGGTATCACTGAAATAAGGACTTATACTTTCCATGGGAAGCAGTTCTATCTTCCTGCCGAAAGAACCTTCTAAAAGATTATAAACGATTATATAATTATTAAATGTTTTAAATTCAGGTTCAAAAGCAACGATTATATCTACGTCGCTCTTTTTATTATTATCCTCTCTGGCAAAGGATCCAAATATACCAAGACGTCGTACTCCTAATTTATAAAACCGGTGACTGAGATCATGAATTATTTTAAAAACTTCTCCTTTTGTTTTTACCATAATTTTTCGATTATATATTACATCCATGAGAAAATCAATTATATCATATTAAATTGAAATCTGAATTTTATAAGATATCCGTGACTAAAGCAGTAAATCAACTTGATTTATGCGTTTGCTTTTTATTTTGTTTTTCAAGTACCTGATTGCCAAAACAGGATGCTTCCATACCATTCTGGGCCCGGAGTATCTCATTATCACTTTTATCTTTTCTCTCATTTCAGGACGAAAACAATGAACCCTGCATTCCGAACAGACAAGATTTTGAGATTTGAATCTGCATTTATCAATCCTTGATTCGGCATACTCAAAAATAATATTGCACTCCGGGCACAAACCATGTTCCCGCTTATGATGCGCGGAACAAAACATTTCCATCATCGCTTTAACTGTCTTTTTCTCATTTTTCAGCGACATAAAGAGTTGCGGCCTCCTTTTCGTCACTCGGTTTCAATGAATAATCACTGAAACAGTGCGTCTTTTTAAAACCCGCTTCATGCAATGAGGAAACCGCTGGCTCTTTTGTAAGAGGAAACAACAGTGTTGAATCGGTCAATTTTTTCCGCTTTATTTTCATGCTGATGATAAAACGGATTTTACCGTTCAGAAACTCATATTTCCGTGAAAAAACAAAATCGGGACCTTTAATGACGGGGAAACCGCACTTTTTTTCCTTTAATATTTTATTATAATTGAGAATCTGGAATATAAACCGCCCATTTGATGACAGGCGGGAATATACCTGTTTGAATAGACAGGTAATTTCAGACAGGGAATCGAGATGGGGGAGGGTATTCCCCAGGCAGGTAATCAAAGAAAACTTAATGTTCTTAAAATGCCGATCAATATCAAGCATATTCATTACTTTGAATTCCGCGGTCTTGCCTGCTTTTCGACAGGCAATCTCAATCATTCTGGCATTCGCGTCAATCCCCCAAACATTATATCCCGCTTGAGCAAGCTCAACACATAAATCACCCGTGGCGCACCCAAGATCAAGAATAATGTCGCCGTGATTCAGAAAGGATTGGATGAAACCGATTCTTTCAGCGTCAAGCGGGAATATCCTGCTGTAATTGTCCGCAATACTATCATACAAATCCATTGTGCCTTCCGGTCCAACAGTCTTCACTAAAAGCATCTGCCCAATTTTTCTTTGAGACACGAATCAGAATCACATCTATAACAAATCTCGTTAGGCAGCTTATCTTTTTCAAAATAATCTTTTATATTATGCAATGTGGTTTCGGCGATATTGCCCAACGCCTCTTTTGTAAAAAATGCCTGGTGGGATGTTATCAGGACATTGGGAAATGTAAGAAGCCGTGCAAGCACATCGTCCGTTAGAATTTGCGACGAAAAATCCTCAAAAAAGTAGTCACTTTCTTCTTCGTAAACATCCAATCCCGCCGCGCCTATTTTCCCTGTTTTCAGATTATCAAGCAGTGCCTGTGTATCAATAAGCCCGCCGCGGCTTGTGTTGATAATCATTACTCCGTCCTTCATCTTCTCAATACTTTTTTTACTGATAATGTGACGGGTTTCCGCATTCAAAGGGCAATGCAATGAAATTATATCTGACTGAAGATAGAGACTAGCTAATTCCGTGTACTCAAAATCCAAACTCTTCTCCAAATCATTTTTTGGAAACTTATCATAAGCCAGAACTTCCATTCCAAATCCGTTAAGGATTGACATGATTTTCTGACCGATTTTACCTGTTCCTATAATTCCCGCCGTTTTTCCGTGCATATCAAACCCGAGAAATCCGTTTATACTGAAATTATTGTCGCGTGTTCTGGAATAGGCCTTATGCGTTTTCCTGTTCAGGGTCAACATCATGGCCACAGCGTGCTCGGCGACAGCGTAAGGCGAATAAGCGGGCACCCTTACCACATGGACATTTTTATACGCCTTTTTCAAATCCACGTTATTATAACCGGCGCACCGCATGGCAATCAGTTTAATTCCGTTTTGTTTCAATGCCTCCAATACGCCTGAGCTTAAGGTATCATTGACAAAAGCACAAACCACGTCAAAGCCATGAGTCAATGACACTGTTTGTCCGGTGAGTTTGGAATCGAAATATGAAATATCAAAGTTGAAATTGGTATTTTCTTCATCAAACGATTTTTTATCATACGGTTTTGTATCAAAAAATGCTATCTTTATCTTATTCATCACTGCCCCCGAAACACACATTTATAGTAACTGTTCGTTTCTCATTTGCCGCCGCATTATCATACTGATTGTGAATGATGTTCACAACAGCCTCCCAAACATATTTTACTGAACAATCTTTTTACCGAACTCAATACATTGCGTTATTTGTTCCTCATTTGGATTCCATGTCAGTTTAAGTCCTTCGTTGATAATCTCAAATCCGGCATCTGCAAGCCGCCTGTTTATTTTGGCAACGGATTCACCGCTCCACCCATAGGAACCAAAACCGACCGCCTTCTTGTTTTTAAAGCGCAGACCTTCCATTTCTTCAAGCATACCCGCGACTGCCACAGATATACCCTTGTTAATAGTCGGTGAACCGACCAGAACCGTCTTTGACTTAAAGACTTCCGTGACAACATCATTTTTATCCGACTTTGATACATTATAAAGCTTTATCCTGACCGTATCATCCGCCTGATGAATACCCTCCGCAACAGCTTCCGCCATCCGTTTCGTACCGTCCCACATGGTATCATAAAGAACGGTTATTTGATTCTCCTGATAGTCATTGGACCACTCACTATATTTCTGAACAATCTGCATCGGATTGTCCCGCCAGATAACTCCGTGGCTTGTGGCGATAATATCTATCGGGACCCCCAGAGATTGTACTTCTTCAATCTTTTTGCGTACCAGTTTGGAAAAGGGAGTAAGAATATTAGCATAGTATTTTATACACTCCGCGAACAATTCCTCTTTATCGACCAAATCATTAAACAGATGCTTATGAGCGTAATGCTGCCCAAAGGCATCGTTTGAAAACAGGATATTATCTTCGGTTAAGTAACACGCCATGCTGTCGGGCCAGTGGAGCATTGTCATTTCCACGAACACGATCTTTTTCCCGTTTCCTATATCAAGGGTATCACCTGTTTTTACAACATTGAAATTCCAATCCTTGTGATAATGTCCTGTAATAGATTCAACCGCCTTCTTTGTACAGTAAATCGGGGTATCGGGTATTTTGGCCATGAGTTCAGGCAGCGCTCCCGAATGGTCTATTTCCGCGTGATTGACTATGACATAATCGATATCATTCAGGCTGATTTCCTTTTCAAGATTGGCGACATATTCTTTGGCAAAAGGCTTCCATACGGTGTCGATCAATACATTCTTCTCTTCTTTGACAAGATAGGAATTGTATGTCGAACCGCGATGGGTTGAATATTCATTCCCATGAAACTTCCGCAGCTCCCAATCAATGTTTCCCACCCAAGATACATTATTTTTAACATGTACTTTCATCATTTTCCTCCTCTGTTTTCAATTTTTCACCATCATTTCCGATGGCATCCACAGGACAGTTTCGGATTGCTTCTTCTATGGCCTTGATTTCCTCTTTGGTTTCAGGCTGTTTTCCTACATAACCGTATTCATCATTGAGGTTTACAAAAAGATTCAGTGGCGCAATTAAAGTGCAGATGCCGCAGCAGATACAGTCAAAATCCACATAATATTTTCCCGGAACATTCAGCGGCATTCTGTTCATAAAATCGGCCATTTAAAACTCCTTCGCTATCCGTGTTTTATAATAAAGATATTGATTGAATAAAAAGAATTCGGTAACCTATGTTACATAATGGAAAAATTCTTAAAAAAAATCGGAGCTTTACCCCTATTCAAAGGAATCGAAGAGGAGAAATTAAGAACTTATCTGTCAAGAATCCGGTATTATGAAAAGAAATATGAAAAGGACACCGCCCTCATTGTGCAGGGCATGCCCTATAAAGCCCTGTATATACTCATCGACGGAAAGTGTGCCGGGGAAATGGCGGATGCTTCCGGTAAAATACTTAAAATAGAGGATTTTGAAGCCCCTTACGCTCTGGCAAGCGCCCTGCTTTTTGCCGGCGACAACAGAATTCCCGTTACTATTTGGGCAAAAACGGATGTGGATCTATTGATTATCAAACGGGAAGAACTGGTCTCCCTTTGCCGGAAAGACAAACGGGTTTTATTAAACCTGTTCGGTGATGTTGCTGATAAATTCACTTTTATTTCGAACAAGCTGATGTATCTGCAGTTTAAGTCATTACGGGATAAAATACTCTTTTTTCTTTTCAAACAACAATCCGATGAGTCAGGATGGGTGCTGTTAAAGCAGAGCATTCAGGAGCTTTCGACTTTGTTTGGCGTTGAAAGACCGTCTTTATCACGAGCACTGGCACAAATGGAAAAGGAAGGGATTATCGGGAGGAAGGGAAAAAAAATCAAGGTACTGAAAGAATGATTGTATATTTCGCGTGCCTGGCGAAGTGGACTTTATAGAAACCATATGCCGCGCGCGGTTTTCAAAAGCGCCATTACAATAATTCTTTTTGTACATAACGGCCACGGCGGGCATATTTTTTATCCTGTCATTGAAAAACGGGCATTCGGCCGGGCCTTCGCAGGTTGTCATAATGTTTGCTTTACATCATGTAAATCCTTTATCAGTCAAATTCTACCTACACTATATTAAATTTCAGTAAATCTTTCAGTTCAAGTAATGGTTTGTCTAAAGTGAATAATACCAAATCATTTTGAATGATATTGTCTAAAATGATGAGATCAGGTATACCGACTCTTTTATAATTATTTTTCAGGATATTTGTCTGGTACGCAATAAGATCATCCCAGTTTATATTGAGAGGTATTTCAGGCACAACTTTCAATACATCAATCAATTCATTTTCTTTTTTTACATACAGAAAAGGAAAAAGCTCACATATTATTATTTTATTGGTACATACAAGATGATTATCTATTAACGAATCAAGTTTTTCTGAGGTTCTCCCCCCGCAGAAATAGTCGATCCACACAGACGTATCTACAAGGACTTGTTTCATCTTTGTCTAAGCACATCCACATCAATATCAAGTTTTACCTTACCCTTGAACTCTTTTATCCTTTTTAATTTTACAGATCTGATGAGGTTTTGAAGAGCAAAAACTATTACATCTGTTTTGGTTTTCAAGTGCGTAATACGTTTTGCTTCAGATATTAAGTTTTCAGGAAGATCCAAGGTGGTTCTCATGCATATAATATATAACTCATTATATGCATTGTCAATACCTTATTATATGCCTTATTAGACTTTGGTCATATGCCATATCTATATAACAGATTCATTATTTGCTCATCACAACAGGATGATAGAACGATTTTTTTAAAACACTAAAAGAAGAATGTGTCTGGCATTATAATTTTAAGTCGGTTACTCATGCATTTAAAATAATTGCCGATTGGATTGATTTCTATAATAATGAAAGGCCGCATTCAGCATTAAATTACGAAGCACCGGCTTTTTATACTAAAAAAACGGTTGCTTAATTGTCTAAAAAACAGGGGAACAGTACAGACTGCCGAAATGGACTTTATAAAAACCATATGCCTCGCGCGGTTTTCAAAAGCGTCATGACAATAATACTTTTTGTACATAACGGCCACGGCCGGCATGTTTTTCATCCTGTCGTTAAAAAAAGGGCACACGTATTATTTGAATTGTCTAATTTAGTTTACGGCATGCCCGCGGTATTGCCCCATGTTTCTGCTTCATCTACAACGCTTATGGCCAGAATGTACCACACGCCTTCCTCTTCTTCCTGAAAATAGAATTTGATGGTATCGGGAGATATACCGCCTCCGGTTTTTGTAAGAACTCCTGATTGATATGTCACGCCGCCGCCCATGTCCTGCTCGTCATTGTTGAGTGAGATCGTGAAATTATCATAATTCCAAGATAATGGTGTAGCTTCAAAAGAGTTCTCATCATAAAGAGCACGGTTCTGCATGTCCGTGTGGAAATGCCCGCGAAGATTGCGATCACCCTGAGCTTTGTTTAAATCGTTCACAAAACTGTCGACCCGGCCGCTAATGGAAACTCCCAGAAGATCACAGCTTAAAGGTATAAAAAACATTATTATTATAAGTAACGGAAAAACAAATATCAGTTTCTTCACTATTGCCCTCCTCACATATCGTATTTGTCGATAAATTCAAGCACGTCTTTGCTAAAATATCCTATCACTTTTTTATGAACGGCCAAAAAATCCTGATATATTTTGGCATTGGGATTATTGATATATGTTGTCTTCATGAACAGGTACATTCTTCCCGCCAGAAACCTGCGCAGCGATAAAGCGGAAAGTGCATGAAATCGGATGTTCAGATAAACCATAGTCATCTCATGTCTTATTGGCTGTACCTGTTCAATGAAATATTTCTGGTACGCCTCTTTTCCCTGCTCCTCTTCTATTTTTTTTAATTTTTCATATTCAGCTTCTAGTATCTTTCTTATTCTATTATGCTCGTTATGCAGAGTCCTTATCTCCTGGATGTATTCCAGCATGCGGCCTTCAATATCTTTTATGGAAGCAACCGGATTCTTCATGAACTCATCATATTTTTCCTGGTTCCATTTGCTATAGTCTATGGGCTCTTTTACCGTGTATTTCTGCCCCGGAGGCCTGCCCAGCTTTATCTCCACGGCCTCGTCCGCGTTGACGGAGACCGTACGGCCCTCGGAGGTTACCTCCACCATGCCCTTGGTCACGTGGATCAGCGACGAGCCGTCCACTCCCGAATACACGATGAACTCCGTGCCGCGGATACCTGCCGCCATGCTGCCCGAGGTAATGCGCGGGCCCTGGCCGGTTATGGTCTGCACTTTAAGGTAGACCGAGCCCAGCATACAGGAAAACACGTTCTGTTTCTCCCCGCCTTTGCCCGCCTGCATGAATTTGAACACCGAGTTGGAATGAATGCTGATGGTGCCGGAGCCGGTGTCCAGCTCGGTAAAGCCGTTGTAGCCGGTAAGCACGGTATCGTTATATACCAGCTGCGAGCCGATATCCGGATCCCAGCTCGCGCCTGTATGGTCTTTCACGTACACGCTGCCTTCGGTGTACACAACAGTGGCCTGCTGCGCGATCACGGCCAAAATCAAGAATAAGATAAAAACACTGCTTAAAACTGCTTTTTTCATAGTTTACGGCCCCTTTATTCCTAAAATCTGCGCGTAGCCCTTCTTCTCTCCGTCCAGCAGCAGTAAAAAACCGCCGTTGTCCGCCTTAATTTCCGCTACCACGGAATGGGGCGGAACATACTTGTTAAAAAACACCTCCACCTCCCAGCTCTCGGAAAACAACTTATACGTGCCCTCTTCCACCGGGATGATATCGACCAGCCGCGGATTAACCAGACTGAATTTCACCTGCGCCAGGTTTTTCCAATAAAGCGCGGCATCGTCTTTCAAGGCGATGATTTCCGCGTCCAATAAAAACGGAGTCTGGGTTATTTTTGCCAGTTTTTCACTGTCGCCCGTATTGATCAGCGTAATAATCTTGCTTACTTCGTCCTCATCAACCTCAAACGTAACGCAGGAGGCAAGCGCGATCATGCAGATAAGCGGGATAAGGATTTTCTTCATACCTGCTCCTTACATTGTTTTAATCTACTATTCCTTAAAAAGTATACAACATTTTCATAAAGTTTTCATCGCATTTTTTTAAATCGGCCACGCGCGTAATTGTAATTAAAAACCGCTTCAGCGCCACTCCCGGCGTAATTTTACAGCTTTAGCAAGGGCCTTTTCCTGAAAAGGATATTTGGGATTGATCTTTTCCAGACCGGTTATAACCCAATTTAAAATTTCTTCGGCTTCCTGCCTGTCCGTGACGGATGTAAGCTGAACTATGCCCTCATAGTAACAGTATTTCTCCATGGATGAGGATTTGGTATTGTATTCCCTGCGTTTGTTCTCCTGCTCATGCCCGCGTTTGCGCGTGTCCCAGTTCCTTATCCACAGGTACTTGGCGAGCTCGATATAGAAATCAAAATATACGATTTCATACTTGCCGTTTGCCAATTGGTGCTTATGGATATCAATCGCCTTTCTGGCTAAAGAAACGGCAAAATCGATATTGCCGAAACCCACCGGCCACCCCGGCACCTGGTTGTAGAGCTGTGCCAATACGTAATAAGACCCCGAATAACCCGGATCATAGGCGATGGCCACAAAGAGAATCTCTTTCATCTCCTCCGCTTTCTGCAGGCTTTCCAGAATACCTTTTGCCTGACCCCACAAACCGCTGTTGGCCGCCTTCCAGAAGTAACCCTGGGCACTGTCCGGATTGAGGTTTATCGTCAGATCCGCGTAGCGTATTCCCTGTTCAAACAATGGCAGCAGCGTCTGCTGCGAGGCACCCGCGAGCTTCTTTTCCTCTCCGAACTGCAGGTAGGTGCGGGAAAGCCTCCAGTACACTTCCGCCGACTGCGTGTCGTTTCCGGCCTGGGCCAGTAATGAACGGAGCAACGCTTTTTCTTCCGTGTACCTGCCCTCCAAATCCAGCAGATCGGCCTTGTACAACTCGGCGTCAAAATCGGCAAAAGCGGTGAGTGCCGCGGCCGTAATAAATATCAATAAAAAGAACATGCTTCTTTTGGTAAACATACTGTCTCCCGATTAAAATAATTCAATATCTATTTTAAAGCACCTTTAGATTAAAAACCACTATTTATGCGTATGGTAACAAAAAAACAACAGGCTGAGCGGAATAATTGACTCAACATACAAAAAACCCTATGATTCACACGTGGAGGTCCAAGTGGAAACAGACATGTCCGGTATCAAAACCATTATTGCCAAAATGACAACAGAAGAAAAAGTTGCTCATATAGTGATGCCCCAGCTCCCGAGTTTTACCAAAGGTCCTCATGATCAGTTTGCTAAGCGCTTTGAAACTCTTCTCGGGTTTATAGAGACATACGGGATCGGCGGAGTGTTTATAATCAGAGGGGATCCTTCCATCTTAAAGCAGTATGTACGTGATATGCGTGAAACTGCCCCCAACACCGGCGTATTAATCGCGGCCGATCTGGAGAACGGAGCGGGCCGTTTTGAGGGCAACACGCAGTTTCCGGATTTACTGGCATTGGGCGCGGCCGACGATCCCGATCTGGCCTATACTATGGGCAAAGCGGCCGCTCTGGAAGGAAAACGGATGGGCATCAACTGGTCCTTCTCTCCGGTAGTGGATATTATCCTGAATCCCGACAATCCCATCACTCAGAACCGGGCTTTGGGCGATAAAGAGGACAGAATCGCCGTATTGGCCGCCGCCTTTATCCGCGGCATGCAGGAGCACGGTATGGCCGCCTGCGCCAAACATTTTCCGGGAGACGGTACCGATTCTCTCGATCAGCATGTAGCCACCGCGATGAATTCCCTGTCCAAACCTGAATGGCTGAAGCATTTCGGAGCCGTCTACAAACACGTTATTAAAGCGGGCGTTTTGTCGATTATGATAGGACATATTGCCCTGCCCTTCCAGGACGGCAGGTTGAATAAAATGAAGCTGTACTATCCCGCTACCCTGTCAAAAAATATAATAACGGATCTACTGAAAACAGAACTCGGTTTTAACGGACTGGTTATTTCCGACGCCATGGGCATGGCCGGTGTAACCGGCAGCATGATAAAACAAGACCGACTCATCGCGTCCCTCAACGCGGGCTGTGACATGCTGCTTTTTGTGGAAGAAAAGGAAATCACTCTTCTAATGGAAGCGGCCATAAAGGGTAAAATCGAAAAAAGCAGACTGGATCAAGCCGTGGAAAAAGTACTGCTGCTGAAAAAAACCTGCGGTGTGCTCGCGAACAACGATTTTTCGCAAAATAAACCGGATGACAATCAGGGACCGGCCGAAAAACAGGAGTTTTTGAACACGGCCGGACGCATAGCGGAAAAAGCGGTGGTTATTGTGCGTAATATGGATAACACCTGGCCGGTCTCATTGGCAAAGGAAGCCAACATATTAACGATCACACTCAGCCGCGGCAATGATGTACTCACGGAGATCGACCCGGCATTAAAACAGCGGGGATTTTCGGTCGATCACCTGCTTAATCCCCCGTTTCCATTGTTTCCCAGGATGGAAAATAAATACGATTTCATCTTTGTTAATTTTAACTTTCCCGTGGAATGGGCCACGGCCTCATGCAAATGCATCGGTCCGCAAAACAGGATTTTCATGTACGGTTTCACAACCGATTATGACGGAAAAATCATGTACACCTCCTTCGGTTCTCCTTTTCACCTGCGGGAGATTCCCCATCTGCCTAATTATATCAATGTGCATTCCGACTGTTCCCTTTCCCAGCACGCAGCGGTAAAAGCGTGGTTCGGCGAGCTTGATATTTCGCACAATACGAGCCCGGTTAACATTATGTGTTGATTTAATGTCCGAAATGCATTACACAATATGTAAAAGCAAAAAAAGAAAGGACATTCAGATGCCAAAGTGTGTTAGAGCATTATCAACCAAGGCTGTTTTATGTATAATCTGCCTGCTTTTTGTCGCTGCCGCAGAGCTGGCGCCGGATTCCGCGGGTTCCCCTGTTCCCTCCCACTTTTACAAACGTTACGAAGGGACAATCGATAATAAATATAAAATAATACTGCATCTAACCAGGCACAATGAAACCCTGTCCGGCTATTACTATTATGATACTCAAAACATCCCTCTCTATCTGGGGGGTCTGGCGGATAATGCCGGCAGCATAAAAATGGATGAATCCTCCCGCCGGGGTGAGTGCACGGGCCATTTTTCGGGGAAATTCATCAACAGCACCGCTATCCGGGGCACCTGGCAGACCGTGGATAGAAAAAAGCAGTTTCCCTTCGAGCTTACGGAAAGCTCAGCCGCCGACTATGTGCGGTGCACTACGTATAAGCTTGTGGATTCACGCCCGCTTTTCGAAAAAAAAGCGGATTCCCCGAAGGTAGAAGTATCTCTGTTTTACGTGTATCCGAGTGAGTATCAAAATCAGCAAATTCTCCGTCTGCTTCAGGCGCTCATCCTGCCTCAAGAGCAGAACAATCCGCGACAGACTTTGGAACATATGGTCGACAGTTATGTTACCGTCTACAGAGCCGAGAACAGTGACATATATGAGGAGGATTCGGAATGGATGTTCATGTGGAGGCATTCTTACGGAACATCCCTGATTTGTAACGATAAAAATATGTTTACCTGCCGCTTTTATTTCAACGACTACACGGGCGGCGCCCACGGTATGGCGGGAGAAGGTTTTGTTTCCTTTGATTTGGAAACGGGCAAGCGGCTCGCCCCTGAGGATATCTTTATTGCCGATTACCGGGAACAGCTGGGCGAGATTATGGATAAAAAACTGCGAGCAGTGGAAAATATCCCGCCCCAAGCCGCTTTAGAGGATCGGGGCTTTTTCGTGGATTATATCGAGCCCAACGACAACTTCTACATTGCCCTGGACGGCATAGGCTTTTATTTCAACAGCTATGAAATCAGACCCTACGCGTACGGACCCACCGACATTTTTTTATCTTTCAAAGAAATAAAGCATTTGATTAAAGCGGACAGCCCGGTAAGGCGGCTGTTTGAATAATGAAAAAATATTCATGTTTGGTATTAGTAATTCTTGCATCATTATCACTCATTTTCTCCACCTCCTGCTCCAGGCAGCCCGACTACTGGCCCACTGTCGATTGGAAGACCAGCACGCCCGAAGAGCAGGGTATGGATTCCGGTTTATTATTGGATGCTCTGGAACAGATCGAGCTGCTTCAGTACGATGTTCACAGCCTGCTTGTTATTAAAAACGGCTATCTTGTGATGGAGGTCTATTATTATCCCTATAATAAAGATATTCTCCATGTCATTTATTCCAGTACCAAAAGCTTTACTTCCACTCTGATCGGAATAGCGATTGACAAAGGGTACATACAAGACGAAAAGCAAAAAGTGCTGGAGTTCTTTCCCGATATGAGTTTTAAAAACATGGACGAGCAAAAGGAAAATCTGACCATACAGGATTTTTTAACCATGCGCACGGGCCTGGATTGGCCGGAAAACAGCTATTACATGTCCGATCCCAGAAATCCCTTTTACGGTCTGGAACGCAGCGACAACTGGGTGCAATACATTTTGGACAAAAAGATTACCGTCAACCCCGCCACCCAATTTAATTATAACTCAGGAAATTCGCATATTTTAGCGGCTCTATTGGCACAGAGCACAAAGCAGGATGCAGCACAGTTTTCCGAGGACAATCTGTTCAGTCCTTTGGGGATTTCTGAGTTCAGATGGGCCCGCGACCCGAGCGGTTTCAATATCGGAGGAACGGGACTGTTCCTGCGTCCCAGGGATATGGCCAAACTGGGATATCTGTTCCTGCACAAAGGCAGGTGGGATAACCGACAGATTGTTTCTTCACAATGGGTGGAAAACGCAACCAAAAAACATGTTGAAGAGGAAAGCAACTCATTCTTTGATCCGCAGAGTTTTGCCTACGGCTACCAGTGGTGGATCGGTGAAAACGGCGTGTATTCGGCTCAGGGTTACGGGGGCCAGATAATTTTTGTGGTGCCCGATAAGGATCTCATCATAGTAACCACGGGAAACTATTATCAGAAAGACATTTTCAAAATCATACGCAACAAGATTATCGACGCGGTTAAATCAGACGGCAAAATTATTCCCGATAAAGACAGTTACAGCGATATGAAGAAGAAGATTGTAAAATACGCAGGCACAGAAAAGCAGAAAGGCTTTGTTCCGGAACAAATAAAGAAATATCTCAATCACGTATTCGTGTTTAAAGATAACTATAGGGGTTTGAAATCACTCAAATTTATAAGTATTGCTCAGGATGAAATTGAGGTAGAAATAACGTATCACAATCAAATAACAAACAATGATATAACCGACACGTATGCGATTGGTCTGGATAATGAATACAGAAGCAATAAAAACTGTTATGATCTTTTCTTTTTTTCATTTGACAAGGAATATCCGAATAATGTGTTAATGAAGGGCTCATTCAACAGCGACAACAGCATTTCAGTGAAAAGACACACTTTGGGAACAGCAAGCACCTCTTATCAAACCTGGAGAATAGAGGACAATAAAATGCAAATATATTATAAATATTCGCCTACCGGTTTGGTGGATCTCAGTGTGTACGGTGAACTGCAAAAATAACGTAATTCAAACCTGGCGGCCGGCAGTATTTATTTTCAATCCCGGCCGCCGTCTTCATCCGTCATAAAATAATTTTTACTATGGAACCGTAATCGTATGTGAAGTCATGTTGTTCAGGTTTGGATCATAAGTCCAGCCTGTTTTAGTCACATTATTTACAGTAACTGTTACATCTCCGCTTTTTTTTGTTTTACTGCTATAAAACGTTGCTATTCCGCTGGTTAGGGTTGTTTCATTTATCGTTCCTGTGGTAATTATTCCGCTCCATGAAATATCAACACTCGCCCCCTCTACCGGAGTACCGTTTTGATCTTTTATTAATACATCTGCATTCACTTGTGTGAGCGGGCCTGATGAACCGGTTGTTAAAAATATATTGTCCACATAAATTTTAAGATCATTAGGATCAGGAGTAGTGGTAGGCGTGGGAGCAGGTGTGGGAGAGGGGCCGTCATCGGGAGTAAACTTTACCCAATCATAATACGCATATAAGGGAACAGTACCATCAAAACGACCCAACCAGCTGTCTACGCCGATACCCGGCCAGAGGTTCATCATTATCCTGGAAGGAGTACCTGGAATATTTGAGGTCGCTGTATGGACGGCTGTTCCATCCACATACCAGGTGATGGAATCAGCCAGCCACTCAAACGCGTACGTATGATAATTATCCGCAGCGTCAAAACTCAGGTCGATCATCACTTCATGACCGCCAACACCGTCCGTCCAGTAGTTTATTTGCATGCGCGTGGTGTCCTTGCCTAAAAACTCGATATCAATCTCATCCCATGGATTGCCGTCCGATGGGCCCGTATACGTAAAGAATGAGGATACAATTCCGATATTCCTGGCCGGTTTCATGCGTACCTCATACAGACCATAATTGCAAAAATCATTTGTTCTGTACTCTCCGCTCTTATACGGAGGTCGCTTTACCGTATCCTTCTCCAAGGCAAGCCTCATTAGCCCATCCGCAAAAGTAACCTGCGTGGCCCGCCAGGTACAGTTAAACGGCCTGCCGTTCGACCAGCCGTCCGCCTTATGCCAGACCGTCGTATCATAGCTGTCAAATGGATCTTGCAGCACATCCGTTATAGCTCTGGTACCAGTTGGATTGTCACCAGATCCTGCGGGTACCTGACAACTGAAAATAAATAGAGCCAGCAATACGGATACATTGATTAAAAATATTTTTATTTTAGCAGACATAACATCACTCCTTTTCTTCGGGCAGCGGCTTTTTTCTTTACCAGCTGCCGGCAGCCGCTCCCTCTTTATTTTTTCATACTTTTCATTGATTACTATTATCGATGTGAAATAAAAATATTTTTTAACTGTATTATAAATACCTCCCCCTTGTCTTTATTTAACAATATGAAACCGATTCCATACCTTATGAAATCGAATACAATGTATTCCAATAACAAATAGTAGTTTTTCAAACCTGACACACTTCTGTCATACGTATCATCTATAATACAGAATAATTCAAGGGAGGATACATGATGAAAAAACATAACCATCAAGAATCTACTCGCCATGCGCTCAGGTCTGGACTGGCCGGAATGGACGTCCTCCTATGGCGACAGCGGAAATCCCTGTACCGGAATGGAAAGCAGTGCGGAGTGGGCAAAATACGTGCCGAATAAAGACATCATCCACACTCCCGGCACAACTTTCAATTACAGCTCAGGCGACTCCCGCCTGCAGGTTTCAGATTACGTTTTAAATATTCTATTTGATTAAAACGTGCATTATGATAAACTAAGCTGCATTGTTGCAAGTTGAGTAAGGCATATACTCACTCACATATTTAAAATAATGAAAAGAGTATTCCCTTGATGATTCAATTCAAACATTCCGTAATCTACCATGTTCTCATCGACAGGTTCGCGGGGTATACGGACGGTGACTGGCAAAAACCCCTGTTTCTGGGCGGGAACCTGCGCGGAATTATCGATAAATTCAACTACCTTAAGGATCTGGGCATTTCAGTACTATGGCTGTCGCCCTTCTATAAGACCGGCGCCTATCACGGCTATCATATTACGGACTTCTTATCCGTGGAATCGCACTTCGGTTCAGCGGATGATCTTAAAGAGCTGATTCAGCTCGCCCACGCAAACAAAATTAAAGTAATCGCTGATTTTGTGCCCAACCACTGCTCCAAGGATCACCCGTTTTTTCAGGAGGCCCTTTCCGATCCGCGCAATCCCTACAAAAGCTGGTTTGTCTTTAAACGCTGGCCGGACAAGTATCTCTGTTTTATGGATGTAAAAGACCTGCCCAAACTGAACCTGCTTAATCCTTTGGTCCAGGACTATATGATGACTGCGGCCAGACACTGGCTGGCAATGGGACTGGACGGATTTCGCATCGACCATGTAGTGGGGCTGCCCCATTCGTTTTTACACAAATTTTCAACCCAGCTGGAAAAGGAGTTCCCTTCCGCGATTTTTATCGGTGAAGCATGGCTGGAGCGGATACCGTTTAAACTGCTTAACACTATCCAGATCAAACACAAATATCTGCGTTGGCTCAAAGGGATCAGACAGGAGCGTATACAGCGTGAATATATCAATGTACTGGACGGAGTGCTTGATTTTAAATTCAGGGAACTGCTTGTTACTCATCTTGTCCAAAAAAACCACAGCCCTCACCTTCCGCGCCCGCTCGGGCGTTTGTTGAGCAAACATTATAATAATTACCCCGCCCATTATTTTTTACCGACCTTTTTGGACAACCATGATCTGAACCGCTTTTTATTCGAATGCCGTCAGGATAAAGAAAAACTGAAAGCAGCGGTCAGGTTACAGATGAAAACGGCGCAGCCTGCCGTCATCTACTACGGTACGGAAATCGGGCTTACTCATGAGCGGCCTGTAGATCCGAAGCAGGCGTTTTCCGATCTTTACGCGCGAAAGCCCATGCCCTGGGATAATCCCGATACCGGGCTGCACGATTTTTATAAAGCGTGTATTGCACAAAGAAATGCAAGATTTTCAAAATAAAAGTTGAGGATTCGATCCGCCCACTTGCTGAGTACTGTTATCCAATACTTCCTGGGTGAAAAGCATATTTATAAACGGTAAAATATGCGTATAAGACTTTATTTTGGTTATTTCCTGCGCGGTCGCAGTTGTAACCGCGGTTTGATAATTATCGCCAGCTATCCAATTCTCTAAAAAATATAATGGTGAAAATATCACCAGACTATTTACATTGTTGGCCCCGTTCACCGCGATAATTCCGCCGGCCTCCCACTCATCGATCATCGTACTCCCATGACAGCATGTTTGATACAATGCCCTTATCATAATACCTTCGGCTATCAGTACATCGTTAATGTCCGCGGCCGCATAAGGAGCGTCAAAAAAGGAGACATTACCGGTTTGCGATCCGTGGAGATTAAAGATGACATCAATTACATAATCCTCAGTATTATAGCTACGCAGGGTATTTAAAAAATTGACACCTGTGGCTTGTTCATCAGTAAATGAGATAATGTGATCGTAATGGTTGTGAGCGATTGCTGTAAGCTCGGCAATCTGCCAATCCTCAAAATAGGTATCGACAATATCTACAAGATCCATTCCATCCATATCATCTGCATCAATCTCCAGGATATCCGAGAAAATCTCCAAACACTCATCGGTAAAGGCAGCAAATGCATCTTCCAATGTTTCCCCCAAGGAATCATTATTTTCAATTACTATTACCAGTACCTTTTCTTTTCCCCCCTTTTTTGTCCCCAAAGGACATCCTGTAAAAAATAACAACATACAACACAACGAGATCAAAAATATTTTTTTACCCATTTCTGACGCCTTTCATAATAAGCGGTATATTGGCAATGAATGCCATTCCCCTTAAAGATGCACGAACATTTTTACCATGAAATTTTCAATGTAATAAAATTATAACCCCACATTTTATATTTATCAATCATCCTTTTGGTTTATTACGGGTGAATATTAAGGTTTTTAAGAAAAATCTAAAAAAATGGCCTCTCGGCCAGCGGGCTGTGGCGCGACAAACACTGCCGCATAAGAAAGCGGCGCACAGCCCGTAAGCGGCGGCCGCCGTATTTTAGGCATAAGTGATTTTATCTCCTTATAACAAAAAAAGTTATTTCCTTTCTGTATAAATTTGTATATACTATACATATGTATGATTGATGCATATAGTTTTGGTCAAATTAAAGTTGATGGCAGAACGTATCGTTCCGATGTGATCATCTATCCGGAAAAGATAAACTCCTTCTGGTGGCGAAAGGAAGGACATAATCTCGGCTTGGATGACCTTAAAGAGGTTATAGATTACAGACCGGAGATGCTCATTATAGGCCAGGGGAAACTAGGTGTTATGAAAGTAAGACCTGAGGTGCGCCGACAAATGCTTAAAAAGGGTATCCATCTTTTTATTGCCCGTACCACACAGGCCGTTCAAAAATATAATGAGCTCGCTCATACCAAAAAAGTCGTGGCGGCTCTGCATCTTACCTGCTAACATATAACAGGTAGTTTGTCAGTCACCGATTATTTTAACGAGCACGCGTTTGCGGCGTTTACCGTCAAATTCTCCATAAAAAATCTGTTCCCACGGACCGAAATCCAGTTTTCCGTCCGAAACGGCGACTACGACCTCTCGTCCCATGATCGTACGTTTGAGGTGAGCGTCCGCGTTATCCTCAAATCCATTGTGCTGATACTGGGAGTACGGTTTTTCCGGAGCCAGTTTTTCCAGCCACTTTTCAAAATCATTGTGCAGACCGCCTTCATCGTCGTTAATAAATACACTGGCTGTGATATGCATGGCATTACAGAGTAAAAGCCCTTCTTTTATCCCGCTCTCCTCAAGACAGCGGTTTATTTCAGGAGTTATATTTATAAGCTCACGCCGATTTCTTGTTTGAAACCATAGTTCTTTGCGAAAACTCTTCATCTCACGCCTTCTTTGCCTGTCCGGAAATAATATCCAGCAGCTTCTGATACCCGTAATGGGCCATGAGATGATCCAGCATAACCAGCGCAGTATAGTTTTCCGCCACAGGCCATATTCGTGCCACAATAGTAGGATCACGCCGGGTAATGGCTTCAAGCTGTTTATTTTCCAAAGTGTATTTATCGATTGTATGCTGTGCCTTGGCAATCGTGGGAGTGGGTTTCACAGCCAAGCGCGCTATAATCTCCTGACCCGTAGCAAGTCCTCCGGTAATTCCGCCGGCATTATTACTGTCAAAAATTACTTTGCCCTTTTCCGTATGCATCCGATCGTTAACTTCATAACCGGTCATATCCTTAACGGCGAACCCCGCGCCGACTTCGACGGCTTTGACGGCTCCTATGCCCAGCATGCGGCCCAGCTCCGCGTCAAGCTTGTCAAAAACCGGTTCGCCCAGACCCGCGGGCACACCCAGCACTTTGATTTCAACAATACCGCCGCTGGAATCTCCGTCTGCCGATACCTTAAGCACCGCATCTACCATGGCCTTGGCAGCATCAAGATCAGGGCAGTTGAGTATGGGATTGATATCATATTTTTCCGAGATCAACTCAGGTTTGAACTCGGGTGCTTTTGCTCTGATTTGATCGATTTCCTTTTCAATCTCGGCGAAGATACGCATTTTTTCCAGAAAACGCATATCTTCATGAATGCGTTTTTTATCGTATACTTCAATATAGAACGGATCGTAATCGCGGCGCATTTTCTTAAAAGAATTACAGCGTTTTAAGGCAATCGCGCTGTCCACCTGACCGGCTTTCACACCCGCGGCTTCTTTTACATACGAAAACACCTCAATACCGCACAGCTTTAAGATCTTTTTTGCTACGTACCCCGCCGCCACAATAGTGTTTGTATATCTCCCGCTGAATATACCGGCACCGATCGCGTCGTCAGCCGGACCGTATTTCATGAATGACGCGTACGAAGCGTGACCCGGCCGCGGTGTTCTGTTGGTGTCCTGATACTGCTTGATATGAATAAAATGCCTGTCCAGATTCGGTATCAAAATCACCAGCGGAGTTCCGTTTGTATGATTCTTGTTACCCGCGTTCTCAACCGTATCGGCCGCGTTCACCCCGCAATAGATAACCGGCAGATCCGGTTCCTTGCGCGGAGAAGAAAGTTCATCGGCCCCCGGTTTTCTCAATAAAAGATCACCGTAGATTTCCTGTTCCGTTATAAGCATACCCGCAGGCACACCCTGCAGTGTAGCGGATAAACCCTCCTGATACGAACCGCCGGCAACGGTAACCTGGAAATTTCTTCCCAAATGACATCCGATCATGTGTTGATACTCCTTATCATAGAATTACGGTTTACCGCAAAAAAAAATATTATTATAATAGCACAACCTACTTTTATGCCAAAAAAATGTCAAGTGCACCTTACCTTTTTCTTATCCATATACCACCACCATATGTGGTGGCTTTTTTTGAAGCAAACCGCCAAAAGAGTAACTTCACTAAGTTCTTAAGTGTTATGGGGGGACGTTTTTTTTCATCAACCTCCCGCTCTTTTTTAAATATATATGAAGACACGATCTTTAAAACCGCCTTTACGGCTTTGCGGTCCAGGTTTTTTGGGGTATCCTCAGGAGTATGATAAACAACCTTTTTTTGAAAGAAATCCGTGCGCATGGCCACGAGCGATGTGGCGTGCACACCGATACGAGCCATTTCAGCGGCATCAGTGCCTCCCATCCCCAAAATCAACCTGAACAGACGAGCATTATACCCCTCGTTATTGGCAACTTCCACACATTCCTTGGCCATTTTTTTGGAAAGCCTAACCGTACCGTTAATATCCCAGGTGAGAAACTTTATCTGGTTCACGTCAAATATCGAGTCCACGTTTAAATTATATGTGGGTATTCTTTGCAACTCCTTTTTATAGGTTCGGGTATAGATTTTGGAGCCCCTCACTCCCGATTCTTCCGCGTCAAAACTGATAAACCTTAAGCGGGTATGGTTAAGCCTGAGTTTACTGGATTTTTTTAACCTGGAAAAAATTTCGGCCAGGGTTACCAGCATACAGGAAGAAATCAAATTGTCGCCCGCACCTTCGGTAACCTCGGAACTTAAGAAGAAAAAAAGCGGGATATAAAAGACAGCGCCGATCGGAACCAGGTAATGTAATATTTCGGCAAAACCGGGAACACGTCCGCTCATAATGTGAACCGCCACGATAAAGGTTAAAGCGGCCGCCGCCATTACACCTGTAATAACAGCACAGCTGATAGTGACAACATAGAGCTGGCCGTTAAACGCAAGCAGACGGAAAATACGGGCGCTGTCGTGATGTCCGCTTATGATTATCTGCTGCTTAACCTCGTCTACCGGCTCGATTGCGCCGATCACATTAATGCCTTCGGCTTTTGTATAAAGCGGATCAAGAAAGCGCTTGTAAAACACAAATTGTATGGCAAATACAAACACCAGCAGTATAAATCCTATCCAGGCCGCATAAAAAACATTAAAAAGCAATAAAAAGGTTGAAAGAATATAAAGAATGGGTACCAGTTCCAGATGCCCGAAAAACGCTCGGGGATGAAAGTGAAATCTATGAAAGTGAACCGTATCACAGTATTTTCCCAACTCCGCATGAATAATTTTAGCCGACTCCTTACAGGCATCACTTCCCGCCAGGCGGGGGCCGCATGTATCGATGATATCCTGAGTAAGGCGGATGCTTTTATTCACATGTTCCGCGTTTATGGAAAACTTTTTCATAATTATCGTATAATATATGTTAGGTAATATATTTTTTCAAGTTACCCTTGATTGATAAAAAACAGATAACATAGTATGTTCTTAGCATATGCAAAACCACGGCGACAAACAGAAAAATAAAGCGCAGAAATCGCTTTCTATTAAATCCTCTCAGTTCAGCATGCACAGATCACTGATGCTGGAACTGATTAAAGCCTTGGAGCGGGTAATTCGCGGTAAACACCAGGTGCTGGAACATGTTGTAACAACACTTGTAGCCGGCGGCCATCTTCTGATTGAGGATGTTCCCGGTCTGGGCAAGACAACCTTGGCTAAAACCTTGGCCAGACTCATAAGCGGGAAAAAACAAAAGAAATCCATTGAGTTTAAGCGCATTCAATGCACTCCGGATCTGCTTCCTTATGATATAACCGGAGTTGATATTTACGATCCTGATCACAAAACCTTTATTTTTAAACAGGGGCCGGTATTTGCCAATATCCTGCTGGTCGATGAAATAAACAGAACAACACCAAAGGTACAGTCCGCTCTGCTTGAGGTGATGGCGGAAAACCAGGTAACCGTGGGTAATAAGACATATGCCATGGATAAACTTTTTTTTGTTATCGCCACCCAGAATCCATTGGAGCTGGAAGGAACCTACCCTTTGCCTGTGGCCCAGATCGACCGCTTTTTTATGAAAATCACGATCGGTTATCCCGACGAGGACATTGAAATCGGCATAGTACACGATGATCCGGCTCATAAAATAATGCCCGGCGTACATCCGGTATGCGGCAGCGATGAGCTTTTAAGGGCACGTGAGTTCTGCGAAAAAATCGAATGTGATGAAAGGCTGGTAAGGACCATTGTACGAATCATCGCGCTCACCCGCAAACACCGCGGTGTTGAACTGGGCGCTTCACCGCGCTGCAGTCTCATGCTTTTAAAAGCATGCCGGGTACGGGCTTTGCTTAAGAACAGAACATATGTGATCGACCAGGATATTATAGATCTCGCGCCTTTGGTAATCGGACACAGGCTTAAATTTAAAGATATACACATAAATCCGCATGAATTCTTAAGAGAGCTTGCCTTAGCTGAACTTAAAAAAATAAATTACCAGGAATAAATACTATAAAAGAGAAACAAGGTGAAGGGTTTAAAATCATTAGCACGTAATATTTTCTGTTTTTCTATTCAGGGAACCGTGTTTTTTCTCTTTTCTGTTTTTGTCTTGGCGGCAGGAATCTTGAGAGTCGACCTGGCCGCCCTGCTGTGGGCGAGCGGCTTTTTTCTTGTTACCGGCTATACGTGGTTGGGAAACAATCTGCTGCGTATAATAATCAAACGCTATCTGGCAAGACAGCCCGACTGTATAAACATAAAACTCCCGGATCACGGCATTTATCCGGGAGAGGATGCGCAGGCTTACCTTACACTGAAGCTGCCTTCATTTATGCTCCCCGGATTTCTTACCCGTTTTTCATTAAAAATGGTATGGCAGGATTATGCTTCCTGTAACATAGAAACCATGCTGTCCGCCGGGGAAACTTCCCGGATTATTACCTTTGCCGCCTCCCTGCGGGGGGAATATAATACCGGGGCCTGTTACATCCTGATCAAGGATTACCTGGGTTTAACAAAATCCGTGATAAACCTGCCCCTTAAAGTACAGCTCAATGTCTATCCCGTGTTGATTTCCTCTTCACACACGCCGCTTAAACTTGAAGTTTCAGGAGCCGATATCGAATACTCACCCAGAAAAAAAACAAGCGAGGAGCTGTTGGAAATAAGAAAGTACTATCCGGGTGATGATGTACGTAAAATTAACTGGAAGGCGTATGCCCGTTTAAGCGAGCTCTTTTTACGCATTGGGGAAGAGACAACGCTGCCGGAAGCCAAACTGCTTTTTATAATCGATCCCACCCATTCACCGTTTGTTCCGGACGCAGTCCGGAACGCTTATCTAGACATACTGGTTGAACATGCCGGATCGTTGCTGCTTTCTCTGCTTAACCGGGGAGTGGACATATGGCTGTTGGTCCCGGGTTATAAAAAGGCGGAAGCCTTGAGTGCTGAAAAACGAGAGCTTCTGCTTAACCGGCTGTCGCGCATCCGGTGGCAGAAGACGTACCACACAATACCTTTGCCACCGTATAAAAACCTGTATGCGTTTGTTTTTTCCTCTCCCGGTTCTCTGGGATTGGAGCCTCTGGTAAGACAGTTAAAAAAAACAGGATTAAAGCTAAGCTTGTTTTTCCCTTCCTGGCAGCAGGCCCAGCCCGCTGTGCCCGAACTCACTCTCAAGCATCTCCTGTTCTTAAGCGATCGAAGCAAACACAGGCAGCTTTCGGTAAATTTTGATCAGGACTGGTTCTTTAAATTATACCGTACTGAAGCGGGAAAATTCCGCGGCGCGCCTTGGAGAATAAATCATGTCTACCAGGTATAAGACACAAAACAGCATTCTGCTTTTTATACTCCGCAACGCCGCGCTTTACTTTCTCATGCTCAACGCATTTCTACACGTAAGCGACATCTTAAATCCTCTCTACCTGTCTGTTGCTTTTGTGCTTACGGCGCTCACAGCCGTGTTTTTGGAAAATCTCAAACTACGCTTTTGGACAGCTTCAATAATCGCGCTTGTTCTGCCTTTTTTTTTAAGAATGCTCGCCTTTTTTATGTTTTACGGAATTCAAGCTCTGATCCCCGGGCATGAAACGGACCTGTTATTTTTATTTTTTGATAAAGATTTTTTTCCCTTTTTAGCAGTATACGCCGTTGTATGGCTTTTTAATTTTTTAGCCCGCCGCTATTCACACTTTGTCCCGATTGAGGTTCTGCTTAACACCGTATTCCTCATTTTCATCTTTTGGAACCAGGCATTCTACCATATAAGTCTGTATCCGCATCCTTCCTATTTTGCTTTAGCCCTTCTGGTGTTTGTACTTTGTGAAATATTTGTACTGCTGACGGCCGGTTTTATCAAGGAAAGGACGCAAGGCGGCGGTAAAAAACTGCTTGTGACTCTTGGTTACTGTGCTTTACTTGTGATTCCGCTGTTTATTGTTTTTTACCTCGTGCTGCAGGACTATCACGAGCAGTCCGCAAAAGGCTTTAGCGGCCTCATGAAACCGACATTATTCCAGTTTGATCTTTCACCGTATGTACAGCTGCAAAGTGAAATAGAACTTTCCGACGATCTGGTGCTGCTTATGCGCACCGACGGTTCCAAACAAAAGTATCTTTTACGCCGCTATATCCTTTCCGCATATGATCCAAAGCGAGGTTTCTTTCGTGAAGAGAAACCGCCGCAAGAAGAGCAGAATGTATTTTTACCGGACTATGCCTTTGATTTCCCCGATCCGGGTTTTAAAGCGCGCACAAGACAGCTTCAGGAGTATTATCTTGTAAATTTCGATACGTCTGCGCTGATTGCGCTTAACTATCCGGTTACATCAATTCCGTATAAAAACTGGCAGGGTTCTTCATTTACCCGCGTATACCGTGTAATTTCAAAAGTATGGGATAAATATGATATCCCACTACATCCCGGAACCCTTAGCCTCTGGAACTCCCTGATACGCCGCTTTACCTACAGCAGCCTCCAGCGTATTCGCCGGGCTGAAATGGATAAAGAACAGCTGGATCATTATACGGAGTATGGGCAAGATGAACAAATCCAGGATTTGGCGCGAACACTTACAGATAATACGGAAGGGTATTATGAAAAAGTCATCACAATCTATGAGTATTTAAAGCACAACTACTATTACTCCCTCAAGCCGGGCATCTCTTCAGGAGAGAACCAGCTGCACCATTTCTTATTCCAGGTAAAAAAGGGTTACTGCTCCTACTTTGCTTTTGCCATGGCACTCCTCTGCCGCAGTATCGATATACCCGCGCGCGTTGTCGTTGGTTTTTATGTGGGACCGTATAGTGAAGTACCTCAATTTTATCATTCGGGAGAGCTGCTCAACTTTTATGAGGTGAGGGCATATCAGGCACATGCATGGGTAGAGGTCTATTTTAATCAGTTCGGCTGGATTGAGTTCGATCCCACGTCCACCACCCTTGCTCCCGGGGAGGACTTTGATATTTTCCTCGGACGGACGGGCGACGAAGCCGATCTTAGAAGGTTAATCGAAGAGATACTTAAAAACCAGAAAAATCTGAGCGAGAGTACAACTAAGCGGACGGAGGATGAAACCAACCTTGAGCGCTTAGGCAAAACCTTTTTACGGGGTATAAAAATTATCTTCTCTTACTGGTATTTCTTCTTTCCTGCGGTATATATAATTATTGTGCTCCTGTTTAAATACTTTCCCTATATCTTATTTCTCATTATCAGAAAAAAAACCAAAAAGATAAAAAACCTCTACGCCTGGAGCGTGAATCTGGTTTACGGAAGGGCCTGGGTACGCGTGAAGGAGGAGTCCCTGCTTGAATACGCGAAGCGCCTGCAAAAGGAGAAAAAATTAAAGTTCCTCGGCTTCAGTGAGTATTATCTTAAAGCTGTTTTTAGTTCGGGCTTTAATGCCAAGGACTTTTCAAAAGCCAAAGCATGCTATAAAGAATTTATTACGTCCTACAGAAACCATACAAATATCCTGCTTCGCGTGCTGGCCATTCTCAATCCCCGTTTCCTATGGAGAAATAAATTATGATTCATAACAAACAAAAATATTCGCTTATCATATCCGCCGCAGCAATGTGCTTATTGTTCGTTATATTAATTCCGGTATTATCCGATGAGCTTAAATCCGAAGACTGGTACTACAGGCAGACACAGGACGCACTGAGCGCCGAAAACTATACCCAAGCTTTATCATTATTGGAACAGGCAAAAGCCCTTTATCCGGATACCACGCTGTTCAACATTATGCTTGCCGATTTATATTACAGAAAAGAGCTGTACTCCAACGCGCTTACCGAGTATCAGGAAGCGGAAACCAAAATTCCCGCGGACACCTATATTTTAAATCAAATTGCTTTCTGCTACGGCCTTTTAAATCAGGAAGAAGAGGCCTTGACCTATTATGAAAAAGTCCTGGCATTGGATCCTGCGGATGTTGAAACCATCGACTGGATGGGCTGGGTTTATCAAAAGATATATCAACTGAAAAATGCAGAAGAGTTGTTGCTCAAAGCCATAGAGCGCTTTGGATTACAGGGGCGCTTGGCCGGCACACTGGCTTCCGTCTACGCCGACCTCTATGAATACGAAAAAGCAAAATATTATTACCAGGAAGCAATTAAGCTTTCATTGGCCGACAATGCGCCGGGCTCAGCAGCTATCTACTATTATAACCTCTCAATTATAGAGAAAATATTTTATAATTACGCGGCAGCTTTTACGGCCGCGCAAAACGCCATTGATCTGCAGGAGCGGGCATCGGGCAGACGGATGAAAGGAAGCCTCCTGCATATGCAGATGGACTTTCAGGGGGCGAAGCGTGAATATGAAAATGCGGCGTTCTATGACGACGCGCCGTATTCAAAAATCAACCTTGCCGAACTGGATAAGGATTTCGGCAATCTTTTAACTGCCCGGGAGCGTATAACCGCTATTCTGGACCAGAGAGACTTGTCCTGGATGCTCTATTACAGTACCAATACGAATGAGTATTATGAAAGACTATATAAACTTGCCGCGGAAATTTATACGGGGCTGGCCCAGCTGGAATGGCACACACCACGGGCAGGCCTTATCGAGGAGGTGGGAGGAATAATTCAATCCATTATTTACCGCATCCAGGCCTGGTATTACAAAGAAAAGTATAAACTGGCTGCAATCAATACAGGCAGGGCATATCTTGAAGCCGACAATCATCTAAACGGATACCTGGAATTAATGGAGGCCAATACGGACTACAAGGATGTGGCATTAAAATACTGCCTGCGGGCAAAAAATATTGAAACCCTGCTTATCCCCAAAGCCATACCGTCTTATACATTGTTGCAGGGCCTGATTTTGTCATCTCCCGATCTGCTTGAACAGGCACTCACGCTTTTGGACAGTTACTGGCAAAAGGATAAAATCTGTCATGGTTTACAAAATCTTATTCCCTTTTTGGAGCAGCAGGGAAAAATCAAGAAACGGCGTCTGGCACTCAACCGTCTTTACGGAATTAATCCCGGCGGTCTTATTCAATACGGATTGGGACTTCCCGTAGAACTTTTTCTGGAAATCGATGACAGTTCAATAGAAAAGCAGGCCCGAGCGCATTTCATCAACATGCTGAAAAAAGCGGGTTCCGAACTGGCAAAGGATGACGAGAACACAGGTTTTCAGTACCAGCTTTACATAAAATGGGATATAAACCGGCAGTTTTCCTTTCAGCTGATTGATAAAGCCACCAACAAGCTTGTACGCAGCGGAATACTGACAAGCAAACAAGATTCACTCCAAGCTCAGTGCGCGGATCTTTCGCGCCGTATGCTGTTTGAATATATCTACCGCGAAAAATAATCCTTATGTTGCTATTTCTTCCTTATCATAAACAGAGACACGTCGTCCGCATAATTCCCGCAGTATTTTTTCAAATCACCATTAAGCGCGTGATTATATATCTGCTTCATTATTTTGTCGATGAGTTTGTTTAAGTCCATTCCTGAATTAGATTTTAGTATCTTTTTTAACTTTGCAATTCCAAACTGATTACCGTAATTATCTTTGGCCTGGATTGCACCATCCGTGTAAAGCAATAAAACATCATGCTTTCGCATCTTAAAATTTCCGGCCGAGGCTTTGGCAGTAGCTTTTTCCGTAATTCCCATAAAAGCGGCCTTCCGAGAAAGGTCCTTCAACTCTATTACATTGTCCTGTTGTTTTCTATAAAGTAATGCGATCTCATGAGCACCGGCATAAGTAAATGTGCCGTTTTTTTCGATAAAATAGTTTTGAGTCATGAACTTGTCGCTGCCTATGCGATCCCGATTAATCTTACAGAGCAGTTTATTGACAATATCATAGAGCACATAGGGTTTAATCTGCCTGGATAGATTATCAACAGTCATTACCACAGCCTCAAAAGCAACAAGCTGGATCAAGGACATAATGCCGGCAGGCAGACCGTGACCGCTTACATCACCAATCCCGATATAGTTACCCAGAGTAGTACAGAAGTAATCATACACGTCTCCGCCCACTTCGGTAGCGGTTACCATGTTTGTGGCCACTTCATAACCGGGAATCTCAACATCTTTAGGGAGAATAGAAGTCTGAATATTTTTAGCAATATTCATTTCATTACTCAATCTGTTTCTTTCTCTTTGAATTCTCTTACCGGTAATAATAGAAAGTATTATCTTTAAATTCCCGATAAGCCAGTTAATCGTATTTTCTTCTTCCGGAAACAGCTTGTCAAATGAATCCTTAAATACAATAAACAGACCTATAAGCTTTTCTTTATCGAAAATCGGATTAACCGCGATCAGGCGCTGCAGTCCTTTTAGTTCCTCAGGAATCTGATTGATGACAATCGGCTCTTTGGATTCCAGAATTTGTTTAATTATCTGCTCACCCCAATCCGTAAGATCCTGCAGCGGCAAAGAGCTTATTTTTCTGATATCATAAACCGTTTTTAAAATACTGTCTGAAATTTGTTTCTTGTTTTTTAAAAGCTTGATGGTCTGCGTTTTTAAAATGGGTGTACAAAATCCATTTATCAGCTTGGGAGAGATTACCTTTAGAATATCTCCTTCCAAAGAATAAAGCATGGATCCGGAGATAGCGTATTCATGTATGGGCAAAGAGCGCTTTACCCGATCAAGCTCCTCTGTAATTGTACTTTTCAGGGTATCCACATCTTCTTCCAGCGGACTGCTTGCCTCCTGGCTGACCAGCTCATTCATAAGTAAAACAGACTGCTCCTGCTGAATAATTGTCCGCTCCAAATTCAAAGTTCGCTGATAAAAATATTCCATAAATACACGAATCGCGTAGGCAACCGTTAACAGGAAAAATATTTCAGAGTGCAAAGGCTTTACAAATCCATCGAAGAAAAGAAAATAACCAACTTGAAGTACAAGCACCAAAAGAGACATGCTAAAAGTAAAATTATTTGTCCGAATTATGCCTCCCCGAAGTTCAAAAACTTTTTTTCGGTATTTCAATAACAACAAAAAGCTGACGACAGCATATGCAAGACATAATATAAGAGTAAGTGTTTTTAAATCCTCTCTGCCGGCCAATCCCTGTTCCCGCAAGGTGGCAAAGGTTTCAGATCTGTAAACAGCGGAGGCAATTGAGCCGTCGAACAGCTTCAGCGTATATAAATAGAATAAAAAAAATGAACAGACGGCAATGCCCAAAATAATCAGCCAATAGCGGATGGTGGTTCTAAGATTTTTCTTAAAATCCTCCCATGCATGACTCTTTATAATTCTTTGACGATGGATTGAATATTCCAAAACAAAGAAAGTAAAAATATAAAAAGGAAATATCACCGAAAACAAAGGAAAAGAGAGCTCCGGTTTCCAAAATGAATATAATATTTTATATTGAATTAAAAATACGGCGATAGCACAGAACACTATTAGTGAAAATAAAAGGTAGCGGGGTCTTTTCCCAAACTGCGGTTTGTTTCTTATATCACTCCACAGCACAAGCGTAAAAATTATTATCGGGAAAAAGCTTCCCAGGTTAATATAAGTAAAAATATCCATTTTTTTTATTCAACCTTAACCACCCCCGGTACCAAAAAATTGAGGGTCGGCAGGCTCGTCACCTGCCAGGTGATATCTCTGTTATAAAGAATGCGGATTGTATATTTCTCAGCATCAGACAATTCAGTCAGTTTCATAATCCATTTGGCCACTGCTTTAATTCCGCTTGAATTGAGGAAGTTAAGCTCTTTAAAATCCGCTTTAACCTCTTTAATTTTCTGGGCAATCATTCCTTCATGCAGCTGGTTAAAAAAAGGATCTAAGAATACTCCCGGATCCTCCATATCAATATCACCCTTAAACCTCACGCAAATATTTGAATTCTCATCAAAAACCTCTACTTCCATCCGGTCTTCGTGTATTTTCTCGATATTTAATCTATTCATCTTCTACTCCTTACACCCATAATAATGAAAAATCTGTAAGTTATCCGATCGCAATTGAAACCTGTACCTCCCTGTTATGGACATCGACCTTTAAATCACCGCCGGTTTCATACCGAATACGTGCCAATCCCAAATGGCTTTTCCCGTCGCTGCGCAATGCCGCTTCCTTCATCTGGGTTACATAAACCTGTAAAGCATCGCCTTCGGAGATTTTTTTATAGATTGTTAACAAGGTATCTATTGACTCTTGATCTGCCGTGTTAACCACCAGTATTTGTATTTGTTCCGTGGCGGGAGATACTTTGATCACAATATGAGTATCGTCTTTTGATGCATATTTAACCGCATTTTCCAACAACTCACTTGCCGCCATGGCAATTTTATCAGCTTTACTTTGATCGACAATACTAATAGCCAGGAAATTCTGAATAAATCCGCGTACACAGGCAATATATTTCCAGCGCGGTCCGAATTTCAATTCAATATAGCCGTCTCTTACGGAAGTATTGTTTACACTCATTGTTTCCTCCTACTTCCAAACTATAATGACTTCTTCTTAATTTTCAAGTCTTTTATTCTTGAGGCTCCGAGCTGACTATGCCCATTGAATGAGGTTTCCGCCGTATGTTAGTCCGCCACCGAAACCTACGGTAAGAACGAGATCTCCTGTTTTGAGCATTTTTTTCTCATGCATTTCGTTTAGCGCGATTGGAATTGACGCGGCGGATGTATTAGCGTATTCATCTATATTCAGATAAAATTTATCCAAAGGCAGTTTGGCCCGTTTACAGGCGGCCTGAATAATTCTTATATTAGCCTGATGGGGTATAATATAGGCTAAATCATCCATGGTGAGACCATTAACGTTTAATAATTTTTTTATTGTGGCTATTATGACCCTGATCGCAAAGTGATATACTTCCTGCCCGGCCATTTTTGTCATGAGATCACTTTCTTTATGCTTTCCTTCTATAAACGGAGTACGGGTGCCGCCGACCGGCCTTTTTAACAGATCGGCGCCTTGTCCTTCAGCCTGCAGGACCGAATTTATTATTCCATTGCTCTTGGCATTCCCCGTGGTTATAACAGCGGCACCGGCACCGTCGCCAAACAGCACACAGGTATTTCTGTCGGACCAATCTACTGTCCGACTCAGTAGTTCAGCGCCGATTACCAGAATATTTTTGCCTGCTCCCGTTAAAACAAAGTTCTTAGCTATCTCCAATCCGTAAATGAAGCCCGTACAGGCAGCTGAAATATCCAGACAGCCGGCATGATGAGCTTTCAATTTGTCCTGTACAATGCACGCGGTGGACGGGAAACCCACATAATCGGGAGTACATGTGGCAACGAGTATGAGATCAATATCCGCGGACGTCAAGTCCGCCCGCTTAAGGGCCACGTCAGCGGCTTTATAAGCCAGATCGGAGGTTGCTTCGTCCTCAGCCGCTATATGTCTGTTTTTTATTCCTGTATGAGACAAAATCCATTCATCCGATGTATCTACCATTTTGGCTACATCATCATTCGACATGCGTTTTTTTGGTACGTAAGCTCCTACTGAACGGATTATTGCATTCATAATTATCTCCTATTTTCCAAGAATTATTTTATTTTTTAGATATTGCTTGGAATATAATTTATTACTCCCGCCCGGTCAAGGTACTTGCTCATACTTTAATTTTAAGTTTCTCCAAGGCCCAAACAGTATATCTGCGAACCTTCTTATCAGGATCCTGCCTTAACTCCTTTAAAATCAGCTTACCCTCTTCGCTGTTTAATCTCTCAAGCGCCTTGACGACAGCCACACGAACCTCTTCATGCGGATCACGGGCCGCAAATACAAGTCCGCGGTACGCTTTATGAGTACCAATTAATGATAGAATATCCGCTGCGTGCTGTCGTATATTCGGATTCCTGTCTTTTAATTTGCGTATCGTACTTTCAATCAAACCCGTGTTTTCCAACAGCTCGGCTATATAGGGTTTTAACGAATGTGTACTCTGCTTAAGCAACTCCAGCATGGGCTCTTCCACCGCCTGCCCGCTTTGCTCAATAACGGCTATTACACCTTGTCTCTGTTTCGGGCTGCCGTTTCTAAAACCTTCTATTAAATGCATAAGCTCTTCTGTTTGTTTTTTAGCTGAGAGCGCCTGAATTATCTGTTTGGTATAATCATCACATTTATCAAGCAGCGACAGGAGCACATCAATTGCTTTTAACGCCCCGGAACAAGCGAGTCCTTTAATAGCGGCCAGCTTTACATCAGCTGCTTCATCAGCATCAAGAACAATATTTTTAAGCCGGTCTAAATTCGCATTGGATCCTGCTTTACCGAATGCTTCAGCGGCCTGCTCACGTACCCGTTTTACGGGATCGCGCAATATTTCAAAGGCCGCATTGAGTGCTTTAAGATCATCAAATTCAACCAAAGCCCAGACACTGGCAATACGAACATCGGGATCCATATCCGTCAAAGAATCTCTTACCAACTGCTGCAACTCCTTATGCCCGATCTGCGGAAGGATTGTGACAAGCGCGGCCCGCAGCCGGTTATCGTTAGTATTAAAAAGTTTTTTTATTTTGGCCGCAACCAGCTCCCTGGGATACTGGGAGAAAACCGCGGAGTAGGTTCTGGCTTCTGCCAAAGGCAGCTGCGGCAGATGCTCCAGTACAATCTCCAGACAATAATGCAAATTAAGCTCACCCAAAAGCTTCAAAGCCTCTATGCGAATGATATGTTGATATCTCCCCTGTTTCGCTCTGATTATTTCAAGACATCTGGAAAGCACTTTGGGCACGGGCATTTTTTTCAGGGCCATACGCAGCTGTTCTTTGGGTTCAAAAAACGGCTGCAGAAAATAGGCAAAAAGAATATCATACAGAATAAATCCCGCCCGCGCCGGTACCATCTGCAATAGAATAGACATCACCTGTTTTTGCATCCGGCGCTTTTCCAATTCATATTTATAGAAAAACAGGGCTTCTTCGGTTCCGCGTTCGGCAACACAACGAACTGTTGCGCGGTAAAGCTGTTCCATTTCCTTACCGCCGTCATAGATCGCAAATACTTTTCTGGTCAAAATACTGATGAAGTCCACGTCACCTGTTTCGACAAGAATGGAAGAAGCGATCGTCAAGCTGGCTCTGTTTTGGGTATTGGCAATACAAGCTAAGAACGAAGTAACATTTACCTCACTCGCCTTCTTTAAGAGACTGAAATTACGTTCAAAAATCTGCATATCACTGAAATCAACCTCTAAAAAAAGTTTGTTTAATATTCCGCACTTTTCCAGATACTGCGCGGCAGCAAATCGCAGCTCAAGGTTGGAATGATCAAGAAAGGTAAGTGCAAAGTTTTGCTCCTGCTTGTTATCGGGCCTCAATAATTCTAAAATATGAAAAGCCTGCTCGGCAGAGAAATTTCTCGGTTCAAGATGATATAGATCACGGTATTCCTTCTGTATCCTATCCCAAGCCCGGGCACGTACCTGGTAGACCGGATCATCACAAACGGTTTGAAACAATACATTATAAAATTTTTCTTTTTCTTGGGGTTTGAAATGAGTTATTACAATCTCTCGAATTAAAGGCTGCGGATCTGTCAGGGAATCCCATAAAGCCCGTAAAACCCGTATACTTTTTTCATGCAGCAGCATGTTGATCGCAAAATAGCGCACGTTCCATTCAACATCACCGGTTAATTCCCTCAGTTCATCCACCTTGTCATTACACAATGCCAGCCCTGCCTTGCCGTCAAATCTTTCCCCCCGGCAGGAGTGCGCTATATTACCAAGCTTCAGCCCACCACCTGTACTTTTTTCCAGCCATTTCTTAAAATAGATAAAAAGATATCTTTTTTTTAGACAAACAAAAAAACAGCTGAAAAGACCTTTATCAGGCGCAAATTCCAATACGCGCAGCAGATGCTTCCTGGTTTTCTTCTTTAAAAGCTGCCCGATCCAAAGGGTGTCCATACCTATCAATCGGATCAGCTTCAATCCCAAAATTCGGGCCTGCTGCTCAATAATGCTGGATCTGCGCAATAATGCGCCGGCCCCGTACTTATTAAGAAGCACTGTCTTAGTCAGATCCGGATCTTTATTAAAGGATTTCAGTATTTTTTTAATTCTCTTAAACGCTATAACCCGCCACAAGCAAAAAATTATGATAAAAAAAACGGATCCCCCGCCTAAAAAAAGCAGAAGCGGCGGCAGCGAGCGGATAAACTCAAAAATTTCATTCATAGCGTATCCCTTTGTTTTTGATTTTTTTACGCTGCAGCCAATAATTGAACATCCCACCTGCCAGCGTACAGAGTTTGTTAAGAAACTCAAATTGTTCTTGAGTGTAGTGGTTGGCATGCAGTGAATTGAGAATAAAAACGCCAAACTGTTGTGATTCTAACCCGATATTCAGGGCAATTCCGCTTTGCATCTCCTGACAAAGCAGGAGCTCGGAAAAACAAGCGGTACCGGCTCTTGAAAGAATTACCGCTTCTTTACTCTCGTTTAGGAAAACCACAAGCTCGCTATCCGAAGGTATGCTTTTAACTGCCATGCAATTCCCTCTGCTGTAATGCAAGACAAGCTCATTTTGATTTGGGATTACCGGATTATAAAGATATAAACACGCCAAATCGGATAAACTGATATCAAAGCTGTTATCCACAAAAAGAGTTATGAAATTTTCATGATACATATTTTGAAGCAGCAGACTACCGATGCGAACCAGCTCATCCCGGGCCGTAACAATTTTGTTATACATAGAATTTCCCTTTATATATATGCTGATTATTAACCGTAAAAATGAAATGATCAAGAAAAAAAATTAAAAAAAAGCCCGGATTCTAATGAAACGTTAATCCGGGCTATAACATAATAAAGGAGGCTATCATCCCCCTCTAACAGAGTGGGAAGGCTCCATATAAAATATATCCCCAAATCCTGTAAAAATCTATGTGTAAATGCATTGTTATCTGCCTATGCGGTTTTGTGTTTCAGGATCAAATAACAGTGCTTTTGACATATCAATCATCAGCTTCATAGATTCTCCCGGTAGTTTAGCGGCGTGCGGACTTACCCGGCAGGTGACCTTGCCTCCGTTTATATTCACAAAGACCAGTGTATCTGGACCGGTGGGTTCAAGCACCTCCACAGCACATTCAATCTCATGAATCTGGGGATTACCTTCCTGTTCATGAAATCCTGTGGCAATCCGCTCCGGTCGAATGCCTAGAATTACATCACCGTCAATCCATTTTTCCAGACTCTTGTCCGCTTTTCCCACGGGCAATAAAAAAGAGTCCCCTTTTCTATTTTCTAAAACTACCGAAAGCTCTTTAGCTTTCTTAACCAGTTTGCACTTGATAAAGTTCATCGAAGGAGAACCGATAAAGCCTGCTACAAATATGTTGGAGGGATTATCGTAAAGCTGCTGCGGCGTATCAAACTGATGAATAATCCCGTCTTTCATAACAGCGATCCGGTCGGCCAGGGTCATGGCTTCAATCTGGTCATGAGTAACATACACAATAGTTGTCTTTATCCGCTGATGCAGCTCCTTTATTTCCGTGCGCATCTCCACCCGCAGCTTGGCGTCCAGATTGCTGAGCGGCTCATCAAACAGAAAGATAACGGGATCTCTGGCAAGCGCTCTTCCCATGGCTACCCGCTGACGCTGACCGCCAGAAAGCTGTGACGGTTTGCGATCAAGAAGCTCGCTGATCTGCAGCATAGCGGCGACCCTTTTCACGGTTTTTTCGATCTGGTCCTTGTGAATACCTCTTGTTTCAAGGCCGAAGGCCAGGTTCTTCCTCACATTCATACTCGGGTAAAGCGCGTAAGACTGAAACACCATGGCTATATCACGGTCTTTGGGCTTTACGTTATTGACTACGCGATCCCCGATTTTAATTTCACCGCTGGTAATTGTTTCCAATCCCGCGATCAAATTCAATAAGGTGGATTTTCCACACCCCGACGGCCCCACAAGCACCAGGAATTCACCGGCTTCCACCGCAAGGGATACTCCTTTTAAGACCTCATTGGTGCCGAACCATTTTCTGATTTCACTAATCGTTAAAGATGCCATAACTATAATTCCTTAAACTAATAAAAATTAAAATTCCTTTCATTACCCTTTGACCGCTCCTGCGGTAAGTCCGCGTAAAAAGTATTTACCTGCGACAATATACACTATCAGGGTGGGCAGACCCGCGATAATCGCGGCCGCCATATCCACATTATATTCTTTTACACCCGTACTGGTATTTACCAGATTATTAAGCGCTACCGTAATGGGCTGACTATCGCTTCCCGAAAACGCCACTCCGAACAGGAAGTCGTTCCAGATTTGGGTTGTCTGCCAGATAATGGCTACCACAAAGATAGGCAGAGAAACCGGTAAAATGATCTTCCAGAATATTTTAAAAAAACCTGCGCCGTCAATTTTAGCGGCTTTTATTATTTCATCCGGAATCGTCACATAAAAATTACGGAAAAACAGTGATGTAAACGGGAGCCCATATACGATATGGACAAAAATCAAACCGAAAATGCTTTGTCCTATCCGGAGTACACCTAATGTCTGCGACATGGGCAGCAGTATGATCTGAAACGGAATAAAGCATCCAAGCAGTAAAAAGCTAAAAATGGTCTCGCTTCCTTTAAAGCGCCATTTGGAAAACACATAACCGTTTACCGCGCCGATGAGAGTCGAGATTATCACCGCCGGAATAACCATCTGCACGGAATTCAAAAAATAGCCTTTTACTCCTTCACAGTTGATACCGGTACAGGCACTACTCCAGGCCTTGCCCCAGGCGTCCAAGGTAAACTCACGGGGAAAAGAGATTAAGTTTCCGGTGCGGATATCATTCATGGTTTTAAGCGACGTCATGGCCATGACAAAAAATGGTATCAGGAAATAAAGCGCCGCCACAATTAAGATGGAATATACAATAATTCTGCCAATGACCGCTCCGGTACTGCGTTCGCCGACCATTACTGGTTCTCTACCTCGCATTGCGTGTACCCCTCAGCTCAGAATATAGATAGGGAATAATAATGGCCATAACCGCTAAAAACATGATCACGGCACTGGCAGCTCCAAACGCCAGACTGCCGCGGTTAAAAGCAAAAGCATACATAAAGGTCGCCGGCATGTCTGTAGAAAATCCGGGGCCGCCTCTGGTTAAGACCATTACCAGGTCAAAGCTTTTAATGGAAATATGTAATAAAATTATCACCGCGCTTAAAAAAACCGGACGCAGACTGGGAATTACAATCCGCAAGTAGATTCGCGGCAGACTGGCCCCGTCAACCTTGGCCGCTTTGATAATCGAATCATCGATACCGCGCAGACCGGCCAGAAAGAGCGCCAGAACAAAGCCGCTGGACTGCCAGACAGCGGCAATCACTATCGTATAAATTGCCATGTTGGAATCCACCAGCCAGCGGAAGGTAAAATCACCAAAACCCAGCTGTTGAATAAGCCGTTCTATGCCCAAATCGGGATTTAAAATCCATCTCCAGGCCGCCCCGGTTACGATAAACGAAAGCGCCATGGGGTAGAGATAGATTGTTCTGAAAAAGCCCTCACCCCGGATACGCTGATCAAGGAAGATGGCCAATAACAAACCGATAATAATACAGAGCACAATAAATAAAACACTGAAAATTAACAGATTGACAACAGCCACACTCCATCGCGATTCGGGTGGAAATAAATTAAAATTAGTGAAAAGCCTGACATATTGATGAAACCCGACCAGTTCATATTTAGGCAGAAGTCTGGAGTCGGTAAAGGAAATATAGGTTGTCCAACCTATGAAACCGTAGATAAAAACCGCGGCCACAGCTATTGTCGGGATGACTACCAGTTTGGGAAGAAAATTTTCAATCCGATGTAGGATTCCCGGATTCTGTAATTTATTTCTCATAGGTATCTGCATTCCTTTACTCCAATTGTGGTTTAGCACAATTCCTCATTAGTATAATTCTAATCAAGCCGTTACAATTATGCTAATGAATATTCACTCCTGTTCTCAATTTTTATGAAGATGGATACCGGCTTTTATAAGGTCGGTATCCATCACAAAATCAAACTTATCTCACAATTACATTACTTAGCTGCTTTTACAGCATCGGCCAGCTGAGCAGCTGCGTCTTCAGCCGACAAATCAGAATTGTAAAAATTGGTTACCACATCCATGATCGCGCCTCTGATAGCGGGCATAACCGCCATTTCATGCGCCATACTCGGAATCAAACCGCCTGTTTTGGACGTTTCACTAAAATCTTTCATAGCCAGACGAGCAGGTGCGTCGAACGGACCCTCAGGCATGCCCATGCGTACAGGAATGGAGCCTTTATTGATATTAAAGACCTCCTGGAATTTGGGCTGGAGAATCAGACGGGCCATGGCTTTTTGAGCTGCTTCGTTCTTTGCCTGAACCTTGAACATAATAAAACTGTCGATATTGAATATAAACTGTTTGCTTGTTCCCGGAGCAACCGCCGCCACATAATCAGTATTAGGAACCTTGCCTGCAGCGGTAAACTCGCCTTTGGCCCAGTCGCCCATAAACTGCATGCCAGCTTCGCCTTTGATGACCATGGCTGTTGCCAGGTTCCAGTCTCTCCCCGGTGCACCCGGATCGGTATACTGCTTGATCATCTTAAAGGTTTTTAAAACTTCGACCATAGTCGGGCTGTTCAGTGCCGCGGGATCCGCATCTACCAAAGCTTTTTTGTAGAAATCTGTACCGCCCACACCGGCCACGATTATTTCAAATACAGTGGCTTCCTGCCAGGGTTGTCCACCCCAGGCCACGGGAATCATGCCTGCCGCCTGTATTTTCTTGCATGCATCTTCAAACTCTGCCCATGTAGTGGGAATTTTTGCTCCGGCTTTTTTGAAGACTTCGGGATTACACCACATCCAGTTTATTCTGTGCACGTTAACCGGAACAGCTACCCAATGACCCTGATACTTCATAATATCGGCCACAACTTTAGGGACAAGCTCATCCCATTTTTCCGCTTGAGCCACATCATCTAGATTAGTTAAAACCCCTTCATCTCCCCACAGTTGGATCTGCGGACCTTTAACCTGAGCTGCTGCCGGGGGATTACCCGCTACTGCTCTTGATTTAAGAACTGTCATAGCCTGATCACCGCCGCCGCCGGCAACTGCGAAATCTTTCCATGTATGCCCTTCTTCTTCCAACATTTCCTTGAGTACTGCAACAGCTGCAGCCTCTCCACCGGAAGTCCACCAGTGAAGCACTTCTACTTCACCCGGACCGCCGGCGCCCTCACAGAAGAAAAACATGCACGCCACGAGGACTATTAAAGCGCCTTTTAAAAACTTCATTTTTTCCTCCTTTTAAAATTTTAAGGTACTTATAGCAGTCTACACGGAAAATCTATGCTCTTTTCATAATAAACGTTAAATACATTCCTCCAATGTATTTAACATGTGATTCCAACATAAATTTTTACCTATGTATGACTTATATATTATCTGCAAATATCATACCAACTGATCATAAAAGAGTGTATTTTTTAATTATTTATATTATATAGAGTTAACCTATTTATTATAAAGGCGCGGTTTTGATCATTTATACCTTTTACAGTAAGTGTTTAGTTTGATAAACACTTACTGTATAGTTGACTAAACAATCAGTAGCGATTTACAAGTTATGAAAACTTTCCGGATAAACATACCTAAAGGTCGGTAATCCACTCGGCATAATAGATAAATTCTTTTGCCAGCCCCACTACGCATAAATAATGCGACAGCCCGTCATCAATAGTAAAGATTTGTCCCTGACTATTGGTATTAAAAGGTGTGCGAAAGTATTTATAAACTCCGTATCTTTGTTTTTGCTCATCATAAGACGGGAAACGGGCGGTTAGCTCCACCCTCCATTTTACAATATAATAGTCCTCTGCTATTTTTACCGGCTTTGCCTGTAAAACAAACACATTGCTGAAATAAAACAGCCTCGGATTCTCCTTATGTTCGACAACGATTGCTTCTGAAGTATAGCTGCTTTTTATGGTCTTTTGTAAGATATCCCTTTTAATGCATACTGTGATTTTTTGCATAACCTGTTGTACTTTTTTATTTTCCCGGTAGATGCTTTCAGCTATCTTTAAAGGGGCGCCCGACGCTTTCAAATAACGGTCAAGCATATTCGCGGCTTCTTTATAACCCAACAGCCTGCCCCCGAACACCAGACTGCCGTATAAATCCTTCAAAAACTCTTTTTCCTCATGTGTAAACTGCTGCTTCTCGATTGCCTTTTGTTCAAGCAGATCGACTCTGTGCTGCAGCTCTGAAAAATCGCCTGTTGCCAGTTTATAGGCTGTGCAGCCCATTACAAGCGCAGAGAGCAGCACCAAAATTACAAGTACACTTATATTTCTACGCATCAAGATTAAAACTCCATTAAAAATCACGCCACTGGTCGAACCATCCTGTATAGGGCTTCTGATCGAATGTATGGCCTGCTTTTTCCAGCAGCAGCGCGTAGACGTCACCGACCTCTTCGCGCTCAATGGTCTCTAAGATTTGTTTTTCATGGATTTTATTAAAACTCTGCACAAAGTCAGATAAAATCTCTTTAAAGTCATTATCATTAGAGCGCGTTTTTAGTAATCTCATAATTCTGCTGCAAGCTTGCTTATAAGCATTAAACGCGGTTTTGGCACACGAGCTTTTCATTCCCTCTCTACCATCCCAGCCGCGGAAAGGATTGTTCATGTTTGCTTCCAGCCAGTCTTCACTGCGTGCCTTGGAGATATGCAAATTTGGACAGTCCTTTAATTTTTCCTGCAGTGTTTTTTTGGCATGGGCCGGGAAACTTGTGATGTAAACTGTGTATAAATCCGGCAGCTGCTTGGTGTCAGGAAAATCATCTCCCCTAAAGCCGAAGATATCATGTAGAAATACGGACTCAAGTGTTTTTATCTTGTCAAGCATGTGGATATTCCGGATATTTCCCGGTACGCCGCTTATCCTGAGCGAACGTAATCGCGGGTAGTATGAGCTTATGCTTTGAATATCAATACCGGAGACATTTTTAAACCCAAGATCCGTCAGCCGGGGAAGGTTAAAATCAGGCAGTTCCTGATCCTTCATATCAAGATATATTCTCAGCAAACGGCCCTCCTGCGGGTGGTCTATATGTATTTTTTTTAGGGGCGTGCTTCCGGAAATTTCAAGGGATTTCACGTCTTTATTCAAACGGATGACACATGTTCCCGTATTTATTTCTATCGCAAAATTTTGCAGATGTGTCTTTCTGATGTCGATATCATTTTGATTGTGCCCACTCCACTTCAAAGTTTTAATCAGCCTGCGTGATTCAAGATATTCAATAACATTTTCATCATTTCCTTCATACATTATTTCTCTGAGAGCACCCAGCTTGTCCAATTCCTGCCAATTCTCGACATTCGCTTTAGGAGATACAGCGATCCACCATGAGTCGGCTCTTTCATTCCTTCCATTGATCTTCACGAGCTCACGCATGCTTAAAGCCTTGGCTTTTTTATAGTTTGTACGTTCCTGTTCCGGACACTGCCGCCACTCATAATCGAATTCCGCACTATGCTAATCAGTGGGCCAGCTGCCATAAGCATTTATTTCTATCCTCTCTAAAGGCTCAGCATTCCCTATAAAAACAAATTGACTGGGAACATACACCGTCTCTGCGTAAAGACAACTAAATTCATTGTGCCAACCCCCAAAAGACTTTATAAACGGTTTTAAATCGGGTATGTCTTTTTCTACCGGTGGATTATCATCAAACCAGTCCAATGTTAAAACTCCGGCCCGCTCTTCCCGAATATCGATAACCTGATACGCACACCACTTGTCGTACTTAAGGGAACGTATGCAGTAGATATCGCCTACTTGCGTTTTTCTAAACCGATTACTCACTATAATCTCCACAATTAAACTCTATTATAAATTCCATCCATCTCAATTCTCTGAATTTTTCCAGCTTATTAATAAGCTGCCCATGCATTTCTTCATTATATTCTATTTTTATTACGTAAACCTGCCTTCCTTCATAAAAAAGTTCATGCGGTGCTTTCCGCTGCTCAAAGCGGGCGATCTGCGCCAGCGAAATCAGGTGGCCTTGCTTGGTTTCAATACGTATGTTCTGAAGATCCTTGATATTATCCTGCTCCGATATCTGTTTTTTAATTTGCCGCGAAACTTCCTCTTCAACCAATCCATAGGCTTCCATTTTCTTTTTATCATATATAATGTCAATGATAGATTCGGGCAGGCCCAGGATTTCAGCTTTATGAACGTAATCGATTTTTTTAAGCTCTTGCTTTAAGTCTTCAAGTATTCCGCGGGGAGGCACCGTATGCCTATCAAATATTAATGAAACACAACCTGCGGATTCCTTGCGGCAATCAACAAACATCAGGCAGGCAGCGAGCAAGAGAACCAGGTATATTTTACCGGGGCGATTTTTAACCGAGATCATAATGCATAAGATTATACTCCCAAAAAATATATCTATCAACATACCCCCATAGGTGGCGGCTTTTCGGAAGTAAAGTACGGCCGCAGATAAAGGTCCGGGCACAAAGACCGCAGCGGCAGGTTAATAATAGGGCGCAGCATATGTATAACGGTTGTGCGGAAAAAGTCACTTTTTTGCCGTGTTGTACTAAAGTATGGCCACTGTTTTGTCATAATTCGAAGGTATACTTATTCGCAGTATGTACAATACCAGATCTGAAAAACTGAAATCCGCTTTGTGCATCATTCTCTTAAGCATCCTCTTAAAACTTTTGCACTGTCTATTTCAGTCCGCAGGGGCGGAAATTTACCTGTTAAAGATGATAGCGGATATAACAGGAACCATCACCGGAACGGTTTTTTCAGAAGCAACCGGTTCGGAGTATGTATCCGATAACGGTCTGTTTATAATTTCGTCCGCCTGTTCCGGCTGGCGCCTGTTTCTACTCTACTTTTTATACGGCCACCTGTATTATTTTATTCTTACATCCGGATCAGCAATGTGCCCGGCCGGCTTCTTAAAAAAAACATGCTTTATATATCTGTTTTCTTTTTGGATAAATATTCTACGAATAGTCTTTTTTATTCAATTCCATTTTTTATTGATAAGCGGCGCTAATTACCTCTTCAGCCACGCGCTTATCTCAATGCTGATCGCGGTATGCGGTTATGTAATGTTAATCATAATTATCAGCAAGAAAGGGGAACCACAGTATGAACATAGCAAACAGCTTATTTTTCAGTAAAACCAGAACAAGAATCCTCATTATACTCATCCCCCGTTTACTCGTCATCCTATTTTTATTAGTGCAGGAAACATTCTGGCACGAAGGTACGTTTTTAAAGGACCTCATGCCTCTGTCCATATTAATTGCTGCCGATTTACTCGTCAGTATATTTTACACATTTCAACCGTTTAAAAAAATCTTTAAAACATGCGGTCGCACGCTCACGGATACGCTTTTCTTTTTTTACTCGGTAATAGTCTGTTATTTTATGGTTTTTTCAATCTCCATGCCGCGCTTATTCGGCCCCAGCGAAAATCCGTATGAGAACATATTGATTGTGGCAATTATCCAGCTGATCTCATTAGGATTTTTGTTCTCCAATCTCTCTTTAAGGCTGATTCCGAAAAACTTTAGCAAACGCCCTTATCTTCCTTTGGGCTTAGGTGTGCTGTCTTTTGTTTTGAGTTTCTTACTTCAAAGCGTGATCCAATCCGTTTTTAATACGGTAATCAATAATATATCCGTCCATGTAGCAGCATTATGCATGATATTCTATTGCATAACCGTTTTTTATCTATTATATAGCGGCTGCTGGTTGTGCTACAGGAAATATCTGAGAACTTATAAACCGGCTCAGGTACTACTTAAAATATTCACCGCCTTGGGTCTGGTACTGATCATTCTGCTGACCGTAATTTTCCAAAAAGACTATTCACCATTTAATGTTATGGGTTTTCTGGCACCGGGCATGTTCAGACTGCTGATTGAATACAGTCTCCTGTGGATCTGTTTTTTTATCGGCATGACCGGGCTGACTATGACTTCCGCGCTAAAAAACAATCTTCTAAAAAAAATAGTATTCGCGCTTTTATGCATCTCACTGCCCATTAATCTGTACATCGCCATTGTGCTGCTGCCTGTTTTAGCTCTCATTCCGTTTTTAGCGGTTTTTTACCCGATAATCCTACTGTATTTTTTCTTTTACCTGTTATTAATCTTTCACGTACAGGCATTATTCCGCATTAAGCAGGCCCTTACTTCCGGACAAGGCACACCCCTGGCACAAGCCGGGTTTGTATCGCGGGTAATCCTTCTGATGTTGATTATTCCTTTAGGTACGGTTAGCAATGCTTTTTTGGATAAGGCGGTCTTACACCAGGCGTATTACAGTATGTACAACTCCGACACAATCATCCGTCTGGACGGAGGCCGTTTGCAGAGCGTGCTCGATGAATTCAGCAACAGGCGCAGAGATTCTTACCTTCCGTTTATCACTCCGCTGCGCAGAGCGCTTATTCTGGAAAATAAAAATCTGGACAGGAAAGAAGCATATAAGCTGTACCGGTTTTTCCTGGGATATCAGAATATCACGTATAGTCCGGATGAACAGGTGGTCTGGCCGCGGCAGGTTCTGATCCGTGATGTACGGGAAATCGGTTTTTCCGCGCACGGTTCGTATATGCAGAGCAAGGTGCTGATTGAAATCGAAAATCCGAATCAGTTTACGGATGAGTTTTATCAGGTTTTTGAAATTCCACCGGACGTTTTCATTACCGATTTATCACTCTGGATAGGTGACTCTGAAACAAAGGGTTTGTTGGCCAGGAAAGAGCCGGCGCTTACGGTGTATACCAACATAATACGGGCATTGCGAGATCCGGCTCTTTTGATGTATCAGAATGACGGCAGCTGCTCGTTGCGGGTATTCCCGGTAGAAGCAAGGCAAAAAAGGCGGGCGGCAATTACATTCTGCTACAGGCAACCGTTTGTATTTACCTTCGACTCCAAACTCATCAGAATCGATCACAGCTTAATTGAGCAGCCCCGGTTTGAAGGGGAAAACAAACAGCCGGACATTGATCCTGCTGTCAGCAACAGCATGTACAGAGGCCGGACAGAGCAGGTGCTTCATTTCATTGTTGATTACTCGGAGAACGCGGATATCTCCATAGAACAAGCGGCTGATATAATCCAAGATCTGCTCGGTGAAAATGAGTGGCGGGGCCGGGTTCGTTTTTCCCTGGCCAACTATAATTGGAAAACATACGATTCCCTGGACCACTTAATCCACGCTCCTTCCGCGCATGCCCTTGCATTCCGGCGGCAGGGAGCTTTTGTGTACTCCCGCGTGCTGACAGGCCTGCTGCGGGAATATGACCGCACCACACAGACTCCCCGCTTTGTCATAATCAGCAATACAAACCAGCTGTGGCTGATTCATTCTTCACTGCTGCCTTATAAACTGAATTATCCCGCGTTGCGCCAGGCGTACAGACTTGACAGTGAAGGAAATCTTTACAAGTTTTCTATGTATGCCCTCCGCAATGAAAAGCAATGCGATTCTCTAACTGATGACGATTACGCTACTCCGGTAATCATGGAAAACAGGCTCACGGCACAAAGAGATAATCTATTTCCGGTGATTTCAGAATACGCTCAAAATTCCATCGCGGAAATAATGCGGCAAAACACTCACCTTGACGCATGGGAAACCAACGCCCTGCTTTTTGCACTGTGGAGTCGCGGAGAAATACTGCATGACGGAGATCCCGCCAGATATGAACAGTTGGGCCGCTACGCTCAAAAACAAGACTTGCTCATGCCTTTTTTGAGTTATATTGTATTAGAAAACACGGATCAGGAAAACATCCTCAAAGAATTAGACAAGAACGCGGCCCAGGCGACATTGCTCTCCGACGGAAAGCTAAAATCCGTGAACATGACCGAACCTCCTCTTTTCCCGTTTTTTATCGCATTGATTGTCATTTTGTTCGTACCAATAAAAAAGCGATAGCATCAGATACTTTTTTATGGCACAATGCAGAAAGAATTCCTTAGCAGGAGGTATGGGAATATGTTCATAGTCCATGTTTTCGTACATGTCAAAGAAAATCAGATAGACGATTTCAAAAGCGCTACCCTGGAAAACGCCGCCAATAGCGTGCAGGAACAGGGAATCGCCCGTTTCGACGTGCTTCAGCAGCAGGACGATCCGTCACGCTTTGTGCTGGTGGAAGTATACCGCACAGACGCCGATCCCGCACGGCATAAAGAGACGGCTCATTATCTCAAGTGGCGCCAAACCGTAGCTCCCATGATGGCGGAAGAGCGCGGCAGTATAAAATATCGCAACCTTTATCCCGACGAAGCCGGCTGGGATTAAGATGACCTTTGAGTTTGCCACGACACGGCGCATTATCTTCGGCCCGGAATCGAGCGCCCAGATCGCAGTATGTGCCAAACAGTTCGGAGAGCGCATCCTGTTTATCTGCGGCCGTTCCAAAGCACGGACAGCCGGTATTAAAAACCAGTTGCAGAATCATAATCTCACTGTTGTCCCATTTCAGGTGACTCATGAACCCACCGTTGAGATAATCACTCAGGCCGCAGAACTTGTCCGTAAACAGAGCTGTGATGCCGTTATCGCCGTAGGCGGCGGCAGTGTATTGGACACGGGCAAAGCGGCGGCGGCACTCGCCGCCAATCCCGGAGATTTGCTTGATTACCTTGAGGTTATCGGACGAGGCAATCCGCTTAAGCATCCGGCGCTGCCCTGCATAGCGGTGCCCACGACCGCGGGAACGGGAAGCGAAGTAACGAAAAATTCCGTGATCAGCTCCCCCGAACACGGAGTAAAAGTGAGCCTGCGTAGTAATCTGATGTATCCCGCCATTGCCCTGGTTGATCCGGTGCTAACATATTCTCTGCCGCCTGAACTTACGGCCACAACCGGGCTGGATGCTTTTACCCAGCTGATAGAAGCCTTTGTCACTCTTAAAGCCAATCCGTTCACGGACGCCTTGTGCCGTGAGGGCATAAACCGTATAAGCCACGCTTTACCCAGGGCGGTCGAGCACGGCAACGACAGTCAGGCACGGGAGGATATGTGTCTGGCAAGCCTGTTTAGCGGTTTGGCCTTGTCCAATGCCAAACTGGGAGCTGTGCACGGCTTTGCCGGACCTTTGGGGGGGATGATTAACGCGGCCCACGGCGCTATCTGCGCGAGTCTGCTCGCTCAAACCATAGAAATCAATGTAAAAGCGCTGAAATCCCGCGCTCCGGAATCTCCGCAGCTTGCTCGCTTTAAAGAACTGGCCGTGCTCTTAACGGGCAGTCCCTCTGCCCGGGCGGAGGACGCCGTTGACCGGATAAAAAAGCTGTGCGGGTCCTTTGCTGTTCCCCGGCTTCAAGACTTGGGCCTTGCTGAAAATGATTTTGCCGCCGCCGTACGAAAGGCTAAAAAATCAAGCAGTATGAAAGGAAATCCTATTGAACTCACAGATGCTGAACTTCTTTCTATTATAGAGACTGCCTATTGACATTGCACATACCGCCAGTAATGCTGGTGGTATGTAAGGCGAAAAAGCCGTCCCTTTTGGCGGCGGCTTTTTTAAAAGTGCAACAAGCTTAAGCTAAAAAGAAGATAAGGGGGAATACCATATGTTGAAAAAACTGGTTCTTAAAAACAGAAGCTACCGCCGGTTTGTGGAAAGCGAAGCGGTCAGCGATAAAATCTTAAGAGAGCTGGTCGACCTTTCCCGCTACGCGGCAAGCGCTGCCAATAAGCAGCCGCTTAAATATATTCTCTCCTCCACGCCTGAAAAAAACACCCGTATTTTTAGACATCTCACCTGGGCCAGATCCCTAAGCGGCAACGGCAAACCCAAGAAAGGCGAGCGTCCTTCAGCTTATATTGTTATTTTAGGCGATCGGGAGATTACCGCAAACTTCGGAGTCGATCACGGGATAGCGGCCCAAACCATACTCCTGGCAGCAGTGGAAAAGGACCTGGGCGGCTGCATGCTGGGAGCTATAGACCGGGAAGGACTGCGCATGAGTTTGGATATCCCCTACCGTTTTGATATTCTGCTTGTTATTGCCCTGGGTAAACCCGCGGAAACAGTGATCATCGAGGACGCCGGGCTTGAGGGTATTGTCGATTACTGGCGCGACAAAAAGTTGGTGCACCATGTGCCCAAACGCTCTCTGGATGAAATTATTATTGATTGACCGGACTCAGATACCGGCTTTGCGGCCCTTGAAAAAAACAGCGTTTGTCAGCGGTACTCGACTATTTCCAGTTTCATTTTACCCATAATACATATCATCTTTACATACAGCTCATTGGTGTGGGCCAGATCGCCGCTGTAGATTATCAGATGGGTTGCGTCTACTTCAAACTGATACAGCGCGGCGTCAATCGCTACCCATTGTCCCACAAAAACCTCGTTCCAGGCATGAAACACAAATTGATTGTCATAATACACCAATCCGATGTTTATTCTGGCGGGAATACCGGAAGCCCGCGCCAGAGCGGCGAACAACACGGCAAATTCGGTACAGTCTCCTTCTCTTTTTTCCAGAACCTCTTGGGCCGAAAGAAAGGACATACGATAAGATGGTTTAATATTATTCTGCAGCCAGCGGGCAATTTTTTTACACGCCCGCCAGGCGTTTTTTTCCCGGCCCGCAATGTCGGCTGCCAAGGATTTAATATCTTCATTATCCGCCTGAATATATTTATTGGAGCTCAGATACTCTTTATATTCCTCCACAGACGAAAGCGGTAACATCACGGACTCCTCTTCGGAAAACGGTAACCCGGTAATCTCCATATACTGTTCCCCGCCATGAAAAGCGTACCTTTGTCTTTCATGTTCTATGAACGGCATTTCCTTGTCATCACCTTCCAGAGTTATTTTTAATTTGAGAAAGCCCACCTTTTCGGGCCGGACAATCTGTTTTTGAACATGGATCGAGAAACTGTCCAGATCCAAAGCGGTCTGGTTGTTCAATATATGGTCTTTCGGTGATTGTTCCATGATGAGTCCCGTAGTCTTTTCATGTGAATACAAAAGGTTGCCGTACATATCCAGCCAGTCATAGGTGTCCAAAGTGAGACCTTGAGTTTTATTTACGGTCCTGATTTCGGAAACCATCCGCTCTCCGCCTTTAAAATCAACCTGCTTTTTCCCGATAACCTCGACCTTGTTTTCATTGAAATCCCCGGTACTGATATCATAACCTATATAACTTTTTTCCCAACCGGGCTTTAATCCGGCCTTAAGCATTTGCAATACAATTTGCAGGTCGGTGGCAAAGTTTTCGGGAAGATCGATAGTGGTTTTTTCGGTCTTGCCTTGAATAATTTCCGTCAACTCCAGAGTCGATTGTTTAATTTCACACTGCTTAAAAACAGGTTCCTGAAAAGAAACATACTGTTGGTAAATAATGCAGACAGGTTTCAGCTCCGCGGATAATATATTTATGATAACAGTACGGTTTTCCAATTTTTGGGAAAATCTTTCAATGGAAATGTAAACTTCCGTATACTGGGCAAACACAACCTGATCTTCCCACGTGGACTCAAATACTTGCGTAAAATAATAACCTACCTCCTGGTCAAGGAAAAATATCCTATACCACAACTCCTCTTCCAATTTGATCTGTTCCGGGAGTCCAAGCTCGATACTCTTTAGTTTCAGTTCCTGTGCAGGGAGGTTAAGACTGCAAATACCTAAAAATAAGACGAGGAAAGCTTTTAGTTTCATTATGATCCTCCGGAATCGTTACCTGTGCTTAAGCAAAATACTGATAAACCCCAAAGAAATGAATATCAAAGGCAGATTACTCAAGATAACCGAAAACATATCAAAAAAGGGAATCCCGAATACATAAAAATCGAAGCTTACGATTTGCAGACCATGAAGCGTTTCAAACAGAATGTAGGCATAAAGTGACAGTGTTCCCGCGATTATAAATATCCAGGCCAGCTCTCTTGTTTTTGAAAGGTAGAAAATGGCGAAAAAACCGGCCACTCCGCCTATGATCAGCCTGATTAAGAAAAATACAAATGAAGCTTCAAATGTTTCCATATTACTATTCTCCAGGTATTTCATGAAAAAGTTTAAGCATTTTTTTTAATTCTCCATCGGACAGCTCTCCGGGCAAAATGCTGGGCCCGGGGTAAAACGGTGAGAGCACGAATCCCTGCTTTAAAAACGCGAGAAATATCTTATCATACAATTTCTGCTTAAACTCTGCCGTAATATATATGCCCCGCTGTTTCCAGCCGGGAGCATGTTTCAACAACTCATTATTATACCATTCCCCTGTTCCGTACTGCAATAGATCATAACCGCAGCGGACAAGACCCGCCAAAAGCAGAGGAGAGATTATTTCGGAAGGCGGAAAATCCGTCGGCGGTTTACGCCTAAAACAGACTACCACAGGAGCGCCCGACACTGCCAAAGGAAGCAGGGGTACAATAACTTCCGTTTTTTGAGGAATATCGCAAAAAGGACGCCAATAGGCAATGGCCGGCTTACCGTCCGCCGGACCATGCGTAAGGGGATCTTGAATCATATCCGACGTAATGTTCTTTTTCAGATAGCGGGCAGCCAGCTCCAATGCCTTGTGCAGGCAGGTTGCCACGCGAAATGTTTTGTACTGAGGCAACAGCTTCTGAAGCAGCTTTTCCAGACGCTTTTCATAAAGACAGGGCAGATCGGTAATCAGACCTTTGGAAACCACCTGTTTAAGCACACGGGTAAGCCCCGGCGGTCTGTGCCCTAAAAGAGCGCGGCCGTTCTGTTGATAGAGATCTAGATAACGCCCGCCTTTAAAATCATAGAGGTAATACGCGCGAGCCCTTTTTATAGGCGGTATAGCATGAAGCAACTCTGACACATGCGCCTCTCTTTATTTAGTTGCCGCTAATTTTAGCTTTTATCAGCCGGATTGTCACCTGCGGATTGGCTTTGCCTTTTGTAGCGTTCATTATCTGGCCCATAAGATGCTGTAAAGCCTTTTGTTTGCCCGCTTTAAAATCAGCCACGGTAGAGGGATTTTCCCGGATTATCTTTTCTACCACATCTTCCAGCTCACCGGTATCAGAGATCTGGGCCAGGCCTTTGGTCTCAACCAGTTCGGCGGCGGATTTCCGCGAAGCGGCCATCTCCGCAAACACATCTTTGGCGATTTTTCCGCTGATCGTTCCGGCATCCACAATCCGCAGAAGCTCCGTGACCTGCCGAGCGGGCACGGGAAACTGTTCTATACTCATCTGCTTTTCATTCAACAGTTTTTTTACTTCGGATAATATCCAGTTGGCGATTCGTTTGGGCTCTTGATAACCGCGGGCCGCCTCCTCAAAATAATCACAAAGCGCTTTTGATTGGGTGAGGGCCTCGGCGGCTTCCTGCGCAATTCCGTAGTCCTGAACGAATCGTCCGCGTTTCTGTTCCGGCAGCTCAGGTATCGACTGCTTTATTTGTTTTATCAGGTTTTGCGAAATGGAGATCGGTTTGATGTCCGGCTCGGGAAAATAACGGTAATCGGCGGCTTCCTCCTTCATTCTCTGCAGAACAGTTTCACCGCGATCATCGTTCCAGCCGCGGGTGGTCTTGCCCACAGCCTGCAAAGTCAGATGTTTTTCCCGCCACTCATCCAGCTGGCGCTCCGCTTCGTATTCCAGCGCGCTTTTCATGGCCTTAAAGGAGTTCATGTTCTTTACTTCCACAATCGGAGTGGCAAACCGCTTTTCATCTTCATAGATCCAGAGGTTGATGTTGGCGTCGCAGCGCAGAGAGCCCTCTTCCATATTGCAATCCGAGACATCCAAAAAGCGCATGATCTCGCGCAAACTCTGCACGTAATTTACCGCCTCCTCCGCCGAGCGGATATCGGGCTCGGATACGATTTCCAACAGCGGTGTGCCCGCGCGGTTATAGTCCACGTAGCTCATGTTTAGTCCGCCCTGAGCGTGAATATTCTTGCCCGCGTCCTCTTCCATATGAACGCGGATAATGCCGATTTTTCGCGACTGTCCGTCTGCAGTAACCTCCAGATAACCGCCCGCGCAGACAGGCATATCGAACTGTGAAATCTGGTAGGCCTTGGGCAGATCGGGATACATGTAATTTTTCCTGTCGAATTTGGTAAGCTCGGCGATTTTACAATGTAAGGCCAGGCCCGCTTTTATGGCTGATGAAATCATGTCCCTGTTGGGAACGGGCAGCGACCCTGGAAGCCCCAGGCACCTCGGACACACTCTGGAGTTGGGAGCGCCGCCGAAATTATTGGGGCATGAACAGAAGGCCTTGCTTCTCGTGAGAAGCTGAACGTGGACTTCGCAGCCGATAATCACATCGTATTTCATATGCTTTCTCCGCTCTTCCGCCAGCTTAACGCCGCCTGAAGTATGGAACGCTCGGAAAACATAGCTCCCGTAAGCTGCACACCCACCGGCAGACCGGATTTTGTCATAGCAGCCGGAAGTGAAAGCGCGGGCAGGCCCGTAAGGTTGGCGAAAGTGGTACACATATCGGTCGCGTACATGGCAAGCGGATCGTCCACTTTGGAACCAAGCGGAAACGGCGGCACAGGCGCCGTCGGAGAAAGCATAAAATCGATGTCCGTAAACAGTTTCTGACATTCCCTGCTCAATAAACTTCTTACGGCCTGGGCCTTTTTATAGTAGGCATCATAATACCCGGAAGACAACACATAGTTACCGATAAAAACGCGACGCTTTACCTCGGTGCCGAAGCCTTTGGTACGCGTGGACACGTACATCTCCTCCAGTGAGTGAGCCGCTTCATCTCTGTAGCCGTACTGAACTCCGTCGAAACGCGCTAAATTTGAAGAGGCCTCGGCGGGAGCGATGATGTAATAGCACGGTACCGCGTAGTGCAGTACGGGCAGTGAGATATCCACAACCTCGGCGCCCTGCTTTTTCAGCCACCCGGCAAAGCGTTTGGTAATTTCATGCACCTCGGAATCGACACCCTTTTCAGTGAACTCCTTTACCAGCGCTATTTTTCTGCCTTTGAACTCCAAAGGAGCGAGAGGATAAAGATCTGGAAAAGCGGTTTCAGCCGATGTTCCGTCTTTGGGGTCCACACCCGCGGCCGCCTGAAGCACCAGCGCGATGTCTTCAGGGCTTCTGGCCAGGATGCCGATCTGATCCAAAGAGGAGCCGTAGGCGATAAGCCCGTAGCGCGAAAGGGTACCGTAAGAAGGTTTTAACCCGTAAATGCCGCAGAAAGACGCGGGCAGCCGTACCGAACCGCCGGTATCTGATCCCAACGCGCAGGGCGCCAGGCGCGCGGCCACGGCACAGGCCGATCCGCCGGAACTGCCGCCGGGGGCGTAATCCCTGTTTACCGGATTACGCGCGGGTCCGTAACAGGAGTATTCACAGGACGATCCCATGGCGAACTCATCCATGTTCGTTCTTCCTAAAAACAGAGCACCCTGAGCCTGCAGCCGTTCGATTACCGTGGCCGAATAAGGAGCGGTAAAGCCCTTGAGGATCCGGGAGGCACAGGTAGCCTCTTTGCCCCGGATCATGATATTGTCTTTAACTGCCAGGGGCAAACCGTTCAATAGACCGCCCTTCCCCTGTTCCCGCAGCGCATCCGCTTCGCGCGCATGATCAAGACTGTCGGCGAAAAATTCTATGTAAGCATTTAAGGGCTTGGCGTGAGATCGATCCTGGCTGTACGCTTCCCGGTAGGCACCGACAATTTCAGCCGAAGTATATGTTCTGTTTTCCAATGCCTGTTTAAGGCCGCACAGAGTGAGATCCCGCATTCAGCTTTCCTCCGTAATTTCATCCATTTCTTCGATTATTCTGGGAACAGTAAAAAAGGAATCCTGAAAGTGCGCGCTCAAGCCCGCCACCTGCTCAGTTGGCAGCCCCACGGCCGCCTTATCCTGTCTCAGGCTCATGCTTTCCAGAGATTTACCCAGATCCGGATCAATACTCCGCGTATCTACCTGATTAAGAGTTTCCACATAAGAAAGAATATCTCCGATCTGCTGTTTAAAGTGCTCTTTTTCCCTGTCGCTTAACGAGAATTTACACAACGCGAGCACAGATTGAAGAGTTTTATCGTCTATCATATTGCTTTAAACCTTCTGTATACTACCAAATACTTTGCTATATTACGTTAGCATGAGCGTATCATATTGATATTTTTTATTCAACAACAGTAAAAGACATAACCATCAGAGTAGTATTTTACTCTTCTTTGTGATATACTTTTTCAATTACTTGTATAATGCAATAACGACAGATTTTAAAGATCATAGATAATTACAAGGACGGTATAGCCTGTTGCGGCGGCATCCTGTCCGTTCCAAGAGAAGGATCCGGATTAAAATGAGGGAGCAGACATCTCGATTTAAAAATAATTCCAATCATATCCTAACCGGAATTATACGCAATACATATGATTACATATTATACGTCATTTTTTAAAGGGAGTATATAAAATGAAAAAATTATTTATTATGCTTATCTCTTTGAGTATTATATCCTGCTTGGGGATGCCAGAGAGCTCTGAATATTTAAATTCCAAATTTTATATTCATAATACTTGCTCAGCAAAAATAATTATTAACTCTTCAGTTATGAAACCTTCTACAATTCATGGTTGGCATGAGGTAAGAAGAACCGATGCAATATTACCTCAAACCATTGAACTGATGCGTAATATTAATGCTGTTGAAGATGTAAAAATATCTGCAATTTTTAAGACTTTAGAAATTTATAAAAATAATAAATTAATTGAAATCGATGTGTTTGATAAAGACTATTGGGAAGTTGAAAAAGCTGATTATATTAAGTATACATTAAAGATAACAGAAGACATGTTTTAAAAAACAACGCCTAACAACTGCTTGCCGGTGCCGGTGTTAACCTGCTTGCTTTCAAAGCGGTTCCTGCGGAACCTATGCGCACCCGGTTCTCTCTTTTTCCCGATGACAGTTTAAAGATGAAACATGGAGCGGAAAAAGCGGGACTGAATTTGGACGGCCCCCACTCCTCTCTGTTGATCAAGGGTTATGATGATGAGTCGGGGGCATTGGCCGATATCTATGAGAAGCTTTCTCAGGCGGATATTGATGTATACGAATCCAGCGGAATTGCCGATATAAAGGGAAGTTACGGCGTGGTTCTCTACTTAAAACATGAAGAGGATTAAGAAGTGAAAATCAAAGCTGTAATCAAACAGCATTCAGTCCTTGTTTACTTCGTTCTGGCGTTTCTCATTTCATGGGGTTTGGCCTTTATTCTGGCCGGACCTGAGAACATCCCTGCCAACGCTGAAAAATACCGGTGCTGCAATAAGGATGTTAAATGAGCAGGAATCAATCATAATGTTCCCACTGGCAATGCTGTGTTGTGTTCCGAATGCAGCCTGTATCCGTGCAAACAAATCGATCGTATCGACAACAGGTACAGTAAAAACTACAACATGAGCATGAAACGGAATCTGGATGAAATCAGGATAAAGGGGATCGATGCATTCATCGTTGAACAGCACGCGAAATACCGCTGCCCGGGATGCGGCGGATTGATCTCGGTTCATAACGGGAAGTGTTTCACATGCGACACGGTAACAAGATTAATTGAAAAGCAGAACAGGGAATAGTAAAGAATCAGCATCGGCAAAATAGATGCCGGTGTATTGCCAAGGATTAGGTTTTGCTGCATCATGGGTTAGGGCAAAGCGTAAAACGCCGGGCTTTGGCAAGCATGGACCGTTGTACGCAATAATTCATGTTGAATTTATGAAGTATTTACATCATTTCTTTATACTATTATTCACTCTTGCCTCATGCACAGCTTCTGATGATTCATTAGATCTATTTTTTAATACCTATAACGATTACAATGAATATGTAAATGAAGAATATTCAAAATATCTTTCGGGAAATATCTCTTATACATATTATCCTTGTTTTTTACCTCAAGATGCATTCAATATTTATTTTTACAATACCGTTGCTGGTTTTTTAGGACGATACAATTATTCATCATCCATTTGCATCGATATACAATTAAGTTCGTTTTTTCCAATTGAAGATACTCATAAATTTTTTACAACCTTAGAATATAAAAAGAAAAGGAAAATGCCAATTCCTGATTGGTTTATTAGTGTTGAAGAAATTAATAACACTTCATTAAAATCATATTATTTCAAAGATATGATATTCTTAGTAAATATAAAATCTAAAACTGTATATTACATTTCATAATTTGAATTACTGGGTACAACAACTGCCTGCAGGCTTCGGAAAGCCTGTGCCTTTACATGAAATGCACAGCTATATTTTTACTGTATTTCAAGCATAACATCAGTTAAATATCTATACATAATGAGGAATTATAAATGAGACAACCTAAAATAAATGATGCATTCGTCAATGGCGAAAAAGTTAAGGTCATACCAATAAACAGACTGTTAAAATTAAAAAATGAGATTGATGAGTTTAAAAAAAATCAAGAATTAAATAGTTTTCAAAAATGGATTGTTAATGAATTATATAGATTTAATATTCCGACTGTTGAGCTCTCTATCAAGTCAATAATTCTAATTGCGATTCCACACCCATTTTATGCAGAAGTTGAGTTTATGAAGAATAAAAAGCGATATAATTTTATGAGTCTAGTAATGTCAGACTTTGAGAAAACAGAAATGACTTTAAAAAAAATATTACTGGCAAATAAATATAATTTTATTTCAGCGCAAGATCTTCCGTTAAAGCGTTTAGCTGTGCAAAGCGGATTAGCTGTATATGGGCGTAATAATATTTGCTATATAAACGGACTGGGCAGTAATTTCTCTTTTGCCGCATATTACTCGAATGTGCCCTGCGATGATGAGTATTGGACTGATGTTACAATAGCTCCACTATGTACTAAATGCAACGCGTGTTTGAGAAATTGCCCTACCGGAGCAATACAAAAAAATAGATTTTTAATAGATAATGAAAAATGTCTATCGTATTGGAATGAAAGTTCCGAACCATTCCCGGAATGGATACCGATATCGGCTCATCATTGCGTATATGATTGTATAAAATGCCAGGTTAAATGTCCAATGAATAAAGATCAAATAAAAAATGTGGTTGGGCCTATACACTTTACTGAGTCAGAAACAAATATGCTGCTTTCTGGTTTGAATTATGAACAACAACCTGTTTCCTTAAAGAAAAAGGTGAACTATCTGGGATTACACCAATGGCCGGATGGAATTTCAAAAAATTTGAAAACGTTATTTGAGTTAAATGATAATTAATAATAAGTATACATTTATTCAGTCATGCACTTCATATAACAACGGCTTGCCGGCTACGGCAAGCCGCGTACAGTTGCACGAAATACTCCTGAAGATTTTTGTTATATCTTAAAATATTATGATCAAAATAGTTTTTTTAGAGGCAAAAGAATCTGACTTAAATGCTCTTTTAGAAATATATAATTTTTACTTAAGGAATTCTACTGCAACATTTGATTACAAAGAAATTGATATTAATGAATTTAAATCAAGGATTTCTTTTAATATAGATATGTATAAAACCTTTTTAATGAATCATCAAGATAAACTGACAGGCTTTTGTTTCTTAACCCAATTTAAAAATAAACCTGCTCTTGATCGAACTGCTGAAATCGGTATTTATCTTTATCCTGAATTTACTCAAAAAGGAATCGGAAAATTAGCAATAGAATTTTTAGAAAATTATGCACTTTCAACTCAGATTAAAGTAATAATATCTTGTATTTCCGGTGAAAATGAAGCGAGTATTAAATTGTTCTCTAAAATGAACTATATTAAATGTGGTCACTTTAAGGAAATTGGTATGAAATTCAATAGAATTTTAGATGTAATTTATTATCAGAAAATATTAAATTGAGTCCGAGCAGGAGTCCTTCGTACAACTTGGCCTTGGACAAATATAGTCTGTCGTGTGAAATATCCTTAAGAAATATATGAAAATTAAATATTGTATACCAATAATAATAATATTTGTATTATTTTTTTCGTGTAACCAAAAATATTCAAAAGAACAAGAAAGACATATTGAAATATATAAACAACTAACAAAATACGATTTCCCTTCGAATTCATTAATAATGGATTCATATTTTGTTAAGTATTTAGATCACACATATTACATGATTATAAAAACAAATGAAACATATATAAATAAAATACTAAAAGCTGATCCACCATTTTCTGATAAATGGATAGAAGGTCCTGTTCCGGAAGAATTTCAATATGGAATGTATTTTGGTAAAAATAAAAATATAAGCAGTTATGGAAAAGGTAAAGCATATGGTGATGATGAATTAATTAAATTAACAAATTCAAAATATATATTTTATAGTACACATGGATCAATGCTTGAAGAACCATATAAGTTAAATATCTTTATTATAGATAAAAATGACAATACAATTTATATCGGATCATATAGTATGTAAAGCAGCTTCGCGCAACAACAAATTGTCGGTTGCGGCGCATACGCTTTTTTGCCCAAAGCCGGCGTGAGCATGACATTAAAGGAAGGTTTTTTATGAAGAGTTTTAAATTCAAAAAAATAGATGCTTTTACTGTTGGTATTTCATCTGGAAATCCAGCAGCTTGTATTTATTTAAATGATATAAAAGATATTTCAAATAATGAAATGCAATTAATTGCAAAAGAATTAAAAGGTTTTGTAAATGAAGTGGTTTATCTATTTCAAATTGGTGATGATATTTATTTTAAATATTATTCTTCTGAATGTGAGGTTGATTTCTGCGGTCATGGTACTGTTGCTGTTATGTATGAATACATTAAAAGCAATCGAATTCTATTGAACGACAAGGTTATTAAAATTAAAGTTAAAAACAATATCCTGGATGTTTTTAATCAAATTAAAGATAATGATTCAGTCTATATTTCCGCACCAGCCCCAATATATCGTGAATTTAAATTAGAAGCTAAAAGTGTAGCGGCCTCTCTCAATATTAATAAGGATACAATTAATAATAATTTGGATTTAGCTTTAATTAATTCCGGTTTAAATACTTTAATTGTTCCTATAAATAAGATTGACCAATGCCTCAATATATTACCTGATCAGTTAAAATTGAAATCATTCTGCTTACAAAATGATATTGATATTATCCTGGTTTTTACAAATGAAGTGTCAAATAGCAATAATAATTATCGAACAAGGGTCTTTGCCCCGAAATATGGTTATTTGGAAGATCCTGCGACCGGTTCCGGAAACTCGGCGTTTGGATATTATTTATTGAATAGAGGTTTATGGGATGGTAAATTATTAACTATCGAACAAAATGATAATTATGAAATGCCTAACATTATTAAATTGAATACAATAAATGATAAAGTTATTTTTGGCGGTTCGGCAATTGTGAAAATAACTGGTGAATATATATTGGCTTAAGGGATAGTAATTGATAATGTTTGAGAGATTAATTGATATTTTTAAAAAACCGAAAGAGTTTGAGTATTCAAATTCAACTGAACTCTGGAGTAATCCGCATATTTCAAAACAGATGTTAAAATTTCACCTGGATCCAAACGTCGATCATGCTTCAAGAAATAAAATATTCTTGGATAAATCAATAAACTGGATAATTCAAAAATTTCATATAAGTTCAAAAAGCAAGGTTCTCGATCTAGGATGCGGTCCGGGATTATACACTCATGAATTTGCGAAAACCGGTGCAAAAGTCACCGGAATAGATGTCTCAAAAAATTCTATCGAATATGCGAGCAAAATAGCAGAGGAAGATAATCTTAATATAGAATACATCAACGCCAATTATCTTAACTATGATATTACGAAAAAATATGATTTGATAACCTTAATCTACTGTGATTATTGTGTTTTAAATCCTGATGATAGAAATACCCTCTTAAATAAAATATTCTCAAGTTTGGAAGATAATGGTTCGTTCGTTTTTGATGTTCTTTCAACTAATCATTTTAATAATATAAAGGAAAAACATTCATGTAATTATTCACATTCATACGGTTGAATATTTTTCCGATATATCCGGTACTCCGTATGAAAAAGATTCCACAAATATTGCATTGATCAATATAAAATAAGGACGTTAAAAATGAAAATAATTAAACCTGTATTGCTGCTTGGCTTCCTTTTATCAATCATCAATTGCATACCATTTAGCAATCCTTTAACTACATCCGAGGATTCGGTTTCGGATAATCGTTTATTGGGACTGTGGCAAGGTGTGCAAGAAAACGCTGATGATTTTTTTAAAACCGATAAATCGGATAATTTATTTTCTAAAGACGCATTGGTGTTAAAAAGAATAATGATAAGATAATCCTATGGCCCATAGCAAGTTTTTTACTCTGCGCTGCATCAGCAGCGTTCCTCGGATCTTTCTATGCTTGAATATAAAATAAAACTGTTAAAAGATGATAAGAATCTCAGCAATAAACATTGGGAAGTTGTTAAAACAATCTGGCCTAAGATAATGCTGAATTCAAAGGTCGCAAAAAAATATTGGAACAAATTGGAAAAATACTTTCCTCATTATCAAATATTTTTACTCAACAGGAATAATGACGTTATAGGTTTTTCGAATACCATTCCTTTCTATTGGGATAAGAGGATTATGAGATTACCCGATAATGGCTGGGATTGGCTGATTAATAAAGGTATCGATGATTATGAAAAACAATTAAAACCGAATTGTCTCGGCGGATTGCAGGTAGGAATCAGTAAAGAATATCAAGGCAAAGGTTATAGCAAAATAATTATTAATGAAGTATTAAATATATGTAAAACAAATGGTTATAGATATTTTGCAATACCCATTCGCCCGACTTATAAATACAGATATCCTTTAATCCCAATGAAGAAATATATTAAATGGAAAATGGAAACTAAAATATTTGATCCGTGGCTTAGAACACATATAAACTGCGGCGCAAAGATAATCAAAATCTGCAAAAAATCAATGACCTTTACCGGCAGTATAAAAGACTGGAAGGAATGGTCCGGAATGGATATAATAGGTAATGAAAAATATATAATTGAAGGCGCCTTAAAACCAGTATCTATGAATGTTAAAAAGAACAAGGGGGTATATTATGATGAAAATATCTGGATCTGCTATGAAATACAATAGAATACTATATATTGTATTGTTCTCGTTTCTTCTTATATCGTGGAATGACAATGATAAAATAAATACTTTTATTAATCTATTGGATACTAAATCGGCACAAGAATTATTCGATGAGTATTATAATCAGTTTATGAACAAAGCCATTAAAATCGAGTACGAATATATTCTAATAAAAAATAATCAACGGACTATCCTTAATACCGGTTTAATTTATTGCGATAAACACAGGTTGGTTGTTAGAAAAGATCTATCTGATTATACGGGAGATAAAAACTATGTAGTCTTGGATGACGGTATCTATTGTTGGATAAACAATTCCAAAAAGGGATATATATTAAGAAGAAAAGAAAACGATATCAATGGATTACTCAGTATTGTACTTGATATCAGTTATTTTAAAAGATTTTTCCTGCAAGGAGTGATTGATGATAGAGAACAGTTCACTATTTCAGGTGATGATGATAATGGCATTATTATTACGCATACGCAAAGCGGACTTAAAACGGGGCTTCTCCTTAACCCGATTTGGCTTCAGGACATGTACGGGCCTGTAAATAATGGAGAGCAACAGGTAATCCGTTATAAACGCCCGACGAAAATAACGGATATTCCGTCGGAACATTTAATTATTCCGGAAGATGTACAGTTTGAAGAAAAAAATGCCACTTATGAAAGTGAAATGATATTGATGTAGCAATAACTATTGGGAGATAATGTGAAACCAAAAATACAATATATAATATGCTCGGCTCCAAGAAGCGGAAGTCATTTATTAAGTACTGCGCTTAAGAATACGGGTTTGGCGGGATTTCCTCAAGAGCATTTTAATCCATGGCACATGCAGAATATAATCGGATTCCCGGAGGAGCTTATTTATGATGATCAATATATTCCGGAATTAATAAATCAAAACACATCTAAAAACGGTGTGTTCGGGACAAAAGCCCAATTCTCACACATTACTAATTTCGTAGGCTTACATCGATTAATTACAATCTTTGGTAATGATTTAAAATACATTTTCATCAAAAGAAAAAACAAAATTGCGCAGGCCGTCTCATTAGCAAAAGCAACTCAAACACAACAATTTATGGCGGATCAGGAGATACACAATAAGCCGGTATACAACTACTATCAAATCTGGCAGTGTTTAAGGGAGATCAACTGCCAGGAAAAAGGTTGGTCAGTATTTTTTCATGAGTATAATATCGAGCCGTATATCGTCATTTATGAAGAATTAGTGGACACATATAATCTCACAATATTAAATGTATTTAGATATTTGGGAATAGATATCGATCAAGATTTTATTGTTCCCGAACCAACAATAAAAAAACAGGCGGATAAGATAAATGATGAGTGGATATCTAAATTCCAAAACAATGAGAAATAAACCAAAGGATTGATATGAAGAGAGTGGGGCTTTATTCTTCCACCTTCTATATCCGAATGGGAAAACGGATCTGATATTTTAAATGATACTATACAATAAAATAGGAATAAATTACAATCGAACAAGAAAAGCCGATCCAAGAATAGTAAAACAGATAATATTACTTCTTAATAGTAATGTAAACTCAAAAATTGCTGATATCGGTGCCGGAACAGGAAATTATTCATATGAATTGGCGAGATACGGTTACCAGGTATATGCTTTAGAACCAGCAAATATAATGCATAAACAAAGGAAAACACATAACAATCTAAAATGGTTTAAAGGTTTTGCTGAAAACATCCCATTTAAAGATGCCAGTTTTGATGGTGCTATTTGCATTTTAGCATCACATCATTTTACATCATTAGAAAAAGCAATCGCAGAAATTGCAAGAATTTTAAAAAAGAACGGCGTTTTTGTTCTTTTTTCGGTTGATCCCGGAAAAGCAGCTGAAAACTGTTGGATAAAAGATTATTTTCATAAAATTCACAACAAGACATTACCTGATCAGGAATATATAATCGAATTATTGGAAAAATCTTTTAAAAATAAATGTGCTATATCGGATTTTAAGCTGCCGCCTGATTTAAAAGATGGGTTTTTTTATTCAGCGTGGAGAATGCCGGAGAAGTATCTGGATAAAGAGTTCAGAACTGGTATTTCCATATTTTCAATCCAAAGGCATGATGAAGTTGAAGCAATTATCTCAAAATTAGCACAAGACTTGAAAAACGGTAAATGGGAACAAAAATACGGACATGTACTAACATTAAATGAATATAATGGCGGGTATTATTTTATTAAAATTGTAAAATGATAAGTAAAAAAAAGGTGAATAAAATAGAGATTTACTATTTTTCCGGTTCGGGCAACTCATTAAAAGTTGCCAGAGATTTGGCAGAAAAACTAAAGGGCAAGCTTATCTCGGTTGCTTCCGTGATGAACAGAGAACGTATAACTACTGATGCCGATATTATTGGTTTTGTATTTCCGCTTTACGATTTTAAGCCACCACTGACGATTATGGATGTTGTTCCCAAATTTAAAAAGATCGATACAAAGTATATATTCGCGGTATGCACCTACGGACTCGCACCATCTCATTCTTTAAAACACCTTAATAAAATAATACAATCCTGTGGCGGTTGTTTGTCCGCAGGATTTGCAGTCCGTATGCCCCATAACGGAATTGGCTCAATTAAAAATAATGATAAAAAAAACCAAAGCATGTATGAAGCTTGGAAGAATAAACTGGAAACTATAAGCAGCTATATAAAAGCGGGAAAAACAGGAAGAATCGAAGCGAGCAGTCCTGTTTTCTCCTTTTTAAATCCAAGAGCTCTCAAAAGACTGCCATCGGCAATAAAGTTTATAATGCACCTATTACTGAAAGGAATAAAATCTCTGGATTTCACTTCGGATGAAAAGTGTAACGGCTGTGGTATATGTGAAAAAATATGTCAGGCAAAAAACATAACCATGGTTGACAATAAACCGAAATGGGCGAAAAACTGCTTAGGTTGTTTTGCTTGCTTGCATTGGTGTCCGAAGCAGGCCATAAGTTTAGGCGGTTATAACATGGATATTGCTTTCTATCATCACCCTGATGTAAAGTTATCGGATATGGTAAGATAAAAATGGAATATCGAACACATGCTGCGAATAATTTTTATGCAGGCATAATTAAAACATATAAAGAGTGCGACTTCTCATTCATTCCTATTCACTATCTAAAAGAAAGAGAAAAGCAATATTTTAAACGTTTCATGGGGGAAGCTAAAACCGCAATTGTACTTTATTATCCGGTAAAAAATATAATGGATTGGACATGGAACTGTCCGGACGGAACAATCGCCAGTGAAACGTGCAATATCGATGAACGGGCAGCTACTATCTGTAAAGATATACAAAATTCATTCATTACAAACAGTATCAATACAAAAATTGTTCCCTACCCTGAAACATCGGGTCTGCAATTTCGCTTTGTCGCGATTGCGGCAGGTTATGGCGAAATCGGCAGAAATGCTCATTATCTTCACCCGCAGTGGGGAGTAAGAATTCATTTGCGGGTGCTGGCATCTGAAATACAAAGCAGCCTTCTCTGCAGTATAAAAACAAAAACAAATAAAGTCTGCTTACAATGCAATAGATGTATAGATACATGCCCCGCCGATGCGTTTAAAAACGGATTTGACGGATTGCAATGTAGAAGATTCCGAAAAAATCGCGGCGAATATATTCCCACTGGACCTAAAGGTATATTAAGATACTGCAAAAAGTGTGTAATGGTGTGCAAAGCCGGAAAGAATAATAGGAAGTACTCCGAAAAATCAACTTTTTATAAAACAGCACAAAAGGATAATCGTGAACAAACAAATACGGGTAATTAGTATAACCAAAGAGGATGATATTCCTGGAAAATATCGCGACACACCAATAGCGGATTTTTTACACTATCATAATTTTAAAGCACCCTTTAAAACTTACAGTTCAGCGCAGCTTTTAATCGGAATGTGCATGGACAATAGAAAAAAACTGAATATTCCCGAATATTTCGCTTATATAATAAGAACAGGCGGAGCGAATCTAAGATACAGCGAATTTAAGGTGTCATACGCGATTGCTATCGGCAATGTTAAGTATATCATTTTAATTTCACATAATAATTGCGGCATGGTCAATCTCATGGCCAAAAAAGATGCATTTATTAAGGGTTTAATGGAAAATACACAATGGGATAAGCAGAGAGCGGAAGAGCATTTTATCAATTACGCTCCCATGTTTGAAATTGATAACGAGAAGCAGTTTGTAATAGATGAAGCAGAACGATTGATGAATAAATATAAAGGAATCATGGTAGTACCTGCTTTTTATAAGATCGGGGATAATTTGATATATCTACTGGAAGAGAACTAATAAAGGGAGATATTATGAGTATATTTTTAATTGCATGTATAAAAATTAAAAATAATGAAATGTATCAAGACTATATCAGAAAGGCGGAGCCGATAATAAAGAAATATCAGGGAAAGTATATTCTGCGTTCGAATAAAATAATTAATTCAAACAGTAAATTTAACCCGGACAAGATTATTATAATTGAATTTCCAGACATTGATTTATACAAATCGTGTTTCGCTTCGGAAGAATATAAAAATATCGTATATCTCAGACTGGAATCAACCGAGAGTGAAAGTTTTATTGTGAAAAATATATAATATAAGGAAAATTAAAATGGAACAGAAAGCTAAAATCAATATCGTAATCACGATTATTGCCTTGGTTATTTTTATAGGCAATGCAATATTGTGGACCGCTAAGGAAGATTTTCTATTTGCAATACCCTTTATCATACTATCCGCCGCTGTTGTGATCTCATCATACCCTGTACACAAACTATTAAAATTGGACTTTAATAATAAAGCCAATCCATTGCGAATTATTGCCTTTATTTTAACAGTGGCGGCCGCGGGATTATTTGTAATGAATATAATGCACCTGTTTTAAATCTCTTCCTTAATTCGTATCAAACTTGAATAGTCCGGAATAAAACGGGCGGTTTTCCCCGTATCAAAACGTACCGTGACTAGACTATGCTCACCTTTTATTTCATTCCCGACAATTATACCGTACCCGTAATCATCATGGAACACACGCGCACCTTTGGGAAAAGCATGGTCAGAGTTTTGCTCTTGTCGATTACCGGAGATCAGATTATATTCTTCTATGAGTTCTTTTGGTATCTCGGAAATAAAGCGAGAGGGCATGGATGAGACCAGACGCCCGTAAAGAGCGCGTTGTCTGCAGCTGGTTACATAAAGCTCTTTTTTGGCTCTGGTTATGCCCACATAAAAAAGTCTGCGCTCCTCTTCAATTTCTTCAGGGGTCATATAAGTTGAATCCGCCTGATTGGAAGCGGGGAACACTCCTTCTTCAAGCCCGGTTATAATTACCCGCTCGAATTCCAATCCTTTGGTATTATGCAGGGTAATAAGAGTGACCTTGCCCTGCTCCGGGTCATTTGTCTCAGGAGTATTTAACAGTGTGTTTTCCAGAAACTGCAGCAATCCCTCCCTGCCAGATTGGTAAGGCATAGCGGCGTTTACAAGCTCTAAAAGATTAGCGCTTTTGTTTGTGCCTTCGGTTTTATCCTTTTCTTCATAATGGGCAAGCAGCCCGGACTTTTCTATTAATATGTGAATAAAATGCGACAGTACGTCCCTTTCCAACTCAGCGGCAAGAGTAGCCAAAAGTTCAAGAAAATCTTCCATACCATATCCCGCCTTTTTACTTAAACCCTGCTTTGCATTCACACAGCAGACAATAAAATCATCATGTGTATTTTTTCGTTCAGCGATAATTTTATTTACACTTGCCTTACCCAGACCTCTTGCCGGTTTGTTTATGATTCTTAAGAATGCCGTTTCATCATGAGGATTTAACAGCAGCGCCAGATAGCAGAGAGCGTCTTTAATTTCTTCCCGCTCATAAAAGCGCTGCGTTCCCACAATACAGTAAGGAATCCCCAACCTTGAAAAAAGCTCTTCAAAATGCCGGGACTGGTAGTTCATTCTGTAAAGAATCGCGGTTTCAGCAAGACCGCGTTCTTTTATAACTTCGGCGCAAAACTTGGCCTCCCCGGTATGATCGGGCAGATAAGCGACAACCAGGGGCTTGCCCTCGTCATTTTCAGTGTTGAGAGTTTTTCCCATACGGTTTTTATTAAACGCCACCACGGCCGAAGCGGCCGCCAATATCTTCCGGGTGGACCTGTAATTCTGTTCCAGTCTGATAATCTTTGTGTCCTTAAAATGATCCGGGAATTTGAGGATGTTCTCTACTTCTGCTCCCCTAAACTTATAGATCGATTGGTCGTCATCTCCTACCACACAAAGATAGGTCTCCGCTCCGCATAACTCCCGTAAAAGCTGAAACTGCGATCCGTTCGAATCCTGGTATTCATCAACCAAGACCATGATAAAGCGGTTTCTTATTTTATCTTTGACCTGCGCGCTTTGCTGCAATAACTCAACGGTCCTCATGATTAAATCCCCAAAATCCAGATTACCCGTAGCTCTTAGATGCTCCTGATACGAAGCATACACAGCGGGTAAATCCCGGTCAAAACTTACCTGTTCCAGATCTCCGTCCGGAGCAATTCCCAAATCCTTGGCCCGTTGGATCCAGTACAGGTACTGCTTTATCTGGGACAAAGAGTAGCTTTCCTTCAAATCCCTTTTTAACAGCGCGTAACTGTCGTCTTCATCGTAAATTAAAAACTCCCTTTTTATTCCGATATGCTCTCCGTAAACACGGAGCAGCCAGGCTCCAAAAGAGTGAAAGGTCCGGATCATTACCTTTTCCGCATCCCGGTTCATGGCCAGAACTCTTGTTTTCATTTCCAAGGCTGCTTTGTTGGTAAACGTAACCGCGAGAATTGAATTGGGATCAATTCCCAGCTTATCTATGGCGTACGCGATTTTGGTGGTAATAACACGGGTTTTGCCTGATCCCGCTCCGGCCAGAATGAGCAGCGGTGATCCCGTATGAATTACCGCTTCATACTGCCGGGGATTAAGCTCCTGTAAATATACAAGGTCTGATTTTTTATCCATTTAACAGACTGTTCCTTCCAGATCCACACCATTGCGTTTTGTGATAGCAACCTTAACCATTTTTCCGGGAGCTGTGTTCCCTCCCGATAGAACCACAAGCCCGTCCACATCAGGCGCGTGAAGATAACCCCGGCCTATATACAATGCTTCTTTTTCCACGCGTTCCTCCACCAGAACATCCAACATAGAATTAACATATGAGTCAAGCCACTCTTCGGTAATAACACTCTGCGCCTGTTTAAACTCTTCCGCCCTTGCGCGCGCGGCAGCTTTTTTCACCTGCCCGGAAAATCCGGCGGCGGGAGTGCCTTGTTCCCGTGAGTAGCAAAAAACACCCGCCCAATTTAAACGCGCACTTTGCTGAAACTTCAACAGCATCTGAAAATCTTCACGGCTTTCCCCCGGAAATCCGACCAGGAAAGTGGAACGGATCACCGCCCGGGCACAGGTATTGCGAATCGAGTCTATGAGTTTCACATAGCTTTCACTGTTTCCCTGCCGTCCCATGGACTTTAACAGTATCGGACTGGCATGCTGAAAAGGCAGATCAAAATATGGAAGCACTCGCGCGTCATGCCTAACTATATCCAACAGGTTTAGGGGAAATCGATCCGGATGAATATAAAGAAGTCTCAGCCAAAAATGGTCAGGCAGATTTAAAAGCTTTTTTAACAGCGGCACCAGCTCCTGCGTGCCCCGCTCCAGACCGAATGAAGCAAGATCCTGTGCAATAAGAATAATTTCCCGCACACCCCTGTCCAGCAGACATTTAACTTCCTTGACAATCTCCTGCTGCGGCCGGGAATGCAAGGGCCCGCGAATCAATGGAATGGCGCAGTAGGTACAGTTATTATTACAGCCTTCGGCGAGCTTTACGTAAGCGCTCCCCGGATAGGAGAGCAGGTTCACAGTTCTTTTACCATGACTGTTGAAATATGCTTTTGGCACGCGCATAGCGCGTTCACCTTTTTTTACCTGCCGCCACACGGTGATGATTGAGCGTAAGTCCTTATTACCCATGAATCCGTCAACTTCCGGAAGATCCTGGAACAACTCGTCAGCGTAGCGTTCCACCAGACAACCGACCATCAGCAGCTTCTTGTCAGGATACTGTTGTTTTAAACTTAAGACCGTATCTATGGATTCTTGTTTGGCTGAGACAATAAAACCGCAGGTATTTACTATTATATAATGCGCCGAGTTGATATCATTTGTGAGCAATAATCCGGAGTCCTCTAAAAGAGCAATTAGTACTTCGGAATCCACTTGATTCTTGGCACATCCCAGACTCTCGATATAGAATAATTCTTTCATTTCTTTATTGGTTAAAAGAAAGCATTAGTCCGGCTGCTGTTTACTTTACAGGTAATGACAGAAGATGATACGTATTTTTTGTCTCATCCTTTTTCCAGGTAATGAGGCGGGCTGCGATCTGACCGAAACCCCCCAGCTGAATCTGTTTTTCAGATATCTTAAGAGTTACCGTACCCGCATTGGAAAAACGAAGCTCCACTTTTTCCGCTACGGGCAGAGATACGGTCTGATTAGCGTACATATATTTTTGCTCTCTGGGCTTATCGTCAATATAATAGATAAACATACAACCGCCTGAAAACAGCGTGTCCGCTGTAAAAGCCGTGGGTTCCGCAGCGGAAGCCAAAACCTGGGCTTCAGTGCCGTAAATTTCAGCGAGTTTGGCGATATCGATACTTTCCTGATCTGTAGGTCCGGAGGAAGCGATAGAAGTCGCGGTGAGTTTTAAAAGCTCGATTTTAGCATGCCTTTCCGTGCCGCTTTCATAAATATCGTTTATTCTGATCTCCACATCCAGAGTAGAGTCATTATTCAAATCAACCTGTTTTTTCATTCCTATGGCCAGTTCAAACTGTTCATAATCGCTGGCAATAACCACATTATTATCAATCGCGTGAAAAACCAAAACACCTCTTTCTTTATCGTCACTGCCTGTAACCGTTATTTTCGTTCCTTTGGCGATATCATATGTTTTTATATAATCTTTAAAAACATACTCCTGCTCGGTATCGTTTTTTTCTTCGGTTTCCGTAACAGGCACACCTTCTCCAAAAGGCTGGGTCAGGATAAGAACGACGATCAGCGCAACCGCCACAAATAAAGAGGCTCCGATAATAAACAGTTTTGGTGAACGCTCAGATTTGCTCTCAAGCAGCTGGTCCAAAGGAACGGGCTGTTCCTGTATCTTCATATTTTTATAGATATTAACGAGTTCTTCGCCTTCCAGTCCCAGATACTCGGCGTAATTTGTTAAAAAACCCTTTAAATAGGTCTCGCCTGGAAAGACCGAAAAATCTTCATTTTCCAAAGCAACCAGATACCTTTTACTGATATTGGTATCCCTTGAGGCCTGCTCGATTGAGTAACTAAGGTTTTCTCGTGTTCTTCTTAATCTCTCACCGAATGATTCCATAAACTCTACTCGATTGTATCATACAGAAAATCAGGATATACATTAGTCATAGCGGGCGGATCAAAATCAAATTTAGTAAGCGGAATACCCACATTTAATCTGATGCCGTAGAAATCGAACACGATCTTTTCCATTTGCACGGTTGTTCCTTCAACCCGTCGAATAAGATAATTGCTGTCGATATAAAGTATTATCTGCTTAAATCCTTCGGTTGATCCCGAATAAGGCGTAAGCAGCAGCTTAGTTACCATCACATTGGAATCCTTATCCAACGGCACTGTCCCTTTAACCGCGTACGCCACCATATAATTGTCAAGAAGCAGAGTAAGCCCCTTAGCGCTGGCCACATTGGCACCGCTTGCAGAATAACGCTGCTCGAGGATAATACCATAGCGCGGGACATATATACTAAGTTTCTCGCCATCCACCAAAACTATCTGTCCGGGCGGATTGGAAAATTCAATTTTCAAAAGATTTCTATTTGAATACATTAAAAATCCGTTCTGGACCACGTCACCCTTGGTGATTCTGATACTGGCCGCATAGTCATACAGCGAAGCGTATACATCGGAAACTTTCGTCAAAAATTCCTGTGCGGTTGTTATATCTTCTGCGCTTAAATTTCCGCATATCATTAACACAAAAAAACAGATTAATGACATAACCACAACATATCGACTTTTCATTGTTTCTTTCTCTTTCCTTTATAGTTATTAAACCGTAGATAAACTATCATTGGCACAATTTTTGTTCATTATTACAAACATTGTGCCAATGATAAATTGCGGCTTACCGCAATACGTATTATTTACGCTAACTCGCTGTTTGTCAAGTAGATGATGCTAATTCTCATTTTGATCTTTCCATACAGCCCCTGATGGCGGAAAATGAAAAATAGATCCCAAAAAATCTGAATGTGAAACCACAGATTACACGGAAAAATAAAAGTACGCAGATTTAATTGCTTTGAGTTGGTTTTTAGTATAAAATAATTGAGGTTAAAGGATTTATTAATGTGAATGATAAGAGTTTGATTATTATTACCGGCTGCGATTCCGGTATCGGGAAAAACCTTTGCGAACTGCTTTCCGCTCATAATTATATTATCGCAGCATCGTTTCTCAAAAAAAATCCCTTTGAACAGAAAAAAAACATATTCGCCAGGCAGCTGGATATGAGAAAAGCAGGACAAACAGGTCAGTTTGCCGCTTTTGTTAAAAAACTGTGTAAAGATCATTCATGTGCTGTGGAAGCACTCATTAATAACGCCGGCATAGCCTCTTTCGGACCTGTTGAAAATCTGCCTCTTCGCGTATACCGTGAGATTTTTGAGATCAACTACTTCGGGGTAGTGGAACTTACTCAAGCATTTATTCCTCTGCTTATAGAAAGCAGAGGTAAAATATTAATCATAAGCTCCACCGCGGCCAGGGTGGCGGTGCCCTTTGCCTCTCCCTACGCTTCATCGAAATTCGCGGTCGAAGGTTTTGCCGATTCTTTACGCAGAGAGATGATCCCCTACGGCATACGCACGGTAGTGATTGAACCGGCCGGTGTGGCTACACCCATCTGGCGCAACAGCTGGCAGAGAGTAAAGCAGGAGTATTTTCCTTTTTTTGCCAAAAAATATCTTAGAATATTCGAATCAATAGGCAAGCGGATTGTTTCAGGCGCCGACAAAGGGTTGAGTTCTAAAAAAGCGGCTTTGAAAATATATAAAATTATAAAGAAGCCCAAACCCAAAGCCAGATATTTAATCGCAAAAAGTTTTCTCCGTGAGTACATAAAGACACACATCCCGTCCAGACTGATTGATGCGGCTCTGCCCAGGCTTTTGCATATGGACTATGGGAAAAGAACGTCCGGCCAAACAGTCGACTCACAGGCGGGAAGAAAAAAACACCCTTACATATAATCAGATTTTTTTACCGGTTTATACGTACACTCTTGACCATATTGCTTAAATATTTATTATCTTAAACAAGATATTGTGAAAAAGGATGAGGCATGAAAAGCAAGAAAGAACAGTATATTCAAAAATATTCACTCGCCGATATTTTTGATAAAACCATCAAAATGATAAAACATACCTGGAAAGATTCAATTATCTTATCCATAGTGGGCTTTATTCCCTACGCGTTTGTCATGGGTGTGGCATTGCACTATTATATAGACGCGATAATAAATATCGTTTCCAGAGCACAGGACATGTACGGAGCACATAGTTTTAATTGGGAATTATTCGTACCGCTGCTGCTTGCCGTAGGATTATTGTTTTTGGCAACATTGGTTTTTGCCCTTGCGGCTTTATTTATCTCAGCCTGTATCTCATTAAAAACCTATAAGAAAGCCGGCGGCAAGGACGTTGGTTTCAAGGATAACGCGCTTTATATTTTTAAAAACAAATTTGGTACTCTGCTTTTACAGGGATTACTGTTTATTGCGATCAGTATAGGACTCTATGTGGCATATTTTATCGCGGTGTTCATTCTCGGACTCATATCAATGCTTATTTTTAATTCACCTGCGCTCCCTTTAATTTTCGCTATTCTGCTCGGCTTGGCCCTGCTTGCAGTAAGCGTCTGGCTTTTTATCGCCTTGAGTTTTTCCGCTCAGGCCGTTGTTATCGATGACGCATCGGTGACCGGAGGTCTGGTTCGCAGTTTTAAACTGGTAACCGGAAACTGGTGGAGGGTATTGGGCTATAATCTGCTTTTGGGTATCGTGCTCTCGTTTGCCATCTCGCTTGCCACCTTTCCCGTTATTATGATTTTTCTGCTGCCAATCTATATTCAGATTTTTGAATCATTGCTGGATAATTCCGGCGGCACTATTGATTTTCAGTCTCTTTTTAACGCCTTAAGGTTTATCTATATCCCGCTGGCCATTGCCTCGTTTATTCAGGCCATAGGGTACATGCTCGTCAGACCGGTGTTTACGACCTTGTTTTACATCGATTTGAAATACAGAAAGGGCGAGTTTGATACGCCGAAAAAGGCAGTTTAACTTAATAAGTCAGCTTTTACGGACCGCGGACAATTGTCTTAGACTTTAATAGAAAGTGAGAGCGCGTGAACAAAAAAATAACATTAGACGGCAGTTTTGAAGCTGCGGATAAAAATCCCTTAAGCGCCGCCTTTATTATAATCTGTATCTGCGGAGGAATCTACTTCCTTGTGCCCGCCTTTATTTTTAATGTATATATTGTAATCGATGCGCTTTCCAACTCCCGGATAGATACCTTTGCCGACAAGGATTATTTCGAGATTTTAGCGCAGTATTACAACTCAATAAAAATTCCTGTCCTCATAGTTACCGGAGCGGCCCAATACAGTATTTTATTCGGACTCAGCTATTTTCTAGTTAAAAAATGGCACACAAAACAGATCGCGGAATATGCTTTCTATCTGAGGTTCTCTTTGCCGGGACTAGTGATCGGGATTGCCAGTGCTTTTGTCATCATCCCGGTTGTGGAATTTATTTCCTACTGGTCTTATCTGCTGTTTCCCATTCTGGAAAAAATGCAAAAAGCCACCGCGGGTCTGTTTACCGCCTATAATCCTTGGGAAATGATCCTGCTGCTGTTTGTGATCGGGGTTACCCCGGCCTTTTGTGAGGAGTTCCTGTTTAGAGGATATTTTCAACGCACGCTGCAGCGCAAACTCAAGACACCGTGGCACTTCATTATTTCAGGGGCTATTTTCGCGCTTTTTCACTTTCAGCTATTAAGTTTACCCGCGCTTGTTGTGATAGGTATATATTTGGGCTTTTTATATTACGTGTTCGGCTCCATATATGTTACCATGGCCGCGCATTTGCTCTATAACTCAACACTGATAATTCTCTGCAATTTTGAACCGGGTGAAGGTCTGTTTTTTACGGCAACAGGATATTTTCAATTACCGATTGTGGGACTGGCGTTTATGGGATTCACTGCCCTTATCATCTACAGTTTGCACTACCTGCACAAAAATAAATCCGTGCAAAAAGCAGTTTAGTACTACCGGTTTAGTTAACCTCACTCACATACTGCATGACAAGATAGCGCAAATGATTATCGGATAATTTTAAATACTCATCACAGTCCGGACAGATAAATCGCTTTTGCTTCATATTCTTTAAAGCGCATTCGATACAATATATTTTTCCGCACGCATTGCATTTCCCCGCCGGAGATTCGTGCGGCGGTTCACCGTAAAGCTTTAATGCCTCCTGCGTCTCAATTTCCCGCGGCGCCCACCATTCCCGGTTGCAGCCGGAACATAAAAGCTTTAATTCGAACTTGTCGCGCAGGCGTTTGAGCAGCTTTTGCGCTTTTTTTGATTTTTTATCGATCTTCAGTACCTGCTGCAGCAGCTGTTTTGATTTGGTGTAATCCAGACGGTCCTGGTACAGAGCCGACAGATTAATTTTTATCTCGATATTATCAGGTTCCAATGCCAAACCCTCGGTATAACAGAGTTCGGCCCGTTTATATTCACCTCTGATCAGGGCTACATTTCCGAGTTTATTATATACGGAAGCGGAAGGCGCGGAATCCACCAGCTTTACCAGCAGTTCGTTTGCCCGCGTAATCTGATCCGCCTCAATACAGGCGGCGGCACAGTTTTCCATATAGATATTGTTTTCCGGTTCCATGGCCAATGCTCTTTCATAGAAGCGAGCCGCCTGCTCGTGTTTGCCCTCCCTGGCCAAGAGGTTTGCTTTATGGTTGACAAGTCTGGCTTCCTCTCCCGTATCATTCAACAGTTTATCCACAAACTCATAAGCCTTTTTGATTTTACCTTGACGGTACAGTACATCGGAAAGGTTGATGACAATATCTATTTCCTTAGGAGCCATTGTGTATGCTTTATTTAAGTATTCCGCCGCCTGATTGAGTTTGTTTTTTTCACTATAATAGAGTCCGTAGAGGTTATTTATCCAGACATCATTCTGATCCAGCTCATACGCCTGTTTAAGCGCTTTTCCGGGATCTCTTTCCAGCAGGTATTCGGTTTCAGCCAATCTAAACCAATAAAGAGGATATTTTGGTTCAAGCTCGGTCGCCATTTTTAAATAATCATAAGCCTGCTCCCGGTTGCCTTCATCGATTAAAATAAGTGAAAACAAGAAATAGATCGTGCTGTCCTTATACCCGTCGCCAATTAAGGAAACAAAAAGGGCACGGGCCTGGTCGGTTTTTCCTTCATGGTAAAGCATCTTCGCCTGAATACTCATGACCTCTCTGTTTCCCGCGTCCAAGGCCACGATCCTGGGAACCAGAATAGAGAGATCCTGATAGTTTTCCTCCGTAAAAAATAAACGAGCCGCTTTTATGTATAATTCCAAAGCCTCTTTTTTCTTTTTTATTTTTTCCGCGCTGCGCGCGGCATTCATATAGAAAAGAGGTATGTCCGGATCAAGCTCATAAGCCTTTTTATAATGAGCATACGCATTGTGAAAGTTCCCCAGGCTGTTCTCACAGTTGCCCAAGATATTGAATAACATGGCGTTATCCGCGTAATCGTGGATAATGGTTTTAATGTAATCACGAGCTTGGATAAATCGGTTGAGCATATAAAGTAGATTGGCCTTTTCCAGCCGTGCCTGGTTGTGTTTCGGATTAAGCGTAAGGCATTGCTTTATCTGCTCAAGCGCATCCGGATACAATTCAAGATTTAAGAGGCATTCGGCGAACAGAAAAAACTCGTCCGCGGTGGGACTCCTGTGTTTAAAGGCTTTTTTTAGCTGTACCGCGGCGGCCTGATAATTTCCCATGGCAAAAAGTGTTTTGGCATAGGTAATCCGTTGTTCGGCATCTACAGGAACATAGTTATTCCATCTGTAGTAGGCCTTTTCCACTTCCAGTGAGCGGGCGTCGATGCCGACATTATTAATTTTAAACAAAGCGTTTTCATGCTGGCTATAATTCTGAACCGCAAAACCGAACTTTCCCATATCAAGCGTATCATCCTGGAGTTCCGCTATCCACTCATTATCCACGTAAAAGGAAAAATGCGGCCCGCGCGCCACAATCATAAGCTCGTTACTGCCCTCTTTTATGAAAGGCGATTCGGTCCACTCGATCAAATGCACGGGATTTCCGTTAAACAACACATCAAACCGATAGGTTCCGTTTTTAGCAATGAGGAAGGTGTAAAAATTTTCGTTATTTATATAGCGGAAAACAAACCCTACGGCCGAATGACCGTTGTTTTCGTCGAACATCAGTTCCGAAGTGATCACAAAATCGCTGTATTTGAAATAATTGTTAATAACCCAGGCAAACACATTTTTACGGGAAAGTTCAATCCAATAGGCCTTGTTTTTTCTGTAGGACGCGTAGCCCTGACCTTCCTCGTCTTGAAAGCGCTTTTTTTTAAGCATCCCGAAATTGGTTTGCCAGCGCTCGAACACATGCATTTCCGGGTCTATGTCTTTTTTCTTAAATAGTCCGAACATGATTAGTATATAAAAGAGTAATTTTAGAAAATAATCAAGGGGGGGTAAGATAGGAAAACAATCTGTGGCTATTTACGCCATTAATAGTTTTCAAATTTGAACACAGATTAATACGGGTTTTCACAGATTTTTCTAACACGGAGACGCAAAGCCCGCGCGGATTGAGGAGGTTCATTATTCTTTTTTTTCTGTTCGTATAATAGCCAGAACAATTAATGAAAGCAGAAGTAATACAATAATATAGGGAAATATAAAGCCAATAGCAGCGTAAAATGAATCATGAGAAACCACAGGGACATTGGTATAAAAATTCCTTGAGCCGTGTTCAATAAAATTTTGCCCTGCCCAATATCTGTAATACGGATCAATAACAGCGCTATCTCCTGTAAATCCCGCAATCCTGACCATGGTAAAGCCGTTTTCTAATGCTCTGTATGCACTAGTATAGGTAATTAACGGCGTAAACATAGGTGCATCAAAAGAAGGAACAAACAAGAGATCAATATTTTTTACTGCCGCTTGTCTGAGATAATGGGGCAAGCACATATCCACGCAGATAACCTGACCGATCCGACCGTAAGGTGTATCTATATAAGGAATATTTCTTGGACCAGCCTCTACTATGACATCTTCAAATCCGGGACCGGGAAACGCTTTTGCATATTCCCAGGCCTTTTTTCCATCCGGAGTAAAAAGAACACTCATATTCTTCTCCGCCTGCTTTTTTCTTTCTTTTTTATTTAATATTCTTGCATACGAGACCAGCAAATATATTTCATGTTCATCAGCAATATTTTTCATTTCCAATAAATAGGCATCTGCTGCAGATGATTCCAATGTCAGTGCATACTCTTGCCAGACAATGATTTTCGCGCCGGCTCTTACTGCTTCCAGTGTTTTTTCACGCATCTCATGCAGATATGATTGCGGACTGCTCATTCTGAGTGTATATTCGTCCGAATCTAAGTCCACAATCTCGTTAAAACTTAAACCGGACTCGGCCATAATCTTATAAAAGTTGTTATCTAATGTAATTCCTGCTATCGGTACATTCTTATCCGCTTTTTGAGGAAAGGCAATCACAGTTCCGCTATAAATAAGTATTGCAGTGATTATAGAAATAAAAACCAAACCAGAGTAACCAAGGTTTTTAATGTTCCATTTTTCTTGCCACAGGAAATTAATCATGGAAGCAGACCACGCAACTAAAAAACTAAGTCCAAAAACACCAAAAATAGAAACAAACATAACCAAAGGAGGAAGCGTAAATTGTGTGTCTCCAAACGTACTGCCAGTTCCAAACCAAAAAGAACTTATCATTTCCACAGCCACTACTGCTGACGGGAAAATAAGAGTGGCTAAAAACTTGGGTAGCTTTTTATAAAGCGCTTTATCTAAAATGAAAGGCACTAAATACAACGGAGCCAATAATAATAAACCCGATTGAATCTGCATGATGAGAACGGTTAGAAAATCCATTTCTATTGCTGTCTCATCAACCATGCTCATAAATGGCATTAAACCGATAAAAATTGATAGTTGTAGTGTTACAAAACCAGTAATAACCGCAAAAATCCATTTACTATTACGCATAAAACGGATTAAAAAAACAGGCGCGATCCAGGCGGCAATCCAAACCGGATTATCAAATTTAAACAGTGAAAACGAGAAGGCCACTAATGTGATAGCCAAATAAATTCCATTATATAACCATTTCTTTGTGTTCATTTCTGTACTCCTTTACATTTTTATAGTTTTAAAAAGATAAAACCTTAGCGATCCACAAGACTCACTAAAAATTATATCCAATTCCGACAGCAAAAGTTATATTTGCAATAACTTCGTCAAACGAATAGTAGATCATATCAACTCTGGATAATATCTGTATTGATACTTCATTTATAGATATTTCAACTCCCCCTCCTACCAAAAAATCAAATCCAAATCTACTGTCGCTTTCTAAGCCAATATAAGGACCTAAACCAGATTGGAATGAAAAACCAAACCAATCATTACTCCAAATAACAACCTCATTAATAAAGAGTGCCTGGAGATATGTAGTACCTCGATTTAAGTCATTACCAAATACATTAAACATACGAATATAAGCCACATCCAACCCCAAATAATTGGTAAGATTGTCTGTTTTATCTCCAAACAACAATTGTAATCCAAAACCATAATTACCGTTTGTACTCTTATCAATACCAATATTTACGGTCGTGGTGCCATATAATCCATAAGCTGTAAGTTGAAAATCTAGAGAATCCGTGGAAGTATTTTGTTCGCTGGTATTTATAGAATCAGCATGAACTAAACATACTCCATAAAATGTATAAATTAAAAATATTAAACCAATAGCTATTCTTTTCCTTGAATAATTCATTTTAAAACCTCCAATTTGTTTTTATTACTTATTTTGCTGATTTGATTATCACTGCTCGAATAATAGCCAATAAAATTAATGAAAGCAGAAGTAATACAACAGCATAGGGAAAAATAAAGCCAAAAGCAGCATAAAAAGTATTTGTGGAAAGCACCGGTACATTGGCATAAAAATTCCTTGCTCCTTGATCAAAAGTATTCTGCCCGGCCCACTGTCGGTAATAGGGATCAATGACAGCGCTATGACCATCTCCGGCAATCCTGATCATGGTAAAGCCGTTTTCTACAGCTCTATACGCGCTAGTAAAGGATACCCGAGGAGTATGGGCCACCGTATCCCAAGCGGGGATCAATAACAAATCGATGTTTTTTTCCGCTGCTTGCCTGATATAATGGGGAAAGGCACTATCAAAACAGATTACCTGACCAAGCCGGCCATAAGGTGTATCGAGGTAAGGAATATCTTGGGGGCCGGCATTAACCATATAATCTTCAAATCCAGGAATAGGAAAGGCTTTAGTGTATTCCCAAGCCTTTTTCCCCTCCGGAGTAAAAAGAACACCTGTGTTCTGCATTGGCTTGTCTTTTTTCTCTTTGTCATTAAATAATCTTTCATAGGCCACTAATATATAGACATCCTCCTTATCAGCCAGGTTTTTCATTTCCAGAAGCAGAGCATCTGCCACGGACGACTCCAACATAAGTGATGTTTCCTGCCAGATAATGATTTTTGCCCCGTGCTTTACCGCTTGCCGTGTTTTGTGACGTATATCATCCACATGCGATTGGGGGCTGCTCATTACTTTAGCATAGTCAGCCGGGCTCAACTTCGAGACCTCAAAAAAACTTAATCCTGAGTCTATAACCCGTTCTTCAAGATAGATATTGGTTGTAATTCCCGCTATAGGCACGGATTTGTCCGCTTTCTCCGGAAAAGCAAGCGCAACTCCCCCATATAGCAACATAGCGGCCATTATGGCAGCATATACCAATCCGGAGTAACCAAGATTTTTAATATTCCAATTTTCTTGCCACAGATAATTGATCATGGAAGCAAACCAGGCAAGTAAAAAGCTTAAACCAAACACGCCAAAAAGCGAGCATGTCATGACTAGTGGTTGGACAGCAAATTGTGATCCAGCAAAAGAGCTAACTCCTGTGGTTAAGGAAAACAACAGTTCAAAAGCCACTACCGCCCCCGGGTAAATGAGAGTGGCGGTAAACTTAGGTAATTTCTTATAAAGGGCTTTATCCACAAGAAAGGGAACTAATAATGAGGGCACAAAAAACAAAGCACCTGATTTTACCTGCCATAAAAGAAGAAACATAAAATCCACTTGATCCGACATTGAGGCTGCCGAAAAATACATGCTTAACAGCGGTAATGAACCAAGAAAGTCTGCCAGCTGAAGGGCGATAAAACCGGCAATAACAGCAAAACCCCATTTGTTATGACGCATAAAACGAATCATAAAAACAGGCGCGATCCAGGCGGCAATCCAAACCGAATTATCACTTTTTAATAGTGAAAGTGCGAAGGTCAGTAAGGTGATAGTCAGATATGTTCCATTATGTAACCATTTCGTTGTATTCATTTCTGTCCTCATTATTATTTTATCGAATCTGATATTCTTATGATTGACAGATCAATCATAAGAATATAGTAAATATACACCTTAATGACTGACATATCAATCAATAATTAATAAAAAAATTATTTTTTTATCATTCTTATTATTAAATCTACAATATTTTTTTCATTCAAATCATTTTCAAAAATCTCATGTCCTCGCAGGTTAAAACCAAGCGCAATGTAGCCTAATAAAAGTACAATTTCCTGAGGATTAATATCAATAATCTCTCCGCTTTGTTGCCCCTGCTTTATTGTTTCGAATATCAATTGAAATACCGGTTCTGAATATACATCTTTTATTAACAGTTTATCCCAAAGGTGGGGATGAAAAGTAAGCTGTAACATTAGCCGGTAATACAACTCACCCGTGGGATCATTATTATGCATGGTAAATAACTGGGTAAAGATTACTTTTATTCTTTCCAATGGTGATATTTTCATGTTCTTTAATTGAGCAACCAATTCATTACTTGAAGCAAAGAGGTCATTCAACAACTCGACAAATATTTGTTCTTTGGAAGAGAAATACGTATACACCAGGCCATAACTCACCCCTGCCGCCTGGGCAATATCACTCATCTTAGCGGCAGCAAGACCGTTTTCGGCAAAGACCGTAAGACCTGCCTTTAATATTCTCTCTTTTTTATCTTTTTTTATACGTTCATTTTCTTCAGGAGTCCGGGGCACACATCATCCTTTTATTATTGACATTTTTGTCAATAATAACTATAGGATTTTGGTTTAATCAGGTCAAGGAGTTTATTTATTTAGACACTGATTAACATGGATTCGCACGGAAAATTTACTGTTTAAAACTTACGCAAATGAAGCAGAGAAACAACTAACATTACTTTACCGGCATATTTATTGCGTATTCCGCTGAAAGTTGCCACCCATTCCGGAAATAAGCTGCCACCCAAGGCCCGTTCTTAATCCCTAATAATATACATAGCC
>JAFGGG010000045.1 GCA_016930675.1 Spirochaetales bacterium
CTGCAGGAGGAGCCCTGGACGTCGTACGGCGCTCAAAACTGGATTCTCACCCAGGAGATGACGGAATATTCCTTTACCTTTACCATGCCGGTAACAGATAGCGCGGTCGGATTCAATTTCCATATGGGCGCGCCCAACAGCGGAGACATATTTATCGATGATGTGGGATTGTATGATATGGATCCACAGACGCCGGTCTCCGATAATATGCTGCAAAACGGTGATTTCAGTAATGGAACAGAAGCTTGGGACCTGTATGCAAATGATCCGGGGATTGCATCAATGTCCGTGGTGAATGGCGAGTTGGTAGTGGATATTTCCAATGCCGCGGACGGCATGTGGGATATAGGAGTTTTGCAGGCCGGATTACACATAAAAAACAGCGGCAGATACACGTTTTCATTCAAGGCCAGGGCCGAATCGGTAAAAACGATTTGGACATCCATTCAAAAACCGGTTGATCCGTGGACAGGGTATTCGGATTTGGAAGTAATAAACCTTACCACGGACATGCAGCAATATACCTTTGATTTTACCATGCTCAATATTACGGATGATACGGCTCAGATTGTTTTTCACATTGGAGCAGATGATATCGATCTCTACCTGGATGATGTAACACTTTACAAAGTGGCTTCGCCGGCAGTTTCCATGCCCACACCGCTTTTCAGGGGGATCAATCTGTCCAACACCTTTGACGCTCCCTATGAAGGAGCCTGGGGCGAGGGCGCCCTTATGCAGGAAGCGTATTTTCAGGTAATCAAAGACGCGGATTTTGATCATATCAGGATTCCCGTAAGATGGTCGGCTCACGCGGAGGAAACTGCACCCTACACAATCGATCCGGAGTTTTTCGATCGCATCGATTGGGCCATAGACAACACCATATCAAGGGGTATGACCGCCGTCATAGATATGCATCATTATGAGGAGTTTAATGCCGACCCGGAAAGTCAAAGAGAGCGTTTCATTGCTCTGTGGGGGCAGATAGCGGAACATTACAAAGGTTATCCCGACAATCTTTATTTTGAGTTATATAATGAGCCCGGCCTTAGTGCATTATTTACTGTTGAATTTTGGAATGATGCTGTAAAGGACGTATACAATCTAATCAGAACCACCAATCCGACACGATATATTGTCATCGGCACGGTCCAATGGAAGGATGAAAGGGAAGGTTCCGTACAGCTTGAGCTTCCTGATAATTATACCAATATTATTTTAACCTTTCACCCTTATATTCCCTGGGATTTCTGTTTCCAGCAGGTTGAATGGATGGAGAATCCTCCCCCGGCATCCGAATGGAATGGGACGCTCGAGCAGAGAGAGCACATAATTGAATTCCTGAACATATACACCCAATGGCGGGCCGTTCATAGCGATGTTCCTTTGTGGAACGGCGAGTTCTGCGTGCATATGGCTGATATGGATTCAAGAGTGCGCTGGAATACCTTTATCTCCAGGGAATGTGAGAAAAGAGGCATAGCCCATACTTACTGGGGTTTCATGAATGATGAGCCCGCCCTCTACGATACCACAGCAGGTGAATGGGAAAAGGTTGATATCCTGCACGCGTTATTGCCGGAAGAGTAGACAAATAAAACACATTATTTTGGAGGTGGAGCATGACGGTTATGAAAAAAATACAATTCATGGCCTATTTATTACTGACAATCACAATAAGTACATTATTAACCTGTGCCATACCTGGCGGCACCGATGCTCAAAAAATATATTCTACAAATATCATTGAAGATGATATTCAAAACAGGTTGACTTATACCAGTTTTGATACAAAATTCCGCTTAACTGCAATTGAAGTCGGTTCTGTACATGTTTCACAATTAAGTAAGAATCAATGGCACACCATATCACTCAATTATTATTTTGATAATCCGGTAGTGGTCATGGGCCCGGTATCGTCTAATGATGCATTATACAGTTTTCTTCATGCACCTTCACCTTGCATCGTGAGAGTGAGAAATATCAATTCAAATACATTCGAATTTCAGATTGATGAGTGGGATTACCTGGACGGCACACATGAGGAAGAAGTCATAAGCTATCTTGTTGCAGAACAGGGATCATATACCGTGAACGGGATGAGAGTTGATGCGCTAAAGATAAGTAATGTAAATCATGAATGGACGAATATATCTTTTGATCAGAGCTTTGGTAGCACACCAATTGTGATTGCCCAATGCACTTCCTTTAATGGCGGAAGTGCGGTTACCACTAGGATAAAAGATATAACGACAAACGGATTTAGTATAAAGTTGCAGGAAGAAGAGAATAATGACGGCATTCATGCACAGGAAGACGTATGTTATATCGCTTTTGAATCCGAAGTATCTATAGAAGATAAGGTATATACCGCAAATATTATGATGGATGAAAATATCGAGGTGCTTAGAATTACACATTTTACAGAAACTCCTTGTCTGTTTGCGGGAATACAAACATACAACGGAGGTGATCCGTGTGCTTTGAGATATTCAATGCTCTTGAAATATGCTTCCGGTATACAAATGAAGATAGAAGAAGAACAATCTTTGGATAAGGAGTTGAATCATTGTGATGAAAATGTCGGATATCTACTGATTAAACAGGGCTCGGTTTGTAGAAGTATTGCGCCGTTTGATGATGCCAGATGGGAAGATCTATCTGATCAGGAACTAGGTTATGATCTTATAAAAACACTCTGGTATAATATATCGACAGTTTTTAGTCAGGCGGGCCAGATATATGCTGATGAAATAATGGAAAAAGCAAAAAATCCGGGGCTTGGAGTTAGAGCTCTTCACCAACAGGGGATAACAGGGAGAGATATAAATATAGCGATAATAGATCAAAATCTTGCACAGGATCTTGCTCATCCAGAGTTTATAGGAAAAATTATTGAATACTATGATACAGGATGTGAGGTGTCGGCAGGGGAAGGCACTATGCATGGGCCATGTGTGGTAAGTCTTGCAGTAGGGAATACTATCGGTACGGCTCCCGGGGCATCCGTATATTATATCGCAGTTCCTGTAGAGAAAGCAGATGCCGCATATTATGCAATTGCCCTGGATTGGATTATAGATAAAAATAAAATTCTTCCGGATGATGAAAAGATCAGAATAGTATCGGTTTCAGCAGCTCCTTCTGTTTCTGATATCTGGGATAACAGTCATTTATGGGTAGAGGCTGTTGCCAGGGCGGAAAACAATAATATTTTAGTTATTGACTGTGAATATCGTACCATAACGAGGAGAGGATATTATGATTTAGGCAATCCGGATCTTTTTGAATTATTCACTTTTGGAACTCCGAAATATCCGGACAATGCGTATGACCCAACAACAGTTTTTATACCGGTAAGCTTGCGGACTATGGCGGAGCAATATCATAATGGAGAATTTAGTTTTGTTTTTACAGGAGTAGGCGGATTAAGCTGGACATGCCCCTATGTAGCCGGTGTATTAGCACTTGGGTGGCAGGTTAATCCTGATTTAACCAAGGAAGAAATACTCGATTATCTCTTTGCTTCAGCGTATATTCATACGCCGACAGGCAATAAAATAATCAATCCGCCTGCCTTTATTCAGATGATCCGGGACAATATGTAACACGTATATGGGGCCGGCCTAAAAGGAGGACGGCCCCTTTTTCTTACTAGGCAATTGTGTCAGGATGCTGTATGCTAAAAAACATGGAAAAAAGTATTGTCAATAGAGGCGCGCATCGCGATTTTTATTTAAAAATCCGTTAAGCCGTGTGGGAAATAAACAGGTTCAGTCGCGGTGGGGCTACGAACAGATTGAAGAACGGACTCAATCGCCTCCGTCTTTATCCTCGATCATACTGGAAAATTCCGGTTTTGGCCTGGATTTCGATTCGGCCAGCCACCGCAGCGCGTCTTTCCTGTTTGAGAACGCTTTGGCGTTGCTGCCGGTTGTGGCGTTATAGAAGTTAAGAATTTGGCGCTTTATGCCGGAGATGCCAAGCACCGCGGTTTTGCCGACTTTCTTTGCCACAGCGCGGGCTTCCGCGTCCTTTAAGCGCTGAATGATCACTTTGTCGATTTTAACATCCGAAAAATCCGTTAACATGAGAATTTTCTCTTTTGAATTTAACACGACATTGTTGGATTTCGTGAAAAGCTTCAGTATTTCCTGCGTATCAATGTTGGAATAATCACAATAGAGTATTTTCTTTTCTCCGTATTTAAGCCAGTAAATTCTTTGTTCCATAACGTCCTCGCTGTTGTTAAAGATTTTAATTGCACATAATGAGTATGTCAATATTTTGCATGCATTTTAAATGAGTGGGATATCGCATTATTACAGTTTCTCTGGAAGAATAAGCCTGTTTGCCGGTGCAGCAGCAAACGCCGACAGAAGAGGGATTGTCGATCACTGAATCGTAACTGTGATTCTGTTTTCGATCCGCAGCGCGCTTGTCAGTTTAGATATGTCATTATGGATGACATCGTTTCTGCCGTTTACATTGCTTGTTTCTCTATTTTCTTTCCTCTTTACCACATTTTTATTATTATTAAGAAATACATTGTTATGAATAAAGACATCCGTACCCTGAAAAACTACCACACCCATACCTACCGTTGTAAGCATGCCACGGGGGATATCGCCGATTACGCCGAGGCCGCGCTTGCCGACGGTATTAATGTACTGGGATTTACCGATCACACACCACTGCCGGACAACCGCTGGCTCAGTGTGCGCATGCACATGGACGAGCTGGAGGAGTATCTATCTGCGATTACAAAAGCCAAGCCGCAGTATCCGGGGCTTACCATTTTGAGCGGTTTGGAGTGCGATTATTTTATAGAGTATCACAATTTTTATAAAGAAGAGCTGCTGGGCGCATGGGGTCTTGACTACCTGATCGCCGGCACTCACTTTTTTAAAGTAAACGGGAGGTTCAGAGGAGCGCACGGCGGGACTATGGACAGGAAGGAGCTCAAGGCGTATACCAAAGCCTGTATAAAGGCCATAGAATCAGGACTTTTCACATTCATCTCCCATCCCGATCTGTTCGGCATGTCCTGTCTGGAATGGGACAAGGAGGCGCGGGCCGCGTCCCAGGATATCCTTGCCGCCGCCGCTCACAACCGGGTGGCGCTGGAGATAAACAGTTACGGGTTACGTAAAAAACGCGTGCGCTCAGATCAGGGCGAACGTCCGGTGTACCCCGTACAGCAGTTTTGGGAGCTGGCCGCGGATTATGATGTAAAGGTGGTGGCCAATTCCGACGCGCATACACCTGAAGAAGTCGCGGGAGGAATCGAGTACTGTCAGCAATTGGCGGCCGATTGGGGGTTAACTCTCGCCGATTTATCATATCTTGAGAAATAGACAATCCAATGCAGTATTCTGTGTAAAAAATTATTAATTACTATTGACAAAACTATATTCTTAATGCTAAAATATTAGCATAAAAATCCGCTTAATCAAAGATTGACAAGGAGTTAAAATGAGGAAAAAGCGTAGATTAATCAAAGTGCTGATATTCATATTGATTATTTTTTGTTTATTGATTTCATGTAATTCAAAAGCTAATAGTGAAACCGGTACGGTTGAAAACGAAATAATTCTTAAGCATACATTTGCATGGAAAGGGTATGAAGTACAAAGCTATTCTTTTATGAATCATGAAAATGAAGAAGCTGAGTTCTATTTATTACAGCCAAACATGACGGAAAACAGTCCTCTTGTAATTTTGCTTCATGGTTATACTGACAGTAAAGAGAGCTGGCTTGGCGGTGAATATACGCATGGAGAAATCTTAACAGAACGATTGCTGGAAAAAAATGCAGCTGTTGTTCTGGTGGATCTGCCCTATCATGGCTCTCAGTATAATAAAAATGTTAATCGTGATTTAAAGATCTGGCCTTTGAGCGAGTACCCCAAATTTGTACATATGTTTCTCGAAGAGATGAGAATAATACTGGCCAATTTAGCTTATAAAAAAGAAATAGCTGCATCCAGAATCGCTCTTGTAGGATATAGCCTGGGCAGTGCTGTTTCTCTTCCGTTAATAAAAGAATTTCCTGAAATCAATGCTGCAGTCTTATGTGTTCCTCCCGCATTAACATATAATAGCACGGATGAGGGCCCGCTAGAAAGCGCGGAATTTGTTACTATTCCCGTGAGATTAATCTCTGCTACAAAAGATGATGTTCTAGCTAACGTAATAGAAGATACGAAAATCTTATATGATATGATACGGTCGGAACAAAAGGACCTCATCTGGTATGAAAGTGGCCATAGTCTGCCTGTTGAATATATCGATTCGGTGATGGACTGGTTAGATGATGTTTTTATAAAATGAGGATTTATTATTCTGTGTAAAAATAATTATACTCTGAATTATACTCACCGGCATAAATTTAAGTCTTACTTCTACCTAATCTATTCTAATTTAAAATCATACTAAAGTACCTTGTAAACAGCGAGCATTTTATTCTATAATTTACTTTGTATAGAGGTGGTATAAAATGAAAAAAAATAAGATATTTTTGATTCCTTTGCTGCTGATTTTTGGATTGGTTCACATAAACTCGGATGAATTGAATACGTCCATGTGGATATCTGCAGATGTTGGCTTAAAAATGCGGGATGCTCCGAATCTAAGCGGGGAAATAATCTGTGTAATTCCATATACTGAAAAAGTATTAGTAAACGAGGTTGTTGGTAAAGAGATAGCGCTATCCGGTGCAACCGGGAAATGGTGCCGTGTAGTCTGGAAAAACAAGGAAGGCTGGGTGTTCGGAGGATTTTTAGCGGAGCGGCCTATACAATTAGAAGAGACAGCAAATGCCTTTGTGTTAAATACGGATTCTGATTTTATTAACTTTGCGCGGGAGGCAGAGAGAAGGTATGTAAGAGTCAAATTTATAGCTAATCCGGTGATGTTGAAAGCAATGGGATTGCAGGTATCCAAAATAAGATCAAAGAAAGATGTATACGATATTATGTCGATGTATTGGCATTCAGAAATTATTAATGATTTGTGGAAAGACGGTTCGTATTTCATGCCCGACGGAGAATTTGGATTCTACGGTGAGGGAGGAACCTGGCTTATGCGCCGACATAATCCGGAAGAGATAAAAGTTGAAAAGTGGAGCAGCACTAAAGTAATTGTAACGGTTAAATGGAATTGCGGGGATGAGTTTGCTGTTTATATATATACCAAATATACTATTCAAAAAACACGTTACGGTTGGAAAGTAGTGGAATTAACAGAAGATCCATAAATCATTGATCAATAAAATCAAAAAAAGTATTGACACCTACCTATAAGTTATTATAATAGTAAATAGAGGACAATAATGGACAATAAGGTACAAGAAAGTCTAAAAGACGAAATTATGACCTTAAATCAGGTGGCCGCATACTTAAAAGTGGCGGAAAAAACAGTGCTGCGTATGGCTCATAAGGGTGAGATCCCCTGCGCCAAAGTTGCCAGCCAGTGGCGCTTTGTAAAGCCCATGATCGACAACTGGCTTCTTTCCAAGATGAAATATTTCAATCCCGATAATGAACTGGGCCGGATTCTGGTAGAAGATGAACGAGCCCTTATACCCGTCACCCGGCTGCTGCACCATGCATTCGTTATCTGTGATCTGAAGCCCGGTAGTATCGAGCAGGTCTTGAGGCAGCTTGTCGAGCCGCTGTTTGAAGCGGGGATCGTAGCTGATAAGAAAGAATATCTCCATAAGCTTGTTTTACGAGAGCAGCTGTTAACAACGGCCCTGGGCAAAGGGATTGCCGTACCTCATATCAGAAATCCGCGTGAAAATCCGCGCGGTGTCACGCTGATAATTGTGGGAATCTGTAAAGAGGGCACCGATTTCGGGTCCTTGGATAACGAACCAACCAGACTTTTCCTGCTGCTCTGTACCGACAGTGAAAAACTACACTTACGCATTTTGGCACAGCTGAACAGAATAATTAATGATGATGCCCTCATCCAAGAGCTTTTGAAGGCCCCGGACGAACAAACGGTTATCGAGCTCTTTGCCAACAAAGAAAAAGCGCTTTTCCAAATTCAAGGATAGTAAGGAATATGTATGGATTTTAGAAGTATGATTACCGAACAAAGAATTTGTCTGTTAAAGGAAAAGAAAAAAAAGCCGGTTTTACTTAAGCTGATAGACTGCGCGGTTAAGCAGGGAGCGGTGCGGGAACAGGATGCGGGGGCTTTAACGGAACGTATCTTTCATCGGGAAAAACTTATGAGTACGGGAATCGGGATCGGTATTGCCATACCTCATGTGCGTTTTGCAGGGGTTAAAAATCCGCTTATTATTGTCGGCATTCAACCTGAGGGTATTGCGGATTATATGTCCATAGATGATCGGCCCGTGCAGGTGGTGGTGATGATTCTTATGGCGCAGAATCAGCACCGGGAGTATATTGCACTGCTTTCGAATGTGGTCGCCTTTTTGAAATCGGACGCCGTAAAACAAAAGCTGATAAAAACCGAAACGGCTGCCGCCGCATATAAGCTGATAACAGGTAAAAGCAAGAGCGCTGCCGGTCGGCCCGCTAAGGACACCCGCTATGCTTGATTTTTTTAACTCAATCCTTAAGACTGTTTCGCTTTCCCATTTGAACATTTTGCTTGTTCTGGGGTTGGCCCTGTTCGGCGGTACTATCGGAGGCAGGCTGTTCCAAAAATTAAAAATACCTCAGGTGGTGGGATATATCATAATCGGAATTATAATCGGCCAGTCCGGATTGCAGCTGGTGCCCCAAGAGATTGCAAGCAAATTCGAACCGTTCAATTATTTTGCCTTGGGGCTTATCAGTTTCATGATCGGTGGGGAACTAAAGCTGAGCACGTTGAAAAAGTACGGCAGGCAGTTTTTATATATTCTGTTTTTTGAAGCGTTGGGCGCCTTTTTCCTGGTGGGGCTGTTTGTTTTTATTGTCATGTTTCTTATTCTGCAGAATATCATTCTGGCCTTGGGTTTAGCCCTGCTTCTGGGGTCAATTTCCGCGGCAACCGCTCCCGCCAGTACCACGGATGTGCTTTGGGAGTACAAAACAAGAGGTCCGTTGACCAGCACGGTATTCGGCATTGTGGCTCTGGATGATATTCTGGCACTGCTTCTGTTTGCAGTGTGTTCGAGTGTAAGCACAATATTTTTGGGAAAACAGGGCGGTAATATCCTCGGTGAACTGCTCAACCTTTTATATGAGGTGGGAGCAGCCGTACTGGTGGGCGCGGGCAGCGGATTTCTGTTGGCGCGCCTATTACGCGCTTTCCATGATGAAGAAAAGACGCTTACTTTCAGTATCGGAGCGATTCTTTTGGTGTTGGGTCTTTCTGTGGCACTGAATCTGGATATGCTGCTTTCTTCGATGATTATGGGAGTACTCATCACTAATCTTGCCCCCATCCGCAGCAAAGAACTTTTTTCACTATTGGGAAGAATCGCCACGCCGATTTATGTACTTTTTTTTGTACTGGTAGGCACTTCGCTCAATATCATCGGTATCGATCTCATGCTCGGTGTTTTGGCTTCCGTGTATCTGATCGGAAGAACAGCGGGAAAGATATTCGGCGCACGGCTGGGAGGAGCACTTTCCAAGGCCGTACCGGCTGTGAGAAAATACCTGCCGTTGTGTCTTTTCAGCCAGGCCGGAGTGGCCATCGGACTTGCCATATTCGCGCAGCAGAAATTTCCCGGAGAAATCGGCAATGCGATCGTTATCGTGATAACGGCCACTACCTTCATTGTTCAGCTTATCGGGCCGTCATTTGTGCGATACGCGGTGACCAAAGCGGGGGAGGTCGGTCTTAATATCACGGAAGATGATCTGATTAAAACCATTAAAACACAAGAGGTGCTGGCCAAAAAAACGCCTCTCATACCGGAGAACACAAAACTTAAAAAGGTGCTTTCTATTTTCAGCAGACATGATTATCTTTATTATCCTGTGGTAGATAAAAAAAAGTGTATGCTGGGCGTCATTTCCATAAACAGCATCAAAGAAACCTTTAGCCATCAGGAGCTGTCGGATTTCCTTTTGGCTCACGATATTATGGAGACACCGGTAACCACATGCGCGCCTGACACTCCGCTGGCCCAGGTGGACGAGATGCTGAAACATTATCATCTGGATTATATTCCTGTAGTCAAACCTGATAAAAGAGTCGCGGGTATTATTGAGCGCAGAGGAATTCAAAGGTTCATTGCCACAAAACTATTGGACATGGAAAAAAAGACAAAGGCGCTGGGATAATGCTCGTAATCCGACCATTGCGAATGCGGTGATTCTGGAATTCCTGTGTTTGCGGCCTGGTTGAATCCGCTGTACTCTGTAAACCCGGTTGTTGATCCGTGTTGCCAGATTTCCCTGCTTATCTGATTTAACCACAGCTTTTTTATAAGATCATTCGCTTCAATTCTTGAGTCACCCCAATAGCCGTTCGTATAAATAGGTCCGCCCCACATGCCCTGTTCGTCCCAGTGGGCATTAATATAGGCGACGGCCCGTATCACGTCGCTATTAACATAGATATATTGAAAGAACCTGTAGAACCACTGGTTCCAAATCTGGGAAGCCGTGCGTTTTTCAAATGTGACCGCGTTGTCCGGTGAATGGGTTTTTTCCCCGATCGCGAAGTGTTGGGGAGTTGATTCCGCGATCATTACCGGTTTGTTCGCACGCCGCTGTAAGTGCGATAAGCGCGATTATTAAAACTGAAATAATAATCGTTGACTTTGGTTTCATGGTCCTCCTAATGCCCCAAACGCTCTGCGTTCTGCAAGGCTTTTTCCTTATACGGGCCGGTATACCCCGCTTTTTCGAACGCATCATAGGCCTTGCGGTAATGCGTGCCCGCCAGATCCTTCTGGTTTTTGGCTTCGTACAGAGAGGCCAGATCATACATTAAAAAACCATAATCGTTTATGGCGGTCCAGCCCTGTTTTTCCATGATCTTTGCCGTCTCCTTATAGTACTGTTCCGCCTTGGCAGCCTGAGCTTTCACGTGATATATCTTGCCGATATTGTGCATGACTATTCGGTATGTATTCATATCCGATTCAAAAAAAAGATGTTTATCATATAGTTGCTTGACATTCAGATAGTACTCCAAGGCAGCACTCAGCAGGTTCTGATTATTGGAGGGGTGACCCTGATTGTGATAGATAATGGCGATGAAATAGAGCGTATTCGCGTATCTTACGATATTCGTAAGCTTCAAATTTTCCAACACGGATTTGGCTTTGAAGCAATAGTCCAATGCCTTGTCCAATTGCGATTTTTGAAAATAGCTGGCCGCGAAGTTCTGCATCACAATCACGTACACCTTGCTGTTGGTAAGCTTCAGCTGTTTTAAGAGTGCGTCCGCTTTTTCATAGTATTGCAAAGATGTGTCGTATTGTTGTTTGAGATAACTGCACCAGCCCAGGTTGTTATTGATCACGGCCATATCATAACTCTGGGTAAGTCCCGCTTTTTCCAGATATGACTTGGCCGTCTTAAATGAACTCGCCCCCGGCTCCGCCTCTTGTTTATTGCAGTGCACATTGCCCTGCAGGTTGGTTGTGTGGTATTTGAGCAGATTTATTCCGGGCAGATGAGCAGCGTTTAGAATCGAGTCGGCTTCTTTTACATTGTTTTCCGCTTTCTCAATCTGATTTAACCCTAGGTAGGTGAATCCGCCGTGAACAAGAACTCTTATGTAGAGTTCCGTATTCTGTTTTCCCAGACTGTCCAAAAGCGTACGTGATTGTTCGAAATAATCCAGAGCCTTATCCAGATATTCCTGCAAATAATACAGATAGCCCTTGTAATATAAGTATTGGGCGTACTTTTCACTCCGGGCGTGGTTCTGATTTTTAAGCAGCTGTTCCGCTTTGGCTAAATAATTTTGCGCTTCGTTAAAATTACCCAGCAGAGCGGTCATTTTACCCGCTCCCAGGAGGGCGTTGATATAGTTCTGATCCCGGCCGAGGGCCTGTTTGAAAAATTCCAGGGCCTTATGGAAATCTTTTTCATAATATACCAGGCCCTTTTGAAAAAGTTCCGCGGCCTGCTGTACGGAGCTTTCTCCGATTTCCGTATTATCTGCTGCGGCCTGTGATATGCCTAAAAACAGGTAACATAAACTTAACATAAGAAATAATGGGAAAAATAATTTTCGCATCAGACCACCTCTCTTAATTAGGATGATTCAATATTATTTTATTGCACTGTGTTTGTCAAACCGCAAGATGGCTGGGATGCGCTTTCAGGATCATGGTTTCTTTTTTTGATACGGCCGGATGAGGCAGGACTTGGCGAATCCGATAAGGTCTTTTCTTCCGGCGGATAAAAGAGCATCGCGTACAAGCCGGTAATTCCCGGGTCGGTTGAAGTGCATGAGCGCCCTCTGCATGGCCTTTTCTTTAAGGCTTTTGGGCACGTAGACTGCCGTGCCTGTTCTGGGATTTATCCCGGTATAGTACATGCATGTGGATACCGTACCCGGTGTGGGATAAAAATCCTGAACCTGTTCCGGAATAAAACCGCTCTCACTAAAATAGCAGGCCAGGGCAATGGCATCGTGCAGAGTGGAGCCGGGATGACCGGACATAAAATAGGGTACTAAATATTGGGTTTTTTGTAATTGCTTGTTGAGCGCATAAAAGCGCCGTTTAAATTTTTCATAGAGTGCATGCGGCGTTTTATTCATAAGCTTAAGCACATGATCCGATATATGCTCGGGCGCCACTTTAAGCTGGCCGCTGATATGATCTTTTACCAAAGCGGTGAAAAACCGATTGTCGGGATCGGCCAGCATATAGTCAAAACGCAGACCGGAACGGACGAATACTTTTTTTACACCCTTAATTTTCTTTAATTTAAGCAATAAGTCCAGATAATCGCTGTGATCGATAATAAGATTTTTACAGGGAGAGGGTACGAGACAGTCCTTATCTGTACAACTGCCGTTTTTCAGCTGTTTGGTGCAGGCCGCATGTCTGAAATTGGCCGTAGGCCCCCCCACATCATGGATGTAGCCTTTGAATCCGGACAGGGCGGTTAAGCCTTTTGCTTCACGGATCAGAGATTCATGGCTGCGTGAATGTACCAGTCTTCCCTGATGAAAGGTGAGAGAGCAAAAATGGCAGTTGCCGAAACAGCCTCTGCAGCTTGTTAAGCTGAATTGTACCTCTTCGAGCGCCGGAACCCCACCTGCCTGTTTGTAAATTGGGTGATAGTCCTTTGCATAATTGAATTCATAGATCTCATCCAGTTCCTGCGCGCTTAACGGCGCGGCCGGAGGGTGTTGGACCAGCGAGTACTGCCCGTAAGATTCAACCAGTGATTTTCCTTTACAGTAATCGTTATTGTGGTACTGGATTAAAAAGCTTTTAGCAAAAACCTGTTTATCTGCCTTAAGAGATTCATACGCAGGAAGCGTAATGTAATCGGTAAGCGCAGTTAAGGTTCGCGTCTTATAAACAGTCCCCCTTACGGAAGTGATTTCTGACACGGGAATTCCCTTGTTCAATTGGGCGGCGATTTCCAGCACGGCACGCTCTCCCATACCGTAGACAACAAGATCGGCATTGGAGTCCATAAGAATAGAACGACGGATTTTATCCGTCCAATAATCATAATGAGCCAAACGCCTTAAGGAAGCTTCCAGACCGCCCAGAATAATGGGTATGTGACCGTACGCTTCACGAACTTTTATGGAATAAACAATCGCAGCGCGGTCGGGTCTTAAATCCCGCTTTCCGCCGGGTGAATATACGTCGCGAGTGCGTTTTTTCCTGCTCACCGTGTAATTGTTGACCATGGAATCAATATTGCCGGCGGTAATCAGAAAACCCAGCCGCGGTTTGCCCAAGACACGGAAGTATTTCGCGCTTTGCGGATTGGGCTGGCTTAAAACAGCGATCTTATAGCCTCTGCTTTCCAAAAGCCGGGAGATAAGCGCGGCTCCGAAAGAGGGATGGTCCACATAGGCGTCACCGGTAATAAGGATAAAATCCGGCTCCTGCCAGCGACGCTGTTGCATGTCTTTTTGGCTGATAGGAAGAAACTCTTGCATTTCAAATACTCTTCCCTGTAATATACTAAAATAGAAGAGACTAAACACTTTGAAATTTGAAAAAAAGACGACATGGCGCCTATTGTTTCAATAATTATACCTACCTATAACCGGCTCTCCCAACTGCAGGAGGCCGTTGCTTCTGTACGGGCCCAGAGTTACCGTGCTTATGAAATAATTGTGGTGGACGACGGCTCCGCGGATGGAACTGCGCACTGGCTTAAAAATCAGGATCTGCGTTTTGTTACCCTTACTCATACCGGTTTTCCGGGATTGGTGAGGAACAGGGGGGCGGAGATAGCTCACGGCACATATCTGTGCTTTCTGGATTCGGATGATGTATGGCTTCCCAAAAAGCTTGCCGTGCAGGCGGCGTATTTTAAAATGAATCCTGAAGCGGTTATCTGTCATACCAGAGAGATCTGGCTGCGCAGCGGTAAAATTATTTCACAAAGCACTCAGAAACATAAGCGTGAAGGCTATATTTTCCCTGATGCCTTAAAAAAGTGTGTTATCGGTCCCTCAACCGTGATGATAGAACGCTCTGTTTTTTTCAAAAGCGGCGCGTTTCTGGAAAATCTGGAAATAGCCGAAGATTATGAACTGTGGCTGCGCGTGACTGCTGCCTATGAGGTGGGTTACATCGATGAACCGCTGGTTGAAAAAAGAGCCGGCCACGCTGAGCAGCTCTCGGAAAAATACGGTCACATCGAACTGTTTCGGATCTGGGGATTGTTGTTGAATATAAGCCGGGGGAGTTTCACTGCCGAACAGCTGCAGCTGGCCTGCAAAGAACTGGAATATAAATGCAGAATCTATGCTTTTGGCTGTGAAAAGCGAAAAAAACTTGATGAGGCGTTTTTTTATAGGGAGCTGGCGAAACAGGCCCGGGCCTTCCTGGTTTAGAATAAAATTGTTGCGTTTGCTTATTTTTTCACGCTATAATGCTTGCAGGAAATTGACTCCCGAAAAGGACGCCGGCCATGATGGTATGTTGATTAAGGTATATGAAAAAAATAACGGCTTTTCTTCTATTATTTCTTTTTCTCATTTCACCCGGTTTTACCCAAGAGAATCTTATCGATAACGGTGATTTTGAATTACTGGAACACGGCCTGCCGCGGGGCTGGTCGACCCATACCTATACAAACAGTCCTGATACGGTAAAATTCAGTGTCGGGCATGAGAATGCCTATACGGGACGAAATTATGCCGTTATAGAAAATCTGCGTGAAGAGGATTCCAAATTAGTCCAGTCCGTTGAGGTTGAACCGAATAGCACATACAGAATTTCCTGTATGGTAAAGGTGATTGATATGGGAGCGAACGGACTGGGAGCCAATCTCAGTCTGTTTGATATTATGGGCACGTCCGCGGATCTGAAAGATACTAAAGGGCAATGGACCCTGCTGGAGTTGTACGGAACAACCGGTCCGGAGCAGCGTTCCCTTGCCGTTACCCTGCGGGTGGGCGGTTACGGCAGGATGAACAGCGGCAAGGCCTTTTTCGATAATGTGGTAATGCAAAAGGTTGACCGGGTTCCGGACGGCGTGGCCGTGATCAATTTTTATCCTGAGCAAAAGGCCGCGGAGGCCCAGGCGCAGGAGCCAAAGATCTCTTACAGTGTCCCGGTTGCCGTGCTTATTGCGTTATTGTTTCTGGTTGTGGTGCTTTATCTCTACCGGAACGTGTTTAAACAAAAACATGAACCCTTAAGTAAACAGCGTGCTTTTAACGCGGAACTGCTATTCGGTTTCACCCTGCTGGCGGGTTTTATCGTAAGAGTCTGGCTGGCCGTAACACTGGAAGGCTACCCTTCGGATCTGGCCTGTTTCAAAGCCTGGGCGGGAACAGCCTTTTCCAAAGGGCTTCCCGATTTTTATCTTCAGGATATGTTCGTGGATTACCCGCCGGGGTATATTTACATTCTGTATGTTATCGGTTTTTTGCAGAACCTTTTCGGTCTGGGGCATAACTCGCCATTGTTTTTGCTCCTTGTTAAACTGCCTTCGATTGCCACGGATGTATTGATCGCTTTGTTGATTTATAAATTCGCCAAGAAACGGTTTCATGTTCGTATGGCCTACACCCTGGCTTTCTTGTTTTTGTTTAATCCGGCTGTTATGCATAATTCTTCTATTTATGGTCAGATCGATTCTTTTTTCGTATTTTTTATCATCCTCTGCCTGTATTTTGTGTACCACAAAAAAGTCGAGCTGGGAGCGGTGGTCTACGTGGCGGCCGTGCTCATTAAACCGCAGGCACTGATTTTTGCGCCCATCGGCATATATGCGTTGGTGCGGCAGTATAAAAATGTGCGCGATCTCAAACGGATCGGCAGCACGGTTTTATGCGCATTAGCCACATTTATCATTCTTATCATCCCCTTTACTCTTAAACAGGATCCCTTCTGGATTTTTAATTTATACGGCGGTACATTGGGCTCCTATCCGTATGCCACGGTAAATGGCTTCAATCTGTATATGTTAGTCGGCGCCAACTGGGTGAGCGCGGAGGGTGCATTTTTAGGTGCGACATTTGAGACGTGGGGCGGTATTTTTATTGCCGCGATCATCGGATTCGCGGGTCTGCTGTGCGTGCATGATTATAGCAGGCGTAAAAATCCCGCTTTTTATTTTTACCTGGCCTTATTTCTTATTGCCGCTGTTTTTGTGCTGGGCACCAAGATGCACGAGCGTTATTTTTTCCCCACGGTGCCGCTGGCGCTGTTCTGTTATATTACGTTTAAGGACAAGAGATTTCTTTTCCTATTCGCCGGCTTCAGCGTAACCCTCCTGCTCAACCAGGAGATGGTGCTCAACCTGATATTGACCCAGAACAGTACGCTTATTCCCAGAGATAACCCTCCTGCAATAATACTTTCTTTGCTCAATGTTCTTCTGCTGGGTTACCTCGTCTGGCTGGGAATCGATCTTGTTGTCGGGAATAAGATTCGTGCTGCCGGCCCGCGGCGCGTAAAAGGTTTAAGGTCTGAAGCGCGCGAAGCAGGTGTGAGGGATTTGATGTCCGCAGAGTGCGCGGCAGACTTGAGAGCGGGGCGGAGTTTGGCACAGACCCGAAGATTGTACACAAAAAAGGATTATATTCTGATAATCAGTCTAACGTTAGTCTATGCCTGCGCGGCCTTTTTTAATCTGGGCTCGTTCAAGGCCCCTCAGACCTGCTGGAAACCACAATCTCCCAACGAAAGCGTTATCGCGGATCTGGGGGAGCAAAAACAGATTCACAGACTGTATTATTTTTTTGGATTGGGAACCGGGAGTTACAAGCTGGAGTTCTCGCTCGACAAAACCAGGTGGGAGTCGGCCCGCACAATAGAGCAGAACAACCGGTTCGGCTTTCTGGAATGGAAATATCTGCCTGTTAACGCGGAAGCGCGGTACATAAAGATCACCGTGGAACAGACGGGATTGATGCTGAATGAGCTGGGACTGTTCGAAAAGCACGGTACGGTACCGCTTGCCGTGCAGAATATCATACCGGCCGGTAAGGAATACGCGGCAGACGGCGCGGAGCATACGGCAGACGGCGCGGAGCATACGGCAGCCGGCGGCGCGCTGCAAAGCCAGGCAGAGCATCTGTTTGACGAGCAGGATACCATCGCGTATCAGCCCGGCTATTTAAACGGTTTTTATTTTGATGAGGTTTATTTTGCCCGGACCGCGTACGAACATCGGCTGGGACTGCCGCCTTCCGAAACAACCCACCCGCCTTTGGGAAAGCTGATTATCAGCTTCGGGATTGTATTATTCGGAATGGTACCTTTTGGCTGGCGGTTTATGGGCGCGCTGCTTGGGATTATCATGGTCCCCCTCATGTACATGTTCGGCAAAAAGCTGTTTAAAAAAGCGGAGTTGGCCTTTGCCGCGGCTTTTCTCTTTGCCTTTGATTTCATGCATTTTGTGCAGACCAGGATCGCGACCATAGACGTGTATGCGGTGTTCTTCGTGATCCTGATGTATTATTTCATGTACAGATATTATCGCTTGAGTTTCTTTGAACACGATCTTAAAAAAACTCTTAAGCCTCTGCTGTTTTGCGGAATCTGTTTCGGACTGGGAGCGGCCTGTAAATGGACGGCGCTTTACGGAGGAGCGGGCCTGGCGGTTATTTTCTTTATCATCATCAGCAGGCGCCTGAAGGAATATATCCGCGCCAGACGGATTATAAAAAAAGGCAGGTGGATCTCAGCCTATATCCGTGGAGGCCGGGTGTTTATGTCCGGTAAAAAAGTGGTAGCACAGAGTGAACAACTGGCATATGCAAGGATGGCGAAGAAGTTTTTACCAAACCTTCTTACAACCTTGCTGTGGTGCCTGTTGGTGTTTATTGTTATTCCCCTGCTTGTTTATTTTTTAGCCTATCTGCCGCTGTTGGCAGCTGCTGCGCCTGATAATCCGCTTTCATTTGTAATAAACGACCAGGCGCATATGTATAATTATCACAGCCGGCTTACGGCTACCCATCCATTTTCCTCAAGCTGGTGGGAATGGCCGTTTATGGTCAGACCCATGTGGTATTACAGCGGTCACACCATGGTGCCTGGCCGGCTGGTTTCAAGTATTGTGGCCATGGGTAATCCCGCCGTGTGGTGGGTGGGAAGTCTTTGTGTGCTGGCGGCCGTATGTATCGCCATCCTGCACCGGGATAGAAAAATGCTTTTCATTGTGATCGCGTTCCTGTCCCAGTATCTGCCCTGGGTCATTATTCCGCGGGACCTGACATTCATCTATCATTTTTTTACCGCCACCCCCTTTTTGGTGATTTGTATCGTGTATGTGATTAGTTACCTGGTTAAACGTTATCCCAAAACCAGATATGCGGTATACGGATATCTTTTTACGGTGCTTTTGCTCTTTGCGCTGTTTTATCCGATTTTAAGCGGCATGACTGTAGCAAAATCCTACGTGGCGGCTGTTTTGCGCTGGTTTGAATCATGGATATTCTATACTTAGAAAAAAGCCACAACCTGTGGTGCGGCTTTTTCTTCCACCCTGCACCCTTATGGGGTGCTCCCCCACATACCGCCAGCAAAGCTGGCGGTATGTGGATTTAAAAGGAGGAGAGTTATGACAGGCAGAGTTATCTATTCGGTTGTTGTTCCTGTTTATAATGAAGAGGAGGTGGTCGCGGAAAGCGTCAAAAGGCTGACTGCCGTGATGAACTCCACGAAAAAGAACTATGAGCTTATTTTCGTAAACGACGGCAGCAGAGACAATACAAAGAAGCTTTTGCAGGGAATACGGGACAAGAACAAAAAATTGAAGATTATCGATTTTTCCAGAAACTTCGGCCACCAGATCGCCATTACCGCGGGTATGGATTATGCCGAAGGAGAAGCGGTGCTGATTATCGACGCGGATCTGCAGGATCCGCCCGAAGTGATGCTGGAGATGATTAAGAAGTGGGAGCAGGGCTATGACGTGGTATACGGTAAGAGGAAAAAGCGTAAGGGGGAAACCATTTTTAAGTTGATGACCGCCAAAGTATTCTACAGGTTTCTTTCCGGCATGACTCAAATTAAAATTCCCAAAGATGTGGGCGATTTCCGCCTGCTGGACAGAAAAGTATGTGATGCCATGTGCCGGATCCACGAACGCAACAGGTTCGTGCGCGGGCTTATCAGCTGGGCCGGTTATAACCAAGCGGAAGTTCCTTATGTGAGGGAGAAGCGCTATGCAGGGAAAACCAAGTACCCCTTTATAAAAATGATCCGCTTCGCACTCAACGCGATTGTGTCTTTTTCTTACAAACCTCTGCGTCTGGCTTCGCTGTTGGGTGTGCTGGTATCATTGGGAGGATTCGGATACCTGATTTATGTTATTTTTCAGTTTTTTAACGGAGAGACCGTACCCGGCTGGACCTCTCTGATTTCGCTGAGTTTGATTTTCAACGGGATCATTTTAATGATACTCGGAATTATCGGGGAATACATCGGGCGTATCTATGACGAGTCCAAGGCACGTCCCCTGTATTTGATAAATGAACTGATCGGATTTAAAGCGCAGCCGCGAAGCAAACGCGGGAAAAACGAGAACTAAGATTACTCGCGCCGAACAATGACCGGTAACATGAAGTAGCGGCGGATTTATTTTATGTAATGAATGGTTAAAATATGGATAGTTTTTTAAAAGAACTTGACGCGGTGGAAAAAACTGAGTATACTAATTAAGTAATTACTTAATATCTTAATATTATGATGAATGATTTTTTGTTACAAATGTCGGAAACTTTTAAAGCCCTTGGCGATCCTACCCGGTTAAAGATTTTAAGAATGGTGACCACAAAGGGAAAGAACTTCTATGTTGCCGAGATAGCTGAAAAGATAGGTATATCGACATCTGCCGTATCCCAGCATTTAAAGGTTTTAAAGAATGCGCGTATTGTCGAAGCGGTGCGGGACGGATTTCATACCTACTATAAACTGCGGCAAGGCGCGATTAATTTGTTCAAAAATGATATCGATAAGTTAATTAGAATAGGATTTCTTGCCTGTGATTTTGATGGGCCATGCTCGGACTGCCCGCATGAAAAAAGCTGTGCGGAGGCGGAGGCCTGATATTTTTTTTATTATAATATTAAGTAATTAGTTAATAACTTAATTATAAGTTGTACTATTTTCAATTATGGAGGTGTATCATGACAAAATCAAAGAACAGGGTATTTTGCCCTTATGTGGTTTTAAAAAGCATAATAAGAAACATACGTGTCATTTTCACATCAAGCGCTTACCATCACATCATGTTAATCACCGCTTTGGCGGTGAGCATTGGAATTATTTTCATAGCTCTTGATATTCTTGAGTTTCCCTTTATTTCTTATGATTCATTTTGTTCGATTATCTGCCTTGGCGGTACAAGACACACTGTGGGTGTCTTGTCAGCTCTGTTTTTAATTCCACTGTGTGCTGCAAAAAAGCGTTTCGGCTTTTTGGGCGCACTCTTATTGGGGATTTCTCTCTTTCTTCTCTGCGCAGTGCATATAGCGTATATGTTAATTATGAGAACTTACCGTTTTGAAGAACAAATACACGGTCCCATTATTTGGGCTTTGGCACAATTGCCCGTTATTATTTACGGGTATAAATCCTTTATGGAGGTTAAAAAAAATGAATAAAGCAATGAATGCCTTTGAGTTTAATATTATGTCGTTTGCGTTTTATGTGCGCGATATTTTTGTACAGCCGGAAAAGGTTCTTGATGAGGTTGAAATCAATCAGGGAGACAAGATTCTTGATTACGGATGCGGAACCGGCAGTTATTCTTTTACTGCGGCTAAAATTGTTGGCGACAGGGGAATGGTATATGCTTTGGATATAGTTCCGCTGGCCGTTAAAAAGATCGATACGCTTATCCTTAAAAGAAAAATTTCAAATATAAAAACCATCTGTTCCGGTTGTGTTACCGGATTAAAAAATAATCTGATAGATGCGGTTCTTTTTTTTGATACGTTTCATATGTGTGACAATAAAGAGTCGATTTTAAGGGAGTTTTATAGAGTGTTAAAAACAGACGGTGCCTTGTATTTCAGCGATCATCATATGAAAGAGGAAAAGATTATCTCTGAAATTACACAGTCCGGATTATTTTCCTTATCAAGTAAAGATCGAAAATTGTATGCTTTTAAAAAGAATAAGTAAAGGAGGATTTTTCCTGCACCACCCCTTACATACAAGCAGCTTTACCGGCGGTATGTTGATTAAGAACTAAAAAGCATTTAAACAGATTGACATTTTTGTTCTAAAAATTTATGGTTGCAGCTCTTATGCTGAATATACGCAGGCAGGCGGGGATACGAATAATTCTTCTCTATTGGTTCAGTTTTATGGGTTTAAGCGCCATAAATCCTTTTTTCAGCCTTTATTTAAAAAAGGTGCTGGTATTTACGGACGGACAGCCTGTTAATCTTATGATCGGGCTGCTCTTGTTTTCAAAATCTTTCTTAAGTCTGTTTTCCAGTCCGGTGGCGGGATACGTGGCCGACAGATTTAAAATAGAAAACAGGGTACTCCTGTTCTGCGCTTTGTTTGCCATAGCCGGCGGTTTTTTTATCGGCATTCCCAGTTTCGGTCTTATCGGTAACATCGGTATCCAAAGTAAAATACTCTTTCTCGGAATCGGTATTCTCCTTATCGGATTATTTTCGGAACCCGTGTATCCGCTTATCAACACGGAAACACTGGAATACCTTCACGCCCGTCGACGTCCCGCAACTCTCTTCGGACGCTACCGCATCAGCGGCACGCTTTCCTGGGTCGTAAACACGGCCTTGGTGGGTATGTTTCTCTGGCTGTTGAATGATATGGCGGCCATCATGATATATTTCTGTATTGGATTCGGTTTCCTGGCGGTTGTCGCTTTCTCGGGAGTCAAGGCGAAAATATCCAAGGTCAAGGTTCCCTGGGACCATCTCAAACGCAACAAACCGTTTAAGCGCCTGCTCATATTCTGTGCGCTGCACTCGTTCGGACATTTCGGCACCTTTAACTTCACGGCTTACTTTTTTGACGATCACCATTTGAGTTTTTTGATTATCGGGCTGGCCTTCGCGGTCTCCGCCATCCCCGAACTGCCGGTTATGTTTTATTCCAAAGCTATTATTCAAAAACTGGGCAGTTTCCGCATGGTGATCATCGGTGCCGGTTTAATGGTCGTGAAGAATCTGCTGCTCGCCTTTATTACTCCGCTTGGTCTTGCCGGTCTGGTGCTGGCTGTAAATTTGCTGCACGGTCTGGGCTTCGGGCTCTGGCTGCTTGGTGTTATCAATCTGATAGACTCCTGGTCGCACAAAAATATGCGCGCCATTTACATGAATCTGTTTAACGTAATCGGCATCAATATTCCCATAGCGGTTGGTGTTCTGGCAAGCGCCTTTGTCATTCAGTTTTTAGACAGTACATTGATGATACTGATAAATATGTGTATTTCCGGTTCCGCGATTTTATATTTTATAGTACGGCTGCGGAGTGCGGCAAAAAAGGCTAAGTGATTTTTACATATCAAATTGATTTATACTCCTCAGTTGTTCGCACATCGCGGCACCTGTTTATTGTATGTTCAGTCCGAAGATTGCCTTGACAATCAATCTTTGGTCAAAATGATTTCCACCCTTCTATTCTGCCACCTGTTTTGAAAATCGCTGAAAGGCACAATGGGTTGTAACGTGCCGTGTCCCTCAGTGCTTATCCGGTTTTTATCAATTCCCCTTTTTACAAGTTCAGACCTGATATAGTCCGCCCTGTGTTTGGAGAGTGGAATGTATTTTTCTCTATTAGCTTTTTCGGCTTTGACCGGATCATTCCAATAAGGATTTACCGCGTGTCCGATAATGATGATTTTATATTCCTTATATTTATTACATATCTCAACGAGGTGAGCAAAGGCCTGTTCGTTCTGTGCTATTTTTTCTTCACTGTCCGCGACAAGTGTTTCTTTTTCCTCGGTGAAAACAAAGCCCGCGTTTTTGATATAGATGGGTTCGGCGTTTTGTTTGTCATCAATGTGCGCCACGTCAAAGTGGAAACGGTAACGTACGCCGATATCTACAAAGCAGAAGTAACCTGTGTGCTCCGGTTCAAAAAAAATATGGCAACCGGGGGCTAAAACAAAGTGCACATCGTGGTCGACTTTCATGTCAAATTCTGTCTTGAACACGAGTGTCATATCGGAATAGTAATACGTTTCATTGCCGGGAGTGTCTATGCTGCTGTCTATTATATGCAGCAAATATCCGATACCGGTATACGGAGTAATATTGAATGTACCATCCCAAAAAGGAAAGGCATACCCCATCAGCGCGGAAATAAAAAACTGATTGAACCAATTAATCTCATTGTGATCGGGTGAAATGAAATTATATCCTGTATTCAGGGCAAAAGCACTGTTTTGAAACAGGAGATTCCTCACATTGGCACATAGTGAAACACCGAAACTGAAATCCGTAATATTACCATAAAGATCCAAAGGGAGAATAATACTATTCCCCAGATACGGATCGAATATTATATCCTCTGTATTCTCACAATATACGTTGAAAATTGTTATTAAACATATAATAATTGTTAACGATATTTTCACGCGCCCTCCTGTCTTTTTTATGAATTCATGTGATAAAAAAAAGGACGAAAGAATCACATTGTTTATGTTTTTAGGTTAATGTAGCGCGTGTCATGTGCCGCTTCAATCATACTTTAGTATGATTGAAGCGATTCCGTTATGAAAAAACGTTATAGGATTTTACATGACTGTCTGGCTGAAATAAGGGAGAACGGTCGTCACACGGTTATCATAGGCTGCGCCCCGGGGAAGCACGGATACGGCCACAACGGGCATTGAATTTCGCGGGCCGTCCGCACAACCGCTTGTACCCGCGGCGGGTTAAGTATCCATTATTTTTACCCGGTTTTAATATAAGTGTTTTAAAAGGTTTACGGAGTTGTCCAGCTCACGGTCCCAAGGTTGCCGTCATCAGGATTGTGGTACACGCGCGCTTCGATATCGCCGTCTGTCAACGCGCCCACAAAAGTACACGCGGTTGCATCAACAGCTACATCGGTGGGTGCATAACCGCCGGAATTACCATGGCGGCCGAGTTCTATATCGTTTGTATATGTTCCGTCAAATATAAAGCTGCCGATATCCACGGGATTTGTGGTTATTGTGCCTAAAAACAGACCGGCCGGCGCAGTGGACTTGAAGTCCATATTGTTAAAACTGACACTGTTTAAATTCGAATACCGTGTTATTGTCAAACCGGCGGGCGGATAAGTGCCCGCAAGCTGTTGCGTGCCGCGAATATAGATATTCGTAAACGAAACCGTGCCGGCAGTACCAAGCGAACTGCTGCCTGAAAGTCTGATCCCGCTTTCACAGCCATTACTTATGATTGTAATATTGACAACAGTTGCATCCCCGTAAAAACTGTACAACAGAAGTTCGGCGTTTGTGTGGGAATTAACGGCATTACCCGCGAAAACACAGTCTGTGATAGTGACATCACTGGAGCTGCCCAGAGTATATAACATTACTCCTGCCACGGTATTGCCGTCGAACGTACTGTTTGCTATTACCAAACCGGTTATATCGGGCATGGAAGTAGGCACTCTGAAACCATGATTGCCGTTATGTGAAAGATAACAATAATCAAGAACGATATCGGTGGTAGAACTGGTGATATCAAAGGCAATACCATTGCCCTGATTGCCGGTTGAAGCGACATTTTCGAATTTAATATGTCCGTCCGTTGTTTTAATCATAATGCCTGTCCCCTTATTACCGTCGGTACCGATATCACCTGTAACGCGCAGATCCTTGATCACAAGTCTTTGCGCGCTTGAGCTACCGCCAGTATCAATTCGGACTGTATATTCATCAAGGCCTGCGGTCTGAGTTGTCGATTCAATAATCGTGTCGACGGCCGGATTATTACCGCTGCCCGATCCCATTAAAATAATGCGTTTATCTATAATAAGCCTTTCATCATAAGTGCCCGGCCGTACATAGATAACATCACCAATGGCAGCATTATCTATTGCTTGCTGGATTGTGCCCCAATCATCGGGCACCGTAATATCCGGGGTAGATCCTTCACCACCGCTGTATCCTATTCCGTTAAAGTCTGCGGTGTTATCAGGCGGGCTGATAATCAATGTGTTGGCCGCGTTTTGCACATTACTGACCGTAACTGTATACTGTTGATCGGCCTGTTGGCCGGTGATCAATCTTACTGTGTCGCCCGCAGCCAAAAGCACGGCGCTGTTTATTGCTAATCCCGGTATGCTGTAATTACCTGTATCCTCCGCGTCGACGGGATCAAGATTTTGACTGAAAGTTAACTCAATGCTTATAAAACCGGACGAAGTGGCAGCTGTTAAACGAAATCCTGAGGCTGCTCCGCCAAAGGCAGTACCGGCGGCATATGGATTATTCCATGAGCAGCCGCTTGCCAGCAGCCCGCTACAGATAAGACATACGATAAAAAAGGTATTTGGTTGCAGCTTCATGTCTCTCCTCTTTTAATTATAATGAGAAGGATTTTGCATTTCCATTTTTTCTACCGGTGGGCGCGGTGTTGGCGCCGTGTTCATTGCGCGCGCTCATTTTGCTTAAGATTCTTTTGCAAAAGGCAGCCAAATGTCTTATCAATTAATAGAGGAGGGTGTTATGAACACAAAGAAAATTTCCAGAATCATCTTATGTGCCTTTTTTGCTGTTAGTCTGTTTTTTGCAGGCACATTGTGTTTCGCGCAAAGCTACAGTATCGAAGGTACGTATGACGTATACGGGACCAATCCCGGTGGATCGTTGTACGGCGGTACCGTAAAAATCGTAAAATCGGGAAGCAGCTACAGTTTCGAATGGAGCGTGGGCGAGAGCTACAGCGGTACAGGCACGCTGCAGGGCAACAAGCTTACCGTGGACTGGGGTGATGATCATCCCGTTATTTATATGGTAAAAGAGAACGGCAGAGTACTCATTGGTACCTGGGCCGATGGCGCGGCCACGGAAACGTTGTGCCGGCAGGGAAACGTGTACAAAGGAGTGGACGTCAAAGGAACCTACCAGGTGCAGGGCACGAATCCGGACGGCTCGGTATACAGGGGAACGGTTACCGTAACCCGCTCCGGCAGCGGCTATAATTTCCAATGGAGCGTGGGCGAGAGCTACAGCGGTACGGGCACCATGAACCAGGAAATGCTGACAGTGGATTGGGGTGATGACTACCCTGTCATCTATGAAGTAAGAGAGGGCGGCAACGTTTTAATCGGCATCTGGGCCAATGGAAAGGCCACGGAGGTCCTGTATAAATAAGGGTGTAAACGGCGCTTAATTTTACCTTCTCGCGTAAAATATTTTTTTATAAACTCATTTATTTAATTGACGTTTTCTGTTACATATTAAGCAGCAAATAATAGATCAAGGATTACATCCATGCTGCAAAGTAAACAATGTAATGTCAATGGCATCAGACTCCATTATGTGCAGGGTCCGCGAAACGGACCGCCTGTGGTGCTTGTGCACGGACTCTCCGACTGCTGGCAGACCTTTTTGACGCTTATCCCCTTTCTCTATCCGTATTACACCATATATGCGCCGGATTTACGCGGTCACGGCAGTTCCGATAGAACCGACAGTTATAAGATTCTGGATTATGCCGGGGATATCCGGGAACTGCTGTCCCGGCTGTTCGATGAGCCGGTTTGTCTTATCGGGCATTCACTGGGCGCGGCCATCGCGCTTTATCTCGCGGCCACTCATCCGGAGAAGTGCAAGAGTGTCACCCTGATCGATCCCTTCGTGTTTGATGATATCGTGCACGATGAAAATTTCCGCAGTTATTTTACAGGCTGCCTTGAGGCCGTTACTAAACATAATGATGTTCTGAGTCTCTTTAATGCCATTAAAGAAACCGGCGCATTGGCGAAAAAAAGGGCGCTTGATCTTTTCCGGCTGGATAAAGGCACCATTACTGCGGTATTGGAAAAGAGAGTGTTTCAGGGATTCGAGTTGCAGAGGCTGCTTCCCGCTGTGTCGTGTCCGGCGCTGCTGTTAAGAGGAAATCCCGATCGTGAAGGGCATATCACGGAAGCTAAGGCTGATTGCTTACAGAAGAACTTAAAGGATTGCGCTGTGGAGTATTTGGAAACGGCGAGCCATGTGGTGCATCTGGATGAACCTATGAAGACCGCGCAGTATATTTTGTTTTTTTTAGCCGCGCTTTAGGTAAAATTAATATCTGCGGATTATCTGTCAATATCCCTCAACATCTTTTTCACCTGTTCGATGATCCTGGTACCCGCGTCATGATCGAAACAGTCCCGGTCGTAGATGCAGGTAAAGAACATCCTGTCCCGGAACGTATTTACGCCTATTACTCTTTCACCCCTGATGGCGCTGAAAATGGGTCCGTATAATTCTTCAATTTCCAAGTCATCGTAAACCTTCTGCATGCGTACTCTTCCCAAATTGGAGAGAGACACGTCATAATCCATAGGCGGGGTGGGGCGGTTGGCATAATACAGTTCAGGATCCTTCATGTCCCGGAGGAAATAGGTATTAAAATAATAATACCCGTCCAGAGGGATGTAATTTTCAATTTTTTCCGTCAGTTCCGTATAGATCTGTTTTGCTATCTCAGGCAGGGGGCGCTCAGGCGAGCAGTCCACTTCTTTGGTAAGCAGTCCGTTAAACAGACCGAAATATTCCTGTGCTTCCGCTTTCAAAAAGGGTTTAAAGCTTAAGGGGCTTTGCAGTTTTCGCAGATAGCCGTCCTTTTCACCGAATTCACGGGCAAAGGCTTTGAGGATTATCGCTCCCAGCAAAGCATGAACCGAGATGCCGATGTGCTTGGCCTGCTTTACTATGTTTCCGGTTTCCTGTTCCCCCAGGCTCCAATTGTGAATGGCAAAGTTAGGTTGTGGGAAAGGTTCCTCTTTGCGAGGTTTAAGTTCGACTTTAAGGTAGTCTTTATTTTTTAACCAGGGGGGCATTGGACGCGTTTTGATAATTTCCAAAATATCGTCTTTTATCAATGTGGCGAAATTGGGCGCTTCAGCGTAGGGTTTTAATGCGGGATTCGGATCCGACATAAATACAAACATCTCCTGCAAAAACTGTACCGCGGACAGACCGTCGCAGAGGGCATGGTGGAATACGGCCACGATATCGGAGGTGTCCTGTTCGCGGATAAGATGGATTCGGATCATGGGGCCTTTATAGATATCGAAAGGAGTTTGTAACTCCCGCTTAATCAGAGATTTCCAGTCGGTCTGATCGGAAGCATATTCTGTTACCGGGATTGCCGGCACATTCTCATCGGTTATAAACTGCTTTTTATCCGGGGTCATCTCCACCCGCACCCGGGCCAGCGGATGCCTGCGCTGCAGTTTCAACAGGGCCTGCTCCAGCCCCTGTTTTTTTACACTTCCTTTTACTTTGATGCGAAAAGCAAAATACATGGGAGAGATATTCCCGATAAAATAGAGTACTCTTTCATAAGATATGGTTTCTCTCTTCATAACTGTACCTCCCAAAAATTGCTGCTAGGCAGCTTGTCTGGTTAAATTGTTGATCCATTTATTCGAAAAAAAGCGGATATAAACGACTATCATTTTTACGAATTCCTCTATGGCCGCCAGGGCCATAACATAGTATACGGGCAGACCCAGTGCGAAGGCGGCTATGGCCGCCATGGGCACACCGATAAGCCAGATACCGCCCATATCCACTATCATACTGAAAAAGGTGTCGCCGCCCGCTTTTAAAATTCCGCCGTGAAAGGTAATATTCATTACCCGTGCCAGCATGATGCAGGCCATTACCAGGAGGAGATTATAGAGATATTCGGTGGTTTCGGGAGACAGATTAAAAATACCGACTATACTTCCGCGTACCATGATCAGCACGAAGGCGATTACCACGGAAATGATAAAAGCCAGTTTTAGAAAGTTTTTGGAGTAATTCTTGGCTTTTTCCTCTTCGCCGGCACCGATCCTGTTGCCCACCATAATGGCGCAGGCGCCGCCCAATCCCAGAAATAGAGTAAGGCACACGCGTTCCACGGAACAGGCGATGTTGTAGGCTGCCAGTGATTTTGTACCCATATTGCCGTAGATGATACTGTACATGTTGTAACCCAGGGCCCAGCCCATACCCTGTCCCAATACAGGCAGCCATCTTTTCATGAATTCCTTTACCATTTTTTTCGTGTAATTAAACATATCTTTAAAACCCGCAGCCGTAGGATGCTTTCGCACGTAAGAAAAAGTGATTAGTATGGTGAAGGACAGGGTTTGCGCGATGAGGGTGGCGATTGCCGCTCCCTGTACACCGAGTTTGGGGAAGCCTAAATTGCCAAAGATAAGCAGATAGTTTAAAAACGTATTTAAAGAAAGCCCGATGATACTCACAATCATGGGAAACACTACATGTTCGGTGCTGCGCAAGATCATGGCGTACACTATGGAAAGCGACGTGAAAAAGAAGCTGTAGACAACTATTTCAACGTATTGGACGCTTAAGTTAACGACAGCGGGATCGCTGTTATAAATCATAATCAACTGACGGGGGAACAAGATAATGGCGATAGTAATGATCAATGAGATAATTCCGGTAAAAGTAAAAGCAATCCCCATGGTTGAACGGATGTTTTTAATATCTTTCTTGCCCCAGTATTGAGCGGTAAAAATGGACGCTCCGCTGGCGATACTGAAAATGAGCATGATGAATAAAAAATAGATATAGTTACCGATACCCACCCCGGCAACCGCATTGTCCCCCAGCTGGCCCACCATGAAGACGTCCACAAAATTCAATGAGGCCTGCAGCAGATTTTGCAGGATGATGGGAGAAGCAATGGTTAAAAGCTTGGGAATAAACTCTTTATATGTGGTGAATGATTTAAGCATAATTTTTAACTGTAACACCTCGCTCTTTATACACCTGCACTTAATATAGAAAAAAAGGCGGCAAATTGCAGTAAGTTGTAATTGACTATGAAGAAAAAGTCAATATCAAATAAGAAAAAATTAGCAGGTATATTTATTTATGCAACAGTGTGCGGATTTCCGATAACTGCTCCTCTGTTAAAGGCCCGAACTCCATTGCCCCTGCGTTCTCTTCAACCTGTTTCAGTGTTTTAAATCCGGGGATGGGGACTGTTTTTTCACTTTTGGCCCAGATCCAGGCAAGCGCACCCTGTGCCAGGGTGCGGCCATTGCTGGTAAGCACTTCTCTTACCGCATCAAGGGCGTCAAGCCATTCCTTGGTCGGGTGGCCGTCTTTAAGACCGGGAAACCATTGAGCGTGCTTGCGCACGTCATCATCACTAAAGCTTGAGCCGGCAGTGAATTTCCCCGTGAGAATTCCCATGCCCAAAGGGCCGCGGTTGATGCTGGCGAGGTTAAGTTCATCGCAAAGGGCGAGCAGCTCCAGATTCCCGTCGAAGATATTGAGCTGCTGTTCCACCACGCCGCAGTTTGGTGACGTTGAAAACGCCTTGACCGCTTCTGTGCGATCCGTACTCCAGCCATAGGTGCGGATCTTGCCTTCCGCTACCAGGGCTTCCAGCACCTCGCGCACTCGCAGGGCGCGCTCAATTTCCAGCCCCCAGATATGCAGCAGGTAGACGTCGATATAATCTGTCTGCAGGCGTTTGAGACTGTTCTCCAGGTCTTGCCGCACATGAACGGCCGCATCGCTTTGCTCTTCGCTTTCTCCGTATGTATATACATTTTTCCCGGCCTCATCCACCTGATAGCCGAATTTGGTGGCGATGACCATCTGTGGGCGTTTTCCTTTAAGCGCCTGTCCCAGTATCTGCTCGCTGTGGCCGCAGCCGTAGTTCGCGGCCGTGTCAAAAAAGGTGACGCCCGATTCCACGGCTTTATGAATCGCCTTAATCGATTCCGCGTCATCCACGGTGCTCCAACCGGCCGGACTGCCCAGGAAGTTCCACGGCCCTCCGATGGCCCAGCAGCCCAGACCCAGGGCGCTTACCTCAATACCGGATTTGCCCAATGTTCTTTTAAAAGCTTTTTTCATCTGTTTCCTCCTTTTAATGTTGTATGCTGATTTATACTAAATATACCAATTAAAAGAGGTATGAAATAGAGCCACATTTTGTCTTTTATATTGTGCCACTTATTATATTATAATAAAGTGAGGTGCAGTATGAAAGATAAAGAATTAAAACCTGCCCGCTTTATCCAGTTTTGCGGGGCCGACTGCCGCGAATGCGATACTTATGAACGTTTTATAAAGGGAGATGATGTTGCATTATGTGATGAGGAACAGAAGTACCGCTGTTGCTGGCTGCCTGATGATTATCCTCTCGGAGGCGACTGTTATATCAAAAAATGTTGTGTTGAAAAACAGGTTTCCTTCTGCGGTGAGTGCATTCAATTTACAGAATGTAAAACAATGAAAGAGTTCTATTCCAAACCAGGATATGATGCGCTGAAAAAGAGAATGCTGATGGAGATAAAAAAAAGAATTTGAGATTCATACCAAGAAGTACTATCATGTTAAAACCACAGGCTATGAACGGTGGTTTTATGAAAACCTTTGGATTATTTTTATTTTTCTTCGTATTCCTATTATCTCCCAATAAGGTTATTGCCAAGGAGTTGTTTACCTTTAAAGTGACCACGGGAGAAAAAACAGAATATGAGACACTGGTTGTAGAAATAACACAGCAAGGTTTTATGCTAAAAACACCGATTAGTTCGAACAGCTTTGACGGCAGTTATAATCAACTTGTGTGGGAGGTCTTCCAGGCAGCGGAGGGCAGCAGTTTCAAAGCCCAGCGCTTCGGGAATACCATTAAACTGCAGGGCACATTCAGACATCGCCCCGTAAGCAGGGAATACGCAATTGATGCGCGGCCCTGGTACCAGTATCCGGAGGTCACGCTCAAGGAGTTCGCCCTTTCCGCTAAAAAACGGATTGAGTTTTGGATCATCTCTCCCGACGACCTGGCTCTCTTTGAGTTCGAAGCGGTTAAAATGGGTAGAGAAACGGTAGAGGTTTCGGGCCGTTCCGTAAACGCGGTGCGTATCCGCATAAAGGCATTGGGCTTTGCCGGTAATTTCTGGCATGCCGATTATTGGTTTGCTCTGGCAGACGGCGGCTACCTTCGCTATCAGGCGGTTCACGGCGGACCGGGAACACCGCCTACCATCAAAGAGCTTGTAGAGTCCGGCGATTAAATGAAAATTACTTTTAAATCTTAAGCACTTCGGATATTACCTGATGTGTATGTTCCGCTATCTCCCGGATAATCACGGAAGAATTTTTTCCATTGACCTTAAAAGAATGAGGATAGACGGGTTTACAGATTGTAGCTTCAACCCGCGTAAAGCATTTGTAGATTTTTTTACCAAATACTATTCTTGGTATGGGATTGATCACAATCGGAATGATGGGTTTGTTCAAGAGGTAGGCCAAATAAAAAACACCATGCTTGAAGGGTGCCGGGTTGCGGCTCAGATGTGTCAAGTCTCCTTCAGGGAAGAAGTGAAGGAATTTTTTCCGATCGATGATATGCCTGGACACACGGATAAGACTGGAGAATGGCAGTGCTTCGGATACGGGTATGGCGCCCAGCAGTCTGATATAGTATCCCACGAACGGCATGTCGAAGGTCTGTTCCATGGCCGTGAAATAGGTACGCCCGGGCGCGATAACCTGAGCGATAATGGCGGGGTCCAGGTAGAGAGAGTGATTGGAGATGTAGAAACCACCGTCATCCGCCATTTTGAGGTTCTCCCTGCCTTTTATCCGGAGACGAAAGACCAGCGTATTGTAAATAATTACCAGCAGGAAGGTAAGCCAATAAATGAACCTGGCGTACGCACTGCAGAGAGGGTAGAGGTACCTGCCGTTAATCCTGGTAAGCGTGGGCTTAAGGAGCACCGGCTGTTCAGTATGTTTAAAACCGCAGCGGACCAAACGCCCCTTCCATTCCACTCCCCCCAGCAGTCCGGTTTTTAAGGTAGAGGTAACGGCTATGATCATTACCATAAAAAAGAGGATGGGATAGGAGAGAGTGATGGAAAGTGATATTTTTCTGTCGCGCAGCACTAGAAACCAGATGCCGCCGAACATGCTGACAGGTATAATTGAAAAAAGAAGATCGTTGCCTCCCGCGTAGCATTGATGGATCAGGTTGAGTACGGGGATCTCGATTACCGCCGCCACTACCAGAAAAAGCGCCGCCAGAAACAGAATGCTCTGGTGCAGAGCGCCGAACGTGTTTTTGACAAGTCCTTTAAAAGCACCCTTAAATGAATGATACATCCTGCAGTGGATATAGTCTTTTCCATCGATAAAGATGGTTTTATAACCGTGTTCCTTCATTGCCCTGGCCAGAGAGATGTCTTCCACCAACGAGTTCTTGAATGAAGTATACCCCCCAATGGCTAACAGGCATTTCCTGCGGCAGACCATAAACTGACCGATGGCAAAGGAAAAAAAGGGATTGTTTTTCTGAGGTATCTTCCAGAGCGGCATAAGGATGGTAGTCATGATGTAGATTGCCGGTACTATCAGCGCTTCACCTAACGATCCTATAAGATGATGCAGGAAAGCCGACATGAAATCCGCCTTGTGCCGCAACATATTGGTCACGGCCCAGGATATACTTTGTGATGTGTGAATGGTATCCGCGTCGGTGAACATCAGGTATTCACCCCGGGCGGATTCAATTAACTGTTGGCAGGCATACTGCTTGCCGATCCAACCCTCGGCAAGCGGTTTGCCTTTATAGGCTTTGATCTTATTATTTTTTCTGGCATACTTTTTGATTATGCGCCAGGTGCCGTCGTTTGAGTTGTCGTCGATCACCAGTATTTCGTAATTGGGGTAGTCCTGCTCGAGCAGTGAATCAAGGCATTCGCCGATGTTTGTCTCTTCATCACGTGCCGGTATCAGTACCGATACTTTGGGAGCGGTGCTTACATCAGGTGAATAGGTAAGATTTTTCAGCGTTTCTTTGTTTTTCAGAGAAAGCAGTAAAAAATATACGCAGATTATGGTAGTTATGGCAAGATAGGTGTTCATCAGCTTCTGCCCGCCTTCTCTTTTCCGCCGGCTTTTTAAAAGGCGGTTGTTGCGCTTGGGCCTATCTTAAAAACAAAAGCACGCACTTGTCAATATGAGGAAAGGCGGCCGGCACACGCTACCGGGCACCCCGTGTTTACCGATTACCGCCTTGACGCGCTTCCCGCTTATCCACTATGCTATTTTATTAGTTGTAAATTCAGATAAGCAGTGTAGATATGCGCATTCTTGTGATTGAAGATGATATGAAAATCGCCTCTTTTATTGTGAAAGGTTTAAAACAAGCGGGTTATGCGGCGGATCATATTCTTGACGGCCAAAGCGGTCTTGACCAGGCTCAAAGCGTCGATTATGACGCATTAATTGTTGATATTATGCTTCCCCGGCTTGACGGTTATAGTCTTATCCAGCGGCTGAGAGAAAAAAAAGTCTTCACACCGTGCCTTATTTTAAGTGCCAAAAGCAGTTTGGACGATAAACTTAAAGGATTTCAGGCGGGTACGGACGATTATCTTACCAAACCGTTCTCTTTTTCCGAACTATTAGCACGAGTGCAGGCGCTTCTGCGCAGGTCCTCTCAGCAGCAACAGGCTGCAGTCCTAACGGCGGGCGATCTGCGCATGGATCTTTTTACGCGGCGGGTTACAAGAGGTTCCAAAGAAATTGAGCTCCAGCCGCGGGAGTACTCGCTGTTGGAATATCTGATGCGCAACAGCGGTAACGTTGTATCAAAAACCATGATTATGGAGCATGTGTGGGATTATCATTTCGATCCTGAGACCAATGTCGTGGATGTGCTGGTTCACAGACTGCGTACTAAAATAGAGAGAGGATTTGAAAAAAAAATACTGCACACGGTAAGGGGCGTGGGTTATGTACTTAAGATCGTTTAGATTCCGCATTACCCTGCTGTTTACGGTCATATTCTTATTATGTTCTGTCATACTCTATGTTGCCTCATATATTATTATCTCTGCGTCCATAAAAAGTGAGGAATACGCGTTTCTGGAATCAAAACTGCTTGAATACTGGGCCATCTATCAGACCGGCAGTCTGGATCTGCTGATAAATGAAATCTCTTTGCAGCGCTTCATGAAAGAAGAGAAACTCTATATGGTCCGTATTGCCGGAAGATACAATAACACTCTCTACCTTTTTGTGCCGGACCATTGGCGCGGTTTCAATTTTTACGAACTGGAGAACCAACATTCAATCAAGGAAGGTGAAATAATCAGGCTGGCTTCGCATGAGACTGCTCAAGTATTAGATATATCTTCACTCTACCTTCCGGACCAGCATATTCTGCAGATTGGTATTTCCAACACACAGCGGGAAAAAACATTGGCACAGTTCAGACAGGCGTTTTTACTCGTCATTGTTCCTTTGCTTGTCCTCAGTTTTTTCGGGGGGATGATTTTTTCGTCACGCTTTTTATGGCCCGTGAAGAGTCTTATAAATACGACCAAAGAAATTATCAGAACCGGTCGTATGAATATGCGAGTTCCTCCGCGCAAGAGTAAAGATGAACTGGATGAACTCATCGGGCTTTTCAACCGGATGCTTGAAAAAATCGAGAACCTGATGAATAGCCTGCGCCAGACTTTGGATAATGTGTCGCATGAAATACGCACTCCCCTGACGCGTTTGCGCGGAATAGCGGAAATGGCTTTACGCCCCCCTTCGCATAAAAAGAACATGCAGAAAGCGCTTGTGGAAGGTATTGCAGAATCAGAACATATTTTATATCTTTTGAACACATTACTCGATATTTCACAAGCCGAATCCGGGATTATCACGCTTAATAAGCAACGGCTTGATATTTCGGAACTGATTCTGGATATGCTGGATTTTTATCATTATCTCGCCGAAGAAAAAGACATTTTCCTGGATAAACAGCTTGCGCGCGGCCTTTTCATCTTTGGGGATCTCAACCGTATCCGGCAAATAATATCCGGCTTATTGGAAAATGCTTTTAAATACACGCCTGCCAAAGGGAAAATAGAGGTTGCTACCCGGACTGAAAATACGCAGGCCGTAATTCACATAAAGAATACCGGGCCCGGAATTAAAAAAGACGAGCTTACGCACATCTGGAAGCGTTTTTATCGCAGTAAACATGCCGAGCAACAGCAGGGTATAGGTTTGGGCTTGAGTCTGGTAAAAGCAGTGGTTGAGGCGCATGGAGGAGAAATCAGCGTGCAAAGCAAAGTCGGGGAATACACTGCTTTTCAAGTAAAACTGCCTTGTCTGTAATCCGCAAACCTTTCAAAACTGTAATACTCCGGTCATACTTTTGTAAACTTCTTTGCGTACATTAAAAGTATCAAAATTAGCAAGGAGGTTGCTATGAAAAAGTTATTGTTATTGGGAGTTGGGATTTTGGTCATAAGCATTATGGCCTGCAGCGGAGGAAATCAGATCGCGATATCCGATAAAATGAACGATTTCCTGAGTACACTTTCCGATACCAATTCCATTATTGCCGCGGCGGAAAAGTACGGATACTCTCCGGAGAATGTGCCGCTGGGAATATATGAATTGAAGGAACCCATTGTAACCAAGGTCGAAAAACAGGGTCAGCAGACGCTGTATTTCGTTAATGTTACCCACGGTGAGATCAAGGACGACATCATAGTGGTTTGGGACGGAGACGTGGTTGTAGATGTCAGAGACTATAAAGCCGCTGAATAATCCAAAAACATAATAACTCCGCAGGGCTTTCTATAAAGGAAGCCCTTTTTTTATTAATTGATATGTTGTTTATTTCTGTGTTTGCTTTTTATCCGATAAAATGCTTAATAATTCTGCAAGGGCATTATTCTGCGCATGAAGATGTTTGAGGATTGCACGAACTTCTTCTTCCGATTTAAGATTAACCTGATAATCATTATGCGCCTCGATCCTGTCTTTTTCCGCGATTTTTTGACCGGTCGCTAATTTTTCCGATAACAGATCATTTACATTTCTAATGGGCGGGTGTTTGTGTTCATAGGGAGGGGGAAATAATTCTTTTTTCATATCTTTGTCCTAAAATAATTCTTATTCATCAGCCTTAAAAACCTTTCAAAAATGTAATGTTGCGGTCATATTTCTGAAAGCTGACTCTGTTATGTTTTAAATACAATATGATAACCAAGGAGGTTGTTATGACCGTCAAACATATAATTCAGCAGCGTTTTATCCAAATTGCGGGTGCGGCGCTTATTTTCTTTATCGCAGGAATATTACTGTCCCCCTATTTAATTTCGTCACATGCTAACGGGATAATAAGCGGAAGTTCATTGAATCTTGAACTTCCTCATAATGCCAAGGACGGATTCGATTCCATGTCCAACATTCAGACAGCTTTGCAGGATATTTCAGCCGGGGTTCTCCCCGCTGTTGTGGAAGTGTCTGTGGTGGATGTGGTAAAACAGGAGGTGCCTTCCGCAAATTCTCCTTTTGAATTCTTTTTTAGTCCTGATGGAACTAACCCCGCTCCGCAGCAGCGAGAGTTCCGGCGGGAGGGATTAGGATCGGGCATTATTGTGCGCCAGGTGGATAAAAACGTATATGTGCTCACCAATAATCATGTGGTAAGTGAGGCGGATGAGATTACCATCAAATTCGCGGATAATAAGCAGTACAAAGCCACCTTGGTGGGAAAGGACGATAAAAAGGATCTGGCACTGGTAACGTTCGAAGCCCGGGAACACATTCCGACGGCGGTGCTGGGTGATTCCAATTCGGTCCAGGTGGGAGACTGGGTGCTGGCCGTGGGAAATCCATTGGGATTTGATTCCACAGTAACCCAGGGTATTATCAGCGCCATAGGAAGGAAGTCCCTGCCCAATTCCGAGATCGCGATGTATACGGATTATTTTCAGACAGATGCGGCCATCAACCGGGGTAATTCCGGAGGAGCGCTGGTAAATATCCACGGTGAGGTTATCGCCATCAACACATGGATAGCTTCACCCTCCGGGGGAAATGTGGGGATCGGATTCGCCATTCCCATTAATAACGCCAAATCGGCCATCGAGGATTTTATCACCAAAGGTAAAATTTCATACGGCTGGATAGGAGTGGAAAGCGGTGATCTTCCGGCTTCATTGCAGGAGGATCTTCATCTGACAGGTATCCAGGGCTCGTTTATATACGGTGTGTTTAAAAACTCACCGGCCTATGAAGCAGGGATTCTGCCGGGTGATTTTATAACACGTGTTGACGGAGAAGAGATTAACGATATGATGCAGCTGCTGCTTACGGCAGGCAGTCTTGAACCGGGTAAAAAGACGGGCGTGGAGTTAATTCGTTACGGTAAAAAAATGAATCTTACTTTACAAATTAAGGAAAGACCGGCTTCAGAACAAGAGGCCGATGAGGCCGCTCTGCTGTGGCCGGGAATGGTGGCGTTAAAGATTACGGAGGATATCCGCGAACGCCTTCATCTGGCAAACACAATCGGTAATGTGATTATCAGCAGAGTCGAACCGCACAGCCCGGCGGATGTGGCCGGTTTTCAGTCGGGGGATATCATAGGCGCGATAAATAATCGGCCTATCAATAACGCGACCGATTTCTACAAAGCAATAAATGAATCGGGTGCGTCCGAAATAATGTTTAAACTCACCCGCGGCAACCAAGAGTTGCTGATGGGACTGGTTAAATAGTTTTGAGGAGGTTTGTTATGACACATAAAATAAAACAGTTAAAAAGAATATCAGGCAGGGCGGCAGCCCTGGCCATGCTTATCTTGTTTTTAACTCTTACTTTAGGCGCCGATGGTGGAGACAGAAATGAACAGATAAGTCAGGGTGTTACCGCACTGGAAAATATTCAGAATGCCTTTCATCTTGTGGCGGGCAAGGTGATACCAACGGTAGTGGAAGTGGAAGTAACGGACGTTGTGAAAGCCCCGGCGTTTCAATCACCATTTGATTTCTTTTTTGACAGTCCTGAAAAGAATAATAGCCCGGACCAGCGCGAGTACAGGCGGTACGGTTTGGGTTCCGGTATTATCGTACAGAGAAACGGCGATAAGGTATATGTACTTACCAATTACCATGTGGCCGGAGAGGCCGAAGAAATAAATATCAAACTTTCCGACAAACGCGAGTTTAAAGCCTCGCTGGTGGGAACGGATGACAAAAAAGATCTGGCTCTTTTAGTGTTCGAAACCGGGGAGCAGGTACCCATTGCCGAGCTGGGCGACTCGGACGATATCCATGTAGGTGATTGGGTGCTGGCTGTGGGCAATCCGTTCGGTTTTTCTTCCACAATTACTTCGGGTATAATAAGCGCTGTGGGTCGTGAAAGTGCGGTTGGAGCGTCAGGCGGCAATTTCACCGAGTACATCCAGACGGACGCGGCCATCAACCAGGGTAATTCGGGCGGAGCTCTGGTAAATATAAAGGGTCAGGTGATAGGGATTAATGCCTGGATTGCGTCTCCCAGCGGAGGAAATGTTGGTATCGGTTTTGCAATACCCATTAACAATGCCAAACAGGACATTAAAGATTTCTTAACCAAAGGTAAGGTGGAATACGGCTGGCTGGGCATTACCATGGGAGGTATTGTTCCGGAGGCAGCCCAGGACTTAAAAGTTGAGGGTAAAGGTGGCGCCCTTGTGTATGGTTTGTTTAAAGATTCGCCGGCGTTCAAGGCAGGAGTTCTCCCAGGCGATTTTATTACGGCGGTGAACGGTAAAGAGGTGAAGGATTCATCTCAGCTTTTACATATGATAGGCAGCCTGGCTCCGGGCGTCACCACCCGTTTGACCCTTATCCGTGACGCTAAGGAAATAAACATGAATGTTACTCTCGCCGTAAGAGGTGATGAAAAAACCATCATCGACCGGGCCGGAAAAATCTGGCCGGGATTTTCGGTTGTTCCCATCACTCCTGATATCGCCAAGCAGCTGAAACTCAAATCCGGCGCAAACGGAGTGGTAATTGCGCAGCTGGATAACGGAAGCGCCGCGCTTACTGCGGGTCTTAAGCCCGGAGACGTGATAATAAAAATAAACGAGAAAAAAGTGGAAAACGTGCGTGACTTTTACCGCGTCCTGAATCAGGAAAAGAACCACGATGTTCGCTTCCGCATTCTTAGGGATAACACGGAACTTATTATCGGCCTGGTCCGGTAATATTCGTATACCCTCCTCCTATTCGAAGAGCCGGCGCTCTCTAAGGGCGCCGGCATTTTTTATGTGATATTTTCTTCCACCCTGTTGCGCCCCGCCTGTTTTGCTTTGTACAAGGCAGCGTCGGCTTTTCTAAAAATATCTTCCGTGCTGTCCGCTTTACGCAACTCAGCCACCCCCAGACTTAAAGTAACCGTAATGTCATGGATGTATTTACGAGCGGCAATGGTTTCTCGTATTTTTTCCGCCAGTATCCTAGCCTGAGCCGCTGTTGTCTGGGCAGCCACGATGGCAAATTCTTCACCGCCGATGCGAAACAGAAAGTCGCTCTTACGGATACAGGAGTTCACGCGTTGGGCTACGATATTTAATATTTTATCTCCGATATCGTGACCGTATTTATCGTTTATCTTTTTAAAGTGATCGATATCGAAAAGAATCAGAGAGAGTCTGGAATTATTCCTGTTTGCCTGTGCTATTTCCTTTTCAAGGATATCACGATACGCGTAACGGTTTAAAAGTAGTGTCAGCTGATCATAGGTCGCCATATGTTCCAATTTTTCCCGGATATAGCGTTTTACGATAAGCGCGACGAGAATAATAAGACCGAGGTTGATGGAAATAAATATAATCACAAGCCGCAGCAGGGTGCGTTCTTCCCGCCCCATTGTCGACTGGGTCTGTGAGAATAAATTGTCTATTATTACCTCACACTGTTCGATTAAATGTACGATGTGTGTTGTCAGCAGTTCGCTCTGTTTGTTTCTCTTTTCACTGATTGTGGCCTTAAGCTGATCCCAGCTTTTTTCGAGCTCATAATATAAGGATTGTATATAACTGTTTTGATTAAGCGGCGATAATTTATTAGAACTGAGCTTTTAGCTGTATCGGGCGCCCCAATATCGGTTTTATGCCTTTTTACAAAAATCTATTGTCAGCGTATGTTTTTCCGAGTCGGTAAAAAGTGGGATAATATTGCTGTCGACTATTTCGTCATCCAATACAATCTCCGCCTTATGATCTTTGTAGCGGAAAAATCCTTTGGGTTTTTTTAAGGAAACTTGATATGAAGCCTTTTCTGTTTTTAATTCGCAAGAAACCCGCTCCGCTTCATTTTTTAAAATAGGATCGAAAACAATTCCCTGCCGTTTATACTCGATGCCCAGACTTTCAAATATGGAAAGGGCCAGCCATGTCGCGGTTCCGCTGAGCATGGGACCGATATGTTCTCCCGTATTGCTGTTGATATACTGGGTACAGAAACGCGGATTGCCTTTAAGCGTGTAAGGATCTTCCATGGTTTTATATGGTAATACCTGTTCCAGCATCCAATAGGCACTGTCGGCCAAGCGCTTTGCTAAATCGACATCTTCCACCCGCTTGGCGGCTTTGAACATTGCGCTTACCGCCATCATGGACGCGTGCTTGAAGATACCCGCGTTTTCTCTGTCGCCGGGGAAATAATGCCCCGCCGCGGTGGTTGGTGATATTTTGTTGAGATCAACCTCTGTGCACAGTTTGTAACCGTACGGAGTTTTTAGATAGGTATCGAGGTTTTCCAGCATGCTCTGAATTTGACTGTCATCCGCGCAGCCGGAAAGCACGGCCCAGCTGAATGAATTAAGATAATACGAACCGTTTATTTCCGGATTTAAGGACAGTCCGTCTCCTCCCGCCCCCAAAAACAAGTAACCGTCATCTTTATGGCGGTTGAAAAGCAGTCTGGCATAAAAATCCTTTTTCCAGGCATGCTTGTTTATTTTGAGTTTTAATTCCGCCGACTGCTTTTTAAACACCTGGGAATCTCCGTGATCTGCCTTTTGGCGGGCAAGCTTCTGCATATGATCAAGCGCCAGTTTCAGAAGGAACGCGTTCATTACGCTTTCGCTGTACCGGGCCAGTACCGTTTTAGCCTTCTCAGGATTTTCATTATATAATTTCTTTTTCTCGGCGCCGCTTAGATAATCGGTATCCACCTTCAGGCAGTCGTTCCAATCTGCCTTGTCTATCAGGGGTATGCCATGCGCGCCTACGGAAACTTCGGATGAATAAAAAATAATTTTTTTTAGTGTATCGTAAAGAGGCCGGCTTTTTTTTGTGCCGGCAATTTTACAGGGGGTATCGATAAAAGCAATATCTCCCGTAAGCTCAATATAACGGTAGACCGCCTGCACCAGCCACAGGCCGTCGTCACTCCAGTGACCGGGCTCTTTGCCTTTCCAGAAAAAATTGTGGTTCGTGTAACCGAAATCATGCACATGTTCACACCAGGTGATGATGGCCTGTCGCACGAACTCTGCGTTTCCCATTGCCACAAAGTAGTACATGGAAGCGAACAGATCCTGAATTTCACGAAAGCCTAATTCCCGGTAGCCCTTTTGGGTCTGAGAAAACGACCTTGAAACAAAGGTCTGATACAGAATTTGAAAGGGCATATTTTTGTTTATAAAAGCCCGCAAGTGTTTATCGTGCGAGGCAATCTGCAGATAACTTGTGTACCTTTTTAGGAAATCCTGATTTTTTTCAAGATGAGTGTCGAAACAGCTTTGGGACTTGAACTCTGCCGCCAGTGCATTGAGTTCATGTGCCAATGTATCTTTTGAGAAGTGCGGATTATCTATAGCGGATACCATACCGGTAAAATTAACAATGTGAGTGCTCTTATGCGCCGGAACCGTTACGGGCAGAGCGCAGGCAAAAAAGCCCGGGCCTTTGCGGGCAATACGGTTGGGCAGACAGTTCAGGGCGGCGGGTGTGCTTAATGAACCGTTGCCCACAAAATCATTATAATCCGTGCAGAACTCCCCGGGGAAATAGAAGTTCGATTCGGTATAGGCAAGCATGGTATTAAAGCGCAGATTGGAACGGCAGTTATGAGGATAATAATCATGGGTAAGGGCCAGAACAGTGCCGTCATTATTCTTGAGTAGTTCGGCCTGCATAATGATGTTGGAATAAAGCACGTCCTCCATCATGGCATGAGATGCCTCGGTGCCGAACATTCCCGTATAAACCACTCGTAAGCTTCGTTGTTTCGGACTGTTGTTTTTTATTGTGATGTTTTGTGCCTCGGTAGCAATGGGAAGCCCTTTTTTATGGGGTAACAACATAATGGTGCGGATTATTTCCAAACCGCATTTTGTTTTGTAAGTAATTTTTGTATGATTTTGAGAATGAAGACACCAGGCAGACTCGATGTTTGTTCCTTCCGGTTCGCGGGAATAAAAAATCTGTTTTCCCTCTTCAACCAGATAAAACTGTCTGTTGGCGGGAAATCCGTTTTCTTCCTGAAGCAGATCCCAGCGGATAGCAAGCACCTGAGTAAAGGCATGAGAGCGGAAGCTGCCTCCGCCCAGTCTGTCCACCACACTCTTGGGTGTGGTTTGGATGGGATAATTAAAGCCCAAGCGGTTTCCCAATAATAAGTTAACCGAGAAATGAGGTCCGGGATTTGGCGCTTTAAGATCTATGCAGTGTTCGCCGTTTTCATTTAAATAACCGGCGCCCGTATCGATATAGTGAATAGAATCCAAAATTGCCCGCCTAAGCGAATCATTAAGTGCGACCTGAGTAATGTTGGTTTGCGCGTCCGCTTTATAGAGGGAAAAGGATTCTTTCCGGTATAACAATAGGAGGGAATTCCCTGATTGAATAAGCGCGCGCAAGTATTTTTCAACTTCACGATGTTTAAACAGATCCACGATACATGGTATGCGGATCGGCAAACCGGCCACGGCAATCAGTTTGGTAAAAGAAGCGTCCGCAAAGATCGCATCGTTTATTTTATTTTCTTTGAGTACTTCTTCAAAAAATTCATGGGCTGAAGTAAACGGATTTTTTAAACAGCCTCTGGCCGTGATACGTTCTATAGTCATTTATCTGCCTATTCTAAGATTAAATTATTGATCCATATCATAAGTATTATTATACAAGCTGTCAATTAATAATTTGATGTAATCGATTCCGCCCCCCATAAATATATTGACTTTTTAGCTATTCTCAAGGATTATGAGGCGCATAAGCTATTATGGCAGTTTTTGTTTGTTATGGAAATAGAAAATAAAAAACTTATCAGGCGTAATATCCTCTTTCAGTCTTTGGATAGCGGTATTTTTATGATGGCCATGGTGTTTTTTCACCAGATGACAATCATGGTGGCCTTTGTGAAGCAGCTTTATGATTCTCCTTTAATCATCAGTCTGATCCCCGCCTTGCTGCTTATCGGTTTCAATCTCCCCGGGCTTGTCACCACCCGTCTGGCGGAAAGGCATGTGCTGCGAAAAAAATTCATCACGGTCTTCGGTTTTATTCAGCGGCTCAGTATTCTATTCATGGCCTTAAGCACGTTTTTACTGGAGCCGTTCGGGCCCAATGTTACAGTGGCCTTTGTGCTTTTTTTCTATTTCAGCTTTTCCTTTTTCGGAGGAATCGGTACGCCGGCCTGGCTCGATTTCAGTGCCAAAACCATTCCCGTACGCTACAGGGCCAGAACCAATTCCCTGCGTGCTGTTATCGCCGGAGCAGGAGGAATTGTTCTGCCGCTTTTGATAAATTATTTCCTAACCGCTTTCGAGTTTCCGCAAAACTACAGATTAAACTTCCTGTCTGGATTTTTAGTGCTCTCCGTGTCGTTTGTATTTTTTCTTTTTATAAAGGAAGCAGAAGCATCGCCTGCTGTGCGCAGAAAAACATTTAAACAGTACTTGTCCTCACTTGTTAAAATATTAAAGCGGGATAAAAACTTCGTACGCTTTCTAGGCACCCAGGCTGTCTTAAGTGTTTCGGAGTGCGGCGCGGCTTTTTTTACCTTCTATGCCATCGACCTGCTGAAAATTGGTGAGAGCACGGTTGTATTTTATACATTTCTCTTAAATTTAAGTTTTCCGATTTTCGGTATTATACTCGGTTTTATCGGTGACAAAGCCGGTAATTTAAGAGTACTGCAGATCGGCGCTTTTACCACGCTGGCGGCGCTTGTTTTGATTATATTCTGGCCTACTCATTTTATTTTCTATGTAATCTTTATCCTGGTAGGAATTACTGTAAATGCGCGTCTCAACAGTTTTCAGGTTTTTATCACGGAGTTTGGAGATGAGAAGGATAGAATCCGCTATTCGGCTTTGTCCACCACCATCTCAGCTACTTTATTCGGGCTTACGCCTCTCGCGGGTGGGATTCTGCTTTCAAGCAAACTTATTGATTTTAATACGCTTTTTATCATAGGTGCGGTGTTTGCAGGGCTGGCTCTTTTTTGTTTTTTATTTGTAGTAAAGGACCCCCGTTTTTCGAAATAAGATACGGAATAAAGTGCTGCGTTGTTTATATATAAAAAAATTGCGGTTCACTTATATTTATACAATAATTAGCATATATGGCCAAGAGTAAGATACTTTTTGTTGACGATGATATTAAAGCGCTTAAAAGGTTTAACCATACTTTTAGAGCTGAATTTGATGTGGATACCGCGGTAAACGCTGAACAGGCACTGACGAAAATATACAGTGACTGTGAGTATGCGGTTGTCGTGGCCGACATGAGAATGGAAGATATGAACGGAGTGGAATTCCTGCACAAGATAAAGCGGATCACTCCTGATACCATCCGGATAATGCTTACGGGTTATGCCGATTTTCAGACTGCGATCGAAGCGGTAAACAAGGGGAATATCTTCCGTTTTTTGGAAAAACCTTGTCTCAATAAAGATTTAAGGGCTGTTATTAAAGAAGGAATAGAAGCGTATAAACAAATCAAACAAGTTGAAGAAAAGGCTCATACCGACAGCCTGACGGGCCTTTATAATCACAATTCAATTATTGAAATCCTTGAGAAATATGTAACGCAGGCTGCCGCGGCTAAACAACCGCTTTCCCTGGCCATGATCGATTTAGATCATTTTAAAAAGGTCAACGATACTTATGGACACCAGACAGGCGATAACGTTCTTGTAACGATTGCCCAGGTTATCAAGGAAGAAATACGGGAAACTGATAACGCGGGCAGGTACGGAGGTGAAGAGTTTCTGCTGGTTATGCCGGAAACAGACAGTGTCCAGGCCTTTATTGCCCTGGAACGCTTGCGCAAACGGATTGAGAGTCAAAAATGGGAGCAACAGGGGCTTAAGCTGACAATGAGTGCGGGCGTTAAGCAGTATATGGACGAAACTGCCGTTTGCTTTATAAAAAAAACCGATGACCTGCTCTATCTGGCCAAGAAAAAAGGAAGAAATCGAATAGAGATATTCGAAGCTCAGGCTGAATAATTACCTGCTTATTTTAAACGTCGCTCGGCTTCATCCAGAATTTCCGTTGTGCGACTGGCGCCCACCCGTGTTACTCCGGCCGCGCGCATGGCGAGTAATTGTTCCAGGGTTCTGATACCTCCCGCGGCTTTCACCTGCACCTGCGCGGGTGAGTGAGCACGCATAAGCTTTACATCATCAAGTGTGGCGCCGCCGGAACCATAGCCGGTGGATGTTTTTACCCAGTCCGCCCCCAGCTCGCCGCAGATTCGGCATAAACGGATTTTTTGTGTGTCTGTCAGATAACAGTTTTCGAAAATTATCTTGATTTTTTGTCCTGCTGCGTGTGTAACCGCAAGCACGGCCTTGATATCATTCTGTACATATTCCCAGTCCGCGCTTAAAACCTTGCTTATGTTGACGACCATATCCAGTTCCTGACCCCCGTCTTTGAGTGCCTGTTCGGCCTCGGTTACTTTAACGGGTGTGGCGTGCCCTCCGTGAGGAAAGCCGATTGTGGTGCTGGCCTGTACGCCGCTGCCGCTTAAAATTTCAGCACAGCGTTTTAAAAAGAACGGCATAATACACACACTGGCCACATCATACCGGATGGCGATTTTACATCCCTGTTCCAGTTCATTACCGGTTAACGTGGGATTAAGCAGCGAGTGGTCGATCATTTTTGCGATATCTTGGTACGTTACATCCATGGACTCCTCCTCAGACTGGTTATTTATAGTAACATAGAGGCCATTTTTTGGGCAGTTGATCCATGAAAAATTATCGCAACCTGATTGACTATTCTGAAAGATAGTGATATATTAGGGATGTTGTATGTTGAAATACAGCATGGTCTTTTTAATCTGCTATTTGTGTTTTGTAAACTTCATTGTTGGATTGCATTTCTGTAAAAAGAATAAAATCATATTGGCATTCCTTTCAAAGTGAGTAATTTTAGAAACATAAGATTAAATTGCTACCTAAGGTTTATCGTTGATAAACTAAATAATGATTTTTTTGAAGGATGTGTTTTTATGTCAAAGAAGATTTATGTCGGTAATATGAATTATGATACTACCGAAAATCAGCTTCAGGAGTTGTTTGCACAGCACGGCTCAGTTGTGGAAGTTAACATAGTGAGAGATCGCTATACCAACAGACCAAAAGGTTTTGCCTTTGTTGAGATGGAAAAAGAGGAAGAGGCGAACGCAGCCATTTCCGCTTTAAATAATACTGAATTAGACGGACGTGCATTAAGAGTGAATGAAGCGCACGCAAAAAAACCGAGACAAAATAGCTTTAGTTATTAATATGTCTTAAATTAAAAAAAGCCAGGTGTAAAAGCCTGGCTTTTTTTTGATACGGGGTTGGAACGGCTTTTTTACAGACTATGGCAACAATTCCAGAGCGCGGGTAGAGGCTTCGGAAAACCGCTCTTGACTTTGTTGAAGAGTGCCGTTAAATTTTCTGTAACATTACAAAAAGGAGTAGTCATATGAAAAAAATTGTTTTCAGGTTTTTAATCTGTGTATTAAGTCTTCATATATTTGTGTTTTGTCAAAACTCAACAGCAGAGGAGCGGGAAATGGACGAATTTAAAATCGGAGACAAGATCTTAAAGATATATTTTTTGGGTCACGCCACCCTGATGCTGGATTATGACGGTATAATTATTCATGTCGATCCGGTGGCTGCCTACGGGGATTATGACCGGCTGCCGCAGGCGGATATTGTCCTTGTAACCCACCAGCACGGGGATCATCTGGACAAGGCCACAATCGACAAAATAAGCAAAAGCGGCACAAAGCTTATTCTGAATCAGGCGGCATACGAAATGATTAAAACCGGGATCGTGCTGGAAAACGGAAAAACCTGGCAGGCCGATGCTATAAAAATCCAGGCTGTGCCGGCTTACAACACTACGCCGGGACGTGATAAATATCATCCCAAAGGCAGGGACAACGGTTATGTGCTTACGCTGGGACAAACCAGGATCTATATCGCGGGGGATACGGAAAATATACCGGAAATGAGTGATTTGAAAAACATAGATATCGCCTTTTTACCCATGAACCAGCCCTATACCATGACTCCGGAGCAGGTGGCGGCAGCCGTAAACGTGATCAAACCCAAGATCGTGTATCCTTATCATTACGGCAATACGGATGTAAACCAGTTAAAAGAGCTTTTAAAAAACAATAATGATGTGGAGCTGAGAATAAGAGAATTGCAGTAGTACGTGGAAGCTATGGCTCATACTTATATCCGTTATATCTCATATTAATATTAAGTCCGTCTTTTTAAATTTTTTCTGCATGATTAATGTCCTTAAAAATCCTTTACCTTTATTATAAAACCGATCTTTTTATTTGTATCAAAGGTCTGGGCGGTATTAACGTTAAAAAATATCTCTTCGTTTACGGTCCAGTAAAAATCACCGAAACTGACCCCTGCCGGATCGATTTGGTTCTCACTTTCTATCAGTTCAAGCGCCCAATGCGCGTACATAAGGTAGTGTTTTTCGGTAAGAATATCAAAACAGATAAGCGCTATGGAATACGTTCCTCCTTCCGCCCACGGACTGTAAAAAAGGCAGAGCAGAAATCTGCCGGAAGGGGAGAGCGTATAATCCATATACCATTCGTCAGATTCATTTACTGTCTGTATGGTATGCTCTCCGTAATAGGTTCTAAGGTTTCTGCTTTGGCCGTGTTCTATATTAACAACCGTCTGTTTTAGAGCCTTGACTGGGGGCTGTGAATTCTGCCATACATGAAGCTGCGGCTGCCAGGCAAGTTCGGTGATAATATCGCCTGCGCGAATGCAGCCGGTTATGGCCAACTGCCTGTCTCTTTGGTATTGTTTCAACGCTTTTTCCGTATCCGGCCCGAACCAGCCGTCCGCACCGGCTTTTCCCACCTCATACCCTAAATAGATGAGCATTTTCTGTAGCAGTTCGACTTGGCGGCCGTGCATTCTTTTTCCTGACTCTCGCAAGCACAACGCCTCAGGTTCTGCAGCGGTTTGGGCATACAGTGGAATAGCGAAGATTAACAATGCAAATATCGCCGTAATGAGTATGAGAAAAATTTTCATACGTAGTATTATAGCACCAAGCAAAAATGACCGCCTTGTAAACATGTTTTACTCAAGCTACTGGTCTTTTTTACACCTCATTTTCACTGTACCCCCACCGCTTCCGCCGAAGATAATCATCAGGCCGAAGATAAATCCCAGGTTATACCAGCCGCCGTTGTTGTGCACCTCGTAAATATTCACATGGGGAGAAAATAAGGATATTATAAATGTAACAGGGGTGATAATACCGTGCCACAGACCCGACCAGAAGCCGGCAACATTTCCTCCTTCATTGGGAGCGTTGATATTTTGATTCGGTCCGGCGGCGCATCCTGCCAAAAAGGCAATAATTATCAGTATTGCGCATATTTTAAGAAATCCCGTCATCTTGGGTTTTCCCTCCTTTTTTCTGATGTTTTAAAATATAATAGAATAAATTATGATATTGAGCAATTATTAAATCTATTTTGCAGCAAAAACGATTATTAAATCATCATCATCAAAGGTAACCGTTTCTTTTTTTGCAGGATTAATAACAATGCCGAAGTTTTTTTCTTTATTGAACTCGAATCTTTTTAATTTATATCCGAATGCTATCTGACCGACTTCAAAGGCGGCTTTTAATATTGTATAAAAATTGGTCTCTATGCCGGTTTTAATATAATTTTTCACGGGTTTTAGATATATTTCTATTCCCCGTGCATCAAAAATCTCGGCGTAAAAATCATTAATTCGTTTTTGCTCTGAAATTTGGGCTAAAATCATACTGATGGTTTTTGAGCTGATAATAAAATCATTGATGCGCGCCACTTCCGCCAGCTCCTTGTTTTTGGCGTTAATCATTTCCGAGACAATATTAATATTCCTCTTGTTTTTATGTTTGTTTAGAATTTCCCTTAAAAATAAAAGAGTTATCAGAGTATTGGCGTCTTTATCTTCACCGGTAATTCCCTTCAAGTCATCCGTTAAAATTATAATGCTGTCATAATTCTGGGGGCATATCTTTTCTATAGTCGCAAAGTTTGTGTAATTCTCTTTGATAAAATTAAGAGAGGCATTTTTCACGTCGTTACATTTCGTTTTTACCTTATGCTTTACATTATCATCATTCATATCGGCGACAATCAGTATCTTCGATCCTGTTTTAACATATTTATCTATTTCATGAATTATAAAAACAAGTTCTTTGTTCCAGCCGATGATTAATATTTTTTCCGGTTTGCTCCTGGAATGTGTTTTCCTGCTGATTATTATGGAATCATCGAATTCTATATTTTTATTATTAAATTTGCTTAAGCCTTTTGTGTCTTTCAGCACAATTAATTCATCATTCTCTTTTAGAATGCAGTCTGGATCGGGTTGGGTAACAATATTATTCCCGGTCTTATATCCGATTACTATTTCGTCTATGTAGCCATAATAAATATCTTTAAAACTTTTGCCATAAATATCGGGATCACTGACAAAGTATATTTCGCTTCCCGAAAAACTTAATAGTTCATTGTATACGATGCTCAAGCCGCTTTGCCTGGCAGTTTGCACAAGCAGGCGGGATATGAGATCATTGGTAAATATAATTTCTATCTCATCTTTGCCCACAATCTCGGCGATGGATTTATTTTGCATATTAGAAATTTCCGTGACAATATGATATTTACCTTTTTTACGCTGAGGGTTATTTGTAATTGCCAGCACGGTTTTTATAACCTTGATATCGCTTTCCTCCATTTCATCGGAAAGAATTATAATTGATTTTGCCTGATTAATATTCAACATCTGCATATCCATGAGATCAATCGGGTTACCAAACCGGCAGATAACCTTTGTCCGCTTTAACTTGCCGGCTTGAGATTTAATCTCATCGTACATATCTGCGGCTCTTTTTTCAGCCATAATCACAACAATATTTTTACCTTTATTCAGACTTGACCGTACAAGCTCGCTGATTATGGTAAACACCTTCGGAGACCAACCCAGGATTACGGTATGATTATTTTCTATGACCTTTGTTCTTCCCTTTTTTAATTCATCCAGCTTTACAACGATTTTGCTGGAGACAAAACCGATTAGAATGCTGAAAACCAAAATACCTCCCACTGTTGAGAATAAGGACAGCACCCTGATCAAAAAGCCCTGATCGCTGGTAATGGTACCGGGATCGATTACTCTCATAAAGTTCCACCACATCTTGTCTAAAAAATTTCCCTGCATTTCTTCAGGTATATCATCACCAAGGAATAACAGGCTGGCGGAGATTGTGCCGGCGATAATAATAATTACTACAAGCACCGCCAGTCCCAGAATCTGACTTAAAGGATTTTTGGTCATAAAATTATCAAATACGTATTTGATTCGATCTTTTAACCTTCCCATAATGGATCTCCTTTTAAAGAACATGCGAATTTATAATCCTTATTTTATGTTAAATTCAAACAGGGGAGTGTTCAAGCATATATTTTTTATTTCTTATCGTACTTTTGTTTCATCCATATTATGGCTTGGTCAAGGAGATGCGGTACATACCACTCATGTCCTCCAGGGTGGATTTCGTATTCTATGAGATCTTTATATTCGCTTTTGAATTTTTTTAAAAACTCATCGGAAGATATTTCCTGTTTTCCGAATATAAAAAAGCAGTATTTACCCACTGAAGGACTCAAATCCCAGCCGCCGCTTATGCATATCGCCCCCACAGCGTAATCCTGATAGGAGTAAACTCGTAAATCGGATCTTGAGGCTCCTCCGGAAAAGCCGGCAAACACAATCCTGTTTTCAATGTTTTTGAATCGTTGTTTTAAATCATATACCACGGCAAAGCTGCATGCATAACTGACCGTACCGTCGTTTGAAGATTCAATAAGACCAATCGATATAATGTTGAGTTCTTCGGCCGTTTTTATCTGAAGAGGATTTGCGTTTCCGTTCGGACTGTCAAAAATTATTATGAGAGGTATTTTTGAGGGATCGAATTTGGTTGGTATATAAATGTTATAATGAAATTGAGGAAAGTCTGCACATGTGATTTTTACGGTATTTCCTTTTCCTATTTTTGTGTAAACGGTTTTGTCGGGTTCATCTTTATTTTCAAGGCAAAAAAGAGAATGTTCGCCGTAATTATTAACAGAACCCGTGATCCTGTTGTTCGAATTGATTTGGCCTTGCAAGGATGTTACTGTAGGGTCCTCATACACAACACCGGAACCAAAATGAGTTGATCCCGCATACCATAAGTTTTTGTTTTTACTGCCCAATACCTTGAATGTTCTGTTTTTAATAATTATTTCATGATCCCTTATATATACATCAAAATCGCATTGCGCCAGAAAACGGTAACCGGAATCTATTTTAGCCTGGGTCAGCTTTGCTTTTAAGGCTTTGTTCTTTTCGCTGTTGTTGATACCTGTCCAGATGATTCCTTTACCTTTCACTCTGCTGCTTTCCTCGAAAATCTCTAATTCCATAAAATAAACATCGTTGTCAATAATGTATGCGCCTTGCCAGTTTCCGGTTATCTTTTCATGCGCGACCTTGGGTTGGGCGATTTTTACAGGCTTTAGCACGTTAACGATTTGTGTTTTCCCTTTATCCCTTGCATAATCCAAAGCCGTTTTATTTTCAGCGCTTTCAAGTCCGGCATCGGCTCCTTTTCCCAGCAGCAGCTTCACAATTTCAGTATGTCCGTTTTGGGAAGCAAGCATTAAGGCGGACATGCCGTTATCGGCTATCTGATCGGGATATACTCCTCTTTCCAGCAGAGTTCTTATCCATTCCGTTTTTCCGTGTTCCGCGGCTTTCAAAAAAATGTTTTTGCCGTTTTCGTCCTTTTTATATATTTTACTTTTATTTACATTTCTAAAAAATTTCTTTATAAACGTGTCATCTATCTTTTGTATTTCCTGTACGATATCCGCATGCAGAAGCCGGGCATATTCTATGGAAGAAGCATTGAAATCTTTAAAAATGTAGTCTTTGCAAAGTGTATATTCTAAAAATGTATCAATACAATTTACTTTCACTCCAAATATTCCACCAATAGTTGCTTTTTCTTGGGTTTTTAACTCCACTTTTTCTTTTTTTATATTTCCCTTCATGCTTTGTATAATGTGAGCTATTTCTTCATCGCTTAAATTTTTTTCTTTTAACTGTTTGCGAAATGACTCTTCCGCCTCATCTGACAAGTCGGATGAAGCTTGTTTGCTTATTAAAAAGGGATTGTCATCAAGCTCTGTTGGATTGAACTCCAATACGATAATCCACTCATATTTTGTATATTTGTAAAATGGGAGTATTTCAGCGAGATCTTTTGCTCGATAATCCATCGGGTAAGGGTTAACTTTAAAAATATTTGTATCTTTTGTTTTGATGGAATTAAGGCCTTTTTCAAATAGGCTGATTTCAGATTTTTTGGATATCAAAGATAGATTAAATGATTTTTTCAGTTCTTTGATGATATCGGGTTTTAGGTGGTCCCAGATCCTTTTCTGGTCATAGTTCAATCTATTTTCATTTATTGTTATAAGGGCAACATCTGATTTTTCTTCGGAATATATACAAAGACCTGTTAAAAAAAGAAATATTATCAAATATGTTCTTTTCATTATTAATAAAATCATAGCCCACGGCATTTAAAAGGTCAAGGCAAAGTGCAGCCTGTAACCCGGCAATTCTTCATAAAAAAGGCATTGAATTTATTGTAATAATGATCCATAATCACCATACCACCAGCAAAGTTGGTGGTATGGTGGGGTAGCACCCCATAGGGGTGCGAGATGGGAGAAAAAGCCGCCACTTATTCCCCAGATATCTAACCACAATTAAAAATGGTGGCTTTTTCGGAAGTAATAAAAGCAAGTTCTTAATCCTGCCAGCTTACAAAAGACAGATGTTAAGAATTGATTGATGTTTTATAAAGATTTGATAGTAGTGCAGCTTTTACTAGATGTGTTGAGTAAAGAGGAATTACATGAGCCAGGAGGACATTGTGGACAAAGATTTTCTTGAATACATAGTGAAGATGTTGGTGGATGATCCGGACGGTGTTGAAGTTAATAGCACGGAGGGAGAGAGATCAACAATACTGAGACTTAAGGTATCGGAAAATGATATTGGAAAGGTTATCGGCAAGCACGGAAGAATCGCGATGGCATTAAGGACTGTTTTAAGTGCCGCCGCAGCAAAATCCAAAAGACGGGTTATTCTTGAAATATTAGATTAGGTACCTGTTCTTTCGATACCGCTTTAAAATGTAATATACTCCGAATTGTTATAATAATATCCTCCATATTCATGTACGTTAACCGCCAGTTTGCCGTTTGGTTCACCAGTTGAATTAACAAGAGGAGAGCAGATACGTAGAAAAAGCAGAATAAGCAGGAAAATTATTATGATTATGGCCGTGCTCACAAGCAGCCTGCTTTTAAGATTTTGTTTATTAAATGACATTTTTCCCCCCGTTTTCTATAAATTATAGTGCGACTTTGTGTTTTAGCAATAATACTTTAGTATGAGTAAAATAATAAATTCTCAACTTTAAGGAAGTACTATGAATAACAAGGCACTTATTATTGGAAATTCGGACGGTATAGGGCTGGCTCTTACTTCGGCGCTTTTAAAGCTGGGATGGAACGTTATTGGAATTTCCAGAAGCAGCTCTCGTATAAAATAATCGGCTTATAAACATCTGAAGGCCAGAGTGCAGGATGACAGTTATGTAACAAGATTAAAGACGGTCATTAAAAAACACGGCCCCGTTTATTTGTGTGTTTACTGTGTGGGGATAGGAGAGCTGCTGGATTTTTCCGCACTGGAACAGGAAGTGGAAGTTATTAATGTAAACCTTCTGGGTATGGTAAAGACCGCAGCCGCTGTAATCCCTCATATGATCAAGCAAGGCGGAGGACATTTGATCGGACTCTCCAGTTTAGCCGATGTTTTGATATCGGCTGAAGCTCCCAGCTATCATGCCTCAAAAGCGGGTTTATCCAATTACCTGGAAGGGCTGGCGCTGGCGCTTAAACAGAAAGGAGTCTATGTAAGCAATGTTCGTTTCGGATTTGTGGATACTAAAATGGCACAGGGAAGTTCCAAGCCGTTTATGATGAGTTTAGAAAGGGCGGCGCTTCATTTGTTAAAATGCATAAAAAACAAACCTGTGCGTTATACCGCTCCCCGCATCATGATCCCGTTAGTGAAATTTCGCAGTATTATGCTGAGAAGACAGTTTAAAAAGACGACGGTCAAAGGCTGATATTTCAAAAGTATACTTCAACAGCAAAGCATCTTGGTATATAATGAAACAGCAGCCGCAGCAGATAAGATCGAATGATTATGCAAGATGTACAGAATTACTATCAATTACTTTGCGTGAAGGAAGACGCCGCCCCGCAGGAAATAAAAACTGCGTTTCGCAAACTGGCCCAGGTTTATCACCCCGATAAAAATAAAAATTCACCTGAATCCGCGAGTTACTTTAAAGTGCTGCTTAACGCCTATTCGGTATTAAGCGACCGGAAGCGGCGAAAACAATATGATTTGTTTTTAAGAGCCCGTCGTGGTCTGGATAAGCAGCCTGAAAAAAGTACGACGGCAGCGGCTCCGAAACGTGAGAATACCATTCAAACCGTTTGCAATCAGCTTAATATGTTCCTTTGGGATATTGAGGATTTTCTGCGTACGTTTGATCCTGTGCTTTTATTCAAAGAATATTCAGGCGTACCGCTGTGGATTTATATTGAAAAGCTGTTAAAATATCTCGATAAATGGGTCTTTGATCCGGGTCAGTTTGAGGAACATGTTTTTTCCGTAAACTCAAGATCAAAAGTGGCCTTTTTAAACTATTTTTACAGCATCCGCGTCAGAGTGGATAAATACTTTAAGGAGCTTACCTTCGACGATCTTGTAAGCATCGTACCCGGATACAACATAATGAAAATCGACGTGCTCTTCGAGGTATTTAAACATACCACCTACTATTTGACAAACGTAAAGCTGTTACTGTCCGGTGAAATTTCTCATATTCCCGATTATACGTATCAGGAGCCGCTTACAATTGAGTAACCTTTACGGAGCTTACGATTCGTACGCCTTCACATTAATCCAGAGACAGGTGGCGATTATCAGCTCGCAGCTTAAAATGAGAAGCCAGGCGCCGAAATCCGGTTTAAACCAGATGCCGCTGCTGGTAATGGCAAATCCCCATACGAGTTTTGATAAAATGATCCTCGCAGCCCAGAACACGAGGATGAGCACACTCATTGTGTATTTAATCTTTCTGGTGAAGAACGTAAACATACTGGCAATGATGAACACACCGCAGGCAATTTCCACGATGCCGAATACCACTTCCAAATATAAAAATGTATTTGTTAAGGAAAAAACACTTTCCTCGACAGTGGGGAGAACACCCATAAGGCCCAGTAGAATAAAAAATACCCCCAGACTGATTCTCAACAAGGTGACAGGCGTAAGATTAACCTTTCGCGTTGCAGCCTTTTTTTTCATACAGCAGTTCCTCCTTTTATTGCTTTGTGTCGATTGTACAGATAATGCCGCGAAGTGTAAAGAATAATCGGTACCTGTAAAAATTCTTTTAAATTGGTGTCTGTTTGATTATAATGGATAATAATGTCGAATTTTAGAATGGAGGATTACATGTTATATAATACAACACACCGGTTTTGTCTTGTGCTGTGTTTTTTAGCCGTGATAATCGTATTATTGGCTTCCTGCAAGACTCAGGATGTCGCAGACATGAATATGGGCAACGGGACAGACAAACAGCTTGCCGAGGGACTGCCCGGTGATCCCTGCCGTACCGCACTGACCGCGGAAGAGCAGAAGCTCTATAATCTGATTATGGAATACCGGGCAGCTTACAATCTGCCGGTAATCCCCTTGTCTCCTTCACTTTCCTATGTGGCCAAACTGCATGTGCGTGATCTTTATAAACACCCTCCCAAAGGCAGCTGCAACCTTCACAGCTGGTCCGACGACGGCCCCTGGACGTCGTGCTGCTATACCAGTAATCACGCCAAAGCCGAGTGCATGTGGTACAAACCAAAAGAGCTCACCCCTTATACGGGTATGGGATTTGAGATCTCAATGTATTATTCCCTGCAGGTCACCGCTGAGATGGCCCTGACTACCTGGAAAACGAGTTCCGGACATAACCAGGTAATTATCAACAAAGGTAAATGGCGTGATAGTACCTGGCGTGCCATAGGCATCGGTATTTACCTCAACTATGCTGTTGTCTGGTTCGGCAAAGAGGGCGATCTCTGCGGCGGGAAATAAAGACTGTTGTTGCAAATTATCTAAAGTTGTTCGATAATCGGTTTGATCGCGGACAGAAAAAGGTGAGAGGCCGGCTTCTATTAATCCGATGTTTATTCAGGAGGATCATATGCTGCATAGTAAATTATTACGCGGGAAATATCTGCTGCCTGTTCTGCTGTTTTTATTGATGTGCGTGGCTGCGCCGCAGGCTCAGGGGCAGGAAAACGGACAAAGAGTAGAGAGGGGATTCTCTTTTTTAGGGTTTAAAGCAGATGAGTATGTGCGGATATGTTACATCACGGAGTCCGGGACGCTTATTCCCCTTGCTGCCGAGTATACGGACAAGATTATCGATAAAGGCTTTGACGTTATTATCACATCTCACGGAAAAAAAATATTCTACAGCAAATGCGATTGGACGGAGGATATGCCGAAATATAATATCTACGAAATGGACATTTCCAAAGATCTGACCTGGCAGTTGACGCAAAATGAGCAAGGCCGGGATATTTTTTTGCTTGACGTGTCACCTGACGGTAAGAAAATACTGTTCTCGGAATTTCTGGGTAATACACTGGAAATATGTGTGATGGGGTCTGAAGGAGCAGATAAAACAACACTGGCTACACTAGAAGGACTTATGCACGGCATGATTTTTTGCTGCTGGCTGAATAATAATGAAATAATTTACGATGCTGGTAATGACACTATGCATTCGCCCAATTATACGATCCATGAACTTATAAAAATAAATGTCATAAACAGAAGCTCACAGGTACTATATTCCGGTGAGTATCTGGGCAAATGGGGCGATCTCTCACGCGGCGGCAAACTGATTTTTGAAAATCAAGACGATAAAGACGGATATTTTGATATCTCCTCCTTAAGCGTGCATTATTTCCCTCTTGATTCGGAGTGGTGCAGTCAATACAGATGGGCGCCGGACGGTAACACAATTATGTTTTTATCTGTGGAAAATGAAAAACGCGGCTTGTATCTGATGGACAGTAAAACCTTGACTTATGATAAAATCATATCCGTTTCAGCCGGTGAAATTCACTGTTACGGCTGGATCAAGCGCGGTAAAGAATTTATTTATGTAAATTATGATGATAATTATCAAGGACAAATCTATAAAGTAAATATCAATTCAAAAATCATTGCGAATATGTCAAATCAGACAGGATATATGGAGTCTATAGGTATGGCCTGCCCTCATATCTTTGTATATAACGGTTCGGAGTTTATAAAACTGGGTGAGATCATAGGCAAAAATATTAATAAAGACAGGGAAAAAATTGACGGTGTGAGTATTTCGTCTTCTTTTATTCATGACAATAAGTTTATTATCAGAATAGAGGAAAGTCTCTATGAAGTGACATATTTGAATTATCTAGACCTAAAGGTGGGCGGCAGTTCTTTGCGGCCGCTTGACTGTCCGCCCGAGCTGAAAAAGATCGACGATTCATACATTGTGTTGAAAAAAGGTGATACACTGGAACTTACATTCAGCATTCAGGGAAATCCTGAAGGGGAGATGCTTCTGGATTGCAGCGGTTATTATGAGCCTCTGTATTGAAAAAATATTTCTGTAATTAATTTGTGCTATTTATCCTTTTTCAGTGATTTCAAACGCTTGGCAGCCACTCCCGCATAATATCTGATCGAAGAATCGGAATAGCCGGCATACTCGGCCGCGCGTGAAAACCACAACTCCGCCTTTTCCTTATTTCCCAATTGGTCGTAAAGTTCGCCGGCATTGTAGGCAAGATATACCCGATACCAATCTCTGTTTTCCTTCTGAGTATCGGCAAGCGGATATAAAGCGGCGAAAATCTCGGCCGCGCGTTCAAACTCCTCCCCTACGCGGTGGCAGTGTCCGAGGTAGACCGGAAATATATTAAGCCGCTGACATGCCAGAGCCCAGGTTTTAAGCGCCTGTTTCCAGGTTTTCTTGGTGCCTGTATCCATGCCGTAGTTTTGTCCCACGAAATTACGTACATCATTTTCATTCTTTAAACTCTCCGGAACCGCAACCTGTACGGAATCCCACCATACCGGAAGCTTATATGTGTAACCGGCAATGGTCATGCTTTTTTTCATATCAGCTGTGGGCACAAGACCGGCAGACGGTTGGGACTTGCATGCTGTAAAAAAAATACTTACCATTAAAAAACTTAAAACATAGATTAGTTCCACATTTTTTTTAAACATGTTTTAATACCTCCCGAAATTTTTTTTATGTGAATGATGCACATAGTTTACCCTATAATCCCACCAATGTCCTGAAGGCGAACCCGAGAAACACGAGTAAAGCCGCTCTTTCCCAGTTTTCACCGAGAATCAGTATTCCCGCCGCACCTATAAGGATGAGGATTGTACCGATTAGTTGGACCACGTATTTATCGCTTACTAAAGCCGTTCTGGATTCTTGTAATCTGATCGCGGTATCAAGCTCACGCTTTTTGGAAATCAGGCTGTACGCTTCTTTGCTTTTATTAAAGGCGTTGAGCTTCTGTTCATAGTCCAGCCGGCGTAACAATTGATCATACTCTTTTTGCGCGGCCGCATAGTCTTCCTGCTCCTGCTTTTTCCGCGCTTCATACTCCTTCAGCGCCGTCTCGTACTGCTCATTCTCAAAAGCGTCCGCAGTGTCAGGGGGTTGTACCGGTTCAGGAATCAAACCGGAAAAATCCACCGGCTTAGGAGGTACTGTTGCTTTATACTTTTCTTCAAGTTCCATATCCAGCAGGGCTCTTTCGGCTTTTAATGAGCTGAGTGCGAACTCATTATGATTAAGCATGAATACGGCTAAAGCGAAGATAAAAACTCCGAGAATAAAGATGCTTCTAGCTCCGATAATCAGTATTTTGTCACGCATACTACCTCCGTACATCGATTAAAGTTATCTACACGCTAATGGTAATCCATATAATATTTTCCTGCAAGAATAATATATGATTGTTGAGCTTCTTGCAAAAATATTATTTTTACAAGAAGCTCCTAAAATGGAAATTGCAAACTTATTCTGGTATAAAGAATATATATTTTACTAATGTAATATATTTTGACTTATGCAATTTCCTCTGTTAGTTATTTTTAACGGTCTTCATGAATACCAGCACGATTTCCATGCCGAGTGCCGCTGCCATGCTTAGACCCAAAATGAGAGGTAAGAAGTAATGTTCGGGCGGTTTCAGAAGCTGACCCAGTATCCAGGGGAAGACCATGCCGCCCAGGACCATCCCGATTTGTAAAAATCCGGCTACCTTGCCCGTTAGTCCCGATTTTTTTTCGATCAACGTGATGGTAAGAGGAAAAACCGGTGCCAGAAAAAAACCGATGCCTGCGGTTATGGCAAAAATAAGCCAGGGAACGGCCGGAGAAACCAACATGATAAAAAAGCAGACAAGTCCGCCTGTGAGAGAGAGAATCAGGATTTTCCTATTATCAAAGCAGGCGGCAAGCGGAATTATTAATAAACGGGTTACCGTATATACTCCGTAAAAAAGGGAGGTAAGATAGGCCGCGGTCTGCTCATCGGCCACTTCCCGCGCCAGTGCATAATTATAAATCCAGACACCGAACCCCAGTTCCACACCCACAAAAAAGAAAAAGAAAAGCATGGAGAAGAAAATAAATATCCATTTTGTTTCTTTATGGATAGCTGCGAATGATTTTTTACCTTCAGGAGGAGGGGGGAGTGCGGTGACAACCATGGCTATGAGCACGGCGGCCGCGGCTATAAACCAATATGCGTAGACCGCGCTGCCGGTATAAAGACGGATTTGAGCGATGACCAGAGGAATCAAAAAAGCGCCGATTCCAAAGCAAAAGTGCAGTCCGCTTAGAAAAGGCGCGGAATTTTTTCCGTGCAGGCGGGTGATTATGATATTGCCGCCGGCGTCACTCAGGCTGTACACAAACCCTATTAAAAAGAATAGCGACGCGGTAACAAAGAAGGTTGTAACAAGAGGGATGCCGGCGAATAAAATTATCGAAGCCAAGAGGATAAAAAGCAAAATCGTTTTTGCCGACAGACGGTCATAGAGTCTGACTCCGAACAGGGAGCCTGCAAGCGCGCCCAAAGTACGGATAATGAAAATCATGCTGAAAACTTCCACGTCGACGTTGTTCTGCGCGGACAGATCGTTGATACAGGGCCCCACGGAAGCCAGATTCATACCTAAAAGAAGGTAAATTAAATAGAGAGAACCGGTATGCAGCCAGGGCATAAGCCTCAACGTACCGGCTGTACTGCCTGTTACACGTGTTCCTGCTTTTTTCATTCGGTACGCCTCTGGTTAAAAATAGATATAATAAACAATAAATGTAAGTTATGACTATGTAAAAAATATAAATGTTTATAAACAAAATTAGTAGTAAAATAAATTCATTGCATAAATTCATTTATTTGACAATGTGGACATACTGTGCCATAATTATATTTAATAACCGATTTTTATAAGATGAGAAACAAATTAGGATTAGTTTTACTTAGCATTCTTTTTATTCTCAGTAATTGTAGTACATTTCCGAAGCCGTCCAGTACAAATGAATCCCTGCTTGTTATAATTTGTCATAAATCCGCGCAGCAGACAGAGGCTGATCAAAACACTCAGATTCCCGGTTTGCAGTTCAGCGGACCGATGACCGCAGCCGTAGAGCTGCAAAGTGCGGAATGGGGAATAAAAACCGTTAAGTTGGAGGCAGGATCTTACCAGGTGCAGTTGGCTGAAAATGCTGCGAATCCTATAATTAAACAGTACGAAATTAAACCGCAGGCTGTTATCCTTTTTCCCTATTCTTTTACCATAGCGGATAATGGCAAAGTCTCTTATCTGAGGGTAACTGCCGATGAACAGCAGAAAGCGGTCCAGCTGCTTTTAAATCATATAGATTTTGAGCCATGGGTGGGCAATGGGTATATCGGTTTCGGCAAGGCCCGTCCGAAAATGTACCTTTCCCAAAACAGCCGGAGCATTACCATCAATAGTGATCCCGCGGGGGCCAGTATTTTTATCGACAACATCGATTGGGGTACTACGCCTAAAAAGATAGAGTTGTCGGCGGGTAAATATCTGCTGCGTCTGGAAAAGGAAGGGTTCAAGCCGCTTAAGAGAATCATTTCGGTCGAGAACAATAATCAGGAGTACTATACACTTGAACCTCTCAGCACGGAAACAAAGGTGATTAAAAAAGATACCTACAGTATTATGGTATTTCCCTTTGTAAATATTCAGGATGAGAATTACAATCCGTACGGCAACATATTCTTAAATACATTTAACACTAACTTCATCAAAGATAAGGAGTTAAGGGTTATCCAGGTCGCGGGAATGGGTAATCCCGGAAGAGCCGATTATCCGGATCTCAAGCTGGCTGCTAAAAATGGCGCCGAGCTGGTTGTGGCAGGCAGATATCAGGAAAGTAAGGAAAAACTTTTTGTACACGCTTTGCTGTATGATGTGCAGTCGGAACGCGTAAAATACGCTGTAATCTATATCAGTGAAGCGGGCTTTTCCGTATTTGACTCCATCGATGATATTTCCCTTAATTTCAGCAGGGAGGTCTCGCGGGTACTGCCCAAGCCCGGCAATCCCATTCTTGAGCAGGAAGGGAATGTCTCCGCCGAGCTGTCGGCTTATGAAAAGCAGGTGTTTATGAACCGGATTATATCCAAGCGCTGCTCCTGGCCGCATGTACTATCCATCAATGCGGGTATTCAAATGGTGGGCGACCAGATCCAGACTCCGAGCAGTTCGGAAGAAGAACTGAGAAACACGCCGCGAACACCTATAAATTCGCTGAAAATTGAATATGAATACATTTTCAGTCCTTTTCTCTCACTATCCGCCGGCCTGGGAGCGCATGTAGGTTCGTGCAGTGCGGGCGATGAAGATGTGTTTGCCATAGACTTTCACGCTACTGTGGGCCCCAGGATTTATTTCCGCTCCAGTAAAAGCGATATCTACGCGGGAATTTTGCTGTCCGCTACCTATGCACCCGTGATGACCATTACCGATATGGGTGTTGATTATGATTACGGACCTTATTTTTATGCAAGTGCTTTGATTAACGCGGGGATTAAATTCTATTTTTCATCTCTTATAAGTGATAAACCCTTTTACCTTGATACCGGTATTACCTTCGATGCCGTGACCTTAAATTTTGAGGAATCCGGCGAAATTTCCTATATCCCTTTGAATATGATGCTTTATATAGGACTGGGGTGGCATTTATGAAAAGAGCGGTTTGCGGTTTTTGTCTGATACTCTGTGTCTTATCTTCACTCTGCGCACAAGATACGGAACTGGTATTGCACAGAGTATATTTTGAACCGGTAAATCATAAAACACAAGATGACAAAGAGCTGTTGTCCGCTGTGCCTGAGATGCTCTATTCCCTTATTACGATTAACCAGCCCATAATCAAAACCGATTTTAAAGAAGCGGCCAGATCGATTGTCATCACGACCGTTACCAAGAGCGGCGCCAATCAAATAACAGTTCTCATTGAACTTAAACGGGGTAATGAGAATATCACCACCGTCAATTTTAGCTACACCGCAGACAAGTTGAATTATGCCGCCTTCAAGGGATTTTTAGAAACCACAGCCCGGAAGTTCAGTCCTTATTTGGGAAAAGTAGAGCCTGAAGTAAAGATTACTTCTCTTATTAAAGATGTTGAAACAAAGGACACCATTAAGGCGGTTCAGTTCGCGGAGGCCATGGCCAGACCATTCGAGCTTTGCCTATGGGTGGGCTCGATTTTAAAGGCCAATACTTCGGATGTTGATGAAATGACATTTACACTCAGACCACAGATCCGGATTCCTTTTCCCATGGAATTGGATATGACCTGGTATTTTGAAAGACAACAGGGCCTGATGGTTACTTTGTATTTTGATTATAATGATTACATGTTTTTCGGAGAAGATCCGGCAAGCCCGGACGACGCCCCGGCCAAATCCGATAATATGATAATACTCGTGGGAGCCGGCTATGTGTTTCGTACACTGGGCGTGTTTTCCACAAGCTATTCGGTTTCATTGCTTGTGGGCGCGGTGAATGTTACGGCCAAAACGGATCTAGAGAATAATGATTCGGGGCAGATATCCCTCTCAAAGGGGGAATCAACGTGGCTCTTTTTTGCTCTCTTGCCTTTGCGCATCAGTTTTTCCTATAACATAAGTCCGGACATAGCCATACAGACAAATCTGTCGTTTATCTTCAATCCGTATATCTTTTTCAGCATGCTTTCCGGTATTAACCTTCCTTATGAAGGTCAGGGATCCGCCGTCCAGATCCAGTTTGTGTCTTTGGGAGCTGCTTATCGTTTTTAGGCCGCTAAACAGGCGTGAAAACGCCGGATTCAAGGTCTACTAATTAATATAATGTGTTTTTTTTCTATTATAATTGAAAATACTGGTGATAAGGTGTAAAATTTGGAATGGAAACTGTTGTTTCTTCATTCTCAGAATAGAAAAATAAAAAAGTAAGTCCAGCGATGAATAAAGGGGGAAAGAATGCTTAGATCGTTTAAGTTAATCCTCATATTTTTTATATTATCAGTATGTACTTTTTTTTATGCATGTCCTCAGCCCGGTCAGGTGCCCACTCGAACAGAATCCTTATCCGACCAGGATCTTGAAGCGGGCAAAGCAACGTTGACGTATGAAGAGGCTCTGGTTGTGTTTGTTTCCGGAGAGGTGTATGTTAAAGGCACGGCCGATTGGGAGTATTTGGAAATCGGCAATATTGTACATCCCGGTGAAACGGTGAAGGTCGGAGCTGATTCGTTATGCGAACTGCAGTTCGGCCAGAAATCCGTGATAAGAGTACAGGAGGATACAGAGATATCCCTTAAGGAATTGTGGTTGGAACCGGAACAGGCAGTAGTGGATGTTGATCTGGCGGTGGGATCGGTTTTATGCAAGGTTTCCACATTATCAGGCAATGAATCTTTTAAAGTCCGGACCCGTACCGCTGTCTGCGGTATTCGGGGTACTGAATTTATGGTACGCATAACAGACTCTAAAGATACCTTGCTCGCTGTGAAGGAAGGGGCGGTATCGATAGTACCTGAGAGCGCGGAATCAGATAAAATTCAGGAACAGGCTCAGCTTGGCAATACAAAGCTTAAGGCCTTGGTAGAAAAAATGCAGGATATGGCTCTAGTTGTCAAGGCGCATCAGGAAGTAACTATAAATGAAGAAAACGCAAAGCAAACCGAGCAGCTGGTTAAGGTGATGGTGGATGAAGTAAAAAAGGCCGATCAGGATGAGGAACTTACGGAAGAACAGCTGGCAATAATTACTACTTTGGTAACTGAAACCAATGAAAAGATCAATCAGGTCATTACTCCGCCTCAGGAGGTCTCGACTGAGAAAGAGGAAGAACTAAAAGATCTGGATCAGATAGAGATTAAAGAAGTTCGCATAATAGCGGAAAAGACCGGGGATGAAAAAGATAAAATCCAATTGACAAAGACGGTTCCCGTCTTAATCAAAATAAAAATTACAACCGAGCCCAAAGACGCGGATATTTATCTGAACGGTCTATCTGTGGGTAAAGGCAGATTTCAGAAATTATATGAAGAAGGAAAAGCACTTGAGTTCACGGTTAAGAAGTCCGGATTCGCAGAGCAGAATATAACGGTAGAAACCAATATAGCAACTCAAAAAGACTATTCGGTTGTCTTGCAGGAACTGTCTCCCGAGCAGAAAGCGCAGGCAGAAAAGAAAGCTAAAGATGAGGTCAAGGCAAAGGATGCTCTGAATAAAGCAGTGGGCTTAATAGATAAGCCGGAGGAAAAGAAGCCGGTCGGCATAATAAAAGAAGTCGTTCCAATTAAAAAAATAAAAGTTGCCGACTCAGGATTTATAGGAGAACTGCTTGCGGCGGGAGAATTGAATGTGGCTGCTTCCAAGCAGGGAGTTATATACGCTTTTGATACCAAGGGCGGTCTCGTCTGGTCGCAGAAAACAGCGAACAGTCCTAATCATAATTCCTGGCCCAAAGTTATCGGCGGTAATCTGTATTTCGCCGGTTCCAGAGAGCTGGTTATTATGGATACGGTTTCAGGCAAGGTGCGGAACCGCAGAGCGTTAACTACTGCGGAAAATCAAATGTTCGGCAGGAGTATCGTCGCGGCAGGTAACAGCGGGCTTTTTGCCACTGATTCCGCCATTCAATTTGTTGATTTACGAAATGGTAATATACAGAAAGAGTTGAACATACCAGGCGGTTCTTTGATGACACCGGCGCTCTATAAAGGCAAAATATATATAGTCAACCTCATGGGAGAGCTTATCAGCATGGACGCGCAAAGCGGAGTGGTTGATCCGCAGCCGCTGAAAACAAAAGCTATCGGGCCCATAGCGCTTCCGGTTACCGTTTTCCAAGGACGGGCCTATTTCTGCGGCAGAAAAGGCATGCTGGTGTGTGTGGATCTGAACAACAAACGCATACTTTGGCAGAAAAAACTCGATCCCAATTCAAACATCTACCCGCATCAGGAGATAACAGCGCTTGAACAAGCAGTATACATATACGCGGGCGATAAGATTTTCGCATTCGCAAGCAATAATGGAAGGTTATTATTCAGACCGCCGGCTCAGGTGACGGCTCCTCCGCTTTATCTAAACGGAAGATTGTACTACAGCAGAAATGACGGCAGCCTGGTGATCGCGGACGCTATGACCGGCAATGTGCAGAGGTTGATCAAGATTGATAATAGAATCAACTGTCGACCGCTGATACGGGGCAAACTGCTCATTCTGGCCACGGATCAAGGTGAGATCCTGCTTGTGAGTAAGGTTATAAGGTAGACGCTTTTTGTCAAAGAAATAAATGAAGTATATTCATCAAAAAGGCAATAATTACGGTAAGATTATTCTGTTTGCAATAAGTACCTGCATCTGGTGTAAAAAAACAAAAAAACTGCTTAATTCCTTACAGATAGCTTATGATTTTATAGATGTTGATCTGGCCCCCAGAGAAGAAAGGCATGCCGTACGGGAAGAAATAAAGAAATGGACTTCTACGGTGTCATATCCCTTTATCGTTATAAAGGATCAGCAGTATATTCAGGGCTACCAGGAAGAGCAGATAAAAGAGCTTGTGAAGAATGACTAGTAAGATTTCTAAACAGGATATAAAGTGTCTCTATAATAAACTTGAGGCGGAGGCTCGAGCATCCGGCTATAATCTGAATCCCGATGTGGAGTTTACCCAAGATCTGGTGGAAAGCCTTTTGATTAATGAAAAGAGGTACGGATACTGGGCCTGCCCCTGCCGTCTTGCTGAAGGAATCAAAATTGAAGATGTGGACATCATCTGCCCCTGCGATTACAGGGACGATGATCTGGAACAGTATGGAGCCTGTTATTGCGCGCTGTATGTATCCAAACCCGCTGTCCGAGGCAAAATAGCAATCAAACCGATCCCCGAAAGGAGACCGCCTAAAAAACAAAGGAGACAGTTTATGAAAACAAGTAACTCAAGGGAGGTAAACGACCTTTCCTACCCCGTATGGCGCTGCAAAGTCTGCGGCTATCTCTGCGCCAGAAATAATCCGCCGGAAGTTTGTCCGGTTTGTAAGGCAAAAAAAGAGCGCTTCGAGCGTTTTATCTAAAAAACAGACCGCTTTGTGTTCAATCAACATACCGCTATAAGCGGCGGCTTTTTCCTTAAAATAGCGTTACCATTGAATGGGGTTGAAGCGCGGAGGAATGATAAAATTACCGCCGGTATCGATATAACCCCATTTCCCGTCTTTTAATACCGCCGCGGCTCCGTCGGAGAAACTGCAGGCATCTTCAAACTGCGGAGCAATTACAACCTCACCTTTCGTATTAATATAGCCGTATTTGTCGTCAACTCTGATAAGCGCGTAACCGTCACAGAACAACCAGGCTAGCTCGTAAACAAAGGGAATGGCGACTTGGCCATTAATATTATAATAGCCGTATTTTCCGTCTTTTTTGGAGAGGAGCAGACCGTCAAAAAAATAATTGAAATACGTGTCGTAGTCCACTCTAAAAATATGCGCGCCGTTTTTATCAATAACCAGCAGGCTCTGTTCGTCCTCCACAACCGCGCGCCCGTTTTTAAAACTGGTTGCGTCCTTATATTGAACCGCGATTACAGTCTTACCGGATTTATCGATATATCCGTATTTGTTATTTACCTCGATTGCAGCACGTCCTTCACTGAATGACATCACGCCTTCATACTGAGGTTCAATGACATATGTACCGGTTGTGTTAATAAAACCCCATTTATTATCCTTTTTTGCCGCTGCCAGTCCTTCTGAAAAAGAAAACACATAGTCAAACTGAGGTTGAATGATAAATGCTCCGCTTTTGTCTATAAAGCCGTATTTACCGCCTTTCCTTACTCCGGCAAAACCCTCGCTGAAACTGTCGACGTCTTGAAATTGAGGCTGAATTATCAGGACCCCATTCCGGTTTATATAGCCCCATTTACCGTTTTTCTTCACAGCGGCAACTCCATCTTTAAAATAGTGAGCGTTGTCATACACGGCCGCTATGGCAAGATTTCCGCTTTTGTCAATAAAGCCGTACTTTCCGTTTGGCGTATAGCGGGCGAATCCCTCCTCAAAAGAGTCCATGTCCGGGGCACGTTGTGCCGATAGAGGGAAAGCACTTAATATGAAAAATGCGCTTAACAATAATGCAATTCTGAGTCTCATTTCATTCCTCCATTGTCTGCTTCAAAGCATTATTTATTTTTTCCAAAAGCTCTTCAAAGCTTATGAGTGTCTTATAAAGGATATCTTCCTGTGTTATCCCGAGTTTGATCATATCTTCGGTAAGTACATAATCAAGCGAACCGGTAAAAATAAAGATTTTAACATGAGAATTAGTATTATGCACTTTTGTTATAAATTCTTCGCCCAACATATCAGGGAGGCGCAGATCCACGATCATTAAATCAAAATCCGTTTCTGCTATGCATTGCAGTCCGCTTTTACCGTCTGCGGCAGTCGTGACGTTAAAATTGAAATCTTCCAGATAGCGGGCCACGCTTTTGCAGATAGAGGGCTCGTCATCTACAACCAATATGCTATAGTGTTTATCTTTCATGGTTACACTCAGTACATCCCGAAGTTTGACATCTAAAGTATACAATATGTATGGATGATATGCAAAAAAAAAGATCATACTTGCAAAACGATTTTATATTAATAGAATTTGAATAAAAGAATTAAGAAAGGAGATTGTTACGAAACGAATATTATCTCACACCATATTAATTATATCAGTATTGTTTTTCCCGTTCTGTGCGCAAGACGGCGATTCATGGCCCAAGGAGGTAAAGGAATTCAGTGTTTTTATCGCTTTTGCCCAGGAAGACTATCCGGTGGACGGTACTATTTTCGGGGACTGGCTTGAGCAGCAGACAAAGGTGCGGCCGGTTTTTCAGTTTTTAAAAGGCGAACAGGAAACTCAAATTGATATTATGATTGCCGGCGAGCAGTACCCGGATATTATTCAGGCACGCAACCAGACAATCAAGCTCGTGGAAGCCGGCGCGCTTATCCCTTTGGATGATTTGATTGAAGAGCACGGTCCCAATATCAAGAAGCTGTACGGGAAGTATATGGGCAGGTTCAGACATGGGGACGGCCATATTTACTACCTGCCGCCCTTCTGGCCGTATGAAGACAGAGTAGCCAGGACAAATGTTCATCATGCCGTCTGGATCCAAAAAGCGGTGCTGAAAGAGTTCGGTTATCCTAAAATCAAGTATTTGGAGGAGTTTATCGAACTTTTGGAAAAATACGCTCAAAAATACCCAACAATAAACGGGGAGAAAACGCTTGGTTTTACCGCCATGGCCACGGGCTGGCGCAAGTTCTCGCTGTTAAACGCTCCTTCCGTGTTAAGCGGTCATCCCAATGACTCATCGGCCAGTGTGGATTATGAAAGGGGCGGATGGGTGGCCGAACGCTATTACGATGCGGAAGTCAGTTATAAACTCTACAAGCTTTATAACCAGATGTATTTAAAAGGATTATACGATGCCGAGTCTTTTATCATGGATTATGATAAATATCTGGAGAAGCTCAAATCCGGAAGGATTCTCGGATTCTATGACCAACGCTGGCATGTCAAGCCTGCTCAGACCTATCTTTTGGAACAGGATCAGGACAGATGGTTTGTTCCGCTTCCGCTTGTTATGAGGGGATATGAAGAAGAGTATGAAGGACCGATTGAACCTCAGACCGATCAAGGGATCGGGATTAGTGTGGCATGTAAAGATCCTGTCTTGATAATCAAATATTTTGATTTTCTCTGCCGGGAACAAGTGATGAAAATCAGAAAATGGGGATTTGAGGGTGAAGATTATCTGGTAAATGAAGACGGTATTTTCTATAGAACTTCAGAGCAGATAGACAAATGGACGGATGAGAACTGGAGAATAAAGACCTACGGTGCAATTTACTGGAGTCAGTTCTGCGGATTCAGTGATAATTCCGTGTACTCGGACGGTAACAGTGTCAACCCGAAATACAGCCAGCTTATTTTTTATGCCCGTTTAAACGCTTCCGAAAAAGAGGTATTAATTGCCTATGGCGTGAAAACCTGGTATGAGTTATTTAAACCGCCGGATATGCGGCGGGCCGTGTATTTTCCGTTGTGGACCGCTTCTGCCGCCATGGAACAAAACAGTCCGGAAAAGACGGCTGAAGAGGCGGTTATGAATCTGCGTGAGAAGTATACACCGCTTTTAATCTCCGCGCCTGCGGGAAAGTACGATACTGTATGGAAGGAGTATCTTGCCGCGCTGGAAAAAATACCCGACAGAGATTCGGTGGAAGAGTACTATCAGGCGGTTATTGATTTTCGTGTGGAAAATTGGACCGAATAATTATCGGATATATTATTCCTCATCCAGCGGGAGCCGGATCACAAAACGGGTTTTAACCTGTTTTGTGCAATGTACGGTAATCTCACCCTGATGATTTTCCACAATTATGAAATAGGATATATATAAACCCAGACCCGTACCCAGACGAGTGGTTTTTGTAGTAAAAAAAGGTTCGAAAATACGCTTTCTGATATTTTCGGGAATTGCGGGGCCGTTATTTTCTATTTCAACGACTACCTTGTTTTTCTTTGCCGAGACAGCCACCTGGATCCGCGGATCGGAGGTTTCGGAATCATGCATGGCTTGCGCGGCATTCTTCAAAATATTTAAAAATACCTGCTGGATTTCCGATTTGGAACACATAACATCCGGAACACTTTTATAATTACGGCTTATTTTAATCTTCTTGAAATCATATTTTTTCTTGAGATCATAATCATTGGAAGCAATGTCGATGGTTTGCTCGAGAAGTTCGCTCAGGTTTTGTTTTTCTTTCTTTGAATCTGTTCTGCGGCAAAACCTGAGCATGTTTTCCACCAACTCGGCGGCCCGCCTTGCCTCTTTGTGCGCGTCTTCCAGGGTATCCTGAATCATTCTCTCTTTAATATAGGTCATAAGCATTTCAAGATCGATACCGATCTCTTTGGCTGTTTTTATATTAGCAGGGATTTCTTTATTAAAGCGGTTTAAGGCGACTTCTATATTCTGAATAATGCCCGCCAGGGGATTATTCAGCTCATGGGCAATCCCTGCCGCCAACCCCCCGATTGAAAGCATTTTTTCGGACTGGATCATAATCTCTTCCAATTTTACCTTTTCTGTTATGTCGTCAATCCGGATAACCGCGCCATCCACGCCATTGGCCACCAGCGGGTATATTGCCAGGTCCGAGTAATGTATGACGCCCTGTTTTTCGTCTGCAATTTTATAATCACGTACAACAACCTGATTTGTAATCGCCTTTTGGATCTTTTCCCGCTCCAGTTCCAAAAGAGGGAAAACTTTGGAGAAAAGTCTGCCTTTTGCCTGTTCCGAGCTTAAACCCGTGGCCTCTTTTGCTTTATAGTTCCATTGTGTAACCTTACCCGTGTTGTCTATGGTAATCACAATAGATGGCATCGAGTTCAGGATGTTGTTGAGATAGTTGTTCAGCTTGATAAAGCGTTGAGTAAGGCTTTTGGAAAAGAGCAGCACAAAGGCGGCTGCAAAAATTATTTCGGCGGCGGCAATTATCCACGACACTAGTATGTTGGTTGAGACAATCACGCTGCTTTGTTCGTCTAATAATGCGGTAAGCTGCTTTAAATTCTTGGCAAAACTGAGCGCGGAATATTCCACAATTTGTATGTTTCTTTTAAACCAGAAAAGAGGTCTGTACTCAGGAATCTTATCCCTGTTCTCAAAGCGCGCCAGTTCATCTAAGAATTCTATGATACTTCTCTCACCGATCTCTAAATACTTACTTGCTTCGATTAGCTCGATCAAGTTTTTGTTGCCCTCCTGCAAACTGGAGTAAATAATACTCCATAATCTGCTTGCGTTCTGGGCTTTGGTTTTGGTTCCCGCGTTTAAAGCGGCGCTGGACTCCGTTAAAAGAGATATTTGGGTGTTGCACTCCTCAATTAAAGATTCATACTCATATTGAATAACACGGATGTCGTCGTCCTGTACGAGAATTGCTTTTAATTTATAATTTAGTTCATTGATATACGCAAGAGTACTTAAGGCCTGCTTGGCGATCTCATTTATAGTGTGTGTATGTGTGTTTATTGAGTAAAGAAGTAAAAACGTTCCGAAAAAACCAATAATGATAATGAGAATAGCGCTGAATAATGTTCTAAATATTTTCATGACAGATAATAATTAGTATATACTTTTTTTTTCTTCTAATTAAATAACTTTTAAATAATCCGATTGATCTTCATAATTGACAGGGCGGGTCATATAGCCTATTTTTAGGTATACTTGTTTAGAAAGGGAAATAAGATGCCGCAAAAAAAAATAAGCCCGAAATTATTAAAAGAGATCCTTAAGGCCCAACACTGTGAAATAACCGAGTATCATATCTACTCGAAACTGGCAAAGAAAATTAAACATCGGGAGAACGGCAGGCTGTTACAACGCATTGCCAAAGATGAATATAAGCACTATAAGTTTTGGTTAAAGTTTACAAAGAGAGAATTAAAACCCAAGAGAAAGAGCCTTTTTTTTTACTATTGGATTTCCAGAATCTTTGGGACCACCTTCGGCATTAAGCTTATGGAAAGAGGAGAGGAGCAGGCGCAAATTAATTACAAAGCCATATTGAAACAGATACCTGAAGCAAAAGAGGTGCTGGAAGATGAGGAAAAACATGAAGCACAGCTTATCAAACTGATTGATGAGGAGAAGTTAAAATTTATCGGATCGATTGTGTTGGGTCTCAACGATGCCCTCGTAGAATTAACCGGCGCCTTGGCAGGTCTTTCCTTTGCCTTTCAGGACACAAAGCTTATCGCCCCTGCAGGACTGATTACCGGTATCGCCGCCTCGTTTTCCATGGCCTCATCAGAGTACCTGTCAAACAAGTCAGAAGGAGCCCATGAGAAGGCGTTCGCCTCTGCGCTTTACACCGGCTTTGCCTATATCGTAACGGTCGCGCTGCTCGTACTGCCCTATATTATAGTCCCCGTACTGCTTCCTGTTTTTTTCATACCCCACTATATTGTTTGTTTGGTGCTTACTCTTATTATTGCCGTGGCCATCATTTTCTTTTTCAACTTTTATATCTCGGTGGTTAAGGATTTTAATTTTAAAAAGCGTTTCTTTGAAATGGCCTTTTTAAGCCTGGGCATAGCGGCCCTTAGTTTTTTAATCGGGTTTGTGGTAAAGATTACCATGGGCGTGGAGGTATAACAGAATATGCAGAGAGATAGCGGGATGTAATACGTGGCGGTTCTACGAATATTAATCCTTTTGGGCGCCGTGCATGGAGTTTTTTTGGGAATCGCCGTCTTTGCCAAACGAAGAAAAAGCCGATCGAATTTTTTTTTGGCTCTCTGGATCTTTGCTCTTGTCTATTTGCTGCTTGACACCTACCTTTATTTGGCAGGAATTATTGCATCACACATTTGTTTCTTTTTATCCATTGAGTTTGATTTGTTTTTATTGGGGCCTTTTTCATATTTTTACGTTAAATCTTTAACTGACATCAATTTCAAATTTAGAAGAGTGCATTTTGTTCAGCTAGTACCGGCGGTTTTATCACTTTTATCATTTTTAGTGTATCTACTCACAAACTCCGCTTTATTTGTTCATTACTATAACTATGCGTTTACCTCATTTCTGTGGGCCACAATCTATATGGTAGTATGTATTACGGTTCTCTTTAAAAAGCGGTACGGATTTTATAATTGGATGATAACCCGTGAACGAAAAATATGGATTTTTTCTATAATCATTTTATCGATTGTATCCTGGGTCACTTCCCTTCTTCTTATAATATTTGCTTTCAGTCCGGGCAACCTGATTGGTTTTAAGGATCTTATGCATACCGTGATAGCTATGAATATTGCTTTTGAAATATATTTATTGGGTTACTTTTCCCTGTCACATCCCGTCATCTTTGTTGATGAAATCGATTATGATAAGAAATATCCGGTTAAGCAGATTTTAACCGATGAAGATACGAGCCAGGAATATGAAAGGCTTAAATCCGTTATGGAACAGCAAAAGGCATATATGGATACTGAGCTTACTCTGGATGATCTCTCAATCCTGACACGAATAATTCCTCCGCCCAGGTTATCACAGATAATCCGTAAACATGAAAAGCAGAATTTTAATGAATTCTTGAACTCTTATCGTTTGCATGAAGTAAAAAACCTGCTGAGTGATCCTGAAAATAAGCATAAATCAATACTGGAACTGGCTTTTACCGCGGGGTTTAATTCCAAAGCCACTTTTAACAGAGTGTTCAAAGAAGTAACCGGTATGATTCCCAAAGACTACCGCCGGCAGGGTTCTTAAAACGACAAATACCTTCAAAACAGCAGCCGAATAACACAAAAAAAATAAGTCTCAAATAATATTTGAGACGACATTAACCAATCCTCACACTATATTTGAGCGCGAGAGGAATTGTTATGAAACAAAAGAAGATTATTATTGTCGGAGCGGGCATCGCGGGATTAACAGCAGCCTGTTACGCGGCTAAAAACGGTTATACCGTAGAGTTGTTCGAGATGCACAGCAAATGCGGAGGGGTGTGCACGGGCTGGAACAGAAAAGGTTATTACTTCGACGGCTGTCTGCACTGGCTGGTGGGAGCAGTTAAAAACAAAGCCGGGCATTCCATGTGGAATGAACTTGGGTTGTTTAAAAATAATGGCGCCATCCAGCATACAGAAATCTGTACTATGATTAACGAGGATAATTCAAGATTCGTGGTGCCTGCGTATATTGATGCATTTGAGCGGAACCTGCTCCAGCGGTATCCTGAGGATACCGCTGTGATTCGGGAGTTTTGTGAGGCTGTGAGAGTGTTCACAACAATGAGAATACCGGACAAGCCGCGCGAACTCATGAAACTGAAAGATATCTTTAAATTGATGAAAAACATGAAACCTTTTTTTCCGTACTTTAAAAGGTTCGGCAAATCTTCGGTGGGGGAGTATGTGGAGCGATTTAAAAACCAGGAACTTAAGAGATATCTTTTAAATATAATCGGGGTAAAGGAGTTTTCTTTGCTTGCGTTTTTTATAGTGCTTTCATATTTTAACGACGGGAATGCGGGTTGGCCCCTCGGTGGTTCTGAAAGACTGGCCACAGCATTGGAGTTACAGTGTAAAAAATCGGGAGTAACGATCGATTATAACTGCAAGGTAAAGAAAATAATTACAGAAAAGAGAAGGGCTGTTGGTGTTGAATTGGAAAAAGGTACTGAAAAACACTCGGACATTGTAATAAGTGCCGCGGACGGGTATGCAACCATTTATGATATGCTGGAAGGGAGGTTTACAAATAAAAAGATAAACGATCGCTATAAGAAAGCGAAACTGTGGCAGCCGCTGATTATGATTTCATTGGGATTAACATCCGGATATGAGGGCATCACGCACGCGGATATTCATATTCTTGATAAACCAATTAATATCGGCAGCATAAGTGTTAATGGAATGTGGGTGAAGAACTATTTTTTTGACGCTTCTTTACAAACAGGCAGCAGGAGTGTTGTTTCTGTGTTCTTTCCATCGTCCTTTTCTTTTTGGGATAAGTTGTCAAAAAACCGTGATGCATATAAAAGAGAAAAAGACAAAATTAAAATGGATATTGTTAATTATCTGGAAACGCGTTATCCGGGGATCAAGGCTAAAATCAAAGTAGTTGATATAGCGACTCCCATAACCACTTTCAGATATACGGGCAACCGTCAGGGATCGTTTGAGGGCTGGCTGTTGACACCGGAAAACTTCGCCAAGCAGTACAAAAAAACATTACCCGGACTAAAAAATTTTTATATGACCGGCCAGTGGGTGCAGCCCGGCGGTGGAGTGTCGGCTGTTGCCAAATGCAGCAGAGATCTTGTTCAGATATTATGCCGTAAAGATAAGAAGGAATTCAAAGCACAAGAGAGCTATGATTATAAAAGATAAATAAAAAGTGAGAATAAGTGACATTTTATTAATATAACGGTGTTTCATTATTAGATGAAGCCGCCGATAGGAGTAATAATGAAAAAACTGCTGATACTATTACCTGTGACCATCTGTTTTTTATTCGCCCTCTGGGCTGAGAAATCCGAATCTACGCTCTATATAACCATAAAGGGACTTCGCAATGATAATGGAAAAGTATTGCTCGCTTTGTATGACAGCGAAGCGGGATTTCCTGAAGACGCTGAAAAAGCCGTGGATAAGGCGGCAGTGTCTATCCGGAACGGCAAAGCGCAGGCTGTTTTTAATCTAAACCGTTCAGGAACCTACGCTGTGTGTGTAATGCATGATGAAAACAATAACGGCTCTATGGACAAAGGGCTGTTCGGAATACCGCTGGAAGGTTACGGATTTTCCAACGATGCCATGGGGGTAATGAGTGCTCCCCCTTTTAAAGATGCCGCGGTAAAGCTTGTAGGATCGGAAAAGCATATTGTCATTAATATAGTCTATTAAATTGTAATAGAGTCTATATAATCAGATTTTCTAACATATGATTTTTTCAATCGTTAAAGAAATATGTTTTACTTGAAAATATACGCGGCTCCTCTATCGGATCCAATTCCATCTTCATAGTCTGTACCGATAATAACATACTCACCGGATATTGATGAACAAAGTCCGAACGAATCGTTATCTTGTGCATCCGAGGCTGTAATTTTACCTCCAAAATCCCAGGTATCTATTGCCGAGTGGTAGAAAAAATAAGCTGCTCCTCTGTCACTTCCTGTTCCATCTTCAAAAGCAGCTCCGACAA
>JAFGGG010000046.1 GCA_016930675.1 Spirochaetales bacterium
ATCGTGACGGTAATTTTGAAATCTATTTTGCACGCATAAATTCTTCTGGTGTGAAACAGGGTTTGGATGTTCGCATTACCAATGCAGCAGGTGACTCATGGTGGCCGTCTCTTGTCTGGACAGGCACGGAATACGGAGCGTCATGTGATGATGATCGTGATGGAAACTTTGAAATCTACTTCGCCCGTCTTTACCCTAACGGCACCAAGAAGTAATGAAAAACCGGGCGGCACCGTGCCATTCTTGAACGGGCATTCAACCGCATTCAATCATATAACGACCGCACAAGCACATTCTCTATCACATCGGGATTATCTATCTGCATGATATCCGTAACCCGCGCGGTTCTGCCGGCCTGCAGCAACCTCGCCTGCAGACAGCCGCCCAGCTCGTTCGCGGCAAGATTGGACAGGGTCGCCGCCGGGTCAAAACCGGAATAATCAGCGTTTTGTATTTGAAGGGCGTAATCGCCGTATTGTGAAATCTCCCGGCCATGATACTCTTTACTCATAAAAATATAGAGTGAAGCATTATGTGTAATAAGCGCGTCGGCTGTGGCGTTCAACTCCTGCACCCAGCCGTTTTCGTGGTCGGTGGGAAAGGGACTTGGCGGATCTGTTGTTATCTGTCCGGGAAACCGGTTCTCAGCATAATAAGGTATATCTGAGTCTTCATCTGTAATCAAAATGATCTTCTTTTTGCAGTTGCTTCTGAACACAAGAGAACCGCTGTCTCCGGTATACGTCCTGTCAAGATTATTGTTCACTGCCGAGTTCAATACCATACGTATAACCTCAAAGGAAGAATCATAACCGCCACTGTGATTATTCTGAAAATCTGGAACTGCTCCTGACTCGCTGATCATATTTACGGCGGTTTTTACTTCCTCTTCATTTGCAGTCCAGTCAAGCACAAGCTCATGTGGAAAATCAAAAGGCGGATTAGCCCAACCATGAATTACAATTGCATAGCGCGCATCGACATTCATTGAATTCATTACATCTAAAAAACTTGTTAGTGCGGATTTTACTTCAATTATTTCAGCACTCATAGACCCAGAGGCGTCTATGACAAACACGTAGTCGAACACCGCATCAGCTTCCGCAAGATAACGCTCCAGCATGTCGCTGCAGGAAAGAATGAATATTGTGAGGATAACGATAATAAACAAAACAACAACTTTATTCATAGCCATTTTTGTTACATTAACTATATAAGTATGAACTATTTACTCTTAAAAAAATCACTCATAAAACATAAACGAATAATTTAATTCAACTGGGAAATCTTCTAAAATCTCCCAGCCACTCCAGCCGGTTATATTGTTAAAAGACACAACTCTATCTTGATCATTCATTTCATCTATGATATAAAACCTGTCCTCATCCATTGAAATAAAGCGCTGGGGACCGTAAAACTCACCTGGAATTCCAGGATCCTGTCTTGCAATGCCGTTTTCGAAAGAAAGAGTCAAATCATTCTTATTATAACTCTGAATCTTATCCCTACACGCTACAAACGCGTAATTTCCCCTTATCAATACATCAACCGCGTTATCCGGTACATCTACCGGATCGGTAACGATTCCTCCGCTTTCAAAATTATACTTTAAAAGAACACGTGTTCCCACCTGTCCTATTCCGTATGTGGCAATTAAATATAATAATCCGTCCTCATCCACATCGATCCCTGTTATATTCGACACATTGTCTATCAAATAAGGTCCTTCAAAATTCGGTCCACCAACATCATCGGTTTCATCGAACGTCCATCTTACTATTTGATTGGAACTGCAACAATACATGTACCTTTCATTATAATCAGCGGCAAGTACTCTGGGCATTAGGTTAAATCCCGGAATTATATTGATTATATCATCTAATAAAGTGGAATCGAAATCTTGAATAACAACTATATTCCAATTTGAATCGGCGAATTGATTTGTAATATATACTCTTCCCAAACCGTCAAAAGCTATATCATAAGGCTCAAAGCTGCCAGGCGTAAATTTTTTAAATGTCTGATTATCTGGCTGCATGGAATTCATTTGAACTGCCGTTCCACCAGAATAATCGGGCACCACCAGTTTTGTCTCAACCGGGGCTATTTGTATCTGCACCTTCTCCTGTTCACCAGCGGTAATGTACCTGATGGTTGTCTCGCCGCCGAAGGCCAGCACCGCGCTTTCACTTTGCGGATCAATATTTATCCGTAAGCCAATAGTACGCTGTTTTCCTGGCGGCACACTTACGGATAAATAACGCGGCCACTCATAGTATGTCCGTGTTATGGTGTTTACTCCCGGTCCGCTGATGGTTATTTCAATTGAAGTTATATGATTCTGGATATTGGCAGGCGCGCCCTGAACGGTCGAGGCTCTTGTTGCGCTTTCCTGCCCTGCGTCGGACGGAGTAAGCCAGCCCAGATCCAGCATTACCTGTGCCTCTCCCTGGAAGGGTTCGAAATTACAGGCACAGAACAAGCCTGACATTAAGCCGATAAAAAGTAAATATGGAATTTTTTGTTTAATTATCTTCATAAAAATATTCTCCTTTACCATACAAGATAAAAGTACACAATAGCGCTGGGTGTTCTCCTGTTAGAAGCTTCTCCGCCGGGACGGAACCAGTTTACCCACACAAACCACCTGTTAATATACCATCTAAATGGTTCGGTACTGGTAATAATGTCCACCTCGGCCTGTTTGGTGGCGTCTTCCTCGGCTGTGTGCATATCAAGACCGGTGGTCGTCCACACTCCTTCGCCTTCACCCGCCGTGCCACCGCGGTTTAGTAAATTATACAGGATGACTGTGCCCTCTTTTACAAATAATTTCTTGACACTAAACGTGAAAACACATCCGCGTACCGAGGCCGTGGTAATGGGGCTGCGCAAACGGTAATTATGCTTTAATCCTTGTGTGGTATCAACATTCGATTCTATCCTGCCTGAGCGCAGGTATACTCTGGTATTGATTTCGTCACCCTCTCTGAACAGCTCTTCCAGTGTAAGGCGGGAGAGTGCTTTTACCGTGAGCACTGAGCCGTCCATTTCAATTACCGTACTGGAATTATAACCTGTGGACACAATTGTGCCTTTGGCCATCACCAGTCCTACCCAGGCACCCTGCCAGTCGCGGTTGGGAAGCTTTACCTCAACTTTTCCGCTTATCTGCTTAATTATTGCCCTGCTCTGGGCATATACGAACGAATGGCTTGCCATTATAATAATTATTATGAACAAAAACGTTGTTAATTTTTTATTCATCTTTTCCCCCTTACCATAGAATAACTAAAAACTGAAAGAAAACTCAAAACGCCCTACAAAAACAAAATTACTGCCCTCTGCCATAGCCCCGATATCCGCGGTTGTGGCAGGTAAAAAAGCGCCTAAAGAGAGCACCATACCCAGATCGGAAAAGGGCCTGAAATTGGCTACTACAGCGGCTTCCGTACCTAAAAACAGCGAGTCCGACCCTATGTCTACTCCGTCTTCGGAAATATAACCGGTTGAAGCGCGGAAAAAAGCGGTGGCCTTAAAAGCCGTCTGCAGATTACTCCACATGGAATCTTTAAGGGTGTTCATAGGTTTCATTGAATACTCAAGGCTTACAAGAAATATATTGGGAATCTCCGGTGTAAAGGCAACGCCCAATTCGGTTTTGGATATGGGTATAAATAGATTGCCGGTGCTGTCAGAATTACCCTCTAATAATCTACTGTAGTCATTATCACCGCTGGCAAACAAAACTTCGAGTCCGAACATCGAGGCTATGGAATCTCTCAAGAACCAGGAGAGCCTGCCGCCGGCTGCAAAGGCCAGAATCGGATCATAATCATATCTATAATCAGTACCATCATCGCTTAGAGTCAACGTCTCTCCAATCTCAATATAGCCGAATAGATTGTAATACAGCGAGGGGAGTATCGATCCCCCGATACCTATTCCAAAATACTGTGAATGCAGATGCCCGCCTTTACTAAGATCGGGTTCGGGATCGACAGGTCTTGTACCGGAAGTCCCCGCCTGAATAAGATCGTCTTCCGGCCGCAGATCAAACTGCACCAGAGCGCAAAGCGTAATATTCTGTCGTAAAAATATTTCGGGAAACGTAAGTTCGGCAAGCCCGATGACGCGGGGTGCCGCGAAAAAGGTATCGTCATCGCTGATATCGTTTGAATCAGCTTTGGTCATAAGAATCGATGTGGTTTTCTTAAACAAAAAACCGGTATATCCTCCGGCAAGCCTAAAATCCATGAAGGAATTACTGTAAATCACTTCTATGCCGTCTACCAGATGATCCAGCACGAAACCTGAAAAATCAGCCAGTGGAAAGCGGCCAAGGTTAAGCTTTATCATAAAAGGGGATTCCCCTAAAATAGGAAATTCTCCCTGTATGGCAAAGGCATCAACTTCATACATCAGCATATCCTGCAAAGTAAAGATGTAACTGGCCTGTGCGTTAAAGGCCAGCGTATCGCCGAAATCCAGCTGCAGCCAGAGAGAGAGTCTGTTCGCCTGCTCGATTATTTCACCCTCACCAAGTCCAGCTTTGGTGTCGTTCTCAATCGTACCACCAAAATCTATTGCGCATAAAGCGCCGGCCAAAAACAATAATACTATAATTAATACGTATCTCATTGCCCTTCCTCCAGCCACCCCACAACATTGCTTATAATCTGCAGAGCTCTTTCTCCGGTTATAAAGCGATTGGGACTTACCCTGCCTGAAATAAGGTCCAAATATACCAGTTCGCGGCAGGCATAGCGCGGACCCGGTGCCAAAGAGTACATAATACCGCCCGAGATATTCAATGATTTCATAAGTAAATATGCCAGTTCGCCTAAAAGGATCGGCTCATCGGCCTTTTTTATTGTCATACCCCAGTTTGCCTGCTGCAAATACGCCATGGCCTCATTTACACCCGCCCAGTTGGGAATAAGCTTGGCAGCCATCAGACACAAGTAAGCGGATTTTCCGAATGTGGCTTGTTCTTCGTTTAAAAGCTCATCGATAAGCGCGTTTGATTGGGCGGCAAGCGGAATCTGTACCAGGCAGAGCAAGAAGGTACAAATACAGAAAAATTTTATAAAATTTCCCCTTTTCACCTACTTTCTCCTTATCTTTTTTGTTAGATTAATAAAAACTTTCTGGATGTTTTGAAATTTATCACGTAAAGTATAATTATTCAACGTTTTACTATAAAAATAATAGATTAAAGGGGTGGATACATGAAGAAGATATATATTTTTCTCCTCATTCCGCTTGCCATTGTAGCGGTGCTCAGCATCCTCAACCTGACAGAATTTATGGATACCGCGGAAAAGCGTATTTTCGATACCCTGCTTCATATTAAGGCAGCTCCACCCCAACATGAACAGATATGTATCATCGGAATCGACGATCCGGCCATAGAGACCGCGGGTCCCTGGCCCTGGCCGCGTGACATTCCGGCCGACGGTCTTATTATTATGAAGGAACTCGGAGCACTTTATGTGATGTTCGATGTCGAATATATAAATGAAAGCCTTCTTGCGGTAAATCCGAAGAATCTCGATCTGCTAAAAACAACCATAGCCGCCGAATTTAACAATATCAATAAAGCGCTCGACTATCTGTTTACTCTGCTCAGGCAGCAGAAGATAAGCTTTAATGAGTTTCTTACCCTGGCGGCACAGGAAACCGGCATTTCCCAGACAGAGATTTTAAAGATGTTGAACGCGGCTACCCGAAATAACGACGAGTACCTGGGAAAGGCCGCACGGCTTTTCGGCAATGCCTTTTTCACCGTTAATCCCTTGCCTGAAATCGATCAGGAGGTCAGTGAAGAGGAACGTCAGTTTGTGCTGAATCACATCATGTTAAAAAACGCCCAAGAATACGGTAGTTATCCCCACACCGCCGTGGATATAATGCCCACTATTCCGCCCATCTTAAAATACGCCAAGGGCGCCGGTTTTACCAAAGTGATCGTGGATAAAGACGGAGTGCAGCGCAGTATAAATCTGCTTGAGAAATATAAAGGTAAATTCCTGCCCCAAGTAGCTTTGGCCCCTCTCCTCGACTGGCTGGGCAATCCTCCTGTAGAGGTTTACAGTGATCACATCACACTGAAAGGTGCGGAAATTCCCGCCTCGGGCAAGATACTGACAGAGGACATTAATATTCCTCTAAACGAAGAGGCCCACTTCATTATCAACTGGCCTCATACCCTCTTTACAGATAGCTACAAACTGCTTTCTTATCAGGCGTTCCTGGATAATGCTGCTTTTGAACGAGACCTTCGTAATGCCTTAAAAATCATGGAAGCCAACGGCTATCTCTCCTATTACAGGGGAGACATCTATCCGTTGCAGGGTCTTAGAATGGCAGATGAACTGGTAGCCGATATTCTCAACGGAAAAGAAAATCCGCACCTCATGCAGGACTACACTACGTTTCGGGAGCAGATATTCAAAGAAATAGGCGATTTCCTGACCACGGCCGACAAGGATCTTATCGCTGAAATCGACGCAGCTTTGAAGCAGGAGACAGATCCCGTAATGATAGAGGAGATGAGCGCCTACCGGGAAGGTGTAGCGGCCGATTTCGAAGTAACCCTCGGAATTTATAATAATCTCATGAAAAACAGAATTCTGATCAGCCAGTCCATAGGCGCCTCTTTTTGCCTGATAGGAAATACAAGTACGGCCACTACCGATATCGGCGTCACTCCCTTCGACGAAAACTATTTAAATGTGGGTACGCATGCTTCGGTGGTGAATACCATTCTTACCCGCAGCTTTTTGGACAACACGCCCTGGTGGTACAGCGCCATCCTGGCACTTATCTTAAGTGCAGGTGCCGCCTACTTACTCTACGTACTTAAAAGACCGCTTATGTCCATTATCATAGGCGGCAGTATTGTGGTTCTAATTGTAGTACTGATCAGCATGGTTTTTATTTTCACCTCGGTATATTTCAATCTGCTTACACCCACCTTAGCCGTATTCCTTACTTTTTTAATTCTTACGATTTTAAACTTTCTGGAAACCGCGCGCGAAAAGACTTTTATCCGCGACGCCTTTTCCAAATACCTGTCTGCCGATGTGGTAAACGAGCTGATCCTGGATCCTTCCAAACTCAACCTGGGAGGTGAGGAAAAGCAGCTTACGGCTATTTTCACCGATATAAAAGGTTTTTCCTCGATTTCCGAGCAGCTTACGCCTTCTCATCTGGTACAGCTTTTAAACTCCTACCTGACGGAGATGAGTAATATCATTATGGAGCTGCACGGTACCATCGATAAGTATGAAGGTGATGCCATCATGTGCTTTTTCGGCGCGCCCATACCTTTGGAGGATCACGCTCACCGCGCCTGTCTGTCGGCGGTGCGGATGAAAAAGATGGAAAAGATCCTAAACGAACACCTGTTAAAGGAAAATTTGAGCCCGGGTCCGCTTTTAACCAGGATCGGTATCAATACCGGACCCATGGTTGTGGGTAATATGGGTACGGCCGAGAACATGGACTATACCATAATGGGGAACTCGGTAAACCTGGCCTCCCGGCTGGAAGGTGTGAATAAGATTTACGGCACCTGGATTATTATGAGTGAAAACACGTATCAGGAATGCGGCAAGGACTTTGTAACCCGCAAACTGGACAGGGTGCGGGTGGTAAACATAAAACAGCCCGTGCGTTTGTATGAGCTGATCGATGAGAAAGACGGCAAGGACGCCAAGCTCAAAGAGGCGCTGGAAATATACAATACTGCTTTGGAACTTTTCGAACAGCGTGACTGGGATAAAGCCAACAAGCAGTTCAAAGAAGTTGTGAAGCTCCTTCCCGATGACGGTCCTTCCGATTTTTTTATCAAACGCTGTGCACAATATAAGCGTAAAGCACCGGAAAAAGGCTGGGACGGTGTGTTTAATTTAGCCACTAAATAAAGCGTCTGCAAAAAGGTCATCCCCCGGAATTACTATATGCTTCGAAATGATCAAATCCGTATAAAATAAGTCCAAATCTGCGCGGTCCGCTCAGGGTATGAGTCCCCTGCAGAATGGGAACCTGTGCTCCGTAGTAATTTTCGTCAATCTCTGAAAAAAGACCACTGTCAAGTAGAGAACCGTCCAGCCTGATGCGCGAAATTGCGGTGTAAGGAACAATAATATTGATGTAATTGCTGTTAATGTCGTCATGTATTGTGGAAAAATTATACGCTGTTCTGAACTGTGCGGAAGAGGGAATAATAACCATTGAAGGATCTCCGAAACCGATATCCACACTATCATACTCTGCACCGTTGGCATAGTGAGCTACAAGAACAGGAGCGCTGGCCGTTATTACAGTGTTTTCCGTTATTATTCTCTCCGTGAATTCTCCCGCATTCAGGGTAGCAATAACTGTACCGTTTATATAAACAACGGTTCCATCATCTGCCGCCAAAATTCTGATTGTGTCTCCGTTTTTGTCCATAAAAGGAACGGTTCTGTAGATGGTATTCCATAAAGGCACGGGTAAAAGCTGCTCAACAATATGATTACCGGCGACAATGCCAGTGGGTATCTGACAAATCCTATGCCCGGAAAAAACTGCAATCGGCTTGTCCGAGATAATACGACTGCCCGTAATATCCTTTACATCCCCCGCCCCATCGTACAGTCTGTAGGTTTGGCTGCTGTCCATAGTAATGCTGTAGGCTGTATCCGCGGGATGAACTCCGGATGTTACCGTGGGTGTAATAGTTATGGTTGTATCGTCGCTAATAGCTGTAATAGTAAAATATGAACCGGGATATGAGGGGATATTGGTTTCATACGATATACAGAAGTATTCCCTGCCGCAGGTCTGAACCGGGTAGGCGAGAAACGAATCTGTACCCTGAGCTTCATAATTTATACCGTATACGGCCACAGGCTCTACAGAGGTGATATGAATACCCAGATTTTCAATCACATCATTTGAGGTAACCATAGCTTCAATCGGAATCTGAACCTGGGTAATAGTGTGGGCGGTAACGAAAAAAGTTTGATTATACGCAATACCGGCTATGCTGATCTGCCCTGTGGTAGTGGTGTCAGTCGTAATAAAAAGATAAAGTTCTCTTGTATCTGTCTCACCGGCATTCTCCTGAAAGGAGACAAAAAACTCCCTTCCCCTGGTCTCTATTATCTCATCCGGATCCCCACCCCCACCCGTATATCTGTTCAACATATCGGAGCAGGAAGACATAAAAAGAAATAAGAGAGCTATGACTGATAATGTTAAAAAGTATATTCTTTTTTTAAACATTACAGTCCTCCTCATTTTATTATTCTTCATAGCATGTGCTGAAATTATGCGAGCATCATTTCACAAGCAGTATTTCGACCCTGCGGTTCTTCCAGTTATTGGTTTTATCTGAAAATGGCACTAGAGGCTCAGTACTGCCCTTTCCGACCGCGTTTATTCGTTTAGCTTCAATTCCTTTTTTAACCAATGCCTGTTTTATGTTTTCCGCCCGTTCTCGGGAAAGTTTGACAAGTACTGCTGTTTCCTCTTTGGCCGCCTTCTCCTTGTCATTCCAGTAAAGATTCAACGCATGGCCTTCTATTACGATCTTATACTTTTTAAATTTATTCAGAATCTGAACAAGCCGATTGATAATCTTTAAATTTTCTTTCACATGATTTTCACTCCCTTTAAGATAATCGCTTGAATAGGCATCGAAGTGAATATTCGATATTATGATTTTATACTTGTCCCCGAATTTATTTACCATTATATCCGATTGAATGATATCTTTTACCGTTGTTTTATTACCCGCCTCGTCACTTACCGAAAGAGTAAAGGGATAGTCCATGGCCGATTCTACCAACCCGCCCTTATCCGATCTGCCGTTCCAGATCAGTTTCTTTGGTATATCCCCTGATCCTGAAAAGGTTTTAAAACTGTTACCCACGGGATCTGAAATTACCACATCCCAATGCGCGATGGAATGAATTTCTTCAACTCTGCATTCAAGAGTACACGTGTCATTCTCACCATCGTTATCCGGTGAAAACATAGCTGGTGTAATACGTAATGCAACCTTTGGAGGTGTGGTATCCAAGACAAAATTTTCACACGCAGTCTTTTGTTCCCTTCCGTCTTCATACTTAATTGTAAGCTCTGCGGAGTATGTTCCGTCAGCCGCCAATCCGCCGTTGCTCGATCTGCCATCCCAATTGATTTTTTTAGGCGGATTTTCTAAGCCGCTAAAAATCCTTACGCTTCCCTGCCATTTGTCCAGTATATGTATTTCATAACTCAAAACCGATAGAGTTTTGTCTGACTTTATTGCGAGCACCAGACTGTCTTTGTAGTCATCATCATTCGGAGAAAAAATGGGAAGATCTCTCTCTATAAGAATCCGGGGTAATCCGGGAACCGGTGCATCTTTTACAGGCGCTTCCCCACCCAGCGCAATATCGAAATCGGCTTTTACTCCTATATTCAAATGTACATACGCTCCGATATTGTTCTGCTCAAAGAATATTATAGCCCCCGGAGTAACACAGAGAGAAAAATTGTCAAAAAGAGCGATATCGAAATCGGTTTGCACGGTTAGGTGCGGATCAAAATATAGGTTGGACTCCGTTTCATCCACGACATGACCGATATACCCTGCTCCAACCAAGGGTGTTATACTCAAGATGCCTGTTTCCAGCACCCGATAACCGGCAAGCAGCGAAAACGACATCATTCCGAAAGAATTCACCGCATCCAATTCTTCATAGATAAAATCATACCCCATACATAATTTTAAAGCGCTATTTTTTATGAAAAGGTCCCTTACACTTAGATTGAACCCCGCGCCCACACCGATGGGAGCAATTTCCGTAAAGATTCCCATGGGTATAAGTACATTACCCGTCAGTTGAGGTGCCAGGGTTATTGTTGAAATATAGTCTTCTTCAGATTGGGCATACATAGTGATGGAGCACATTAATAAAAAAAACGTAAACCACACATTAATAACTTTCATACTCACCGCCCGTTTTTAAAATATTACTTTATTGAAAATACTATATCCAAATAATAGTACTTTTTCAAGGATTGATAATAATTAAAAAAAATCCATGCTGCTATTTGTGGTAAAGATATCACAATTTGAATCGGAACTGGTTGCGGATGTATCAGATACATTAACCGCTGTATTCTGCGCATTTACTGCGGTATTCGATACAGTAGCATTTGTGTTAACAATATTTATAACAGAGCCAGGAATATTCCCGTTTAAATCCACATTCAGTATCATTATGCGACCTGCAGAATCACTTACGCCGCTTGAACCTATTACAGCATATCCGCCATAGGTTGCGGACACTGAAGTAGCTGCATCATGAGTTGCGGATTTGTCATAGGCTTTCTGCCACTGGATACTGCCGGTGCTATCCACTTTTAACAGCCAGTAATCCGCGTTTAATCCGAAAGAAGTAGCAACACCCGCAACAATGTACCCGCCGTCAGCAGTCTGTTGGATCGATTGATCAACACAAGCAGATATAAAATGATCTGAATTTATTCCTCCGTACGTTTTTTGCCACACTATTTCTCCACTCTGATCAAGCTTAATAAGCCAGATATCCTGATCACCTGCTCCGAAAGAATTGGTGGTAGCTGATAGTATATAACCTTGATCAGATGTATGAACAATTGTATACGGTATATCGTCATTAGCACCGCCATATGTTTTGCACCAGGATACAGAGCCGTCAGGATTAAGTTTGATAACCAGAATATCATCGTTCCCCGCACCAAAGGAGTCTGTTGTGGCACAGAAAATATAACCACCGTCAGCAGTCTGTCGGATTGAATTGGCTTGATCCATACCGTTTCCACCGTATGTCTTCTCCCAGCTGATATTCCCTGAGGAACTTAATTTTAATACCCAAATTTCTGTGGAAGCGACTCCGAAAGAATTGGTTCTACCGGCGACAATATAACCCCTGTCAGAAGTTTGTGAACATGAAAAAAGACATTCATTGCCATCACCTTCATATACTTTCTGCCATTGGATATTACCCTGGAAATTAAGTTTCACCAACCAGAAATCCTCTTCCATTCCCCCCACACCGCCCAGTGATCTGGTTTTACCACATACAATGAAGCCTCCATCATTAGTATTATGGATGGACGACGGCCATTCGTTACCCACTCCCCCAAACACTTTCTGCCATTGGATATTGCCCGTATAATCCAGTTTAACCACCCAGTAATCCATACCACCTGCTCCATAGGACCTATTGTAGCAAGTGAAAACAAAACCACAGTCATCCGTGGCGGAGATTGACGGTTCTCCGGTATCCGTTGGTGGTGTTTCAGTTCCATAAATCGCGGCAAAAGAATCGTGCAATCTGCACGGACTATTTCGATCAATAAGCTGATTGAGCATATCCGAGCAATTTGTAGTGATAATATGAAAAATAACAATTATTATTATTATTGCTAATGAATTTCTTTTTTTCATTCTATATTATTCAATACAGAGGATACTATATTTAATAGTGTTCAGCAATATTAAATGTCCCCTGCAGGTTTACATCCCTCTTGATAGCTCAAATACTAAATCCACAATGTTACCTTAAGCATGGGTCCCATAAAAATTTCTTCTGCATAAGAATTAAGGTTAAACCCGGCGCCAAAACTTAAATTACCCACCGCGTAGCTTACGGTGCAGGTCAAGGTATGGAATCCCAACTCACCGAATACAGTATTAAGATAGTATACATCAAAGATCAGATTGGCAGGGAAAAAGTAGGTGAACTCAATACCCTTGGAGAACGTCACGGATGAAATCAGATCCATCACATAAAAGCCCACGAATATGTGCAGCATACCGTCGGCAATAGGAATGGTAACACCGGCATTACCGGAAAAAACATTGAAATAATCGTCCGGATCAAAAACGTACTGGTAAAAGCAATGAATGCGTACAAATACCATATTTATGGAAGCTTTGGCGTTAAGGCCGTACGTATCCTCAAAAAGATACATCCCCTCCACATCCACTTGTGCATAATGAATTTTTTCATTATCAGGAGATTGGCTTTGCAGGCCCACAAAATTATAATTATATCTTGGATCATAGGGAAAGCCGGCATACCGTATCTGGCCAAATGACTCAAAAAAACCCATCAGGCAGAGATCGTATTCGTCTACGTCCGACGCGGACGAATCATCATCATCGTCTTCTTCATCATACGAGCTGAAAAAGCCGCCTCCCAAACATCCACCGCCGGAGGAATCATCATCATGCTCCTCCTCCTCCTGCCTCTCTTTTTCCTCCTCGATCTTATCGCGCATGTCTCCGATGCGGTCGGCAAAGAGCAGATGTATGTTTAAAAAGTTGGTTATGATAATAAAAAGCATTATCTTTTTTACCACAGTGTTACTCCTGTATTATAATTTTTTTAACAGCCTCCACCAAAAATTATAATACAATTATATAATATTTCTTTATGTATTGAGAGTTTTTTTGCAGCAGCTGCAGCCGGATCGCGCTTAAATCCACAATGTTACCTTAAGCATGGGTCTCATAAAGGTAATTCCCGCATAGTAATTATAATTAAATCCCCCGCCGAAGCTGAAATTTCCCACCGCGTAACTTACGGTGCAGGAAAAGGTATGGAATCCCAGCTCACCGAAAAAGGAATTAAGGCTGTACACATCAAAGATCAGATTGGACGGGAAGAAGTAGGTAAACTCGCAGCCGAAAGAAAACGTCATGTATGAAATTATATCCATAAGATAAAAACCTGCGAACACATGCAGCATGCCGTCCGCCACGGGAATGGTAAAGCCCGCATTGCCTGAGAAAACATTAAAATAATCTACCGGATCGAACACAAACTGGTAAAAACAATGGACCCGTATAAAAGACAAATTAACAGAGGCTTTGGCATTTAAACCATACGTCTCCTCAAAAAGATACGCACCCTCCATATCCACTTGTAAATACCCGATTTTTTCGTTATCAGGGGATTCATCTGCCCACCCCACAAAATTATAATTACAATTGGGATCATATGGAAAACTGGCATAACGCACTCCGCCAAATACATCAAAAAATCCCAGCATACAGCTGCCCGAATCGCCGGTGTCCGATGACTGCCAATCATCACTATCATCTTCGTCGTCGTCCCAGTAATCTTCGTCGTCATCATCATCCGAGCTAAAAAGACCGCCTCCTAAACATCCACCTCCCGATGAATCGTCGTCATTATCATCATCATCTTCCTGCCTTTCTTTTTCTTCTTCGATCTTATCGCGCATGTCCCCGATGCGGTCGGCGAAGAGCAGATGCATGTTTAAAAAGTTGGTTATGATAATAAAAAGCGCAATAAAAAGCATTATCTTTTTTACCACGGTGTCACTCCTGTTTTATAATTTCTTTGACAGTCTTCATCAAAAAGTATAATACAATTATATAATATTTCTTTATTTATTGAGAGTTTTTTTGGCAGCAGTTGTGGTGGGATCGCCTTAAATCCACAGCGTTATCTTAAGCATGGGCCCCATAAAGGTAATTCCGGCGTAGTGATTATAGTTGAATCCTCCGCCGAAGCTGAAATTCCCCACCGCGTAACTCACGGAGCAGGAAAAGGTATGGAATCCCAACTCACCGAAAAAGGTATTAAGGCTGTACACGTCAAAGATCATATTGGCCGGAAAGAAGTAGGTGAACTCACCACCGAAAGAGAACGTCACCTCTGATATTATGTCCATAAGATAAAAGCCCGCGAATACGTGCAGCATACCGTCAGCCACGGGGATGGTAAAACCCAGATTGCCTGAGAAAACATTAAAATAATCTTCCGGCTCGAACACAAACTGGTAAAAGCAATGAACCCGTATAAAAGACAAATTAACGGATGCTTTGGCATTAACGCCATAGGTATCCTCAAAAAGATACAGACCTTCCACATCCGCTTGCAAATAGCCCATTTTTTCGTTATCAGGGGATTGATCTGCCCATCCCGCGAAATTATACGGATTGCTTGGATCGTAGGGGTAATTTGCGTAGCGCAGGTCATTGAACAAATCAATCATACAGCCGCTGGCTTCACCTGAGCCCGGAGCACAGCCCGACGAATCCCCGTCTGAATCATCATCATCCGAACTGAAGAGTGCAGCCAACCCGATACAACCGCTTAAACCGGCGCAGAAAGAACCATCGTCATCATCATCGTCGTCATCATCATCATCGGGTTTTGGTTTTGGTTTCTCTTCTTCCTGTTTTTCTTTTTCCTCTTCAATCTTGTCGCGCATGTCTCCGATGCGGTCGGCAAAAAGCAGATGCATGTTTAAAAAGTTGGTTATAAGAAGAAAAAGCACGCAAAACAGCATTATCTTTTTTATCATTGCTTAATCCCTGTCTTATAAATTTTTGATACCTTTCATCAGAGCTTCATGTAAAAATGTTATTTTTACATGAAGCTCTGAAAATGGAAATTGCTAAATTAATGCTAAATTAATATGGTATAAAAAATTAGTATTTTACTAACGTAATATATTTTGAGTTTTGCAATTTCCTCATCAAATAATATAATACAGATAAATAAAATTTCTTAGAAAACAGCAAAAAAGAGGTGCCACCCGATGCTCTGTTATAAAGACAGGCCATTTGGAGCATTTAATTAATACCTTGACGCGTATTACTATTACACATATCATAAATAAAAAAATTACGGAGTAAATATGAAACAGAGAATTTATATTTTCGGTAAAATTATTGGTATTTTTCTGCTGCTTCTGTGGTTTCAGCCCCTTACACTCGAGAGTCAAAGCAACGATTCGCCGCTTTCAAGGGAGTTGATTTGGGGAAAAGCTTATAATGATATCGGTACCTTCGGCGGCTGGTCGTTCTGGATAGGTTTCGATGCCAGTTTTTCCGAAAGCTACACCCCCGAAAGCGAAAGCTACGCCTGGGTTATCCACTTCGCGCCCGAAGGCATCTATCTCTCTCTGCAAAAGGGAAAAGCACTGTATTCGGGTGTGGACGTAAACGCGGGATTCGGTTTTTTCTACGGAATGGTAAAATCACCGTATAACGACCGGATTACCAAAGATTTTTTCAGCAAAATGAGCGGCGTCACTTTTTCAGTGAGCAGTTTTTCCACAAATGCTGCAGGTGTGGGGCCTCTGTCTAACCTTTCCGCAGGAATTTCCTCGTCCAATACCTTCTTTCGTAAAGGAAAAACCGATACCTTCCTGCGCGCGGTTCAATACGGAGCTGGTTTTAGTGTGGCTTATGCGCTGGTAAGCAATCCCTTTCCCTTCAGCGTGTCGCTGGGAATCGAATCCAGCGTGGAGGCGGGTTTTTACCCCATAGGCGAATGGGATATTTTTATTGAAGAAGATGATCCGCTAAAGGCCATAATGGGCGGCCTGCAGTCACTCGGCACGCATAAGACCGGCAGCTTCGTGGACTTGAATCTTGCCTATATGGCCGGGCAGATTCTCGGATTTTTAAAACAGTTCCCCATGACCGCCAAAGTGAAAGAGTTTATCACTTCTTCAAATGAAAATTCGGAAATCGACAAACTGATCGCGGAGGTGCAGCAGTGGAAACAAAGCGGTGACACGAAAAATCTTCCTGAAATTCTACGCCCCAATATACCGCCCAAAGAGATCTACATGCTTATGAAACCCCTGCAGTCCGCTGCCAACGCCGGCTTCGAAGCGGGGTATAAAAGAGGGTATGATTCCAAACAGCGCACGGACACTATCTACGCTGACTGTTTGGAGCAAGTGAAGGTAAAGCCCGGAAGCAAGATTACCATCGAAGTTACGGCCGCCGAAATCCTGGAGCTTGTTCCCGACGCCAATCCGGCCCAACTTGAAGGTCTGCAGGTCATCTTTGACAATCCTCCGGATACGTATCTGTCTTCAAAAGCAACCGAGACCAAGATTGCCATGAAGGGCGGAAAAGCAAAATTTGAATTTTATACCAGCTCTACCACACCCATTCTCATGGGCATCAGAGTGTATCGTTCGGCAAAAACCAAAAACAAGTCGCTGGAGTTGTGCAGACGTCTTATTCTATTTGAACAATAAACACCCGCATGCTTATGCGTACTCTGACCTAAGAGAGGAGATGGATACATGCTTTCTATTTTATTGGGATTTTTAGGGTATTCAATATTGAATATCGCTCAAGCAACACAAAAAATAGGTCTGCGCGTGGCAAAGGAAAAGAAGCTCAGGGGCTGGAGTCTATGGATAGGAGCCACGGCCTGTACATCCGTATCTATTTTCATTGTACTTTACGCGGTTTCACTGGGCAGCGCCTCCCTGGTAGGCGCCATGGCCGGAACAGGACTGGCATCCCTGGCCGTCTTCTCTCACTTTGTAATGAAAGAGCGGGTCGGAAAAAAGGAGATCGCCGGTATCGCAATAATCATAGGCGGCGCCGCTCTGATCGGCTATTTGGCAAAGGAGAATCCCCGGCAAACTTTTTTGCTTGACAGGCTTTTTATCATGCTGGGAATCGTGATCGCAGTCTACATAATTATTTGGCTTGTTTTTATAAAAAAGGACAGTATCGCCGGGATAATCATCGGCGGTTTCGCCGGCGCTTTGGGCGGCTTTATTCCGCTGTTCCAGAAGATTTCCACTTCGGAGGTCGGTAAGGCCAGTGCTTTTTTTAGACAAACAGCTTCCGGGCAGGAAGCCACACTTTGGGACAGCTTGCTCTCAATATTCGCCAATCCCTATGCCGTTATCTGGATTTTGATTTCCTTTGTCTCCGTTGCCGTACTGCAGTTTTCCTACAAGCGCGATCAGGCCATCCGCATTATTCCCAGTTTCTCCGCCAACTGTCTTATTATTCCGGTATTAGGCGGAGTAATCTGTTTTCTGGAGCAGCTGCATATCTTACAGTGGCTGGGTGTGGTCCTGATCCTGGGCGGTTTGTTTTTACTGACTTCGAAAAAGCCACCACCCATTGTGGTGGTTAAAAAATTTTAGATAAGTGGTGGCTTTTTCGCCCACCCTGCACCCCGACGGGGTGCTTCCCCAACATACCACCAGCTTTGCTGGTGGTATGTTGACCGTAAAACTGCAGTCCAAGCACACCTGAGACCCGATGATTACGCGTTGATTCCCCGTATCAGGCCGGGAGGCCGGTTGTCCTTTTTCGCGTTATTTCAGCTTTCCGCGTTCCTTAAGCCGGACCAAAAGCTGCTCGCGGCTGATCCCGAATCTCCGTGCCAGGTCAATCGCGTAACTCTTCCCCTCTGGCGGGCCCGCCACGATCTTGAAGGTGGGTGTAATCTTGAAGGCCGCCTTTTCGCCCGGCTTGCCCTCGGCTTCAGGGTCTTTTTCCTTCTTCACCAGGGCCACCATGCTGAAGAGCAGGCTGTCGCCTTTGCTGCCCTTGTTGATGCGCTCGATATTGGCCGCGAGCTGGTGGAGGTGGGTTGTGTAGAGGGCGCGCAAGCCCATAAGGCGGAGCACCCTGACCAGGTCAACCGCCAGGAACAGACTTTCGCCCATGCTTGTCGAGGAGAGGGTCTCATTGAGGAGCAGGAGGCTCCAGCACGTAACCTTGCCGAAGAGATCGCGCAGGCGCTGCGCCTCTTCGCCGAAGCGGCCCGTACCGCGTTCGAGTTCCTCCTTGGCCGGGTAGTGGGTAAAGACATTATCCGCTATGCTGAGTTCTGCCCGCTCCGCCGGAACGTACAGGCCCACCTGCATCATGATCTGCGCCAGGCCCACGGCCTGCAGGATAGTGGTTTTACCGCCGCGGTTCGGGCCGGTAAGGATGGCGATTCGTCCCTTGTGGTCGAGCCTGAAATCGTTTTTGACAATGGCGTCTGCGATTTGTCCCGCCGCCTGGTTCTCGACCGCTTTCGTGCGCGGGTGTAGAAGATGGATGGCCAGGTTTACACTATAAAGCCCGCTCGCGTCGAACATCCTCTTCTCCTTCTCCGCTACCGTGGGCCGGATCATGGGCAGGCCATGGCGGAGAAGGGTGTTTACCATATTGACCGCTCCCAGAAAAAAAATAAAGTCCTCCTGGAGTTTGACAAAGAGGCGGCTGTTGATGCTGATGAACTCCTTGAGCGCCTTGGAGAGGGGCCGGATCGTTTTCCGCATGATCTCGGCAATATCCTTAAAGAGCGGGATCATGAGCGGGTTTGTGAACTCCGACTCGTTCGGCGCTCTGTGCAGGGGGGCGATTCCCTTCCATTCGCTTTTGCCGATGAGTTTATCAAAAAACGGTCCGTCCGTGAATTTTTCGCTGTTAACGGACAGGAGAGCGGCCTCACAGGGGAGGAAGCCGGCGTTCAGGTTGACACCGACGGTGATGCTCTGCAGGCTGTTGATCTTTACGAGCAGGGCGGGGAGTTCCTTTCCGAGTTTCTGATAGGTCGGGTCTTTCTGGATCTCGGCCACCAGCTGGCGCAGACGGATGAGTCCCTGCGAGCGTAGGCCGGGAAGGGAGGAGAAGGTTTGGCCCAGATCGGTAACGCAGCGGATATAGTGTTCCAGCTCGCGCAGGCGCCAGATTACCTCTATGAGGTCGGACCAGTTATCCTTGTTCCGGTGTGAGCTGTAGTAGCGCAGCTCGGAGAGCACGGGCATGAGCGATTCCCAGCACTCAACCAGGGCGGGACAGTTGAGCAGGTCCTCGAGCACGTCGAGACGGCAGTTGATTGTCTCGGGGTTCTGGCACAGGTTTTTGAACACATCCTGGATATGGCTTTCCTTTTTTGCATCCGAGGCAATAAACTCCACCAGTTTCTGCACATCGAGGTCGACGGCGCTTCCCGGCTCAATGAGAACGGCGTCGGACTTTTGCCGCCCTTTGGGCCAGAGCAGGCTGAAGGCCAGCGTGATCGGCTCGGCCGCGGTTTCTTTATCCATAACCCTCCCTTATACCGCTACGCCCGAAGGCAAGCCGGTATGGTACTTGTGTAGTTCTTTCGTATAAGGTGAATACATCTCAATACATCTTAGACCTCGGCTTTCCATTACAGATCTGGAAAAGTGTATCATAAATATTTTTACCCGAAGCGTTTCCATTTAGTTATACACAATCGGGCCATAATATCAATATGGCTTTTCATATCATTTAATTTTTTTACTGGTGTGTGGCGGGGGGCATGGCTTTTGTGGCGTCGATCAATTGCTTTTTGCCCTTTTTTGATATGAGCATAAATCCGGATCTCATCTTTATGTGTATCCAGAGCTTTTAACACAATATCGCAGCAATAGTTATTTATTTCAATTAGCCTACGGTTTGAACGTATGATAGATCCAGGCGGCACGGGAAAAAAACCATATACAGCTCATCGACTATCTTGCCCATTCTTCCAAAACCTCTCTTCACTTTTGATTAATATACAGCTGCAAAGATTAAAATAGCCGGGACTGCGGGGTATAGTGCAAGAATCATATAACAACAAATAATTCCACGAATCCTATGCGGCAGCATTGATTATGTAATACACCTCAATATCCAGCGTAAAAACCCGAAAGGGAACATCCGGCGGATAAAGAGGATTGCTTTGGCATCGGCTCCTATGCTGTAGCGCATGCGCCAGCTCTTGCTCTTGACAGCCTTGTATATTTTTTTAGCGGCCTTTTCCGGAGTGATCCCGTTTTCGCCCATGGCCATCATCTTTTGGTGAGTTCTCTGCACATACGGGTCATAATCTGCAATACCGGTTTTATGAGTATGAGCCATGGAGCGGCCGTAAAAATCGGTTTTGATAACTCCCGGTTCAATGATCTTTACGCGAATCCCCAGCGGACGAAGCTCGTGCTGCAGTGATTCGGAAAAACCCTCAACCGCGAATTTCGAGCCGTTATATAATGAATAAAGCGGAAAACCGATGCGCCCGCCTATGGATGCCACATTGATGATGGTACCGCCCTTGTTTTTTCTCAAATGCGGTAAAATCTCACGCACAACATTCATCAGGCCGAAGACATTGGTGTCATACTGGCGCTTAATATCATCCACCGTAGTTGTTTCAAAAGGTCCGATCAGGCTGTAACCGGCGTTATTCAACACCACATCTATTTTGCCGAATGCTTTAACAGCCAGGTCAAATGCCTTTTTTATGCTCTCCGGTTTGGTAACATCAAGCTTGAAACATTTGACGTTATCAAGTACTGCCAATTCCTTTTCCCTTTGCGGTGAGCGCATAGTGGCCGCCACCTGCCAGCCCCTTTTTTGTGCGTATGTGGCAACAGCCTTACCCATGCCGGAAGACGCGCCAGTAATGAATATTGTTTTCATAGTCTTCTCCTTCTTCATTTATATATCAAAAAGGTAATAACCAAGTCCCTTTCTCCTATTGTAAGATTTTTATTATTATCAAAAGAATTTATTTTTGCAAGCGTGCGCGCTGCACATTATGAATAAATACCGCCCCGATATCTTAAAAGAGCAGTATTTTAACTTTACTTTGATCCTTTTTATATACTATACTCGAATATATGCATTCATTTAAAAAACGCTATTTAACGCGACCTCAAGAACTGTTTTCCATGATAACCTCGATGCGCAGACAGGCAAAAAAAATAAAGAATGTAACGGAAGAACAAAAAATAAATCCAGTCCTGTGCGAAAAAGTAATGCTCGCGGTTTCGGGTGTGACAAACTGCGTGTACTGTTCTTATCTGCACACCAAAAACGCCCTGGAAAAAGGAGTCCGCGACAGCGAGATAATTAAGCTGCTGAATTGTGAATTCGGAGATTTCCCCGAACAGGAAGCAACGGCCATTTTGTACGGACAGCACTGGGCTGAAACAGGGGGCAGGCCCGAGCCGGGCGTCAGAACGCGTGTTGCGGAATATTATGGAAAAGAAAAATTAAATCATCTGGAAACCGTTATTCACGCTCTGTTTATGGGGAATATGGTCAGTAATACCGTGGAAGCGTATAGAAGCAGGGTTAGGCCCAATAAAAAGAGGTTTGCTTTTTTATTGGTATACCTGCTCTGTAAGCCTATGGCTTTTTTTATTCGCACCTCCGGGAAAAAAGGTAAAAAGTTTTTGAAAAATAAAAACATTTCGTTTTTATAACGGACACATGCCAAAATATCCGGATGCCGTTGTATTTTTATATAAGTGTGTCATCGATTGTGCCGTCAGGCAGCATATTATCGGGATGCCACATCCCCTTTTCCTCCATTATAAAGCGCTTGCACTCTTTGAAATTGTTTTCACAATAACGTGACTTCCACTCAAAACCCAGGCTTCCACGTTCTTCAAATTCTCTTAAGGGACAGATGTTTATCCACTTACACGCCATTAAAAATCTTCCAATTCAATCTTTTTATATTTTCTAACAATTCTAATTTTAACAGATGTGAAACACAACCGCAATCCGGACAGCCGAAACCTTTTATGCGCGCGCGGGTGGGCAAGCAGATAATCAAACAGTATATTCCGCGCATTTAATATTTTTTTATATTGAAATAATAAGGTTGTTTCTCAATCTTATAAAGCAGCCTTATAAGTGCATCATATATCTCTGTGTTTGGCAATAGCATAATAAAGGCTTATAACGCAGGCACTATTATCAATGCCTGCGTCAGCCTCAATAGTTGTATTACGTACAACTTAATACCGTGATAATCTGTTCTTAAATGCGACCAGATGATTCTGACTCGCTTTTTTCAAACGCTCAAAAATAATCCTTACATCATCAGGCAGATCGTGAGTAAGAAATCGCTCATACATCGCTATGTTGTCTATTTCCGCCTGAACACCAAGTTCTAAAGCGGTTTTAAAATCGACGGGTACGGCAATATGGTCTTCCGATGTATCCTCCGGTACCGCAAAATTGTATTTGGGAAAAAGCGGCAGCAGATAGTCTATATGGGTTTGCTCCGCCCGTATGATATTGGAGAAAGGACGTATTTCACCGTACTTTTCAATTATTGCCTTATACTCGGAACGCGCCAGATACTCATCCTGAATCGCGTACGTAAGCATCTCATCCAGGGTAAGATCACTGTCACTTAACGCTCCCCGCGCGCCGTAGTGCGTGTTTGCCATAACATTTGAAGTTGTTATAAATAATATCAACAGGACAATTCCAAATATTATTCTTGTTTTTGTAGTCATATAAATCCTCCTCAGATATATAAGAATAACTATAATATACCAAGGTAAAAAACGGTCGTGTGTAATAGTTTGTAACATTATGTATCATTTTGTAAGGAATTCACGTCCTGAGTTATTGGGCGGGAATATGATAAAACACTTTTACTTCGGACAAGCAGGTGTCGTCATACACGCTGCCCTTGTATACGTCCAGAATTTCAAGGGAAAACTCATAAATCCGTACCGGTTCCTCAAATTCGATAAACTGCATCTGCATAGTATCATTTAGTTCAATTATTTTTTCGTGATGATTCGCCTTATCGCCCGCGCGCTCCGGTCTTTCTTCATAATGCGAGTACCATATCAGTCTCACTTTTTTTACACGGTTGTTTTTATAAAAAAGGGAACTGTTCATGCAAAATCCGTTTATGATTCCGATTTTCTTAACAAGATAAGATCCCGGTTCTTTGCTATATATTGGACCTATAGCAAAGATTATTCTTTCATCGATACCGCTGCCACTTACACCTTCGATCCAGGCGGTCGCAGGCTCATTGTCTATTACATTACCGGCCTTGTAAATACAATCTCCTTCCCGTAATTCCGAGGTGGCGCTCACATATGGTTGTGAAGTGCTAAAAAACAATTCAATATTAAAATCAGGTTCAATATCCCTAAACCTCAAATGCATGGTATGCTCGTCCACAAACTCATAGCCGGAAGGTTGTAAATACAATGCTTTATATACTCTCCCGTCATATTTATCCTGAAGGTCATCGGTAGTAAAATACATAAAATGAAAATAGACCTCTACCTGTTTAATCGTATCCTTCCAAAAGGCTCCTGTCTCTAAAATATATGACACACCCCTATAACCTGCCGGCATGTCATACGGAGCGTAGGGACTTATACTGCTTTCATAGCTGTAATGCGCGCTATATTGATTTCTGATTATCTTTTTTTGAAGTTTATGAAAAATTGCATTAAAACAATAAAAATGCGAATAGTCTTTTATATTACTTTCAATCTTTTCAATGGCAAGCGCGTTGTCTTTGTTTTCAAAAGCAAGAAAATTTTCAATATTTTCTGCGGCAGGATGCGCCTCCCGCACCGGAAATCCGATGGTAAGTGTCCGGGTGTCTCCTTCATTAAAAAATTCATACTCTACCTTAACTTCATAGTATCCTCTATAAAGGTAAACATCAATTCTTTCATTTACCAACCGGATATCCGTGTTTTCAAACGGCATGATGCCTCCGCTTGCTCCGGGAGGAGGTCCTACGGGAGCTCCGTCGGCGGCTGCAGGGTTTATGGCAAAGCAACAAAGTAACATCGTATATAACAAAAACCTTATTAGAAACAATAAGCTATTTTTTTGTTCCCAATTCATGAATAAAGTTTTCCTTTCTTATAAGTCGCACTAATTCGGAAAGTGTCTGCAAATGGAGTTCCGGTGGCTGATCTTTGGGGCCAAGAAGAACAATAAGCACCTTGTTGTTTTTCAGTTCCTGAAAATGACTGCCCCTATCCTTAAGAATATAGTAGACGTGTGTGTGTTCCACCTGCCGTACATGCGCGTGCACAAGCACAACATCATCTTTCATCTGCACGGCTTCTTCCTTGACCAGCCGGATAATCATGGATATTAAATCCGCCTTATCCTCTTCCGGAAGACCGGAAAATCTTTTATGTATTATTGCGGAAATCAATTCAGTAAACGAAGAGAACCCTTTTGAGGTAAAGATCATTTCAGGATTTATGGCTTTCATCATTACATCCTCTTCGGCAGGGGGTTGACTGCTCTGTTCCCTGAACTCTTCCGAAGGATACATCGTAATAAAATTATTATTCTTAAACAAGCGGCACATAATTCCCGGCAGCCTGTTGAGGCGCGGTTGCCAGGCCGGTCTGCCCATACGGATACTGAACAAAACGATGAGGTCTGTGGATTGTATCTGCGCGCTTACTGCATGCGGTATTTGATGAAACACAAACTCATCATGTATCTTAAGCGAACATTGCGGAGCAAGTCCGGATACTGTTTTTGAGTAAGAAACGTCGCCTTTCTCGGTTATATACAACAGCAAACGGGCGTTTATGGCAGCGGCCATGGTTTTCATCAGTGTTACGGCCTCAAGAAAACCGGCTATTTTTTCTATAAACGGGGGCAGTATCACGACAATCCTTTCCGTTCCGTTTAAAGGTGAACGCAGCCTGCAAAGCAGAACAGTCTCACGGGTCTGATTGAGAACAGCGTCGATTGTCGGACTGTAGACACCGGAGTAGAAGTGTTTGGGCCCTTCCCAGCGTGTAATCAATACTGTTCCTCTGTTGTCCTTAAGACTGCGAACAAGGCCTTCTTCTATTTTTGTTTCGGAGCGGACAACCGGCGTCATGGGTATGTCCGACTTTGAACCGTGCACCACCGCATCCGTCAAAAGCCGCTCGGCGGCGGCCACTTTTTTTTCATCCGGATCACGTTGAGATATGATGGTAACCGGGTAAACCGCTTCCCCGCTTTTCTCATTCCTTATATAAAACGCCAGATCCAACAATAGAAACAGATCCTTTCGGTCTTTAACGGCGATGACAAATCTTTCCTGCCTGCTGGTGTACGTGTGAGGGATTTTCCGTTCAGCAAGAGCCATTGTACGTCCTGTCCGCTCGGTGACAAACGTTCCCAAGGCGCATGTCAAAAGAATCATAAAAATCGTGCCGGAAAGAATATCTTCATTGAAGATATGAAGATCGTAACCCACAAGCACAACAGCCAATGTGGCTGCCGCCTGGTTGACACTCATGCCGAAAAGAAGCATGCCCTCTTTTCTGTCCATGCCGAGCAGTCCGGCACCCAGTCCTGCCGCCGCTGCTTTTGTAAAAACGGCCGTCACCGACATTATTCCGGCGATGAGCCATGCCCACGGCGATAAAAGCATTCGTCCCAGATCGATCAGCATTCCCACGGATATGAGAAAGACAGGAATAAATATGGCAGTGCCTACAAAGCGGACGCGATTCATAAGCACGCTTTTTTCCGGAATCAATCTGTTCAAGGCAAGCCCCGCCAGAAAAGCCCCGATTATTTTCTCAAGCCCCATTACTTCTGCCAGAAAGGAAAACAAAAACAGTATGGCAAGAATAAATGCGTATTGAATAAACTCGTCGGGGGCCATGCGACGAAAAAACCATTTACCGATAAACGGAATGACAAAGCGAAACATAATGATCGTAAAAATGAGAAATCCTCCCAACTCAATGAAAAACAAATAACTTAGATTACCCCGCGCATTTCCCGCAACAACGGCAAGGATTATGATGGCCAGTAAATCGGTGATGATTGTTCCGCCCACGGCCGCCACACTACTCCGGCTTTTCGCCAAGCCGAATCGCGACACCGTCGGATACGTTATCAGAGTATGCGAGGAAAACATGCTGGCCAACAGCACCGAAGACGGCCAGTCAAGACGAATGAGAAAACGGCCCGCCAAAGTGCCCAGCACAAGAGGGATGATAAAAGTAAGCATGCCGAATAACACACTGTCTTTTTTTTTCTGCGCAAACTGAAAAAGATCGATTTCCAATCCGGCGAGAAACATGATATACAGAATGCCGATTGTGGCAGGCAGGTCTACGGCCGCATCTTTTTCGAGAACATGAAAACCAAACGGACCAATCGCCATACCCGCGATAATAAGCCCGATGATGACCGGAATTTTTATTCTTTTCAGAAGAAGCGGAATTATGATTATCAGCAGGGCGATTATCCCGTATATTGCCAGCGGATGATGGTAGGGAGGTAAGAAACGTGAGATATCCACTTTCAAAGATTAAATTAATAGCCTGTCGTGTGCAAGAGCATAAATGAAAAAAATAAGAAGTATATAAATAGCATCTTTTCAGCGTAATAAAAAATATCACGCAGGGAACTAGGCAAAGGCTACAACTCTGTCACGACCGACGATAAGATCATTACTGCCGCATTTGGGACAGTTTCTGTTTTTAAATTGTTCGGACTTTTCCGCGGTAAATCCGCATGATCGCGTAATGAAGCCACACCGAAACTGGCAGTGACCATCAATATTTGACCTTCATATTCAATATGTTTGTTTTTAATTTTACTCCTCAATATTTCTGCCACCTTAAGCGCGTTTTTAAGATTAGTCTCGGGAAGGGTGATAATAAATTCATCCCCGCCGTAACACGCCGGAAGATCATAATTACGCAGATTGGATTTCAATAATCTTCCTATACTTGACAGCATCTTATCATGGAACACATCACCTTTCATGTGAGGCATATTGTAATCACAGATAATCAGGTCGGGTGTGTATTCATACAGCGCTTCCAGTCCCTGTCTTCCGTTTGCTGCCTGTATGAAATTTTTATAGGAATTGTTGATCAGATATCTGATTATTACTTTACGAATATTCTTATCATCTTCTACAATAAGGATTTTACCTTTTTTATAATCGAATTCATCTTCCTTGTTTACTTCCTTCAAATAGTCGAATAAGAAGCCGATAGTATGTGTTTTTTTCTTTTTACTCATCTCTATACCACTCCAGCAGAGAGGTGCCACCTCTACAAATTATAATCAATTCAATTAATGTTTTAGTCGCTATTTTAAACTGTTTTTCTGAAATGTACTTTGAGGAAATTAACTACAGGTATCGTAATGTACCTTAATCCGTTATATCACCTTAAAATACTTGCTTATGAAAAGAAAAAATCTTTTTATTTAATAAAAATCTGCTTGACGTTTTTAATTTCATGTGATATATTTTTAATTATGATTGTTTCAAATAATAATATTTCATATGAAAACGCCTGGCAGGCCTTAAAAAGCATCAGCCAGCCTGCCATGCTGATTGTGGCCATAATCCATCTGGGCAAACTGTTATTCGAACTAGGCGAAAAACAGGTGTTCGGTCCGCTCGGTATCGGAGGACATGAGTTTGAAGCGCTTTTCAATATCATCCATCATGAAAAGCCCACACCCACCCTGCTCTCTCAGTACTCACTCATGCCTCCGGCAAAGATTACCAGGGTACTGGACAAGCTGGAACAGAGGGGAGCTATTCTCCGTAATCCCATTAAAGGCGACAGACGCTCATACAGCCTGGCTATAACGGAAAAAGGCAGAGAGTTGTTTAAACAGGCCATCGAAAGATTCAAACAATCCGGCCAAAACCTGAGCGATGAGGTGGGTTCTGAAAACATCAAGCAGTTAAGCCGGATTATCATCAGTATAATCGAAAATTTAGGAGTGACACAAAATGAAGACACTAACATTCCTGGGTAGCCCCCGAGGTAAAAAATCTTCATCATATCACGTGGCACAGCATTTTATAACCGGCTTGAAAAATGCCGGCTGTCACACGGAAGAGATCCTTGTCCGGGATCTTTCAATTAATCCCTGCCGCGGTTGTTTTACCTGTTGGACAAAAACACCCGGCCGCTGTATCCACAGAGATGATATGGGGGGCATTTTAGAGAAAATAGTTTCAGCACAGCTTATTGTCTACGCTTTTCCGCTTTACTATTACAACATGCCGGGAATTGTTAAGAATTTATTGGACAGGCAAATTCCATTGGTAAAACCGGAACTGATTGAACGTAATGGAGTTACGGGGCACCCCCCCAGAAATCCGGAGTGGCGTAACAAGGTATTTCTTATTTCTGTGGCCGGTTTTCCCGAACGCTCTCATTTCGATGCACTGGTAAGCGCATTTGAAAAAAGCTTTAAATCAGAGCATAATAAATTTATTGGCAACATCCTTATCGGCGGTGCCGAACCCCTCCACATAGAGGAAATGCAGGCCACTTATTCGGCTTTCTATAAACTTGTGGAACAGGCAGGTTTCGAAGTGGGTAAGAACGGTACTATGAGTGATAAGACTAATAAGGAAATAATAGCACGCACTGCATATACCAAAAAGGCTGTCGAGGAGTTCCGTAAAATGGGCAATCAATATTGGAAAAGTTTTGAACCGGTTTCGAGGAAGCCAATTAAAATAAACAATAACACCAAAGAGCTAAAACTCAATTCCGGGGGTATTAAATCATTTCTGGCAGGCATGGCCATGCAGTACAAACCCGCAGGCGTACCGGATTTTGAAGGCAGTGTTCAGTTTAAGCTTGATGACTCACCTTATTTCCTGGCCATAAAAGACAATGTCTGCAAGGCCTATAAAGGACAAATCGATAACCCGACAACAGTCATAACCACCACGGAAAACACATGGATAGATATAGCCACCGGGAAATTAAACGGACAGCAGGCGGTTATGGACGGAAAAATGAAAATAGACGGAGAGTTGGGTCTGGTCATGAAAATGGGAGAGTTGTTCGGCGGAAATAACAATCACGACCAGGATGAAAATACTTCTCCTGTGGAAAGCGGCGACAAAAGTCCCCAGGATCACATTCAGCAGCACAGAGGACCGATCAAAATTCCCGGCATGCTCTGGCTCAATGTTATGTTCATCCCCTGGATTATAAAATGGATCTGGGGCGGCTTAAGCACAAGCGCTGTTCCTTTATTAACCTCGGCCGGCTTGGCTCTGGTCATTTTTATTTATCATATTGTGAGCAATCGACCTACACTGTTCGAGATCGGTACCGTGGTATACCTGACGCTTGCAGCTGTATTTAAAATTTTTAACATTCAATTATATGTAAGCGCTATATTTTTCTTCGACAATCTATTCTTAAGCGCACTCTGGCTAGGCTCTTTGATGACTGCCTTTACTCTTACCGGCGAGTATTCACGTTACAATCTGCCCAAACCCCTCTGGCATAGTCACGCGTTTATAAAAACCAACCAGATCATCTGCGGCGTGTGGGGTCTTTACTTCATGCTTTGTGCCCTATTGGGGTTTCTCTCATTCAACGGTGTAGGCCACGAATTATTCTGGCGCGTGCTAAGTTACGTCATGCTTGTGCCTCTATTTATCTTTACCAGTGTATTTCAGAACTGGTATCCGAAAAAAATTATGACACAGAATGTGTCAGCATAATAAATATGTATTAGGAGAAACAAATTCAAAAGCAGTATGAAAAAATATTAAGCAAAGCGTGGAAACAAAAAATAGAAAATATTAATATCTGCTATGTTCAGGGCTCATCATATGAAATGGGTTATCAACACGGCACGCTGTTAAAACAAGAAATCCGCAGCGGGGCTTTGCCCTTTTACGCCAATCCCATAAACGGCAGGCGTAAGAATACGTCATTAAAGGACAGGCTGTTCGCACTTTATTTACATCACGAAATTTGTGGTCCTGCCAAAAAGTCTCAGCCCCAGGAGATGATAGATCATATGAAAGGAATGGCGGACGGCAGCGGCCTGCCCTTTTCAGTCATATTCAGGGCGTACCACCACCCCAGCGTGGGGTTGGTTCTCGTTCCCAAACTTATAAAACAGCTGACCAAAGGATTTAAAAAAACAGGCATCTCGTTAAACGCCTGCAGCTCTTTTGCCGTGAAAGACGACGTTACCGCGAGCAAAAAGCTTATAATCGGCAGAAACATGGACTATGCCGGCATCGAGAGTTTCCCAGCCAACCAGACAGTCTGCTTCTATCATCCGTATGACGGTTATAAGTATGTGGAAATAACCACGGCCGGACTGTGTTCGCCCACAGGCATGAATGAAAAGGGTCTTGTGCTCTGCGGACACAATCTGTTTTTGGATAGTGTTCAGGCGTGCGGCTGGGGATTTTTAAGCATGAGCACCATGATATTGCGCAAAGCGTGTAACATCGAGCAGGCAGTTTCGCTTATAAAATCCAACAAGCGGGGCTTTTGCGGGGCCCTGCTTCTGGCGGAAAGCAAAACAAAAAAGGCAGTGGTTGTAGAGTTCAATTCGCAGCAGGCGGCCGTTAGAAGCATGGAACAGGGCAACCTGGTATTAACAAATATCGCCTTAACCGCAGAAATGCAAAAAGTCGATTTTCTGCACAACCTGCATATTAATGAATCCGCCAAAACTCGTTATCTGCGCCTGCAGCAGCTCATCCACGCGCACAAGGGCGCCATTGACCCTGAAACAGCCGCCTGCTTTTTAGGCGATCATATCCACTTTACGACAGGAACCGAGCGTAGCGTGTCTGGGATCATTGCCGCGCCCAACAATATCAACAGCGTGGTGTTTTTACCCGAACGGTTTAAATTCTGGGTTGCTTCAGGACCTGTGCCCGCGAGCAATAATCACTACATTGGATTTGACTTCTGGTCTATCTATGAAAAAAACATAGACTCTCGGCATACCCGCAGGCTGAAAGGCTACTGCTTTCAACACGCTTATAAACTCCAAGCCATGAACATATACCGTGAAGCACATATTTTGCATGAAGAAAAACCATACAAAAAAGACAGAATAAAAGTATTATTATTCAAAGCCTTAAAAACAGATAATACGGAGATTCTATTTTACCATATCCTCTGTAAAATGCTTATTCATGAAGGAAATCATAAAAAGGCCCTTTCCGTTATCCAAAACACACAAGAGCAGAAACAGTCGCTTAATGAAGAAACACACAGCTTATTGCTGCTGGGTATTTGTCACGATCTATTGGGCAGGCGCCGAAAGGCATTGACATGTTATCAACGTATTCTCGACTTGGCAAAAAATAGAAGCACCGAACAGTTCGCCGTCAATAAGCTTGTGTTTGCCTGCGCAGAGAAGTATATACAGCGTGCGTTTACAAAAAATAACACAACAGACAGATCCGTTGAAGTCAGCTTTTCCCAAAGCTCGGGCATGGAATAATTACAAGATATAATATACTTATGGCTTGCTGCTGTATTTTACCATTTTAAGATTAATAGATTATATCTTCGCAAGGAAGGAATTCCTCATTACAATTCTTTCTCATATAAGGATAATTCTTCATTATCTACTACTACTGTCCCCACATTATTAAATCCAAGCAACTCATAATAGCCGCGAAGTACAAGTGAATTCATTCCACAGTTGAGTCTTACATAGTTTTTATTCTTTTTTCTGCAATACTCTTCAATCCATTCTAAGATTGACTTTCCCACATTCTTAGCATGTAAGGTGCTGAGCCTTGTTAAATAGTGAACATATCCGGCCTCATCGTTTCTCTCTCCCCATAACAGTTTATCCTCCGATTGCAGTCTAAAACAACCGATCACTTTATTTTCATATTTAACCAGGTAAAATTCATTATTATTAAGACTGTTTTTTATCCGCTTCTTAAACTCCTCAGAAGGATCATGCCAGTCCTGACAGTAATTTATGCCTTCTCCCTCAAGCCATTCAGCGGCATTTTTTAATACATAAAATACGGAATGAATATCTTGTTCTTTTGCAGTAATAATTGTCAGATCTTTTTTATTTATGGTAATCATAGACAGCCTGCTATTAGGTAGATTCAGTATTTTAGAATAGCAATTATTATTTCTTTATAATTATTCTTTTAATATAATCCAAGATTGTCTCTTGTTTAAAGTCCGTGAACTCGCCCGCATCAAAAAAAACTCCGTGACATGTATCACAGTATTCATAAATAATATGTTTCTGCCGGACATCCGCTTTTCTTGTCAGCGGAGTCAGACATTTCGGGCAGTTAACCTGCTTTTTTTTATTATATGCTTTTCCCGTCTCCTTGTCGCCGCTGTCCACAGATTCGGAACCGGGTTTTGCTTTCAGTTCATCCTTTTCAAACGCATCGAACCAGATGCCCTTGCACTTTTTACAGCGTTCGATTTTAACGCCTTCATATTCCACTTTTTCCATCTCTGAATCACATTTCGGACATCGCAGCTTCTCGATTTTCTCATACATGATGACACTCTCCCTCGAGGCAGTATTACTTATTTCTCTCTTTAAAGTATATAGAAAAAAAAATGGAAAACAAGCGGAAACAGGAAGAGGGTAAAAAAAATCGCCACCGGCAGGAGCCGGCAGCGATCAACACGCTGTAATTTTAATGATCCAATCCCCCCAGGACCTATGATTAGTTGGTTACGCTGTCTATCGTCTCTACATATAAATAGCGACTATGTTGAAGCATTGATTGTGTGGGAGACCCAGGATTTGAGGACTTTACCTGGATTTTAACAGTATGACTGCCTGCCTCCAGATATTGAATTCGGGTCATTGCCCACGGTACATCAATATAGAGTTTAACAAAAGATTCGGGATCGGGATCCATTGAATCTCCCATAATGCTGGCATAAACTCCGTTGTAAGCGTTGCCGTCTATTACATAACGAAAGCTTACTGCGCCTCGGCTGCAATCCCTTAGTACAGACATGTGAACCGAACCAAAAGCCGTAATTTTCACCCTTTTACGTGAGGACAGGTTGAATGTTGTGCTTAGATATGGAATATCAACCCAATCCTCCTGGTCGCCAAATTGAAATTGGACTCCGCTTGATGAATAAGCCAAATATCCATATGAATTCGCAGCAAACAGATTATCTACTTCGTATTTTGTATAATAAGAACTTAAATCAGGTGAACTGCCGGAAATCAGATTATCAACCTCGACCTTTGTGTAATAAGCGCTTAAGTCCGTCGAACTGCCGGCAAGCAGGTCGTCCACCTCGGCCTTTGTATAATAATCGTTAAGATTTATCTCATTACCCGACAGTTCCGCGATCAAATCATTTACCTCTTCTTTGGTATAATAAGTCCCCAGCCCTGCCAGAACACCATCGATCAGGCCGTCGACCTCTTCCTTTGTGTAATAATCACTCATGTCGGTCTCGGCACCGGCACCGCCGTGCTTATCGTTCAAACCAGGCGGTGCACAGGAGATTGCGCTTGCAATGAGAATTAAAATCATGAAAATATAAAAAAACATTGCCACACTGTTATTTTTTTTACCAGTTTTCATATGATGATTCTCCTTTCAAATGATCCATACGGATCATATCAATTATTTACATGTTAACATTATACTCATCCATTAGGTTTCACAATCATACTTTAGTATGAATAGACTCATTCCTTGGTGTGGTATGGAATGTAAATACCCGTATTGGGGAAACAGTCAACAGAGAAAAAATCGCATGGCGAGTGTATAAAGAGCACATTTCTCCTGTGTTTCCTTACAGCATAAGCAGCAGCACTTACACTATTTTTTAAAATACAGCGAACGATATGGAAAGTTTAATTATTATTCAGGAAATATCGCGAAAAGGCCCGCACGCATCAATCTTTTAACAAATCTATTATATCTGTTATTTTCCCGGTGAGGTCGTATGTTAATTTCTGTGAACCAACAAGCACAACAAGATGTATGTTATATTCCCTGCCCACTAAATCCACCAGTTCATTTTGCTCCCTATAGTCAATATCTTCTCCGATAATATATATCTGCTCGGTTGTTTGATGATGAGTCGCATACATTTCAGTTTTCCATTCATGAACTTGTTTTCTATTTTTAATTGCCTCGATTGGTGTGATAAAATCAACATGTGTTTGCTTTGATTTTATTATAGTCTGAGGATTTATAATAGTTCCATCTTCTGTAAACTTAACTCCTGAATGTATTATATCATATGAGGCCCCGGTCACATCCACATAGAGACATTTATCCCAGAGGATTTCCATGTCTTTATTTGTTTTGTTGGTTATCTTGAGATCTACCTGCAAGGGATCCAAGTGCTTTTCCACAATAATACTGTTATCTTCAAATACATTATCCCCTCCGCTGTCAACAGCGGCATAAAACGTGCCGCAACCTGTTAAACAGACAGCTATGAAAATAAAAGGTATTAATCTTTTCATGTTAACTCCACGTTGGTTATTTAACAATTATTATACTACGAGGAATCTGATTTTTCAAATTAATACTGTACGATTTATCAGGCAGGATGGACTCAAGTAGAGACAATGAAACGAGATGAGGTTATAGTTACAAATTCTATATTTCTCTGCTTTGAGATCATACCTGCCAATAAGCAGCAAATAATCGTTTAGCGCTCTAGTGATAATCATAAAACAGGTTATATCTTCATGCCGACTCAAATCATCCGGCAAGACATCAACAATAAAAAACCGGTAAATGCGGATTGCGGTATATTTTCCTCTGCATGCAATAAGACTTTTACACCCTTTATTCGCCCTCACCAAGAAAATGCATATAATCCTGTTTATTAATCTTTTCAAGCACGTCGTCCGAGCTTAGGACCATCCACATCTTGGGCTGCTCATAAAAATACTTTTTTATCACCCGCACAATGTCCCGTTCAGTCACCGCTTTTATCTTTTCCACAAAATAGAGATAACTGATGGGATCATCCGAATAAATAAGCGATGATAATATTTGCGAGGCAATTGATGAGTTAGTGGCCTGAGCACCATAATAACTCGTAATAAACTGGGCTTTATAAAACTCCAACGCGTCTGCTATGGGCACAAACTTACCCTGAGAAAGCTCGGGATCATCGCCCGCTCCGATCCCCCCTTTCCCGGCAGCCGAAGCGGATACTTTCGCGCCCACACAGCGTCCCTGCATCATGTACCCGATAGCCGTATCAATATAGCGTTTTACTTTTTCCGGAACTGTGGTCTTATAAACCACGATGCTTGCATAATTCTCCTTGAATCCGAACGCATACGCCCATACACCGTAGCCTGCTCCGTGCTGAATGCGTACCAGTTCAAACAACAGATCATCGAGCATGGCGGAGGCCAAAACAACCGCCGGATAATCCGGATGATTACGGTCGGGAGCCGGGAAATCGGCGCGCACAAAAGCCAATCCCTGCGAGGCGGCAAAGGGTTCCAGGTACAGCTCCGATTGGGCAAGCTTTGAAAAAGAGGGCACATGAGGCTCCGGCCGTTCTTCGGCCGGCAGCGGCAGTTCCCCAAGACTGCCGTTCAACTGATCGAACAGCAGTTGCTCGTCAAAGTTTCCCACAGCCACCACATACATGCGCTCCGGAGTAAACGTCTTCTTATAGTAGTTTTTTACGTCTTGCAGGGTGATATTTTTAAGCGATTCAGCCGTTCCTCCGAAGTAGGCCAGATACGGATGCGCTTTGAAAAAATAATCGTGCAGTTTGGTAACGAGCCGTGAGTAAGGATCGTTCATCTCCTGTTGATATTTGATCTTCATATCATTTAACACAAGCTTGAACTGCTCTTCATCCCAGGCGGGATGTAAAAAACAATCGATATAAAGCGGAAAGAGCTCGGCAAAATACTTGTCCAGAGTAAAAAGACTGAATGCCGAATAGTCGAATGAGCCGTAAAACGCGCTTATGCCGGAGCTTTTCTCGAAAAGGATCCTTTGCAGAGCCTCGTAACTGTAAGCCTCCGAACCCTTGGTGAGCATTTGCAGTGTTATTCCCTCTATTCCGGCCTTGCCTTCCGGGGTGTATATTACATTGCCCTTAAGACCGATGAGCAGGGAGAACACTCTATTGTTTTCATTTTTCTTGATAATAAGCGGAATCCCGTTTTTCAGCATTAAGCGAGCGATGTTTTGTCTATTCTGCTCCACAAAGTTGTCGCTCGTTTTACATGATAAAAAACTGATAATAAAAAGTACAATCAGAATACAAGCCGTTCCTTTTTTCACATCATTCCTCCTTTTACTTATCAGCCCACCAGAAGGCATTGGCCTTTTGTATCTCTTTGAAACCGGCTTCCTTGAATTTCATACTTTTCGTTACCAGATCAGCGGGATTCATGAGCACGCCCAACAGCATTTTTCTGCTGGTTATGTATTTTTGAATATAATTTTTAACATCACTGAAAGTAATTTTTTTCATATTATCAATATATCCCAAATAATATTCCGTATTAGCCGACGACCACCAAAAAGAAAGCGATGAGATAAGCTGTGATGCCGTCTCCATTTCCAAGAGCTGCTTATCCTCCAGCCTGGTCTTTACCAGATTAAAATCAGCCTGACTGAAATACTCCGGATCTTTAATGATCTCATTCATCTCTTGAATAATTGCCTTTTTAAAAAGAAGTGCCTGCTCGGTACTGTTCTCTGTCCCATCCGCAACCAGATACGTGCGAAAATAAATAGCTGCTCCGTCTCTTTGGGTATAGTACGAGGCATCGATAAGCTCTTTTCTATAAACACCAGGAACTTTGGAAAAGATATTTGTCTTAAAGCGTCCATGAGGATCTTCCAGCAGCATCAGCCACACATCGGCGGCATAGGTTGCTTTGGGATCATCCAGTACGTCCGGACCACGCAGCCTGAGATCAACGGCCATCAAACCCTGGTACATTGATTCATCGCCGTAATAGAGAAATACATCTTCCTTTAAAAAGGGATGCGGAGGCGCGCCTGTCTGCCATGGATCGGATCCTTGAGCCCAATCGCCAAAGTAACGGTTAACCAGCGCCAATGCCTGTTCCGGATTAACATCCCCGCCGATAAACAAGGCTGCGTTGTTAGGTATATAGTAGCCATTCTGGATGGCCAGCATGCTCTCCCGACTCGCGTCCTGCACATTCCATTCCGGACCGCTGACATCCTTTCGCCAGGGATAAAGATAAAACAGATGGTTGTTCATCGCGCTTTCATAAATCCGCCCTGGATCATTGTGGTACCCCTTTATTTCGTTAAGCACCACCTGCTTTTCGGTTTCAAGCTCATCTTCCAAAAAAAGCGGGTAACGTGCCGCGTTGGCCCAGAACTCAAGCCCCTTCCCCAGTTTGTCCGCCGGTACGGTGAAATAATAATCTACATACTCCGTAGAGGTACCGCCGTTCCAGGAGGTAACACCGATCTCTTTCATGGCCGCTTGAAAGTCGCTGTCGCTTTTGTATACTTTATTACCCTTGAACAGCATATGTTCATACAGATGAAACAGTCCGGCCGTTTCCGGAGCTTGCGCCAAAGCGCCGCAGCGAAATGTAATTTGAATCGTCACCAAAGGCACTGCGTGATTCTCAAAAACGAACAGTTCCATACCGTTATCCAGCACGTAATGGTGCAGACCGGGGATAACTGTAGACTCTGCTGAAATGGAAACAACAAAAAGGCAGACAAGCAAAAGTACTGCCGCAGAATGTTTGATTATTTTCATGAGCTTAGAACTCCTCGTGCTTTATCTTCATTATAATATGTATATACTGCCAAATCGTGAAGGAGTCAATGTAGTCTATGGCAATAAATTTAAATCAGCCACACAACTGATTTTTTTGTAAAAAGCTTGTAGCGCGAACATGATTTTGTTATCATGAAAATCATGTTTAAAATAATGTATATCAAAAAAATATTTATTCTGCTTTTTATTTTTTTTATTGCTAACAACAGCTGCGCGGAAGATTACGTACGACTCACCTCGCCCAAAAACGGCTGGTCGTCCGACAGAATCGTGTATATAAAGGGGGAGACCTCTATAAGCGTTCCCTGGCTCACCCTTGTGTACAACGGACTGCCCTTTATGGTTCCGGTTGCAAACGGCAGGTTCGAAAGAAAATTTGTGGCCTTTAGAGGACTCAACAGCGTGTATGTTGAAATTGAAACCAAAAATAAAATTTACAGCGACAGTGTTACCTTTTATTCCGATACTCCGGCCGTGCGACTGCGCATGATCCTGATCTGGGATACGGACGGTACCCATATTGATTTTTGGATCAAGGAGCCTTCAGGGGAACTGTGTAAATGGAACCATAAAAAAACGGAATCGGGCGGTGTGCTCGATATCGGCACGGATTATCCCGGTTACGGGCCGCAAATTTATACTCATTCAAGCCCTCCCGGAGGCACGTATCAAATTCAGGTACATTATTACTCGGCGTACAATGTGCCGCAAACACTGGCCACTATTTATATCGTGCTGAACGAAGGCGGTGATAATGAAATCATCAAGAGTTACGAGGTGTTGCTGACTAAACCGGGCTTGATTTATAATGTTGAGTCTCTGACCTTCGACGGGTTTTAGGCAAAATGACAAAAGGCCGTATGCTCTTTGGCCACCTGTTTAGCAGGCGGCTCTTGTTTTTTACAAATCTTTTGAGCCATATAGCATCTGTCCTGAAAGCAGCAACCTTTCATCTCTCCCACAGGCGTGGAAACATCGCCCTTAAGAATGATGCGCTCCTTTGACTTTCCAACTTTAGGTTCGGGAATAGCCGAGATAAGCGCTTTGGAATAAGGATGACCGGTATGAGCAAACAGACTGGCTCCCGGTGCTTTTTCCACGATCTTTCCCCGGTACATAACGAAAATCATATCCGATACATGTTTAACCACCGCCAAATCATGGGAAATAAAAATAAGAGACAGGTTAAACTTATTTTTAAGTCCGTTCAGCAGATTCAAAACCTGCGCCTGGATCGATACATCCAAAGCCGATACCGGTTCATCGCAGATGAGCAGCTCGGGAGAGAGGGCCAGCGCTCTGGCAATTGAAATGCGCTGGCGCTGTCCGCCGGAAAACTCATGCGGATAGTGATGACAATACTGAGTAGAAAGTCCAACCAGTTTCAGCAGCTCCTCCGTTCTCCCGGCGAGCTTTTTTTTTGAATACAGCAGGTTGGACGAACGCAAACTCGTTGTGACAATATCAAGTACTGTCTTGCGGGGATTTAACGAAGAGTACGGATCCTGAAAAATAAACTGAACGGATTTTCTGTACTCATACCATTCCGAGTATTTAAAGTCTGCGGTATTTTTTCCTTTAAAATATATTTCGCCTGCAGTGGGTTTCTCCAAATTAACAAGGGTTCTGCCCAGTGTGGTCTTGCCGCAACCCGATTCCCCGACCAAACCTATGGTCTGCCGGGGTCCTATGGCAAATGAAATCCCATCAACCGCATGAATGAAGGCCTTCTTGCCGAAAAACATATTCTTTTGCACGGGAAAGTATTTTTTTAAGTGCTTAACAGCTAACAAATCACTTGCCATTATATTCCTCTGTTTTTAATAAAGCCAGCATGAAACCCAATGCCCTTTTTTGTGTTCTTTAAGCGGAGGAGGTGTGTTTTGATCGCACTGCTTAAAGCGGTCGGGACAGCGCGGCGCAAAGCGGCAGCCCGGTAAAAACTTGCTGGGATGAGGGACCGTGCCCTTTATCGAAGAAAGTTTTCCTCCCTTTGTATCCAGTGTGGGAATGGACTGTAAAAGTCCGTTTGTGTAAGGATGCAGCGGCTGCTTAAACAGATCTTTCACGGCGGCCACTTCGGCGAACCTGCCCGCGTACATCACGATTACTCTGTCGCAGGTGGTGGCAACCAGACCCATATTGTGGGTAATTAAAATCAGCGCCATATTGTACTGTTTGTGCAATGATTCGATCAATTCCATGATCTGAGCCTGAATGGTCACGTCCAGGGCCGTGGTGGGCTCGTCCGCGATCAGCAACTTCGGATTACAGGCGATGGCAATGGCGATTACCACCCGCTGCCGCATTCCCCCGGACAGGCTGTGAGGGTACATACCGTATATATCCTCCTGATTGGGCAGTCCCACTTCTTTAAAAAGCGCAAGGATTCTGCTGCGGACTTTGTCTGCGGGCATCTCCGGCAAGTGGATGGTAAGCGCTTCGGCCACCTGCTCACCCACTCTTTTCACCGGATTAAGGCTGGTCATGGGCTCCTGAAAGATCACGCCGATTTCCTTACCCCGTATACCATACAGTTCCTTTGGAGCAAGAGACAGAATATTTTTTCCGTTGAACACGATACTGCCCTTTTCGATCCGTCCCGGCGGTATGGGCAGCAGTTTTAAAATGGACATGGCGGTTACGCTTTTGCCGCAGCCCGATTCTCCTACCAGACCCAGACTCTCACCCTGCCCCAAACTAAAAGAAACCGAGTCCACCGCCTGGATGTACTGCTCCTCAACCGTAAAACCTATAGAGAGGTTGTTTACTTTTACCAAATCCTTTTTTGTCACGCTCATTTTACTCCATTTTTGTGTACTCTTTGGGATCCATGGCCTCACGCACACCCTCCCCCACAAAGGTTAACAGCAGCAGTGTTAAAAACAGGGCGATAAAGGGATACACGGAAAGCCAGTAACTGGAAAGATTGCCCATGCCCTGTCTGATGAGCTCGCCCCAGCTGGGAGTGGGCGCGGGCAGCCCGAAACCCAGATAATCCAGAGCCGTGAGGGTGAAGACCGCGCTGATCAAGGAAAAGGGCATAAAGGTGATAATGGGCGTCAAAGCATTGGGCAGAATCTCGGAAAAAAGTATTTTAAATCTTTTTACTCCCAACACCTTGGCCGCGTCCACAAACTGATATTTTTTAAGACGCAGGAACTCGGCCCTGATATAATAGGAAAGACCTATCCAGTTGAACACCGCCATGATGATAATCAGGGTGGAAAAGCTCTGGCCCAGTACACTGCCGATCAGAATAATCACATATAAAAAGGGCAGCGCGGACAGCACCTCGATAAAACGCTGCATAATCAAATCGAATTTTCCTCCCATATAGCCCTGCAGGCCGCCTATGATGCAGCCGATCACAATTTCCAAAAGCAGAAGCACCAGGGCGAAGGTCAGTGAGATACGAAAGCCGTATAACAGTCGGGCGAACACATCCCTTCCCCTGTCGTCCGTGCCCAGGATGTGCTTAGCGTCCGGCGCTGTGGGCGGCGTGCCCTCAAGCTCATCCAGCGTCGAGGTGTAGGGGCTGTAGGGAATAAGCGGAAAAAGCATGAAGTTCCCCGTACCGGCTTGAAAGCGTTCCGAGCGGGCCAGCTCCCGATAGAGCGCTTCGGTTTGATACTTTCCCCCAAACTCCTTGTCCGCGTAAAGATTATAAGCAGCGAAAAAATAGAGTTTTCCTTCATAATGGATAAGCAAGGGCTTGTCATTGGCAATCAACTCGCTAAACAGCGATAAAAAGAACAGCCCGAGCAGTATACATAAAGCGATAAACGCCCGTTTGATTTTTAAAAAACGCCCCAGTCTTCTCTGTGTAAGAGGCGAAATACGCAGTTTCATAGATGCTGCTTATACTCCTAGTCTACTCAAAACTTATGCGGGGATCGGCGACCGCCAATGAAAAGTCGGAGATCAACCTCCCCAGCAGATTAAAAAGCGTGGTAATTATAATAATTCCCAATACAACCGGATAATCCCTGTTCAGCATGGCTTCAAAACTCAACAGGCCCATACCCGGGATGGAAAAGACCTTTTCAATCAGGATGGAGCCGGCAAAAAATATTGCGAATAATCTGCCCAATCCAGTCAGGATGGGGATAAAGGCGTTGCGCAGCGCGTGCCGGAACACCACTTTATTGTAGGGCAGTCCTTTTGCCAACGCCGTACGGATATAGTCCTTGTTTAACTCCTCCATTAATGAGTTTTTCATAAGAGTAGTGAGGATGGCATAGCCCCCTATGCTGTAACAGAATACGGGCAGCACCATGTGGTGCAGAAAATCCAGGATCTTCATGTACCAGGGCAGGAACTCGAAATTATCCGACACGACCCCGGATAGGGGAAACAGATTAAGGAAACTTCCGCCCCCTAAAAACACCAACAGCAGAACGCCCAGCGCGAATCCGGGTATGGCATAGCCCACGTACACGATCACGCTGGAAGCCGTATCGAAGATACTCCTGTGAGAAAGCGCCTTTTTAATACCCAGAGGGATGCAGATCAGATAGGACAACAGAAAACCGGTCAGTCCGAAGGTGAGTGAGATGGGCAGGCGCTCGGCGATCTCGCTCAACACCGGACGGAATGTGCGGAAGGACTCTCCGAAGTCCCCCACCACAATCTTTCCCATCCAGGAAAAGTACTGTTCGTGAATCGGCTTGTCAAAACCGTAGATTTTTTTCAGACGCTCGACCTCTTTGGTCTCCACGGTTTTGCTGTGCATCTGCTGGCCGCCCGAGGTCATGCGCATAATGGCCTGCTCGATGGGTCCTCCCGGCAGAATACGGGTAAGCAGAAAACAGGCAATGCTGACTCCAATGAGAGTGGGAATAATGAGTAACAGACGTTTAATCAGATATCTCAGCATATCTTTCTTTCAAGCTTTCATCATAGAACACATCGATTTCTTCGTCCGGAAGCGCGGTGTTGTTTTGCACGGCCTGCTGCAGCGCTTTCAGTTTATCCTGATCCATGCTCCAGTTGGTTATATAGCTGTCTTCCGAAGCATCATCTGTATATTTCTTGAATACAGTGGGCGGCATGCCAAACTTGTTCCAATAATACAACCTCGTATATGGCCCATACCACATTAAAATCACAGGCACATCATTGGTAAGTATGAGATCTATCTTTTTTAAGAGCTGAATACGCTTCTCAATATCGTATTCTTCCAGATAAGGGTCGATGAGTTCATCCAACCGCGTATTTTTATAGCCCACAATATTATTGGTATTGGGCGTGTCGGCACGGTCGCTGCGCCAGCCGTCTTCGATCGAGGGAAAGCGTGTACCCGACCCCCTGCCCCAAGCCGCCAATACCATATCAAAATCAAAATCCTCGAACACCTTTTTTCGATAGGCAGCAGCTGAAATCAGATTCAAGTTAATGTTGATCCCAACCTTGCCGCAATCCTCCTTATAAATGGTCAAGTGCTTCTCAAAACTTTGACCTATATACGTAAATTCAATTTCAAAGCGTTCGCCCTTTTCATTGATAAGCACACCGTCACTCGCTACCCTGTCCCAACCGGCAGCGGCCAACAGCTCACGAGCTCGTTCAGGATTATAGGAATAATCGGGGAGATCGGCGTCTGTATTAAAAAACTCCGGGTAATATGATCGCAAAGGAATATATTGATTATACATGATCTTTTCATTAATCAGATCCACATTTAACAGATAGGCTAAAGCCTGTCTTACCCGTACATCCTTAAATATTTTTCTGCGCAGATTCATATGAAAACCGGCATACCCTTCAGGCTTGTAATTATAAACTCTTTTGGCCATAATCCAGTTCTGCCGTAACTGATGAGGAGGATCTTCTTCTACCCATTCTATCCAATCTTTCGCAGAAGGCGGCAACATAATATCAATCTCTCCTTTTTTTAAGGCTTCCAAGCGGATTTCATCTTCCAAGATGAATTTATATTTTATATATTCAAAATTGTACATGTTCGCTTTATTTGGAAGTTGCTTGCACCAATAATCGGGCCGTCTCTTTAAAGTGATAAACCGGTCGGGTTCTACGTTTTCTATTATATAAGGTCCTGAACCCGGGGGCAGCATAAGGTTGAAATCCTTATTAAAATCCATACCGTCATATTCATGTTTGGGCAGTACTATAAAAGAATAGGCAATGATAAAATTCGACCAACGCTTACTCTTCGCTTTAAATATTACGGTGTATTCATCAACAGCATAAATATCTTCAAAGTTTGCTTCAAAATCCATACGGAACAGGCTGGTCAGGTTGTTCTCATCCATGATCGTATCATAGGTAAAAATCACATCTTCTGAAGTAACGGGGCTGCCATCCGCCCACTTGGCGTTTTTGTTCAACACAAAGGTATAGGTGAGCTTGTCGGGGCTTACGGTCCAGCTCTCCGCCAGTCTGCCTTTGAGCTTCCATGTTTCCATGTCCCTTTCGCACAGACTTTCATAGAGCAGTTGACACACCTCGATGCTGAAACTTCCATAGTTAATATACATATTAAGGGATTTTGGCATTGCTTCTCCGCCGATCACGATCATATTTTCAGCGCTCAAAGCCGGAAACCGCCCTGTTCCGCCCTCACAAGCGGCAAACATCAAAGCCATCAGGATTAAAACAAAAGCAAACACCATTTTTTTCATTCTCAAGGCCCCTATTAAATAGTCTCTTTTCCAAACAACTAAATATAAACAATGATACATAAAAAATCTAACGTAAAAGCGTGAGTTTGTCGAGGGCTTGAAAACGGATAAACCGCATTTACTTTACCATATATACTCTCTACGAATGATTAAGCAGAAACAAGAGACGGATGCCGCACTATAAAAGGGAGGCAAGCCATTGCAAAAGCCGCTATTTACGGATTAGCGCCACCCACGGCAAGAAAATGCGTGTTTCCATAGGCTACACTTAGTAAATCGATATCAAATGATATTGAGGCATCATTCCATGATACACCATCATCAACTGAATACCATATCTGCCCACGGTATCCAACCGTAACAAAACGATTATTTCCATAAGCTATGCCATGCAGCCATTCTCCACCAACAGGGCTTGAGTCATTCCATGTTACACCACCATCGGATGACCAAACCATATAACTGGAATATGCTACAGGATTTGTACAATCCCCAACCGCGATAAAACGATTATTACCGTATGCAATATCAAAAAAGCGTCCTGTTCCGGCAGCTGAACTATTCCAGGTTCCTAAGAAAATATTATTTGTCCACCATGTTTGTCCCCCTCCATCACATACAGCAATAAACCTGCCGCCTCCATAGGCTATGCCGGTTATTATAGGAGAACCAGCCGGACTGGATTCAGCCCATGTATTACCATCATCACCTGAATAGTATACTCGCCCCGCAGCATTTCTCAGTCCAACTGCAACGAGAAGGCCATTACCATATGTGATATCGAATATACTAGGGGATCCAGGTATACTCGTTACTTCTGTCCAGCTTCCTTGAGTGCCATCTGTGGATCTACATACACTTCCACTAAAAGTACAAACAAAAAAATAATTGTTGCCAAAAGTTACATGCGGTGTTGCAGGAAAGCCAAGTGCACCCTCATTACTCCAGGTATTTCCATCATCAATCGATACAAATACCTGGCTAGAATTATCAACAGCAACAAACCTCCCGTTACCATAAGCAATAGTCCATATCCAATATGTTTCAGTATTTGCAATATCATTCCATGCTCCTTGTTCTCCGCTCACAGATTGATATATTCGTCCGTCACCCCTCACACCGGTCTCTGTTCCTAAAAAATAACCCAGCATATCCGAACAGCTGCTCAGCAGTAATGCGACAAAACAAACAACCAGTACCGGATGTCTTCTTTTTCCCAAAGATTTGGTTTTCATATCCTTTCCTCCTTTAAAGCCTCTGCTTTACTTCTGTAAAATGATCTCTACCCTGCGGTTCTTGCCTCGATTCTGTTTATCGCCAAAGGCTACCAGCGGACTGGAGCTGCCACAGCCTTTTGTATTAATGCGATAAGCGGCAATTCCCTTCTGCACCAAGGCCTGCTTGATGTTTTCAGCACGCTCTTTGGAAAGCTTTATTAACACCTGATTTTCTTCTTCTAAAGCTTTGTCTTCATCATACCAGTACTGATTGTAAGTATGCCCCTCAATAACTATCTTATAGCTGGGAAACTTTTTTAAAATTTCAGCCAGACGCGAAATTATCCTTTTATTCTCTTTTACCTGAGTGCTATCTCCCTTTAGATAATCACTGGAATACGCGGCAAAATGCATATTGGAAATTATAACCTTATACTTTTCACCCTGCTTTTGTACCAGAATATCTGTCTTAATGAGGTCCTCTATAATTGTCCTGTTCCCTACTTCATCAGTTATTGCAAGTGTGAGCGGATAGTCCTCCGCGGATTCCACAAGCCTTCCCCCATCCGACGTACCATCCCATTCAAGCTGTTCGGGAAAATTCCCCCTGCCCTTAAAGGTTTTAAAGCGCTTCCCTCCGGAATCAGCTATAATAAGTTCCCAATCCTGTATTTCTGATGTATCTTCGACCCTACCCCGCATGAACAGGCGATCTTTGTCACCATCGTTGTCAGGAGAAAATATATCCGGCTTAATATCAAGCCGTACTGCGGGCGGGGTATTATCCACTACAACCGACTCGCTCATTGCCGTTATTTCTCTTCCGTCATCGTATGTTACAGTGCAAGCCACTTTATATGTGCCGTCTGCGACAAGTTTTTTATAATCGTCTCTTCCGTCCCACACAATCTTCTTTGCCAATACGGACTCCCCGGAAAAAACTTTAACCGGTCTATTGTATCCGTTTAAGATCTCCAGGTTATAATGTGATATGGGAAGCTCTTTATCGCTTTTAATCGACAACAACACCATATCTTTATAACCATCCCCGTTCGGAGAAAAAACAGGCGTGTTTCTTTCAATAATAATACGGGGAAGCCCGGGTAACGGCCGGTGAGGTTTTTGTTCTTCGACAGTTACGGGGAAAACCTTTTTTACTCCCACATTAATACTGAAGTAAGTGCCAATATTACTCTCTTCAAAAAAGAGCATACAGCCCGGAGTTAAAGAAAGATAAAAATCTTCAAAGACCGTCAGGCTAAACTCTGTTTGTATGGTTATATATGGATCAAAAAAAAGCAAAGACTCCCCCGTATCTACCAGATGCCCCACATATCCGCCGCCCAACAGGGGCGTAACAATAAAGAGATCATCCCTTACGATGCTATAACCAATAAGCGCCGATACGGAACTCAACCCAAACGAGTTTATCGTTTCAATTTCTTCTGAAATAAAATTATAGCCAAAACCTATCTTCAAAACACTGTTTTCAAATAGTAGATCGCTGACACCCACATATAGTTCCAAACCAAAACCAATTGGTGATATTTCATTGAATACTCCCGTAGGAATAATTACATTCCCCGCCAATTGCGGCGCGATAGTTATTGTCGATGCATCATCATTACTTTCCGTATACGCAAAGAAAGCAATACATAATAAACAAAACGTGCTTATGATTTTTTTCATATAATAATCCTTAACCTTCTATCATTATGCTTAAAAAAAACTGAAATGATTTACGCATAATCACTTGTTTTTCGTGAGATCGAAGCATAGGTGGTGTCGACCACAATGCTTTTTCCCTTATCTTTCTGATTAAACATATCACAGGATGGGAATTACCATAGTCATACTTTAGTATGACCGCTATCATACTTGAACTAAAAGATTGATCCTATTCATTCCAAATGATCGTCCGGGCCCTCTGCGTCCGCTTATCAGTATCTACCGGTATCTCAGGCAACAGAGACACTCATCTCCCGAACTGTTTTTCCAGTTCCTCATCGTAGTACACATTTACCGGCTCCGCGGGCAGGGCCGAATTACCAGCCACCGCCTCCTGCAGCGCCCGCAGCTTTGAGCCGTCTATTTCCCAATTGGTAAGATACGAGTCTTCGGAGGCAGAGTCGGTATATTTTTTCAATATTTTTGGCGGCGTGGAAAATTTGTTCCAGTAATAAACCCTGGTGTACGGAGCGTACCACAACAAAATCACGGGCACATCACGCGCAAGAATCAGATCCATCCGCTTGAGTATTTCCAGCCGCTTGTCGATATCAAATTCTTCAAGATAGCTATCGATCAGTACGTCCAGTTCCGGATTTTTATAGCCCACGATATTATTGGTATTGGGAAGATCCGCGGTGTCGCTTTTCCAGCCGTCTTCCATGGATGGAAAAAGAGTACCGGGATCCACCCCCCACGCTATGTTTACCATATCGAATTCCAGATCTTCGAACACCCGCTTGCGGTAGGCGGCTATGGAAATCAGGTTTAAATTAATGCGCACTCCGACTTTGGCGCAGTCTTCTTTATAAATGGTCAGGTGCTTCTCGAAACTCTGGGTATAATACAGGAATTCAATCTCAAAGCGCTTACCCTGATCATTCATGAGTACGCCCTCGCTGTCCACCTTATTCCAGCCCGCCGCGGCCAGCAGGGCGCGCGCTTTTTCAGGATTGTAGTTAAAACGAGGCAGATCCGCGTCATTGTTAAAAAAGCTGGGGAAATAGGAGTATAATGGTATGTACTGGTCGTACATCAATTTTTCATTAAGGAGATCTATGTTTAACAGATAGGCCAGCGCTTTTCTCACCCTGATATCCTGAAATATCTTTTTGCGCATATTCATATGAAATCCCTGGTATAACTCCGGCTTATAATTGTATACCTTCCTGGTCAGAATCCAGTTCTGTGTTACCTGGTAAGGAGGATCTTCCTCAGTCCACTCCACCCAGTCCTTGGAAGTTGGCGGTATCATCAGGTCGATATCACCTTTTTTCAAGGATTCCAGCCTAATTTCGTCCTCCAGAATAAATTTATACTTGATGCGCTCGAAATTGTACATGCCCTGTTTTTGGGGAAGCTCTTTGGCCCAGTAGTCCGGCCGCTTCCTGAGCACAATAAAGCGCTCGGGTTCCACATCTTCGATAACATAGGGGCCCGAACCCGGAGGCAGCATGAGATTGAAGTCCTTGTTGAAATCACCGCCCTCAAACTCGTGTTTGGGCAGAACCAGAAAAGAAGAGGCGTGCACAAAGTTGAACCAGCGGGGGGTTTTGGCCTGAAATACCACGGTGTAGTCATCCGGCGCATAGACCCGCTCGAAAGCCGCTTCGTAAAACATTCTGAAAACGGTGGTAAGATTTTCCGGATTCATAATCGTATCGTACGTAAAAATCACGTCTGCGGATGTTACCGGAGATCCGTCCGCCCACCTGGCGTTTTTATTCAACATAAAGGTATAGGTAAGTTTGTCAGGGCTTATGCTCCAGCTTTGCGCCAGTCTGCCTTCCAGTTCCCAGGTTTCGGTATTGCGTTCGCACAGCCGTTCATAAACAAGCTGGGCCACCTCAATACTGAAAGAATTGTAATCGATAAAACAGTTTAGAGATTTTTGCATCTGCCTTTCGCCCACCACAATCATGTTTTGGTCGGCTGCGGCAGGTATCTGCCCGCCCTGCCCGTCACATGTGATGAAGACAAACAATGCTGATATTAAAATCCAGGTGCATAATAACCTTTTCATACGCAAACTCCTTTATCCGAGATGTGTCAATAAAATCATTTATAGTTAAAAATGATCTAGTAAGGAATTTAATGGAAATATCCGAATTAGTCGAGTGGCTTTACGTTGCCCGCTTATCACCGGTGTAATTGATTTTTCTGAATATCAGGACGCTTGCCTGCATATCGACAGGCAGCGGGGCAAGACCATGAAGGTTATGATAAGCGTAGATAAGTAAAAATAACCGGTCATCATACTTTTACTTCTCGACACTTTTTGTTGGATAACAGAAAAATGTCTGAGTAAAAGCATGGATTAAACGATGAGCTTTTTAATACAGTCGGTCGCACTTGATGAATTCCTTGACGTAACCCGCCATGGTGGATTTGGGATGGTACGCCATCAGTTTGTTTCCGTATAAATTGCTCTGCTCGAGGTTGTAAATATCACTGCCCCAGGCTCCGCGGTACATGCCGAACAGCTGCCAGAGGCTGATGATCTCGGATGAATTGATCTGCAAGACACTTTTATACAGCTCCGCCGCTTTTTTAAAATTTTTGAGCACGTGCATTTCATTCTGCGCGTAGATCCACAGTCTCGTTATCATATTTGTGTCTTCATCGATGGAATCCATGGCTTGCTTCAGATAGTTGTGGAATTCCTGCTTGTTATCCTTATTGTTGTAATCCACCGCCAGCACGTAAAGGGCTTCGGTCATGCCGGGATCAAGCTCAATGGCTTTATGCAGATATTGAATCGACTGGTCATAGTATCCGGGACTTTCGGGATTGTCCTTGTTGGCGGCCAGAAAATTATACTCAAGACCTTTCAGGTAGGCTTCATAGGCGGCGATACTCCGAGTGGGCTTTTTCTTGATCTCTTGGTCGATATCATATTCTATAAGCGTGCTCCGCTCCACGCTGATGATGCCTTTCAGTTTTTCAACGATATCGATGCTCAGACTGTCCTGTAAATCGAAAAACGAATCTATGGCTCCGGTTATTTTGGCACTGCATTTAACGATGCTTGTTTCGGTTTGAACTACCTTGGAAATCAGCCGGATGTTCTTGCCCATGATCTGGTAGGAACCGGTAATCAGATATGTGGCTCCGGAAAGATTTCCTATCTGCGGCGCGTTCTTTTCATCCGCCAGGTCGGACAGGGAAAACTCTATCTCCTTTATTATTTCTTTTAGGGAAAGCCTGTCCACAACAATAAAATTCGCCGACTTTAGATCGTTCACCAGATTTTCGGCAATCCCGTCACCCAGCCCGGAATACTCTTGGCTCTGCGAGATATTGGCAAACTGCAGCACGCCCACGGTATCAAGGTCCGCGGAAGCGCCGGCCGCACCGATTATCACGCTTAAGAATAACATACACAGGATGGATCGGAATCTCATATCTCTTTAATAGTAGAAAATAGCACTTATCTTGTCAATAAGCGGCTTGCTGATGAAGTAAGGCGGATCTGTTATTCCCACTCGATGGTAGCCGGCGGTTTGCTCGACACGTCGTAGACCACGCGGCCGATCTCTTTGATGGAATTGGTAATTTTAGCGGATATCTCCAGCAGATCCGTGGTGGGAAAGGAAAACACGTCCGCGGTCATGCCGTCGTGCGAAACAACGGCGCGCAGCGTGAGCACATAACCGTAACGGCGCATGTCGCCGCTCACACCAACAGAGCGCAGGGGCAAAAGCACGCAAAAGGCCTGCCAGATCTTATCGTATAGCCCGCGCTGTTTTAACTCATCAATATATATATAATCCGCTTGTTTGAGCACTGCAAGCTTCTCATCAGTAATCTCGCCCAGAATCCGCACAGCCAGACCCGGCCCGGGAAAGGGATGCCGCCCGATAATCCCTGGGCTTAATCCCAGCTTTTTACCCAGGCTGCGCACCTCATCCTTATAGAGCATGGCCAGCGGTTCAACCACAAGACCCTGCCTGCGTTTGGCCTCCACCAATGGCGAGCGTACATTGTGGTGGGATTTGATCACATGCGCCTTTTTGCCCACACCTTTACCGGATTCGATCATATCAGTATAGAGTGTTCCCTGGGAAAGATACGCATTTTTTATACCGAGTTTTTTCACTTCTCTTTCCTGAACATCGATAAACATATCGCCGATGATGCGCCGCTTTTTCTCCGGATCAGTTACGCCCGCCAATGCTTTTAGAAAATCGGCCGCAGCGTTGATATGATGAATATGCACCGCGCCCAGGCTGCCGAGGTTCGCCTCCACTTCCTGCGATTCGTGCTTTCGCATCAGACCCGTATCGATATACATAAGGTGTACCTGGTCGGGAGGCAAGGCTTTGAGCAGCAGCCCGGCCGCCACCGAAGAGTCCACCCCGCCGGAAATCAACAGCAGTACTTTTTGGTTGCCCACATGAGTCTTTATCTCTTCCATGCCGGCCCTTAGGTACGCATCCACATTCCATTCTTTTTTGGCACCGCAGATGGTAAGCGCGAAGTTCTTCAAAACATCCATTCCGTACTCGCAGTGGGTCACTTCGGGGTGAAACTGCAGTCCGTACACCTGTTTTGAATTATGCTTGACCACGGCGGGAATGCCGTTTTCCGTCTGCGCCACAACTTTAAAGTCAGGCGCCAGTTTTTCGATCGTGTCGCCGTGGCTCATCCATGAAATAAAACCGTCCGGTATGTTTTGAAGCAGTTCCGACCGCTCGGTGACAAACACCCTGGCCCGTCCGTACTCCTTTTTCGAATGCGGCGTAACCCTGCCTCCCTGATCGTGCATCATGCGCTGGGACCCGTAGCAGATACCCAGCAGGGGAAGCTCCAGAGTATAAAGTGCGTGATCGGGTTTGGGCGCATCTTTTTCATATACGGATTCAGGCGAACCGGAAAGGATGATGCCTTTTACATCCGCGGATAGTTTCGGCGCCAGCTCGCTTTCTCCGGGCACAATCTCGGAAAACACACCAAGCTCCCTTATGCGGCGCCCGATAAGCTGGGTTGTCTGGCTGCCGAAATCCAAAACTAAGATTTTGTCCATGGATTATCTCTGATAATCGTCTCAGCCCGTTTATAACCCACAGATACAATACCTATCTTGGTCGCTGTGTACTGTTCAATAAAAGAGACATATTCCTGAGCCTGAACCGGCAGATCGTCGTAGCGGCGGCAGTCTTTTATGCTTTTTTTCCAGCCCTTAAAGCTTTTAAGCACGGGTTCCGTATTTTCCAGTTTGTCTATGGAAGCGGGAAATATCTTGGTTTCTTTGCCGTTTATCTTGTACGCGGTACAGCAGTGTATCTCCTCGATTTCATCGTACACATCGAGGTGGGTAAGTGCCAAATAATCTATTGAATTCGTAAAACAGGCATAGCGCAAAGCAACAAGATCCAAATAGCCGCAGCGGCGGGGACGGCCGGTGGTCACACCGTACTCTCTTCCCACTTCACGTATGTAGTTCTCCAGCTCACCCTCACGCTCCGTGTTAAACTGAGTGGGAAACGGGCCGTTGCCCACCCGCGTGGAATAGGCCTTGCAGACCCCGACAATAGTATCGATCCCTTTGGGGCCTACCGCGCCTCCGATGGCGGCTCCCGCGGCACAAGACATGCCGGAAGAAACAAAAGGATACGTACCAAGGTCAAGATCCAGCAGTGTGCCCTGGGCTCCTTCAAACAGAATGTTTTCGTGCTTATGCTGATGCATAAACGAGGCCAGATCGATCACCATCTCCTTAATTTTTGGTTTGTATTGATTCAGATATGTTTTATCCGCTTCAGACAGACTGGTAAAGAATTTTTCTTCGAAAATATCGCCTACTCTTATACCGTCTCGTGCCGCTTTTAAGGCATAGGTAATACCTATTCCCCGGCCCGTAGTACCCAGAGGGCGCTTGCGCTGTTTATCCTGCTCCTTATCCTGCTCTTTATAGCGGGGAAGCACAATATGTGCCCTGTCTGCGATAAAAATTCTTCCCTGCCAGCTGATACCCTGATCGGAAAGCGTTTTTAGTTCGTTGAACATGCTTTCCAGATCGATTACCATACCTAAGCCCAAAATCACCTTTTTATTCGGAGAAATTATGCCCGACGGTATCAGGTGCAGTTTATAGGTATTGTCGCCGATGACTATGGTATGCCCGGCATTGGCTCCTCCCGCGTAGCGGATAATAAGTGAAGATTCCTCAGCTAAAAAATCTACGATTTTCCCTTTGCCTTCATCTCCCCATTGTGCTCCGATAACTACAACTCTCATACAAAACTCCCGTATTTAATCGAATAGTTTGGCGTCTCTCTAGATATATATATATCATGGGCGTGGCTTTCTTTTAACCCCGCGTGCGAGATTTTTACGAATTTTCTGTATTTTCTTAGCTGTTCGATTGTCTTACAGCCGCAATACCCCATACCCTTGCACAGGCCCATGACCAGCTGAAATAAAAATGGTTTGAGTTCTCCTTTGTAAGGCACGCGGCCTTCGATACCCTCCGGTACGATTTCGGTTTCCGCGTGCATCTGATAGCGTCCTCCGGAACCCTGCTCGATGGCTCCGATCGAACCCATACCGCGGTATTCTTTAAACATTCTGCCTTCATAGATAATTTCATGTCCGGGCGCTTCTTTTAAACCGGCGAACAGATTGCCGATCATAACCGTACTGGCGCCCGCGGCCAGGGCTTTGGTTATATCCCCTGAATATTTAATACCGCCGTCTGCGATAATCGGAATGTTCTGCTTGTCCGCTTCTTCTGCGCACTCCCATATAGCGGAAAACTGAGGCACGCCAATCCCGGCGATAATTCTGGTGGTACAGATGGAACCAGGTCCCACACCTACCTTTATGGCATCGGAACCCGCTCCCACAAGATGTTTTACCCCTTCTTTGGTGGCTGTATTGCCTCCGATAACCAGAATATTGGAATACTGTTTTTTTATATCTTCCACCGCTTTGAGCACGTTTTTAGAATCGCCGTGCGCTGTATCGATTACCACAAGATCCACCTTGGCTTCCTGCAGCAAAGGCATGCGCACCTTATAATCGTACGGTGAAACCGCGGCGGCTACCAGCAGCCTGCCCTTTTTATCCAAGGCGGCTTTGGGAAAGCGCTGGTGTTTTTCCAAGTCCTTTACCGTAATCAGACCGATCAATCTGTTTTCCGAATCCACTACAGGCAGTTTTTCGATTCTATGTTTATCAAACTTTTTTTGCGCGCTTTCTAAACTTACCTTGTCGTTCTCCACGATCGGCTGAGGGGTCATTACCTTTTCGATTTCTAAACTTTCATCGTTGCAGAATCTCATGTCCCGCCTGGTGAGAATTCCACACAGTTTTCCTTTATCCAAAACCGGGAGTCCGGAAATATTATGTTCTTTCATTATAAGCAGCGCGTCCGCCACCGTCTGATCCTTGTTTACGGTAACCGGCATATCGATAATCCAGTTTAAATAACGCTTTACATGGGCAACCTGCCGCGCCTGCACCTCCGGCGCCAGGTTCATGTGAATTACTCCCAATCCCCCTTCCAATGCCAGGGCAATAGCCAGCTCCTGTTCGGTTACCGTATCCATGGCAGCGGAAACTATCGGTACATTAAGGTCGATATTACCCGCCAGACGTGTTTTTAAATTGGTTTCATCCGGAAGTACTTCCGAATATGAAGGGACAATTAATATATCATCAAAGCTCAATCCTTCTTTTAAATTCACCCTAATGCCTCCTGTAGTTGTTTGATTTTTTGTTCATACTTTTCGGCAATTTTTTTCGCCTTTTTTGCTGCTACCCCCTGGTAGAGCTCAGGATGGGAAAAGAAATTTTCAGGATCTGCATTCATTACTTTCTTGAGCTGCAGTGATATTGTGTTCCATGTTTTGCCGTCATTTTTAAGCACTTGAACCAAACTCTTCTCCGTTTTTTCACATTCGAGAGTAACCCGGCGAATAACCTCATGAGCGTCCGCTTCTCCCCCCATGGCCAATAAAATATAAGCCGCTTCAGCCAATACCGTATCTCCCGCGCCGGATAAGTTTTGTTTCATCCGTTCCCTGTCGACTGCTAATCCTGAGCATATTTTAATCATCCTCTTTACCGCGAAGCTGAATCCGGCAATAAAATCAACGATAAAGCGCTGCGAAGCGGAGTTGGAGAGATCACGCTGGTGCTCGGAAATTTGATCCATGAACATGGTGATCACTCTCGGCATAAAAGCCTTCCACAGACTCTTGACATGCTCCGAGTTCCAGGGGTTGCGCTTTTGGGGCATGGTGGATGATCCCACCTGCCGTTTTGAAAAATGTTCCCGCACCTCGGCCAGCTCCGAACGCTGCAAGTGCCGGAGATCATCGGCCAGATTGGCGATAATACCGAATGCCGTATTGATTTCCAGCATAAGCTCCAGCACATATTCGGGTTCCACAAGCTGGGTGGAGTGTTCGGAAGGCTCGAGCCCCAGACTCGAAAGCACCGCGGCCTCAAGTTTTTCAGGATCGGCTGTGATCATACTGGCGGCATTGTACGCGCCCACCGCTCCGGCCAGTTTTCCTTTGAGATTACGCGATTTCAGCTCGATGCGCTCGATGGACTTGCCCAGACGCGATACATATTCCGCCACTGCGTAGCCGAAGGTAAGCGGTACCGCGTGCTGACCGTGAGTGCGGCCCACCTGAATGGTTTCGGCCTCCTGTTTGCAAAGCCTTACCAGCTCTGTTTCCAGGTCAAGCAAAAGGGGAAGCAGCACCCTGCGCACGGCATGCTTTATGCGCAGCGAAAAAGCGGTGTCCAGGATGTCGACCGAGGTAGCCCCCACATGAACCAGGTGTTTAATTTGAGCCGGCACCTTTGTTTTTAACACGTTAACCAGCGCCCTGATATTATGCTGGGTTTTGGCCTCTTCCTTATACACCTCTTCGGGATCTATTGTGTCGGAAAGCTTATCCAGACCGGAACTGAGTTTTTTACCATCGGCATCCAGGTTCTGCGCGTAGGGAATAAGCGCCTTAAGAAGAGCGATCTCCACTTTTAAACAATAGCGGACCGCGGCCTCTTCGCTTAAATACGTGCCGAGAGCTTCATGAACTTCGCGATTGGATAGATAATAACGGTGATCTAATGGAGAGAGGTTTAAAAAAATATTCTTCTTTTCCATAGGATATTATACTTGTAATTTTTTTTTTGTAAAGAGGATGGATGTTTTTTTCTTTAAAACCTTGGTGATCAGATTTTATCTATTTTTTATAAGGCAGGGGACAAATTGTACCGACCTTTTTATTTCACCGTGCGCATATACGTACCCGCTACACGGCTTCGATTGTTGACGGAGGCTTGCGTGCTATATTATAGGTGACGCTGACTACTCCCGGCACCATGCGGACAATCTCCTGTGCCAGCTGCTCCAGTATTTCAAATGGAAGCCTGGTAGGTGTGGCAGTGCGGGCGTCTACGCTGTCCCAGCAGCGTATTTCAATCTGCCGGCCGAAATCGCGCCGTCCGTCACGCATACCGGTCACCCTGTCTTCATGGAGGATTGCCAGGTACTGAAAGGCGTCATAGCCCGTAAGCAGCCGCTCGACCACCTGCGTGGCTTTGCGGACCGTTTCTATGCGCTCCGGTGTGGCCTCTCCGATCACACGGGCGGCAAGTGCCGGTCCCGGAAAGGGAATGCGGCGGAACAGTTCGTCGGGCAGCCCCAGCGCCTGCCCCAGCTTCCTCACACCGTCCTTGCGCAATTGAATAAGTGGTTCCATGATACGATAACCAAATGCCTTCTCCGGATCTATGCCCAGCTGCTCAAAAACATTGTGCTGCCGCTTGATGCCGGC
>JAFGGG010000008.1 GCA_016930675.1 Spirochaetales bacterium
CCAAAATATGCTTATATCTGACGCTCAGGGTCGGGTACAGGCTTCGTACCACTATATAAGGCTTTACTCTTTAATAAGTTTGGTAAGAATCGAATAAATATACGAGTGATACCCAAAATGGTTTACCTGATACTCTTCCAGGATTTTGAAGAAATCCGTACGGTTGTCCACTCCAACCTCCGTATAGATGGCTCTGATATGCGCCTTTACTGTGCTTTCGGCGATAAAAAGTTTTTTGGCGATTTCTTTTGTTTTATATCCCTGCAGCATGAGGATAAGCACCTCTTTTACCCTCGGACTGAACCGGTAGTGCTCAAAAAACAGATCCTCCGGCATAACAACGGAAGAAAGAAACGGTTTAAGATTAATACCGCTTAAGCGAATTCCTTTGATGAGCCCGTCCACAAAAATCGGATTGGCTTTACTGATAATTGTTATACTTTTTTTAACTTTATTGATTATTCTGAATTCACAATATTGGGTTATCTTCTGTTTCAGGATTTTGGTGCAAAACTCATTTACTACCTCTTCATCATCTTCGTGAATATAATCGATAAAATACTGTGACTGGAGAGGTTCTTCTTCTTTTACTCCCAGTGCTTCGTAGCCGGCGTTATTGATAAAGGAAAAACGCAGGCGTAAGTCCAGTTCGAAAATAATGGTAGGTAAAAGAAGCGCCACCTCCTTAAAATGCTCTTCACTCTGAATGAGTTTTTGTTCGATGCGTTTTCTCTCTACAATTTCCTGCTCCAGCTGGGTGTTGGCCAAGGTTAGCTCTTTAGTTCTGGAAATGACCTGATCTTCCAGGTTTTCAGTGTATTGTTTGAGGCTGTTTATCAGCTTGGCACCTTTGAGCGCAATGCTGAGGGCGTGCCGCAGAATCTCATACATACGCAGTTCACGTTCACCTATACCGAAAAGAACGAATCCTATCTGTTCATAACCCTGAAATAAAGCCTGTGCCATTAAGCTGTATCTGTCTTTCTGAGAAAGTATTCCCGGCGGAAGCAGGCTGGTCGTGGGAAACTGGATGCCTTTATCCTCAATGGGAAATCTTTTTTCCCGGTCGTATGCTAAAATAAGTCTGGAAAGGGAAAGAGGATTTTCAGGATCCTGGTAGAGAGATATATAGCATTGGTCGATACCAAGCTGTGGGAATTCTTTATATATCACGTCAAGTTCATCATCCAATTCCAGACTGGCAATCAGGCTTTCGTTGATATCCGTGAATTCTTCCAGATGATAATCTAATAGAATTTTATGAAAAGTGATATCCTGTTGAACATTTTTGTCGTCCAGATGAGGTTTGTTTTGCTTTGAAACGGTTGTCTGCTTTTTACTGAAGCAGCCGCAGGACATACGAATCACAAGCTCCGGTTCCTGAACAATCAGTTGTTCGACTTTTTCTCCTGCTAATAATCTTTCAATAGTCTCGCCCGCAGCCCTTCCTTGTTCGTAAAAAGGCTGTTTTACCGTGGTAAGCTGACAGTATTGACTGATTTCAATATCATCGAAACCGGTAAGCGGTATATTGCCGATAAAATTCATATTCCTGGCACGCAGTATCTCGATAACACCAAGGGCCATTACGTCATTGGCAGAAACAATGACATCGAAATCCGGATGTTTTTCATCAACCAGCTTTTTTATGGCGAGTTTACCGGAATCGATTCTGAAATCACCTTCAATGATGAGGCGAGGATCAAGAGGAATTTTATATTCATCGAGTACACGCTTAAACGCATTAAAACGCATGTCCGCGTCTTTGTTTCCCTCCTGACCCTTTATAAAGGCGAAGCGTTGATAGCCGTGATCTTTAATCAAATGGCTTATAAGCCAGCGCATCCCTTTTTCGTTGTCTATAATAATAGAAGGAATGTTTTCATAGGATTCACCAAGTGTTACCATAGGAAGGTAGGTATAACTTTTCAGTATCTCCCACATTCGTTTTTTGCCGGAGATATTCCCGATTGATAACGGAGTGACAACAAGACCGTCCACATTATAACCGCTGATAAAATCAAAAAAAATATTGCGGCATTTTTCCGATTCCAGATCAGAATCAAGTCTTCCGGTAATAAAACAGAGGAAATTCAGGTCCTTTTCCGCCAAGTAGTCGTGAAGACCTGTAAAAATACCGTTATGATAAGGAGTTCCCAGCCAGTCGATAAGTAATCCGACCGTACGTCGGTTCCGTTTATAATAACCGAAATTTTGGATGCTATTTTCAGTAGCCATAAGAAGATCTCCGCTTTCACTATGAGCATTATTACGTATTATGGACTATCTGAAATACACTATCTTAAATGTCTACCTATGATAATAGTGAAGATCTTCAATATGCACAAGTGGTTGATAATTGGATTAAAAGTTTTTTAGGGGCCAACCAAAAAAAGGGCCGCCTCGCGGCAGCCCCGAATGTTATTCTAATCCAGCAAAAATATGTATCTCCTACTTAGCTTCAAAATGGCTCCATTGAAAATTACCTCTATAATGAACATAATACAAGCCGTTTATTTTTACGGGCAGATTCGATCCGGCGGCCCACTTATTTGTAAAGTCAATTCCGTTTATTGTCAATTCTGCAAGGTTCCACGAATTTATATAATTAGGAGCTGTACTGAACGTCCAGCAGAACTCGCCGGCTCCATCCTGTGCGAAAGGTATTGAAGCAGAGACCGGATTGGAGCATGGTGTGACTGAAGTGGAAGTCGGAGTTGGTGTGGGAGGAGGACTAGGACTCGGGGAGAAAGAGGGCGTGGGAGTAGGTGTAGGAGTAGATGTAGGTGTAGGTGTTGGTGTGGGAGTAATGCCTTTTGTAAAGATAAACCAATTTATATTTAACAGAGCTTCGCTTCCTCCTTTAAAAACCAGATACAAGGTTTTTGTTCCGGTGGTATTGGAAACAGAGCATGTTCTAGTTACCCAGTTCTGCCAGCCTCCTGTACCGGTTACGGTGCATGTGCCCAGCAAGGTGCCTCCGGTGCTGCCCAGACGTATTTCAATATCACCTCCACCGGTGGCGCTTGCTACTCTTGCTTGAAATCCTGTTACTCCTCCTGTACCGAAGTCGACCGCATCAAATCTAATCCAATCGTTGTTTTCAATCCAACCCACGTTAAGAGTGCCTTCACTGCAGGATTCGGTCTGTATTCCGCTCTGCGCGCTGTAAGCCTCGGCTTCTATCTTTGAGTACGCGTCAATACCGATTGGAGTGGGTGTGGGTGTGGGAGTAGGTGTAGGTGTAGGGGAAGATGTGGCTGTAGCTGTAGGTGTGGGAGTTGGTGTGGCTCCGGCAAGATAAGGTTTGATCAGATTATATTTGACCGGATTTACACTTACCCAGTCATCTTTGAGAATACCGCCGGTATCGCCGGAGTTGGCGTTCCAGCTCCAGTATGTCCAGTGAACCTTGTTGCCCGCGAACTCCAGAAATGTGGTAAACCATTTATAGGGAATGGAGCTGGGATCGCCGGCACTGGATTCCTTTATCCCCATCTCGCCGATATAAAGACCGGCGATCTGTTCTTCATATATAAACCAGAAATACTGTCTCCAAACCCCGGGAAGATTATTGGGAAAGTCGGGATCCTGGAACCAGTCTTGAGGTGCGACCTCAGGCCCGTACTCATGAACCGACAACATAAGATGATCCGAAGGAATGTCCGTTACAGGATGATCTCTTAATCCCATATGATTGCTGCCCCACCAGTAGTTATAGACGTCATATTCCTGAACTCCCTGCATCACGATTATGATGTCGGGATTTACAGCGAGAATCGCCTTGGCGCACCTGATCGCGGCTTTGCGCCAGTCGGTAATGTCGTAACCAGGGACGTCGTACCCCCAGCTTGCGGGCGGTTTCATGCCCAGCCCTAAAAGTCCGCCGTGAGGTTCGTTGTTGATATCAACAGCCACTACCTGGGGGCAGTCTCTATAACGTTCAACCATATCCAGCCAGTCTGCAATCCACCGATCCTCCGAACAGTCATTTGTATACCAAAGTGTTTCCTGCATATAGCCGTCGGCCGCGCGGGAATGGTTGTCAAGGATGATGCGCAGGCCCAGGTTTCCCGCCTCCTCGATAATTTTATCCAAGACTTCCAATGAAGAGAGTCCGGCCAGTTCAACGTTTAAGCCCTGCTCATTAGTATACGGATCTGTTCCCCATGCATTAACCTGGATGGACTGCGGCATTTTATTCAGCATTTCATTACACCAGGGAATGCGCACACAGTTGAAGCCCAGATCTTTCATCTGTCTGAGCATTGATTTGTAATCCCTGGCCCATAATCCATGAACCACATAATTGCCGGTCTCAAAACCGAACCAGTTGACACCTGTCAAACGGTCTATATTCGGTATGCCGGAGGTCGCTCGACTCCCGATTTCACCGGTTGCTTTCCCCGAAAGTCCCGTGATATCACATGAAAATACTACCAACCATATAACTATAAGGAGGGATAACAATAAGCTCACTTTATGTATATTTGATATGCATTTTAACCTATTCATACTATACCTCCCCACTAATAAGTATTCTTCAATTATATTGGTTTGTAAAGCTTGTGGATATAAACTTTTAGTAGTATTTTTAAGCTGAATTTAAAGAAAATTGGGTTAAAATGCCCCACATGCGGGGGAAAAAGCTGTTTTACATGATTTTTACCGCACCGTTTTGGCGTAATTGCAGTGGAATTACGCTTCCCGGACCAAAAATATTTTGAATGCGTGTTTTATAGCTCTCGAATTCTCGTGAGGGAATATAGGCTTGAATGGTTCCCGCGAATCCACCACCATGAACGCGACATGCGCTGCGCCGGTTGTAAAAATAATCTGTTAATGCCAAAGCCAGGGGTATTGCCTGCTGTTCGGGCTCTGTTGCCGTGTAGCAGTTTTGCAGAAGCATCCAAGATGATCTTCCCGACTCTTTGACTATCTCCAGGTATTCATCAATTTTATGCTCGGAAAGCAAACGGATCTGGGCCTGTACTCTTTGATTCTCCGTCAGAAAGTGGAGAGAGCGCAGTAAGGCTCTATCGCCCACTGTATGCCTCAGCATGGGCAGAGCATGCAATAACGATTCAAATGAGACATCCCTGCAGTAGGCCTTGCCCAGGGCCTCGGCGGTCGCTTTCATTTCCTGTTGAATAGCCGTGTACTCATGTGTCAGATCCGCGTGGTCGCTGCCTGTATTTACGACAGTGAGTGTATAACCGTAGTCTTTGAAGTTGGTATGTAATGTTTCAATGTCCGGTTTAAAAGGATCGCTAAAATCAATAGCCACAATGCCGCCGTTGGCACAGGCAATCTGATCCATTAATCCGCAGGGTTTGCAGAAATAATGGTTCTCGGCGTATTGGGAGATCAGGGCTAGCTCAAGCACGGGAATCCGGCCTGAATTATAGAGGTGATCGAAGATAGTCCCGATAAGAATTTCAAACGCTGCCGAGGAGCTTAAACCGCTGCCAACGGGGATTGTACTGGAGATACACCCTCGAAATCCCCCTATAGTGTATCCTCTTTTTTTTAGCTGACCGGCCACACCGCGGATAAGACTTTCGGTTGTGTTTCTTTCTTTAGGCTGTGGTTCCAATGTATCAAGACATACCTTAAATTTTGCCTGAAATCCGCAGGAGTTGAGTTCAACAATATTATTGTCTGTTTTTGAGACAACTGCCACACTGTCCAAATGGATGGCAGCGGCCAAAACATTACCATGATTGTGATCGGTATGATTGCCACCCAGTTCTGTTCTTCCCGGAACACTGAAAATATGGATATCTCGTGCAGGGGCAATATCAGGCGCTAACTCACGGACTAAGGAATTCAAGCGTTTCCGCTGGCTATGCAGCAGCTCCTTGCCATAGAGGGTTAAGAGCAACTCCCCTACTTCATTTCCTCCGAGCAGGTTTTGCGCTTGTTTGAATGTGGGCATAGCTTATTTATCCTTGGAATAATGCAGATCCGATAATTCTTTCAGTCGGGTCGCGCTCTGTTCCGGAGTGATATCCCGCTGCGGCATGGCAAGCAGTTCATATCCTACAAAAAATTTGGCGATTGTGGCTGAACGCAGCAGGGGAGGATAAAAGTGAAAGTGAAAATGCCAGGACGGATGATCCCTCCCGTCCGTGGGTGCCTGATGGATGCCCATGGAATAGGGAAAAGAGGTTTGAAACAGATTGTCGTAGCGAACCGTGATCTTTTTCAACAGCGCAGCCAGCCGGGTTTTTTGATCGTGAGTTAATTCGCTTATAGCATGCTGGTGGGTTTTGGGGAGAATCATTACCTCATAAGGCCATATTGCCCAGAAGGGTACGAGGCAGACAAACTCCCGGTTTTCCAGCACAATTCGCTCGCCAGCCTCTTTTTCCGAAGCCAGATAATCGCAGAGCAGACAGCTTTTCTGAGTTTTAAAATAGTTCTCCTGTGCGTCCGTCTCTTTTCGTGGAAGCTTGGGAACAGACTGGTTGGCCCAGATCTGCCCATGGGGATGGGGATTTGAAGCGCCCATCAGCTGTCCCTTATTCTCGAAAATCTGCACATAATCGATCGCGTGCTGCCCGCCGAGTTCTTTGTACTCCCTGATCCAAACATCGATTATTTCAAGAATAGCATTCTCCTGCATGAGCGGCATGGTCACATCATGACGGGGAGTATAACAGAGCACTCTGCAAACGCCCTTTTCACTGCGGGCCGAGAGCAGAGGATGCGCACTCTGAGTTTCAGGCATATCCACATAAAGGGCTGAGAAGTCGTTTTTAAAGACAAAGGTTTTTTCATACTGAGGATTTCTTTGGCCTGAGGCCCGTTTATTTCCGGGGCAGAGGTAACAGTCGGGATCGTACCTTGGTGCGGCGGGTTGATCGTCGGCAGCTGTTTTTCCCTGCCACGGTCTTTCCGCCCGGTGAGGCGACACCAGAATCCATTCATGAGTGAGGATATTGAGTCTGCGGTGCGGGTGTGTATTAAACGTACTCATACTTATTGAGCTGAACACAAGTACTAATTTATGGACACGTGTTCATGAGTACTTATAGCCTATGGCGGAGAGATTGTCAAGAAAAATATTTATAGCGGCCATAAAAGGGACATGAAGATACGTATACTACTTTGACGGCAGGTTTGCTTTTATAATGTTATCTCACAATCCTTCTGTAATGATTCCTGAGCTGCTAAGGCGACTTTGAGCGACTGGCAGGCATGTTCAATGTCAATAACAGGTGACAGCGTTCCGGTCTTTACGCATTGCAGTATATGTGCGCATTCGGCACGATACGGATCCTGCCCGTGGATTGAAACAGGTTGCGGAGTACCTTGTTCAGGATAGAAGGTGATTTTAGATTCAGGCATATCCCCTTTCATGCACCAGTCAATGTCCATGGCCGCTTCATAAAGTCTGCGCCGACGCAGATATGTTCCAGGCGGTTCTCCAACCAAGAGATGAAACAAACGATTGAAATGAAAAGCAGACATGAATACGGATTGGGCAACTAGATCAATGTTAATATCTTGCTTTATATTCTCTTCCATATACTGAACTGCGTTATTGATACGTTCCAGGTAATCCAACTATATCCTCCGGAAATAAAATGACTAAAACAAGATAAAAAAAAATGACATTTTTTGCTGTCTTTCATATATAGTATAAAAAATAAAATTCTAATTAGCAATTGTAGGTTTTATTACTAGTATTTATAATAGAATAATATTATGAAAAAAACATATACAATACAAATTATTCTTCTGTGTGTGACTATAATTTTATTTTCCGGTTGTAAAAGCGAGCCTACCATAGAGCAGCTGAAGAAAGATGAGTTCACACCATATACAAATTTATCAGCGCTTCCTCGCTGGCGTGGATTTAATTTACTGGAAAAATTTACATTTCAGGGTAATAAACCCTACAGAGAAAAGGACTTTAAACTGATAGCTGCGTTGGGCTTTAATTTTGTAAGGCTTCCCCTGGATTACCGCTGTTTTGTGCGCGGGGGGGACTATACTTCATTGCATGAAAATACAATGCGGGAGTTGGACAGGGCCGTTGCCTATGGGATTAAGTACAATATCCATGTGTGCATGAACTTTCACCGGGCACCTGGGTACTGCGTGAATCCTCCCCGTGAGAAAACCGATCTCTTTAAAGACAGCGGAACCCAGGAAAAGTTTGCTATGTTGTGGGCAGTTTTTGCCGAACGCTACCAGGGTGTCTCCAATGAGTATTTAAGTTTTAATCTGCTTAATGAACCCGCGGAAATAGACAGTGAGATCTATACACAGGTAATGGCGAAGGCAATACAAGCGATCCGGAAAATAGATCCCAATAGATTGATTATTCTTGATGGTTTGGAATGGGGAAGAATTCCATTAAAAAAATTACCGGCCGCTACTATTATCCAAGCAACACGCGGTTACGATCCAATTCAGCTTACCCATTATAAAGCGGACTGGATAAAAAACTCAAGGCAATGGCCTGTACCTGATTGGCCGATCTATCAAAGTTATTCAGTCTATCTTTACGGTCCGTTTAAGCAGCAGTATCGCCGACCGTTGATTATTAATTGTGATATTAAGAAGCAGACCCGGTTACGGATAAAAGTGCACCAAGTATCACAGTTGTCCCGTTTGCTTATAAGGGTGGATGACGAACCGGTTTTTGATAAGCTGTTTGAACCAGGGCCGGGAAGGGGAGAGTGGCAAAAGGAGGTTTACGCAGAAGAGTGGGAGATCTATCAGAATATTTATGATAAATATTACAGCGCCACGATCCCGGCGGGAACAAAAAATATTATGATTGACAATACTGAAGGGGACTGGCTTACAATTCACGAAATAAGGATTGAGCCGTTTACAGAAGAGATGAAAAGTGCGGTGGTGCTTGAGCCAAATGTATTTGCTTGGGGATCTAGGCAAAATGAGCTTACCATTTCCTCCCAAGGCAAGCTGCTGCCAGACAAACGCACGGCACTCTATGACGCCCATTGGTTGGAAAAGGACAGTTTAAAGCCATGGATTTTGGCGCACCAGCGAGGGATGCCCGTTATCGTAGGAGAGTTTGGGGTGTTTAAGTATACTTCGCATGCTGTAACCCTGGCCTGGATGGAAGATTTTTTAAAAATACTTAAAAAGCATAAAATCGGTTGGGCCTTATGGAATTTTAGAGGGAGCTTCGGAATACTTGATTCAAACAGGAAGGACGTGCAGTATACAGGTTTTCACGGGCACAAGTTAGATACTAAGATGCTTGAACTGTTATTAAAGTACTGATAGTGCTTCGAATCTCGCGGGCCCAGTAGTTTAGTTATTCTTTTTTTCCCATAATGCCGATCAGCACATTGCTGTACGTTGAAAGCTCGTTCATTCTTTCGGCGATCACTTCAAAAGCATTGAGCAGCACATCGATCTCTTTTTTTAAGCCCCCGAAACTGACTTGGCTCTGTTTTACCACGTCGACCGAATCCTGTACACTGCCCTCAACGCTTTTAATCGCGTTCATAATGTCCGCCAAGCGCTGGTTGGTGGCGTCGGACAGTTTGCGGATTTCCTTGGCAATAACAGTAAAACCTTTTCCTTTTGCCCCCACATGAACAGCTTCGATAGAGGCGTTCAAAGCGATTAAATTTATTCTCAGTGATATTTCATCAATCATTTTTATCAGCTCAACCATTTGATTGATGTGCTCTCGTGAATCCTCAACAGAAGTACTGGATTTTGAAATACTGCTCCAGCTGGCTGTGGCCTCTTTGGTAATCTGCTTGATGGACTCTGTTTTTGTGGTACAGATCTCGGCAACCTTATTAATGGATTCGATCATGGGCGCCACAAGCTTCTGGATCTGACTGTTTTTATCTTTTAGAAAAGTCTGGTTCTCCTGATTGTGCCTAAAAATATCCGTACCCTGCATGGCGCTGCACAGTTTTATATATATTGATTCATATAAATAGCTGTTCTTGGTGTTGCCCTGAAGCAAAAAGAAGCCGATATAATTTTCTCTGAAATGAAGAGGATAAGCCATATAATTGAATCTTTTTATCTGTTTAAAAGTAGGGGGGAACAGCTCTTTCGATTTATAGATCACACCGGCTTCTGGAATTTTTTCTCTTTTATTATCGTCATAAGCAAACACTAATTCACATTCGTCAAGCGAGTTGTTTTTGTCTTTTTTAAATAAAGATATGTAACAGCTGGATATTCCCAGCTGAGGAAGCTGGACTGCGATGACATCCAAAAGCTCATGCAGATCGAAGGTTGAGCTTAAAGCAGCGGTAACTTCACTGAGCAGATAGTTTTCCGCTTCAGCCGCAAAGCTTCTGCCAAGATGAAACATAACTCCCTGTTCGGAGATTAAAACCCGCGCTTTGTGAAGCATGTTTTCCGCTTTCAGACGGGAAGCATCATCGGCAATATGAGGCAGGAACACCTCTCGTATAAGTGAAATCGCATCATGCAGTAATGTAAGATCAATGTTTAATGAGCCGCAGCTTTGGATTATATTGTCAAGACTTAAAAGAAAAGTATTGTTATTTTCGTCTGAAAGATCGTCAAAAAAAGCAGTACACAGATTTTGTAAGGGATCGCTCAGCGGGTGATCGAGGTTTATTTCTAACCGCTGTCTGATCTTATACTGCAGCTCGGGCACAAGTTCTGCCAAAGAGTTTATAACGTTTATATCCTCAACCGGTATCGGACTGAGATCGGCCCGTGACACGGATGCCAGTACGCATCCGCATGAGCGCCTGTACACAGGTTTGGTTCCGATAATTGCCTCATGTACGTGCTCACCCTTTATTTTTTTTATTAATAACTTGGCCGCTTTTTTACTCTGTTCGAATACCGGCTGTTCCACGGTGGTAATAGATAGAGCCTGAGTTTCCTGGATATTATCATACCCTACCACCGCCACATCGTAGGGAATTTTCATTCCTCTTCGCATTAATTCTGAGGCGGCGCCCAGAGCCATGTTGTCATTGGCAGCAACAACCGCGTCGAATTTAAGTTTTCTTTTATCCAAAAATTCTCTAATCGCTTCGCCACCGGACTCTCTTAGAAAATTCCCGTTATAAATTAAATTGCTATCTACGGCAATCCCATATTCCTGCAGTACCTTTTTATATACTTTCAGGCGCTGAATCGCATCTACCTGATTCTCAGGCCCGGAGATATAGGCGATTTTTTTATAATCGTGGGTATCAACAAGATGTTTACAGACCTCGTACATGCCGATTTCATTGTCCACCAGACTGCACACATATCCGGGGAACGGCCCGCCGATGCTTATCATGGGCAAGGGCTTATACTTATCAAGAAAAGTAAGCATCTCCTGCTCTGTAATAAAAGTTCCTATAGTAGCACCGGTAAAAACAATTCCGTCTACATTGTCCGGGCTGACGAATTTATAAATGATATTACGGTATTTTTCATATTTGTTATAAGGCGAGTGCCCGATCGTACCTCCGGCGCAGCAGACAAAATCCACGTCCTCTTCCTGAGCAGCTTCCATAACTCCCAGCCATACTTTATTGTGGTAACTCCCCGTTTCGCGTAAACTCTCTATAACAAGTCCTATAGTTATTCTTTTATCGCTCATTATATGTTCCAAATGATATATTAGGATTTCCTTATATTATAATATAAAACGTTTTTAAATTAAATCATAGGAAAAAATGCAATAATTGCTCTTGACCTATATAATTAATACAATTAATTATAGTGAAAGTGAAGATTAAAATGCAAGTAATTAGTGGGGTCAATATTTCACTTGACTACATAAAAAATATACCGTAACGTAACATGCTGGGTTTAGTACATGGCGAAAAACAAAGAATTGGATATAGGTATTTCAAAATATGCCCGCGACAAAGTCATCGACAGGCTGAAGGCGGCCTTTGCCAACGATCAGCTTGAAGAAAAGGATTTCGAAAAACGCGTTGAAATCGCTACCTCCACCCGTGATCGAAAAGAACTGCACATTTTAATCGATGATCTTCCCGCTGATATTGAGGTATCTGTTAAAAAATCACCCGATTCAATCTCCATTCCCATTAATGAGGGTGAAGTAAGAGAGAGCAGTACGTACGTTGCTGTTTTCAGCGGTGTTGAAAAAAAGGGTACATGGAGACCTGCCCGAACGAATAAAGTTATCGCCACCATGGGCGGGGTGGATCTGGATTTTACCAGAGCGGAAATGCCTCCCGGTGTAACCGAGCTGAACATATTTGCTATGCTGGGCGGGGTTGAGATTGTAGTGCCTCCGGGGATAAATGTGGATATGCACGGATTTGCTTTTTTGGGCGGATTCGATGACCGCTGCTCCACCCTGCAGTATCCCGGTGCACCGACCCTGAAGATTCGCGGTTTTGCCTTCTTGGGCGGTATAGAAGTGCGTCCTCCCAAAGAACGTTTGATGAAAAAAATCATGCGCAAATTGGGATTGGATTGAATTTTTTTTCACGGAGCACACAGAGTTCACAGAGAGATTAATCCAATTATTAAGATATCTCCTGCAGTTCATAAACTCTACTGCCCAAATTGATATTTTCCGCGTGTTCCAACTGAACTGTGGGATCCAAAGTCGGATAGCTTTTTCTACCCAGGTCTACGCCGTCATTTTTCCTGGTGAGATCCAGGGTAGCCTGATCGATGGCAACAGGATCCACTGAAGCCAGGATCCCGATATCGGGGATGATGGGCTTTTGCAGTTTAGCCAGACAGTCACAGTCCTCGGTCATATCAGCCAGCACATTGATAAAAAGACATTTGTTCTTTTTGTTGATAATTACTCCCAGCGCGTGCTCGGCCATTCTTTTTTGCAGATCCGCGGAACCGACCCCCCAATTATAGGCCACCGCGTCAAAACCGCATACAGCCAGACACTCCCCGCAGCCGGTGCAGTTTTCCTTGATAATAAACGCTTTACCGTCCCTTTCTATGATAGCGTCTTCAGGACACCATTTTATGCACAGTCTGCAGAGTGTGCAGAGATCAGATTTTATGATGGGCTTCACACTGGAATGCTGACGCATTTTCCCCATCCGGCTTGCTAATCCCATGCCCAGATTCTTGATACAGGCACCCAGACCGGATACCATATGACCCGTGGGGTGAGATATGGCCACCAAAGCGTCCGCTGTTTCGATCTCGCGCGCTATGAGCACAGACTTATAAATCAGGCCGGGAATTGCCACTTCAATCTCCGAATTTCCCACCAGACCGTCGGCCATGATAAAAGGCGCGCCCACTTTACCGTAGGTAAATCCGTGATTGAAGGCATGGATAAGGTGATTAATGGCATGGGAACGCTCACCTTTATAAAGAGTTGAGGTTTCCGTTAAAAAAGGCTGTCCGCCTTTGCTTTTTATCCAGCGTACGGCCTGTCTGACTATTTCGGGCGCGATAAATGTGTTGTTTTTTTTCTCACCCACGTGAATCTTTACAGCTACTTTTTCATGCTTCGAATAGGCGTTCGGCAGCTCAATGTTTTGTAACACCGCAGCTATTGCCGCGACCCGCTCTTTGAGCGTACTCTGTTTCGTCAGTGCTTTGAAAAGTACTTTGCCGGGTGTCATAATAGAATCTCCTCTTATTTTTAAAGAATCGCTTACTCTTCTTTAAAGAAAATTTGAAGAAGTTTTACTATATAATAGATTTTTTTATATATATTTACGAGGGTGCTTTTAAGATCGCTGTCATAATTAACTTCGATTTCTTTCCAGTTTATTATTAACTCGTGCGGCTGCCGTGTGTAGTCGTCGAGAGCCATTTTTATGTTTTTACCCAGCGTGACAAGGTTTTGCGCGGCTTCGTGAATCATGCCTTTGGCCATGTCGTTTATCTCTTTAAGCATCTGTCGTAAGACCTTCTGAGCAGCCTTCTCTTTATCCGATTTATGAAAGTAGGTTTTGAGTTTAGTGCCCGTGTTGCTTTCTTCCGCAACCGAATCGTCGAACTCCGTTATGTTATCTGAAATTTCAAGCAGCCTATGGAACGATTCCGAAAGCTCCTGAGAGGTGAGGTTGGTGGCCCACTTCCCTTTTATAATCAACAGATCCACGACTCCTTTTATGTCTTTTTTCAGGAAGTCCAAGAGAAACGCCTTAAGATAGTTAAGCGGCTGAACATAGATAAAACCTGCCAGCATTTTTTTTGAAAAAGCGATATTGGCTTTTTCCGTGTAATTTTTTAAACGTGATATCGAAGCAGTGCCGAAGACGAGTTTGGTGAACTCATCAAGTTTGCTTGAATGCCTTTCCTTAAAGATTTTTTGTAATGAAAGCTCGGTCTGTGTTTTGAGCTTGGAAAGATAGGGCTCAACGATCTTCTTTGTTTTCAGGTTCTGTTTTATTTTGAAATAAGGATTTTTATCTATATGTTGAATAATCAACAACAGCACTCTGGATCGTCTCAGTTCTTTGATGCGGGCCACTGTTTTTTTCCAGGCAGCACGGGGTACAATATCAACACCGCGGTACTCTTTGAGCAGATCCAGAACACGGTCCCAATCGGCGTTTTCGTTTACCTCCTCGATGATATAGGAAAACTCTTTCAAATCTTCGACAATGTATTCGCCGTTGATCGGTTCAAAACGCGGTGTGTAGAAAAAGTTGCCTTCGGGAAGACCGGAGTCAAACTTTTTTAAGAGAAAATAATAATCAAAATGAGTAAGATCCACAAATACGGACAAGGTATGATAGATATGATTGATCTCGCGTGCTTTATCAATATCAAAGGCCGCAAAGAAAGTTATCAGATCATTCTTGATTTCTTTGGTCAGGGATTTGGCGTCCATTATTTTTGCCCGTTTTCTGATCGATTCTTCGCCAAGTCTTTCTTTGATATCAAGATATTCCGGAGTCAGTGTATTTTCAATCACTATGGATTTGAGTACGCCCGAATAATCGGCATATTTTATCAGAGATTGGGCCGGCCCCAGCGTCTTATAAAATTCGAAGAAATATTTGGCCAGCATGGGATCCATGATTTCATGTCGGGCCCGATAAAACTTCAGCCGCTGTTTTTTTAAGGCCTTGACAACCTCTTTTAACAGACGCTTTCTTTCAAACTCAGGATCGGATCTGCCTAAAAAAAAGGCAATGAGTCTTTGAAAAAAAGACAGCTTTTCTTCCGATTTTTTGGGAGTAATTTGCTGCTGATCTTGTTCAGGAGATACTACATCCTCGTCTATTTCCATAAGTATAATGGTATTTTAAAAAGGATCAGATGTCAATTACGGTTTTAAAAAACTAAATTTCTTTTATAAAAACGCTTCCCCGATATAGGCTGTATTCATCTTGAGAAGTACTGAGGATTGATTGATCTTCTGAAATCTGATACCTTGTACTTATGGAATTAAAAATAAATATCCGTAGTAATGGTGCCTGCCCTTTATGCAGAAAACAGCCAAACTGTGTGATTATCCGAAAAATGGTTGAGTCCGTAGTCGAGTTAAAAGAAAAAAACGGATCAAGTATGGAATGTGTGATCTATTCCTGCCCCAATTTTGAAGAAAGGGCTTAACACGAATGAAGGATAAATTAACTGCTCTGTTAACGCGCTACCAAGCGCTGCAGGCTGATATTGCGAAACCGGAAGTGATAAACGACCAAAACCGCTATAGAGAACTTAGGCGTGAGTATAATGAACTGGCACCCATTGCCGAAGAGTACACACGACTGCTGAAGGTGGAACAGGAAATCGAAAACACCGAGCAGCTGATGCATGATGAAAAAGAGGCGGAACTAAAAGAGCTGGCTCAGGATGAGCTTAAAGAGCTTAATAAAAACAAGCAAAGGCTTGAGAACAGTCTGAAACTGCTGCTGATTCCCAAAGATCCTCTGGATCTAAAAAACATTATCATGGAAATCAGAGCGGGGACCGGGGGTGAAGAAGCGGCTCTTTTTGCCGCCGACCTGTTCCGTATGTACTCCCGTTATGCGGAATCTATGAAGTGGCAGATTGAAATCCTCTCCTCCAGCAATACCGGTATCGGAGGATTCAAAGAGGTTATCTTTTCGATTATGGGAAAGAACGTGTACGCTGACCTGCGCTATGAAAGCGGTGTGCACCGGGTACAGCGCGTGCCTGTTACCGAATCAGGAGGTAGAATACACACCTCCGCGGTAACGGTGGCGGTACTGCCCGAAGCCGAAGAAACGGATATTAAGATAAAGCAGGAGGAGTTGCGGGTGGATGTATTTCGCTCTTCCGGTCCGGGAGGCCAGAGCGTGAATACTACCGACTCGGCCGTCCGCATAACCCATCTTCCCACCAATCTGGTCGTAACCTGTCAGGATGAAAAATCACAGCATAAGAACAAGGCCAAAGCACTGCGCGTGTTGCGGGCCAGGCTGTATGAGCTGGAAGAGCGGCGTAAACAGGAAGCGCGCGCCAAAGACAGACGCAGCCAGATCGGATCGGGCGACCGCTCGGAGAGAATTCGCACCTATAATTACCCTCAGAACCGTGTGACAGATCACAGAATCAATTTGACATTATATAAATTGGAGCTTGTGCTTTTTGGTGAAATGGATGAAATTATTCAAGCCTTGAAACTCAATGCCCAGGAAATGCTGCTCAAAGCAAAATCCTAAATGACGGTTAAGGACGCATTACGCAAAGCCACTTCTGTTCTTTATTATGCTGAGGTTGAAACTCCTTACCTGGACGCCTGTGTACTGCTGGCTCATACCCTTAATACGACTAAAGAAAAACTGTTCAGCTCTTTTGAGCAGGAGATCTCCGCACCGGCTTATAAGCGGTTTGAGCGGGTCTTGGACCGGCGTTGTTCCGGAAAACCGGTCTCGTATATCCGCAGGCGCAAAGAGTTTTACGGCCTGGAGTTTTTTGTGGATGAGCGGGTGCTGGTGCCGCGTCCGGACACGGAAACGCTTATTGAAACAATAAGCATTGTTTTGAGGTCCGATCCGTCCTTGACAACTGTCCACGATCTGATGACCGGATCGGGTTGTATCGCCATTGCGCTGCAGCATCTGTTCCCGGAACTCAGTGTGTCGGCTTCCGATATCTCGAAGCAGGCGGCGCAGGTGTTTTCACTCAACTGCAGACGGCTTTTGGGCAGGCTGCTTCCCTTTTACCATGCCGACGTGTTTAAAGGGCTTACATCCGCATATGATGTCATTGTTTCCAATCCTCCTTATCTGACGGACAGTGAGGTAGATAATTTAAAAAAGATCGGCTGGCCCGAGCCGGAGCAGGCTCTGCGTGCCGGACCCGATGGTCTTGATTACTTAAAAGCAATTATCCGCTCGGCGCCTCAGCACCTTAATCCAGGAGGTTATCTGTTCTTGGAAGCGGCTTCACCGCAGTTAAAAATACTTGAAGACTTTATGAAAAAACTGAATTATATTAATAGTACTGTGGTAAAGGATTTGGCAGGCCGTGAACGGGTAATCTATGCAAGAATTTGATGCATTATTAAATGAGTTTACAAAGGAATTATCTCCTTATAAAAAAGCCGAGAAAGAGTATATTCTGGAAGCCGCGCACTGGGCTTCGAGCCTGCACGGAAAACAAAAACGTGCTTCGGGGGATCCCTATCTCATTCATCCCCTGAGGGTAGCTGAAATTCTTATCAAGCTTTATCTGGATTATAACGCGATTATCGCCGCACTCCTGCATGATGTGCTGGAAGACACGGAGGTAACAAGAACAGAGCTGCGTAAAAAATTCGGTAAAGAGATCGAGGCGCTGGTAAACGGTGTCACTAAAATTTCGCTTATCCGTGCCAAGAGCAAAACAGTACAGGAAGCCGAGACCATCCGCAAAATGCTTTTTGCCATGGCAAGAGACGTGCGTGTAATCCTTATTAAACTGGCGGATAAACTGCATAATATGCGCACACTGGAGTATTTACAGCCTGAAAAACGTAAAAAAATTGCGGGTGAGTGTCTGGATATTTATGCTCCTTTGGCAGGAAGACTGGGTATTTCCTGGATAAAAAATGAACTGGAAGACTTGTCTTTAAAGTATCTGCAGCCTGAGGTTTTTAAGCAGATTCAAATCTGGGTAAGCGAAAGGCACAAGCAACACTCCCAATATCTGGCCAGAGTGAAGAAGGCCATAACGGACATGGCCGCGGAAGCAAAAATTAAAATTCAGCTGGAAGCGCGCGCCAAGCACTTTTATTCCATCTATAAAAAAATGAAAAAAACAGGAGGCCCGATCGACGAGATTTATGATCTTTTGGGTATAAGGATTCTCTGCTCTACAGTCGGTGAGTGTTACGAACTGCTGGGCATTGTGCATAATATCTGGCCGCCTATTGAAGGCAGGTTTAAAGATTATATCGCCATGGCCAAGTCCAATGGCTACCAGAGTCTTCACACTACGGTGATGGGGTATGACGGTAAGCTTATAGAAATTCAAATCAGAACTCATGAGATGCACAGAACAGCGGAGAACGGTATTGCCGCTCATTGGCTGTATAAAAAGGGATTCTCCAAAGAGATCGTACGGCCCGAGGATATCCCTATTATAAACCAGTTAAAGAGTTGGGAAGATACGCGCGGGGCCTCGATTGAGTTTTTAGACGAAATAAAGCAGGAGCTGTTGAAGGATTCCATTTACGTGTTCACACCCAAAGGGGAGGTGATCGAGCTGCCCAAAGGCTCGACTGCCGTTGATTTTGCCTACCATATTCATACGGAGGTGGGAAACCATTGTATGGCGGCAAAAGCGGACGATATGATCATCCCTTTGAATAAGGAGCTGAAAAACACCCAGGTCATAGAGATAATCACGGCGAACAATGCAAGACCTCATGTAAACTGGCTGCGTTATGCCAGGACCTCGCGCGCCCGCTCCAAGATCAGGCACTGGCTTAATCAGAATGATGCCAATCTGATTATCGACAGAAGTATTGTGGTAAAGAAAACCCCTGTTGTGACTCACGTACATAAGCCGCTTAAGGAAAAAAAACAGCAGCCTTTAAAGCAGGTGCTGGATAAAAGCAAAATCGGCATTAGGAGCGGCAACGAGCGTAATTTGATGATTAGAATCGCCCAGTGCTGTCATCCCACCATAGGTGACGCCATTATCGGGTATGTGTCGCGCGGCAGAGGAATTATCGTACACCGGGCCGACTGTCCCAATCAGGCTTATATAAAAGATTTCAAGGAACGGATGATCGATGTGGAATGGGAGACCGTGTCGCCCAAAGCCGCAAAAAGATTTAAAGTAACGGCCAAGCTGACCAGCGATCTGTTCTCCGAGATCGAAGGCGCGCTGCGCAAGTTCAGGGGCCATCTTATTGAAGGCAAGCTGGAAGACAGCACGGGTGAGACCTTGAACGGCTTTTTCACGGTTGAGCTGGATAATCAGGAGGATTTCAGCAAGGTACTTAAAAGCCTGCGCACCATACCCGCCGTGGTAAATATTCAGCCGGTGCAGATGTTTTAATGCCGTGTTTCTTATATTTTTTACACCTTGGATAGATTACTCGTTTTTTATCGTAAAAGAGGGGAAGATAGTTACGATTTTACTGATTTGAAATATAATAATCCTCCATTAGCCCCGATCTTTTTATATGTTAAACCGGATTTTTCACAGGCATTTTTGATATCATTTTCATTTAAGGAATTGATCATTTTTCGTTTTTCAACAATTTTATTCCATGTTAAATCAAATTTATCATTTATTCCTGTTACAGGACAGCATCCAAAAAAATAACCTTTGCTGCCCAGAACACGTGATATCTCTTGTATTGCCTTTTTAAAATCCGGAATCATGTGTAACGCTGTATTGCAGCATACGAAATCAAAGCTGTTGTTTTTAAATGGAAGATCTTCTGCTGTACCCTGAATCAGTCTATCTGATGAAAACTCTCTGGATTTTATCTTTTTAGCCGCTTTTTTTAACAGGCTGTAAGAAATATCCAGTCCGGTATAACAATTGCTTGCATCAAGATATTTTATAATACTTCCGGTGCCGCAGGCGATATCAAGAACATTTTTGTTTTTTAGATGCCGGAACTCGGATTTTATGATTTTATAATGCTGTTTAGAGTGGGCTTTATGGATAAAAGGACGCACTATGTGTTCCTGAAAGAAATCATATACCGCAGGATTGATGTTGAATTTTTTAAATAACTGTTCTTTGCCGGTAAAAAAATTGATTGGTAATATTCTTATTATCCTGTTCTCATCAGGAATTGGTAATTTTGAAGTATACATCAAAATCCCCCTAAGCATCTCTCATTGATTTTTGCTGAATAATCGCCGCCACAACCCAAGCAGAATATTAATCCCGGGAACTCTTTTCATATACTCTTTATATTCGTCACCAAATTTATCGATACAGTATGTATCCGCGCCAAGAGTACTGAGATACGATAGTACTACTCCTGGAATACCCAAAATCAAGACAATCCAATGCTGTGAAATGAGCATTAGAGCTATACTCATCAACGGCATTGCCAGGAATTGAGGATGGCGTATTATAGAATAGATTCCCTTTGTTACAAGTTTTGTTGTTTTAATATAACTCCTGCCTTTTTTAACTCCTCCATATTTTTTAAATGTGTATACGGGAAGCCAGCCTAAGATAATAATGATGCCCCATAAAACATACCCGCATATCTTCAAAATCAAAATACCCTCTATTGAAAAGAAAAACATCAATACAAACTGTGCAACAATAAACACACCTGCTATTGTCGATATGATATGTGATGCGTCAATTTTCCTTTTTGTATCTTCGGACATAAGTAATACTCAACTGTTATTTTAATATAACGTTATCTGGAATTTTCCCACCTTTAAAGTGCTTTTCTAACCAACCGGCGTTACCCTTAGGTTTTGAATCAAAATATTTTACATAAGGTTTGACATCCAAAACAGGAGTTCCATCCAGCATATCCACTTCTGTAAAAAAAATTCTTTTTCCTTGTATGCTTTTAATAGTAACAATTGACAGACCTATATGATTTGGTCTGTGGGGACTTCTAATTGCAAATATTCCATGAGATATATTTTCAATATAAGGAGTGCCTTTAATATCTTCCCTTTCTTTATAGGGCGAATGAATAATACCAATGGGTTTCATAATTATTTGATTCATCTGCTGCTTTTCTCTTTCATAAATTCATAAGCGTACAACAACATTTTTTCAGTTTCCTCCCAACCGGCGCAGGCGTCGGTAATAGACTGTCCGTACACAAGGTTGTTTAAATCAGCCGGAATTTTTTGTGAACCGGATTTCAGATTGCTTTCAATCATAAATCCGACTATGGAGGCCCTGCCTCTTTTTCTCTGATCAAGAATGGAACGAAGAACCCTTTGCTGGCGGCTATACTGTTTCCCCGAATTAGCGTGACTGCAATCTATGACAATAGCGGGAGTTATTTTTAAATCTGCAATAGCAGCTTCCGCTTTTTCCACATTCTCTTCATAATAGTTTGGGCCTGATCGTCCGCCTCTTAAAATAATGTGAGAGGCAGTATTGCCCGATGTTTTAAACACAGCTGTTTTCCCGTGTTGATCTATGCCGATAAAGCTGTGAGCATGGCGCGCGGATTCCATTGCATTGACAGCGAGTTCCAAGTTGCCGCTTGTTCCGTTTTTAAAACCAACCGGCATGGATAAACCGCTTGCCATTTCTCTGTGTGTCTGGCTTTCCGTGGTTCGCGCGCCGATGGATGCCCAGCTGATCAGATCGGCGATATATTGAGGTACAATGGGGTCCAGCATTTCAGAAGCACAGGGAATACCCATTGCCGTTATGTCAAGTAAAAGTCTGCGGGTTGTTTTCAGTCCGGTAGCGATATCATAGGTGCCGTCAAGGCGGGGATCGGTGATCAATCCTTTCCAGCCGATAGTGGTCCGGGGTTTTTCGAAATAGGTTCGCATAATAATGAAAATATTATCCTTTAGCTTATTTTTCAATGCAGCTAATTTTTCAGCATATTCTAATGCTACCTTAGTGTCATGAATCGAACAGGGGCCGACAATTGCCATGAGTCTGTCGTCTTTTTTATTTAAGATATTGGTAATTGTCTCTCTGCTTTCAACCACTGTTTTATTGTTTGCCTCGGTCATGGGAAATTCTTTTTTCAATTCAAAAGGAGAGATAAGAGAGGTAATGCCTGTGATATTAATATTATGGATTTTTTTCATGTATAATCCTTCTTACTAAAATACTCTGTTTGGCGAATCTTATTATATTTTCAATAATCTGAATCATAATTTAGCCTGTTTCCGTATCTTTTTTATCACAGCTTCAGAAGCCTTAATTAAAGGATACGCAGTTGGAGGTCCTGTGAGTAACGGATGAGTACCAATTTGAGTTGTGAGAAGCGAATTCACTGTCATTCTGTTTTGTATTGCCAAACCGGTAACGTTTATCAACTCTCCTATACTCGCGCCACCGCAAATACCGGCGCCCAGAATGACGCCGGAATCCTTTGATACTATCAGCTTTACTGTTTGGGCTTGCATGCCGGGAAGTTTTCCGGGGTGCTTATCCATTCCCGTAAAAGTAGCAGTAACTATATCAAAATCTTCTTTTAACGCACTCTTTTCCGTGATTCCGGCCACTGCAAAACAGGTATCACCGATTACAGTTGAAAATATGGAGATCGTTCCATTGAATGTTTTTACGGTTGACAGCTTATAAAGATTCAATCCTACTGTTCGTGCCTCCGCGCAGGCGGTGGATGCCAGCATGGGAGTGATTATTTTTCGTGTGATAAAATCCCTGTTTTCAGCGCAGTCACCGACTGCAAATATATCCTGTTTATCCGTCCGCATATATTCATCCACTTTTATAAAACCACTTGTATTTAATACTATCCCTGATTTATGCGCCAATTCTGTGTTCGGTTTATACCCGATGCAAAGAAAAACCACATCGGCAGGGATTATTTCTCCATTCTGTAACGTAACGCCTGAGACACTTGATTCTCCGGTTATCTCATCAACAGCCATGCCGGTCTTTACCTGTATGCCTCTCTCTGCAAGAGTTTGTTCAACTTTGACAGACATCTCCTCATCGAATACGGTATCCAATAAGTGAGGTAATAACTCAACGATAGTTACCTCTTTGCCTTTTTTATGTAACTCATCCGACAGTTCGATACCAATAAATCCACCGCCAATAATAACGATTTTTTGAGCGGTCTGTATCTTTTCCAAAATCTTATCTATATATACTTTATTTTTGGGAACAGTAAATACATTTTCAAGGTCAGTTCCCTTGATCTTGTCGGTAATTCTTGGGCTGGAACCGGTGGCAATAACGAGTTTTTCAAATCCAATCTCTTCATCGGCTGCCGTTGTGCATATCTTTTTCGTGTAATCTATGGAAACAACTTCTGCGACCATAATTTTTACACCCAAGTTTTTTAGAGGATCATCCGATATGAGATTCAGATTGCTGTCCCCCAGTGAGCCAAATATGTATGGAATTCCACAGGGAACAAGTACGTGTTTTTCCTTGCGAACGATAAGAAATTCTTTGTCCGGATACTGGGTTTTTCCGGTGATGGCAGTAACAATTCCTGAAGCACTGCCGCCGATTATCAATACATCAGTTTTTTTCATGCTGACTTCTCCTTTTCTAAGAATAGTGTTTTTACCAAATGGGATATTATCTAGTATCTCTATTTATTTTTTAAATGAATTATATGTTCGACAATCTGATTCATAATCCTTCCCGCTTCCGTATCTTTTTTATAATGAATAAAGGGTTTCCCTGAATCACCGTATGTTACCATGTCCTGTTCAAAGGGGACCTGTCCCAAAAATGGTACTTTTAAATCACGTGCCGCGTGTTTTCCTCCGCCCGTACCAAATATAAAGGTCTTCTTTTTACAGTGAGGGCAGATGAAACCGCTCATGTTTTCTATAATACCGATAACCGGTACGTTAAGCTGTTTTGTAAAAAAATATGTCTTTCGTGAATCCAGTATGGCGACATCCTGGGGAGTTGTAACGATAACGGCTCCTGTTATATCAGGAATCAACTGGCAGATGCTTAAGGGCTCGTCGCCTGTTCCGGGGGGTGAATCGATAATAAGGTAATCCAGCTCTCCCCAGTTAACGTCGCTTAAAAACTGTTTTATCGTTACCATTTTTAAAGGACCGCGCCATATTATGGGATTGTCTTTATCTTGAGTAAGGAGAGCTATACTGATTGCCTTGAGATTCTGTAACACAAGGAAAGGTTCTATTCCATACCGTCCGCTGTAAAGCTGCTCTCCTTCTATTCCCAACATCTTGGCAATATTGGGGCCATGAATATCCACGTCCATGATGCCCACTTTATACTTTTTCACGGCCAGAGCATAAGCCAGATTGACGGACACTGTGGTTTTCCCCACACCGCCCTTACCGCTTAAGACTATTATTTTATTTTTAATACGGCTTAAGTTTTCTTTTAAGCGATTGTCCTGTTCAATTTGTTCCTGTGTTCTTTCTTTCATATCAATTAATCTTAGTACTGAAGCAGGTAATCTGCGATTGCCTTATAAAGTGTGCTTGCCGCGAGAATCGCGCAATGGATATTTTCTTTTGGCAGGCCTTCAAGATGGTCGATGATATTTCTCGGAGAAATGGATAGCACATCATCAATGCTTTTATCAATGGCGAGCAGAGTAACCGTCGATCCGCAGGCTAATGTTGGTCCGCAGCCGTTAGTAAAAAATGTGGCTGCTTTGATTTTATGATTTTCGATTATTAAATAGATTTCTATAGTCTCACCGCAAGCGCCTTTTATCCAGGCTGAAGCCGAAGGATCATTCATCCTCCCCATATTTACGGGTGCGTTCGCGTACTCAATAACTTTTTTTGAATACATCTGTTTTGTATGGCTGCTTGTTTCTGATTGATTAACTGTACGTGAATTGTTTTTATCCACATTATCTCCTCGGAATATACGGTTTGTATCATAATGTAATAAACAATAATGAAAACCATTTCCACTACTTGACAATATAATAGTAAAAAAATATATTGTCAATATTGGTAGTGGAAACCATTTTCAATAGTGAATAAACAAAGGAGACAATATGTCCATAATCATTTATTCAACGCCGTCATGCGGTTATTGTGTAAAAGCAAAAGAATATTTACGCATGAATAAGGTTCCGTTTACTGAGTATGATGTTGCCCGCGACAGACGAAGAGCGGATGAAATGGTAAGAAAATCCGGTCAAATGGGAGTGCCGGTTATTGATATAAACGGAAAAATAATAGTTGGTTTTAACCAGTCTGAAATTGATAAGGCGATAAAATAATTATTAGATGATACGGAGCATGAAAAATGAAAAAAGCCTTCATAAAAGCGATCAGTTATAAGGTTCCGGAAAAACGGGTGTCAAATGATGAATTGGCAAAAACTGTGGATACGTCGGATGAGTGGATCTATTCCCATACGGGCATTAAATACCGACATATTGCGGAGGAGCAGACAGCGGCATCGGACCTGGCTTTACAGCCTTGTCTGGATGTGATTGAACAGGCAGACATTGATCCCAAAGAAATCGATTTGATAATCGTGGCCACAATTACTCAAGATTATGTGGGATTTCCTTCAACCGCCTGCGTTCTGCAGGACAGATTAGGTGCGGTTAACGCGGGCGCCATGGATCTTGCCGCCGCCTGTACGGGTTATATTTATTCTTTAGAGACTGCCAAGGCGCTTATAAAAACCGGGTCGGCCAAGAATATTCTTCTAGTGAGTTCCGAAATTCTTACCAAGATTACGGATTGGACGGATAGAAACACGTGTGTTCTATTCGGAGACGGTGCCGGAGCATCGCTGGTAAGCCTAAACGAGGAAAATACTGAAAGTGATATTCTTTTTTCAATATTGGGCGCGGAAGGGAATGGAGCGCCGTATTTAATAAGAATGGCCGGCGGATCCAGGTATCCGATACGTCCGCATAGCGAAAACCGTAAAGACGGCTATATTAGAATGGACGGTCAAAAGGTGTACCATTTTGCGGTAAGAGTATTATGTAAAACAATCAAACGGATACTTGAAAAATATAATCTTAGCATAGATGATATCGCTTATATCGTACCCCACCAGGCGAATATCAGGATTATCGAGGCCGCGGCCAAGCGCTTGAAAATTCCAATCGAAAAATTCTATGTCAATATTCAGGAATACGCCAATACTTCGGGAGCCACTATTCCCATAGCTTTGGGAGAGATGGTAGAAAAGGGACTGTTGCGTCGCGGCGATTATATCATAACCGTCGGCTTCGGCGGCGGTTTAACCTACGGCGGAAATCTCATCTGCTGGTAATCAATATACCGACGGGCACTCGATTGTGGTGAGTACTTGGGAGTATATTCGGAGGCATGAAGCCGTTATCTTTGGGGTCGGTGTAAAGTAAGAAAGCAAGAAAGTAGTTATGAAAGTACTTTTAATGGGAAATCCCAATGTCGGGAAAAGTGTTGTTTTTAACCGCCTCACCGGTGTGGATGTAATATCGTCCAACTATCCGGGTACAACAATCAGTTTTACAAAGGGGTATATTAAAAAAGACGGAACGCATATCGAAGTTATCGATGTCCCGGGGGTCTACACATTAGAGCCTACGTGTAAAGCGGAAGAAATAGCTGTTCAAATGATTAACGACGGGGATGTCATAATAAATGTAATTGACTCAACGAATTTGGAAAGAAACCTCAATCTCACCCTTCAACTCATTAAACAAAAAAAACCTATAATTGTATGTTTAAATTTATGGGATGAGGCGGAACATACGGGCATTAATATAAATGCCCAAAAACTTCAGAATCTTATAGATATTCCATGTATCCCCTGTTGCGCGCTTACGGGGCAGGGAATAAAGGATCTTGTAGAAGAAATAAACAAAGCAAAACCATCGAACTTTGGTTTTAATGATGCTAAAAGATGGAATGAAATAGGTAAAATTATTGAGCAGGTTCAAATACTATCTCACAGACATCACACTGTGGGGGAATTTTTAAGTGATCTGTCCATAAAACCTGTTACAGGCATACCTCTTGCCATAGTGGTTTTGGGATTGACATTCTTTCTTATCCGTTTTATCGGGGAGAGCCTTATCGGATATGTTTTTGAACCTTTTTTTGAAAATCTTTGGGCGCCGCTTGTTTTAAAATTATCCGATCTGCTCGGAAACGGGGGATTCATCCATGATCTGCTCATCGGCAGACTTTTCGACGGCCAGCTGGATTTTGGCCAGTCTTTCGGCCTTTTAACTACAGGTCTTTTTGTTCCTATCGGCGCGGTGCTTCCTTATGTGTTCGCTTTTTATATTATGCTTTCATTCCTTGAGGATTCGGGATATCTGCCCAGAGTAGCCGTTATGGTGGATGTTTTAATGCACAAACTGGGACTCCATGGACTTGCCATAATCCCCATGCTCCTTGGGTTCGGATGTAATGTTCCCGGCGCCCTGGCTACGCGAATCCTGGAAACAAGAAAAGAAAGGTTTATTTCCGCAACATTAATGTCCATTGCCGTTCCCTGCATGGCGTTACAGGCCATGATTATCGGTTTGGTGGGTAGGCATGGATTTTTAGGGTTGGGTATTGTATTTACTACGTTATTTATCGTTTGGATCGTTCTTGGTGTTATTCTTAAGAAATTTGTCAAAGGAGCGTCTCCCGAAATATTTATTGAGATTCCTCATTACAGAATGCCCTACTTTCCGGGTCTTTTAAAAAAGATATGGATGAGAATAAAATGGTTTGTAAAAGAAGCACTGCCGTTTGTTTTTTTAGGTGTAGTGCTGGTAAATTTAATGTACTCACTTGGGATTATTCAGTTTATTGGTGAATTCGCGTCACCTGTTGTCAGTACTCTGCTTGGGCTGCCAAAACAGGCGGCAGGAGCGTTGTTCATCGGTTTTTTGCGTAAAGATTTGGCCGTAGGCATGCTTGTGCCGATGAATCTTTCCTTGAAACAGCTTATAGTAGCCAGTGTGGTTTTATCAATGTATTTTCCCTGTGTGGCAACATTCACAACCCTTATTAAAGAGTTGGGTATAAAAGATATGGTTAAATCATCGATTATTATGATAGTATCAAGCCTTGTTGTCGGAGGATTATTGAATTTGGTACTCTTTAATTTTTAAAAGGTTTCTTGATGAGAATCAATATAAAGAAACTATTATTTTGCTATTTTTTTTTAATAGCTCAAACATCCGCTTCCGCGCATCCCCATGTGTTTATTGAGAATTCATTCACATTTGTTTTTAATGACAGAGGTTTATCCGGTATACATATAAATTGGATTTTAGATGAGATGTTCAGCGCAACGATTATCATGGATTATGATTGGAATAAGAATGCTTTTTTTGAAGATAGTGAAATACAAGCTGTGAAACAGGGGGCATTTACAAATCTTAAAAATTATAATTATTTTCTTCATATTAATATTGATTATGTAAATTTCAATATCACCTATGCAACCGACTTCAGGGCGGAGATTGTAAACAATAGAGTTGTCTACTCCTTTTTCATTCCTGTAAATGTACAGGCGGTATCAACAGTCAAGATAATTTCCGCAGGCTGTTATGATGAAACCTATTTCTGTGATATTTCCTATTCAAAGGTTTATCCTGTGCGGCTTAAAAATAATTCCAGATATGATTGCTCATGGGAAATTGTTGATGATAAAAAGAACGCATACTGGGGAGGATTCATTATTCCGAAAATCGTAATACTGAAATTAAGAAAGAAAAATGACTAAACTCATGTTTTTTATAATAATCTGTATTTCACTGGGCAGTCTGGGATTTGCTCAGGATAATCCCTTTTTTTCAGAAGCTGCTTCCGAGAAAGAGGAACGGGTTTCTTCCCCGGAAGTGCCGGGGTTTTTCCAAAGCCTTCTATATGAAATAAATAATCTGCAAAGGGAATTGAACACAGCGTTAAGTGAGTTATCAAGGCAGATAAATCAGAAAAAAGACTTCGGATTATTTTTGCTTTTAATGGCCATCGCATTAATATATGGATTGATTCACGCCTTGGGACCGGGGCATGGTAAAATCATAATGATTTCATATACCTTATCCAATCCCATGAAACCGAAGCAGGGGATATGGCTTGGAGCTTTCATCGCGGTTATCCATACATTATCCGCTATCTTTTTGGTTTCCATACTCTTTTTTTTATTAGCACGTACTTATTCGGATTACTCGCAGGAACCAAAGCGTATCATCTCTCTTGTGAGTTATGGATTGATCTCTGCAATGGGCATGTTTCTGCTCATGAAAACAATATTTATAGATGTTTTACAATTAAAAAAACGTAATGACAATTCAAACGTAAAAGTCACATCAAAACAAAATTGCATGCGAGATCTGATGATGCCTGCTTTTTTTATAGGAGTTGTTCCCTGTGAAGGCGCGATTCTCGTTCTCATATTTTCTATTTCCATAAACGCATATTGGCTTGGAATAGTGCTCGCCCTTGTCATGTCGCTCGGTATGGCTATGACTATTTCAATCATGGGGATAGCAACTATATATTCAAAAAAAGGGGTATTAAAGCTTATAGCTGCGAGGGCCGGCGCGGTAAAGATAATTAGCAGCATAATTCAGATAGCCGGAGCAGTTGTGATTTTGTGTTTCGGCTTACTTTTGTTTTGTTCGAGATTGTTATAGAAAAGGAATATTTTAATGAAAACAAGAAATGATAATAACGCATTGAATTACGGAAACTGGGTATCAAACAAGCTCATTGCTGCTAATGTAATTATGTCACTTATCCTTATGCTTATCACGATTTTATTTTTTTTCATCTATATGGTACTTGGAATTATATTTCTCATCCTCTTTGGCTTGTTTTTTCTTTTATCAATATATTTCATATATGCCCGTTATTTATTTTCACCGGCCGGGAAGAATATCCAGGCTAAAGTATATGATCTGGTTTTGAATTATATTGATTTTAACGGACAAGGTTCTGTTATCGATATCGGATGCGGTAATGCGCCGCTTGCTATCAAGTTGGCAAAGAAATTTCCTGAAGCCAAGATAACGGGCATAGACAACTGGAGTGGGTTATGGGACTATACAAAAGATGCCTGTGAAAAAAACGCGGTCACCGAAGGAGTAGGTGAAAGAACCACGTTTCTAAAAGCAAGCGCGGCTCGGTTGCCTTTTCGGGATGAATCATTTGATGTGGCCGTAAGTAATTTTGTTTTTCACGAAGTGCGGGATGCAAAAGATAAAAAGCAGGTTATTAAAGAAGCCTTAAGGGTTGTAAAAAAAGGCGGTGCTTTTGTGTTTCAGGATCTTTTCTTACTCAAGACTTATTATGGGAATATTGATGGATTAATAACCGCAATTGAATCCTGGGGAGTAGGCAAAGTTAATTTTATTAATACAAGTAAAGTGGATTTCATACCGATTGCCTTGAAGCTTCCCTTTATGACGGGAAAGATTGGCATAATTCATGGAATAAAATGAGCATTGTTTTGTTTTGAATAGAATTAAAGCTATTGACAAAGCATTCGGGAATGAGTATAATGATAATGGAAACCATTTTCACTATAGAGGAGAAAATATGGGCAGGGGTTATAAATGGGGACAAAAACTGGCGGGTCATGGTTTCAGATTGACAGCGGCCAGAGAAGCGATTTTGGATGTATTATCGAGTACGAACGAGCATGTAAGCGCCGAAGATATTTATATGACGGTTCATGCGGATAATCCTCGAATCGGGCTCACTACCATATACAGAACTCTGGAATTATTGGAGCAGACGGGAATTATTTGTAAATTTGAGTTCGGCCATGGACGGGCTAAATATGAACTGTCGGAAGCAAACAGCCATAAAAAGCACCATCATCATTTAATCTGCAAAAAATGCAGAAAAATTATTGATTATACGGAATTCGCCAAAGCTGAGCGCGAATACATACAAAAGGCTGAGACAGGCTTGGAAAAAAAATACAGATTTACTATTGACGATCATCTGATTCACTTTTACGGAATTTGTCCGGAATGTAAAACAGGTTGATTTTTTAGAGAAAAAGTGGAAATGGTTACCAATATCAATGAGCGGAGGTTTTATTATGCCAAGAGGAGACAGAACAGGTCCCGCCGGTTTGGGACCGATGACAGGAAGGGCGGCGGGCTACTGCGCCGGTTACGCCGTACCCGGATATATGAATCCGATCGCGGGCCGTGGATTCGGTCTGTTTGGAGGCGGCCGCGGACGAGGTTTCTATGGCCGCGGACGAGGACACAGAAATATGTATTATGCCACGGGTCTGCCCGGCTGGGCACGATATAATACGGGAATATATAATCCGGACCTCGCATATGCGCCGCCGACCATGGCAGCAGCGCAGGAAGCGGAACTGCTTAAAAATCAGGCCAAACTCATGCAGGATGATCTAAAAGCCCTCAACGAACGGATTCAAGAGTTGGAGAAACTTGAAGCGGAAACAAAAGCGCCTAAGAAGTAAATTTCGGCAATCAGGTATTTCTTAACCTGAGCGTAAGATTATTTTTTCAATCAATAGAGGAGTTAAACGTAATGAAAGTAGCTATTTCAACAGATGGTGATTTTGTATCAGCCCATTTCGGACGATGCCCGAGTTTTACCATCGCCGATATCCGGGACAATCAAGTAGTAAAAAAAGAAGTCATAGATAATCCCGGTCACCATCCGGGGTATTTACCCAAATTTCTTCATGAAAAAGGAGCGGAGTATATTATTGCCGGCGGCATGGGCATGAGAGCCCAGATGCTGTTTGATGAAAGCAATATCAAAGCGGTAATGGGGATTTCAGGAAAAATCGACACTGTTTTGGATCAGATTTGTAACGGAACCTTAAAAGGCGGCGAATCCCTATGTAAACCCGGAGCCGGTAAGGGATATGGTTTGGATAAAAGCGAATGCGATCATGGGGAGCATGATCATTAAAAACACTAAGGAGGTATAACGAATGAAAATTTGCATTACTTCACAGGGGAATAACCTTGAAGCGGAAGTAGATCCTCGATTCGGAAGATGCTCATATTTTATAATTGCGGATCCGGAAACTTTGGAATTTGAAGCCGTAAGTAATATAAACGCGCAGGCAGGAGGCGGTGCAGGAATACAATCCGGGCAGCTTATGAGCGAGCAGGGCGTGAAAGCCGTGTTAACGGGAAATGTGGGCCCCAATGCTTTCCAAGCCCTGAAGGCAGCGGAAATCGATATTATTACCGGGGTCTCCGGAAAAGTCATGGATGCGATTAATAAATATATAAAGGGTGATTATAAACCGATCAGCTCCGCAACAGTGGAATCGCACTTCGGAATGAAAGGTGGCAGATAATATGCCGCGAGGAGACGGAACCGGCCCTTTGGGGCGGGGATTCGGGACAGGCGGGGGCAGAGGTCTCGGCAGAGGAAGAAATCAAGGAAATCGCCCCGGCGCGGGAGCGATTGGAAATTGTATCTGCCCTTCCTGCGGAAAAAAAATAGTTCATACACAGGGGATTCCCTGTTATAGTGTCCTTTGCCCTGAGTGCGGTATTAAAATGATAAGGGAGTAAAAAGGTGAAGAATGATCCGTTAACACCATACGGTAATAAGCCGATGGTAACTCCTATCGTTTCTGCGGTTAACTATCAATATACATCATTCGAAGTGTTGCGGCAGATTACGGATGGAGAGGTAGACGGGTATACGTACCATAGAGATGATAATCCTACGGTTCGAACCGTGGAAAAGATAGTAGCTGATTTAGAGGGCGCCGAGGACTGTGTGATATGCACAACGGGGATGGCCGCGGCCACCATGACCTTTTTAACGTTCTTAAAACAAGGGGATCATCTTCTTACTTTTCACGACATATATGGAGCGAACTATAAAGTCTCTTTGATTTTGGAAAAATTTGGAGTGGAAATAACATGGCTGGATGCGTGGGATTATCAAAAAGTAAAGGACAATATCAAAGCGAACACAAAAATGATATTTTGTGAAACTCCGAGTAATCCTTTAATCAAAGTTATAGATATCGCGTATCTTCGCGCGCAAGCGGACCGAAAAAAGGCCATGCTTGTTGTTGATAACACCTTTGCCACTCCCTATCATCAAAACCCTTTGAAATTAGGCGCCGACCTGGTAATTCACAGCGCCACAAAGGCATTGGGCGGTCATAATGACTTAATGGCCGGTGCTATCGCGTGTTCGGAAAAAAAATACTATAACGAACTCTGGTTCACAAGACAGGCCATTGGAACGACGCTGGACGCGTTTTCCGCTTCACTCTTGGAAAGGGGATTAAAAACCTTTGAAATTCGCGCCCGGAAAATGTCGGAAAACGCAATGCAGATTGCCGGGTTCTTAAAAAAACACCCGAAAATAAAAAATGTTTATTACCCCGGATTGGAAACCGACAGCGGCCATGCAACCGCCTTAAAGCAGATGAAGAACGGTTTTGGAGGCATGTTGGCTTTTGAGGTTGGTGACACACAGGAAGAGGCGAAGAATTTCGTTGAAAATTTAAAAGTTATTATACATGCCGTCAGTCTCGGTTGTACCGAGACCCTGGTCTGTTTGCCGGTTCTCACAACCATGCTTTATATGCCATTGGAACGCAGAACTAGTTTCGGCGTAAAGCCCAACACGGTACGCCTGTCCGCCGGAATAGAAAATACTGAAAAGCTTATTAATGATTTAAACCAGGCTTTGAAGCACATATAGATAAAGTTATGGCAAAAACAAAAGCCTTTGATATAAATGTAAAGCAATACGAAGCATGGTTTGAGAAAAATAAATATGCGTATGAATCGGAGCTGTTAGCGGTTAAAAAGGCACTGCCTCAACTGGGTATCGGAGTAGAAGTAGGCGTGGGAAGCGGACGATTTGCCCAGCCCTTGGGCATAAATCTTGGCATTGAACCTGCAAAAAAAATGCGGCAACAGGCTGTTAAAAGAGGCATTAAGGTATTAGATGCAACAGCGGAAAAAATACCGTTTAAGGACAGGTCGTTTGATTTTGTATTGATGGTCACGACAATCTGTTTTCTTGATGATGTGGAAAAGGCATGTCGTGAGATTTTTAGAATTGTCAAAGAAAATGGCGCTGTTATAATCGGTTTTGTTGATAAAGACAGTCCTCTCGGGAAACGTTATCGCAAATATAAAGATGACAGTGTATTTTATAAAGAAGCCATCTTTTATTCTACCGACGAAGTTGTTTCATATCTGCAAAAGGCGGGATTTTCCGATTTCTGTTTTTACCAGACCATTTTTAAACCATTGCATTCGCTAAGAAGAATTGAATCCGTGAAAGAAGGATACGGACTGGGTTCTTTTGTAGTTATCAAAGGAATCAAAAAGGAGTACGCATGGGAAGATATAAGCAGATCAGAGAAGCAATAGCCATGTTCGGATTGCATGAACATGAAACCATACGTGGAATTAAAAGCAAAATTAATAAGTCTCTCAAACAGTGGCATCCTGATGTCAGCAATAATAAAAAAGAAACAGCGAAAGAAAAATCGATTTCCTTATTAAACGCGAAAAAAATTATAATGGACTATGTGGATAATTACAAAATTTCATTTGAAAAACATGAAATTGAAAAGTATCTTCCTCCCCATGAATTATGGATGCAGCGGTTCGGCAACGATCCACTGTGGGGGAACGGAAAGCAATAATGATAATAAAGGAGTTGGTATGCAGTTAAACATCGCGATTTCAAGCGGAAAGGGCGGTACGGGTAAAACTTTTGTCTCGACCAATATCGCGCGGGTGCTAGAAAAAATGGGAAAACCTGTTCGTTATCTTGACTGCGACGTGGAAGAACCGAACGGTCATCTGTTTCTTAAACCCGTGATAAAAACTTCGGAAGCCGTCACGATTTTATCGCCAATGGGCGTGGACCAGGATACATGCACTGCCTGCGGTAAATGCGTAGAGGTATGCAAATATAACGCGCTGGCTTTGATCAAAAATAATCTTTTATTCTTTAAGAATTTATGTCATATCTGCGGTGCCTGTACGCTTGTCTGTCCGGTCAATGCGATAATGGAAAAACAAAGAAAAATCGGAGAACTGTTTCATGGGACAAGCGGCGCGATCGATTTTTATTATGCCCTGCTTGAGACCGGTGAAGGCGGCATGTCGCCGCGTCTTATAAAAAAGGTAAAAGAATATTCCGGCTCCGGCATCAATATTTTTGATTCTCCGCCCGGCACCTCCTGTCCCGTGGTTGAAACAGTACAAAATACCGACCTCTGCGTGCTTGTCACCGATCCCACGCCCTTTGGTATTAATGATTTAAAACTGGCAGTTGCTATGTGCAGAGAACTGGGAAAGGAACCGGTGATCGTGGTTAACCGGGCCGAATATAGGGATAATGAGTTAAAAAATTATTGCCGAGATGAAAAATTGGAGATTATCGGAGAAATACCCGATAAACGTAAAATCGCGGAGTGTTACTCGGTAGGAGATCTGGCCGCCGACAAATTCCCCGAATATTTGAAACTTTTTAAAAGAATAGCCGCTAATATATTACGATATGCAAAGCTTAAAAGAGAAGCCGTAAAAAAACCCGTAAAACCCGCGATAAAACAAATGGGAACCCAAAAAATCGAAGGTGCTCTATCTCGAAACAGCATCCAAGATACGAACTCAAAAGAACTTGTCGTGGTAAGCGGAAAAGGCGGAACCGGGAAAACTTCGTTGGTAGCCGGTTTCTGCGCCTTGGAAAAAAATATCGCGATTTCGGATTGTGATGTTGACGCCGCGGATCTGCATCTGGTACTTAAGCCTGAAAAATTGGATCAGGGTAGCTTTTCGGGAGGCGAGATCGCGGAGATTGCTGAGGATAAGTGCACGGGCTGCGGTTTATGTATGCGGGCCTGCAGGTTTAACGCCGTTAACAAAATCTCCGGTAACGGTAAAATAATATATCGGATAGATGACCTGTCTTGTGAAGGGTGCGGTGTGTGCGGGATTGTGTGCAGAGATAATGCCGTGAGTTTCAAAACCGCCATTAATGGAGAATGGTATGTTTCAAAAACCCGATTCGGCCCCATGAGCCATGCCAAACTGGGAATCGCTGAAGAGAATTCGGGCAAGCTGGTATCGCTGATCAGGAATAAAAAGAACGAGCTGGCGGCCGCCCACGGTCTCAAACAATCGATTATCGACGGCTCTCCGGGAACCGGCTGCCCCGTGATAGCTTCCATTACGGGTACGGATTACGCGCTCGTGGTAACCGAACCCACGGTTTCAGGCATACATGACTTGAAAAGGATTCTGGATGTGATTCGCTTTTTTAAAATAAAGGCCGGGGTTATCGTTAATAAATACGATTTGAATCCGGATAAATCAAAGGAGATCAGGGAAATCACCGAACGCTCCGCTGCTGTTTTTTTAGGTGAAATACCGTACGACAACGCTGTTACTGAAGCTCAGATGAGAGGTGTTTCGGTTATAGAATATGAAGATTCACCTTTGACAAAAATTATAGCAGGAATTTGGGAAAAAGTGAAACAGAGTGTTTTTAACTACGCAAGCATAAGATGAAAAAAGAAAAAAAAACCTATAAATACGTATTCGGCCCTGTGCCCTCAAGGAGGTTGGGATTTTCATTGGGGATCGATGTGGTTCCGTTTAAGACCTGTTCGTATGATTGCATCTACTGCCAGCTGGGAAAAACAAACGCCAAAACAACCGAGAGAAAAGAATTTGTCCCGCTTAAACAGATCTTCAGCGAGCTTAAACTCAAGCTGAAGCAGAATATCAGGATTGATTATCTAACCCTTTCCGGTTCCGGTGAGCCCACATTGTATTCCAGATTGGATGAACTGATTTTTGAGATAAAGCGCCTGACAGATAAACCTCTTGCCGTGCTTACCAATGGTTCCCTGTTATGGCAGCATGAGGTATGCAAAGGCGTGCGTAATGCCGATCTGGTTATCCCGTCTCTCGATGCGGGGAATGAAAACATGTTTCAGTATGTTAATCGTCCCTGTAAAGATTTAGAGTTTGAAAAGGTGGTGCACGGGCTTATCGCCTTTTCCGCCAAATTTACCGGAAAAATCTGGCTGGAAGTGTTTCTGCTAAATGGAGTTACAGCTATTCGATCTGAAGTAGTGCGCATTAATTCCCTAATACAAAAAATAAAGCCGCACAAAATTCAGCTGAACACGGTAAAACGGCCGCCGGCCGAGTCTTTCGCCTTTGCCGTACCGCAAAATCTGCTGCGGGATATGGCACACTATTTTGACGGGAATGTTGAAATAATCGCCGATTTCAGTCGTACCGGTGATAAAAAATATTTTCAAGCCACAAAACATGAGATTATAAATCTTTTAAAGCGCCGCCCCTGCTCATTGGACGATATTTCCGGAGGGTTGAATCTGCATCCAAATGAAGTGCTTAAATATGTTGAGCAACTGTTACAAAACGGTAAGATTATTATGTATGATCATAATAATACTCATTTTTATACAGTAAGATAGCTTCCTGCTTTGGATATAACTGAAATCTGATTGAACATTCCTGAACATCGAAGAGCATTTTACTTCTTGCTGTTTTATAATATTTTTGAACCTAATCCTCAAAATATTCCGTGCCGTTTTTATCGATATAACCGAACCGGCCGTTTATTTTGATTCTCGAGATGCCGTTGGAAAAATAACCTCCGGAATCATATTTCAAGGGGGTAACCGGGTTGCCGCTTGCATCGACGAATCCCCATTTGTCGCCCAGTCTGACGGCGGCAAGGCCTTCACCGAAAAGCAGGGCAAGGTCATACTTCGGCGCAATGACGATCTGTTTTCCTCGGTTGCAATAGCCCCACGTGTCGCCTTGGCGGTAGGGAATCAGTTCCCGGTCCGCTTCAGTTTTCTGGCCGAACGCCTGAAACACACAAAAAATCAATGCGAGGAGAATAATAAGCTTTTTCATAAATACTCCGTTATCAAAATCCGTGCGAACGTGGACTATATCGTCAAATCCGAAATGGGACTTTTCCTATTAAAAATATAATAGCCTTGCAGCAGAAAACGCTTAAAAACAATTTGCTACATGTTCCTCTGTCTCAGATAATGCACGTACGGAATAAGAATCTTGTTGGGCTGTCCCGTGCCGTCATAAAACAGATCGATAATGGGCACCTTAAAATCCTGCTGGACCTTTCTGAATATCGACGAGCTTACCACCCCGGGGCAGCAGAACATGGGGTTCACATGTACGATCCCGTCCACGCGTTTGTGAGTGATGCTGTACAGGGCGCGGCCGCAGTTGATCGAGGTTTCTCCCGGAAGGTAGTGCAGGAGACCGTAGTCCTTCATAAGCTGCACGCAGTCATGCCAGTCGGGTTCACCTTCCTGCCCTAAAATCTCTTCGGCCATTTTTTCATAGCGCTGTTCGAATATGCGTAATATTTTCATGCGGCGCAGACTGTCTTTGTGTACTGCAGCGTCAACATCAAAAAAATGGAAGGTCATTTCAGTAAAAGAAGGGATAACGAGTTCAGCGTCCAGCTCCTGGATTAACCCCTGTAAATTCTGGTTCACCACTTCGTTATATTTTACATAGAAATCGCCCAGTATCCCCAGGCGCGGTTTGCGCCTGCTTTGCTTATTCCAGTTAATGCGCGCGAACAGGCCGCACACCTCATTAAAAACTTTTCGTGTATCCAGGCCGTTCGCAAAGGCCCGGCTCAGCATCTTTTCCGCGGCCAGCAGTGCCTGGTCGCTGCCGCCTTTTTCCAGTTCATAAGGTTTGATGCGGAAGTAAAGCTTATATACCAGACTGGCCAAAACACCGGCTTCAAAGATTTTTATGGGGAGATTGCCCGGCAGTACATCACCCTGCTGCATGGAGTTGATACGGGCCACCGTTAATCCTGTCAGGCCGGCCTCTTTAAAAACCATGTCAGCCAAAACGGGGAACTGGGGAAAATTACAGGCCATGCACAGCGTGGGAAGGTAAAGCGCGGTTCGCGCGGGATCAAGCTTTTCCTGACGCAGCTTCTCGATCACACCGCCGACAATGGCGACCGCGGGCATGCACTCGCCCCCATTGGCATAGCGGTAGCCGGTGGAAAGGTCTTTTTCAGTAGAGCTTAAGACCATGGCCTTGAATCCGGCGTTCCTGAAGCAGTCGGCCCAGAATCCGCTCATCAGCTTGTTGAGGTAGGGGATGAGCACGGTGTCGCCTTTGGCGAACGCGGGCCGTGGAGATTGTGACGGAGACCCGGGTGCCGCTCCTGCGTTACCGGACTGTGGCGCTTGTACAGGTACCCCGGTCCCGGGCGCCGCTTGTTCAGGCTGCGTGTGTTGAGGTCCGGGCCCGGTCGCTGCCTTTACTGGCCTGGCCGCTGTTCTTACAGTCCCGGCCTTTCCGGATGAGTTTTTTTTGTGCATATAATTGCGGAACGATTCCAAAGCCGCCTCGATTCTGGTTGTGTAGCCCACATCGAGCGCGTGCTCGTCCAGCTGCAGAAGCAGGAACGGTTTCGCGTAATGGGTCATGATGTCCTTGACATAAGAAAGAAGAAACGAATCCGGGCTGCAACGGAAACAGCTTAAGAACACAATAAACGTGTTGGGACTCCGGGCAGCGGCTTCCGCGGCTTTGAGGATGGTTTGGCCGTAATTCCAGTGCATGCGCTCGTAGTAGCCGCAAGCGTACGACAGATCATTCTTTTCCGGCTTCAGCTCGAACATGCTGTAGACCTCGGCTCCCAGCTGCGAAAGCTTTTCCTGAATCCCAAGATTGATAGTGGTATCGAACAGGACATAAGGTCTGCCTAATAACACGATCCGTAAAGGTTGGGCGCGGGAAATCTCTTTAACAGGCTTGAAAACCCGTGACAGCTTGTCGCGGGCGCTGCGGAAGCGGGAGTACGCGGAGTTGAACGCTGCCTCAATCCGGTCGTGCGTCAGATCGGGAAAGGTATGCCTCAAGTGGTCGAAAAGCTCCTTGACAATTGAGTCTTGATCCGCCAGACCCAGTTTAAGCAGAGGAGAAATCAGCTTATGCTTTATATTGACCGAGGTGAGATTCGCAAGAAGAGTGGGAAGATACTGGGAGTAGTAGCAGAAGTAACAATCGGTTATTTTTTCTCTGAAAAGCGGCTCGCGGGCTTCGGCTTCCCGATCCTCGCTTATCAGTGCGGGCAGAAAGATGTTGCGGGCTCCCTGTTCCAGAGCCTGGTCAAGGATGCCGTGCGCATTGATAATGGGCGCGCAAAAGTCCGAGTTAACCAACTTTTTCCCTGAGGCAGTTGCCTTGGGATTTGTGCGGCAGATAACAACCTTGAATCCCAGCTGTTCCAGAAAATCCTTCCAGAGAGGGTTGTATTCCACATGATAAAGCGCGTCTAAAAGATATATGGTTTCAGTGCGTGTTCGTGCATGACCCGTTTTACTCCCAGTGGTGTCAAAGTGAGCAAGAAATCTGCTGTACGGGCCTGCCGCAGCACTTTTTGCTTTACGCTTGGAAGCAGTATACTCGCGTCCGCACTTCATGCCCCAGGCGGCTGTCCGGCCGTTGGTCCGGGCCACCGTAAGCAGGCAATTATTGGCACAGAGCCTGCACACCTCGTCATGTACTTCGAACTCACGTGCTTCCAATAAAAAACCGCTGGCCGTAAGCTTTTTCTGCGCGCAAAGAATGGCCGCGCCCAAAGCGCCGGTCAGATGGCAGTAAGGAGAAACATGAATAGGTTTTTTAAGATACTGCTCGAATGTGGCCACCAGGGCTTTGTTGCGAGCCGTTGCGCCCTGAAACACGATATGATTTCCCAAAGCGCTTCTGCTCACTACCTTGGCCAGATAGTTGTCACGAACTGAAAACAGGACCGCGGCGGCCAGAGCCTGTTTGGAAAATCCCCGGCTTTTCAACTCACTCAGATCTCTTTCCATGTAAACCGTGCAGCGGTCGCTGGTATAGGGGGCCCGGGCTGTGAGGGCGAATTCGGAAAAATCATCCAGATCAAGATCAAGCAGTTTGGCCTGTTCTTCGATAAAGCTGCCCGTACCCGCGGCGCACACATAGTTCATATGCGAGTAGTACACTTCACCGTTTTTAAGCAGGGTAAACTTGGAGTCCTGTCCTCCGATTTCGATTATAGTATCCACTTTGGGGTATAGCATTGTTGCCGCTTTGGCATGGGCTGTAATCTCATTGATCTCAAGATCCGCTGCAAACAGTTCCTTGATCATTTTTCTTCCCGATCCCGTGGTGGCGGTGCCGGCGAGGCTAAAGGTGCGTTCGCCCATACTGTTTTTAATGTATGAGAGCAGCAGTCGCACAGCGCTCACGGGATCCCCCAGGGTCCTGGTATAGAAGCCTTTGACAATTTCCAGCTGCTCATTAATCAGTACGGCTTTGGTGCTTGTTGAGCCGATATCAATGCCCAGGTATAGTGTGTGCACCGATCGGGCGGATTCTGGCGGTGTAAGGATCTCAACACCGTTTTCTTCTATATTATTGGTGCGGGAAAAGTCGGGATAACTGCTCAGATTGAGAGTAAGTGTTTTACGCAGCTGCTTTGTGTTGTGTTTATTATGCAAAATTTCTTGTACATTAAGCGGGCCGTCTTGCGCCAAAAGCGCGGCACCCACGGCTCCGGCTACCGTAGCATAATCAGGCACTATTACCTGTTTGCCCAGAAGCTGCTGCAGGGACTGCACGATTTTTTTATTAAGTGATACTCCGCCTACTACAGCGATCGGTTCGCTAAGTTCTCTGCCTTTTAGCAGGGAATCAATAATAGTACGAGCCATACCCTGGCACAGACCTGTGCAGACTGCGGCGAGTGAAAATCCTTCCTGCATGGCGTGGATTATGTCGCTTTTGGCGAAAACCGCGCAGCGGGTGGCGATGTGGGGAATTTTCCCCTGATAAGCTACGGCGTGCGCAGTCAGCTCTTCAACAGAAAGCTTAAGCCGCATGGCCTGCTGTTCAATAAAACTTCCGGTACCCGAAGCGCAGGGAGGGTTGGTTGTGTGTTCTTTATACTTTCCCGTCTCATCATAGAGACAGAGCATGAAATGCCCCGCGCCGATGGAAAATATGTTGCGGCTGGCCGGAGCAATATGCCGTGCTCCCTGGATCACACAGAGAGCATTGTCGAACAGGCGGCTGTCGGCGGCTGAAAAATTTCCGGTTATGCCGATGGCACTACAATTGTTGTTTTGATGTGAAGCTAAAATTTCTGCTACAGCGCCGCGTACATCTCCTCCGTGCGCGCGGTAGCTGGTAGAGATAACCTTATTGTCTTCCAGCAACGCGGTTCCGATGAAAAGCGAGCCCGCGTCTATGCCTAATCGTTTCATTAATACACTGCAAGTGTATTATTTTTAGTTCAGTCTGTCCATAATAAGTTCAACTTCATCTATACTGGCACTGGCAGCTTGGCCGCTGAAACCGGCGACAAAACGCAACTGGAACCGGGCATTATTATCGGCTTGCTGCGGCAGGCTAAGCGTGTGTTCGGACCAGCCGCTGCTGGCTTCCAGCTTTTTTAATTGCTGCCAGTTATTACCGTCAAACCATTCGATGTCGATATAATCACCCGCGGAAAAACCTTCGGTTTTATACGTGAACTGCAGACGGATGTTTTTTAAGGCCTTGGTAGAAAAGGTTTTTGTGAGTGTACTTTGTTTCTTTAACAGCGCGGCCGCGTACCCTTCCGAGGCTTCATCGTGGTTTATGGTCGCATCCTGCATATCCCATCTGCCCGCACTATAATTTTCGGTTTCAAAGCTGTCGGCGAAAAGCACGAGTGAGGTATCCTGACCCCGAATAAGCGAGCGCACCAGAAGGCCGCTTTCCGTAAGATCTCCGAGGTCCCAGCCTCCTTCGGACGCGGCGATATGTTTTAAGGCCGCGGAAGGCTCCTTGCGGATGGTAATGGACCAGTTGGCCCAGCTTAATCCTCTCTCATTGATAAAATCAAGCCAGGTAAAGGTCTCCACCGGGAATACCCAGGTGCCTGTATTCTGCTCGGCTTCGGTCGCTCCCCATTCACTTATGAATACGGGCAGGCCTGCCTGTAAGGCGTTGTCGATTCTGTTGCGCACATCGCTGCCGTGAGTGCCTGTGTAAAAGTGATTTACATACATGATGTTGTCGAAGTCAAGCGGATCGGCGGCAGGAACATCCACAAACTGACTCCAATGAGGTGTTCCTACCAGGATCACATTATACTGATCTATCTTTCTGATCTCAGTGATAACCTCTTCGGCATAGGGCTTGATAACCCCTGACCAGGTTACCTCGTCACCATTGGGTTCATTGCAGATTTCATAGAGTACATTGGGAGTATCTTTGTAGAGGGCGGCCATGTCTTTAAAGAAGCTGATCGCTTCGGCTTTATATTCCATGGGGTTCCCGTCATAAAGAATGTGCCAGTCGATAATCACATACAGCCCGGTGTCGATCGCGGCCTGTACGGCTTTTATCATATCGTCTTCTTCATCCGATGCCCGGAAACGGCCGTCGCCTACTGTATACAAAGCGGCCCGGATAACCGTGCAGCCCCAGTCGTCGCGCAGCCACTTAAAACATTCGGGATTGGCGTAATCCCCGAACCAGGCTATGTCCATGAAACTCATGCCTTTCAGCTGCACCGGCTCACCCCGCTCGTTGCAGAGCTGCGTGCCGATTACCTGCAGCCTGCCGTTTTTTTGAACAACGGTCTGCGCGCAGCCTGAAAACAAGAGTGCTGCCGCAGCGATTCCAAGTATTATTGAAATAATTACCTTAAAACTATTTTTTCTTAACGGCATCATTTTGCTCCTTTTAATATGTTGTTGTTGATACTATAGTTATTTATGTTATCATTATTTTTTGATGTTATATAGTATAAACAATATGCTTTTTTTGTTAAATTATTTTTAAGTGAATGTAATCGTTTTCATATCATCAGGAGGGTATTTATCCGTGGATTCTAAAAAAATAAAAACTAAATTGTTCATTATCATCGCGGCGGTTCTTGTATTGCTGCTGGTTTTGCTTTTAATACGTCTCTGTTCTTCTCAGGAGGGAACGCATGCGGGGGAAAGCGAATCGGATATGCATGAGGAGATGGTACCTGAAAAAGAACCTGAACAGGAAGAAATAACAGAAAAGATTGAAGAGAAAGAGTCTGTTGTAGATAAACATGAAGAGCCTCTGGCCGAACAAAAGCAAAAAGCCCCGGAGGAAAAAATTGTTATGTTTAAGATCGTAGCCAGAAAAAAATGGCAGTACGCGGGGATTGAGGTAACTCCTGAAACAACCATCATTATTTCCTATGAAGAAGGAGAATGGACACTCGGTCAAGGATGGCCATATACAGATGCCGAAGGATCTCCTCATTTAGATGTAAATAGAATGTTTCGTACAATAGCGCCCGGAGCTTTGGTGGGAAAGGTTGGGAACAACAAAGAATTTAAAATCGGCAACTATTGTGAAATAAGCGGATCTCATATGATTGGCAAACTCAATTTGATTATGAATGATGAGGCAGGCTATTACGGGGATAATCTCGGCAGTATTACTGTTAAGATAATCATCCGATAATAAAGTCTGAAATTTAGCTTTTTACATTATTGTAAGGAGATTGTCATAATGAAACCAAAAAAACATAGAATAGTATTGGGAGTTGGCTTAGGTGTGATTGTTGTAATTATATTATTAATTTTATTCTTGATATATATCTGCTCCCCGCAAGCTGAATCCAAGGCCGACCGGCAGGAGCTGGTAACTTCCGAAGTAGAAACAGAGCAGGAAGAAATAACAGAAAAGAAAGAACCTGTTGTGGATAAACATGAAGAGCCTGTGGCCGAACAAAAGCAAAAAGCCCCGGAGGAAAAAATTATTCTGTTCGATGTGGATGCCGCGAAAAACTGGCAGGACAGCGGGCTTACGGTAACACCGGAAATGCATATTACTATTGCCTTTGAAAAAGGAAAGTGGACTATAGATTATAACAGACATGCCTATGTGGATGCTGAAGGATATCCGGGTGTGAATACAAGAAGGGATTATCCTTTAATAGAATTCGGGGCGCTTATAGGAAAAATCGGAGACGGTAAAGCCTTTAAAGTTGGCAAGTATTATGAGATCAGTGAGTCGGACATAAGCGGCAACTTATATCTTAAAATGAATGATCTAAGCGCCTTGATGAATGATAATCGCGGCAGCATTACAGTTAAGATAATTGTCCAGTAATAAAGACTTCATAAATTTTCTTATATCTACCCATGCGTTGCCGCGGCAGGATTTTAAACCTATTCAATCCTATCCATAATGAGGGCGATATCATCCAGAGCGGCATTTTCGTCACCCCCTTCGAATCCGGCGCTGATGCGGAATTGAAAGGAATAATTATCAGATGCCTGTTCCGGCAACGGTATGGTGTGTTTTGTCCAGCTTTGGCTTGATCCGAGGTTCTTTACCGGCTGCCAGTTATCCCCGTCATACCACTCTACCTTGACGGTATCGTCTCCGGCCAGATTTTGGGTTTTATAGGCGAGTTGAACACGGACATTCATAAATCCGGCTGTAGAGAATTCCTTTGCCAGACTGCCTCCCGGATTAAGAAGAGCGGCCGTATATCCATGGAAAGCATCATCACGGTCTAAACCCGTATTTTCATTATACCAGCCGCCTGAAGTAAAATTTTCCGTCTCAAAGCCGTCGGCGAAAAGCACAATTGCGCTGTCCTGCCCCCGAATTAACGAGCGTACCAGCAGGCCGCTTTCCGTAAGATCGCCGTCAGCCCAGCTGCCTTCGGATAAGGCCGTGTGTTTTATGACGGCGGAAGATTCTTTCCTGGAAGTGATGCACCAGTTGGTCCAGCTTATCTTGTGTTCATCCATAAAATCAATCCATTCAAAGGTCTCTTCGGGATACAGAATACCATTGCCTGTATGGTCGGTGGTTCCCCATTCCGAAATGAAAACGGCCGCGTCCTTGCCCAGTGCGTACTCAACTTTATCGCGCAGGGCGCTGAAATGGGAACCCGCGTAAAAATGGCACGTATACATGATATTGTCAAAAGACAGCGGATCATCGGCCGCGATATCCACCCGCTGACTCCAGGTCGGTGTTCCCACCAGAATCACATTCTTCGGATCAATCTCCCTGATCGCGGTAATCACTTCTTGAGCATACGGTTTCACAACCCCGGACCAGGTTACATCGTCGCCATTGGGTTCACTACAGATTTCGTACAGTACGTTCGGCGTATCTTTGTAAAGCTCAGCCATTTCGCGAAAAAAGGTGAGGGCTTCGGATTTATATTTCATGGGATTCCCGTCGGCAAGGTTGTGCCAGTCGATGATCACGTAAAGTCCGGCGGCAACTGCCGCGTCTACGGCTTTTAACATATCCTTTTTTTGAGTCAGAGCTCTAGGTTGTCCGAAACTATCTTGTGTATACAGAGCGGCCCGGATAACCGTACAGCCCCAGTCATCGCGCAGCCATGCGAAACATGCGGGATTGGCATAATCGCCGAACCAGGCCACATCCATTAAAATCATCCCCTTGAGTTGTACCGCTTCTCCGCGTTCATTACAGAGCTGATTTCCTATAACCTGCAGCCGGCCGTTTTTCTGCACCACCGTCTGTGCGCAGCCTGAAAAGAAAAGTGCGGCCGCAGCCATTCCCAATAGTATTGCTATTGGAACTTTGATGTAATTTTTTCTTACCGGCATTTCTTTCTCCCTTTCCGATGTTGTCTTTCTTCATGGTTTAACATGATGATAGATTGTATAATCCTTCCGGCCTGTCACATAGTATACAAAAGACAGAGTATTTGTTATATTGCTTTTCAATTAAATGTAACCGTTTTCACTTTGACTATGGAGGTTCGGAAATATGAATAATCAAAAACCAAACACAATGTTGTACGTGAGTCTGGCTGTAAATGTGTTTCTGGTAATAATTATCATAATGTTACTATTTTTCTGTTTTTTCAAAGCTGATTCTCATGCTGAACAAAAGGAACCGTACGGACATGAAACGGAGGCAACAGAAAAACAAGAAGAAGTAACAGAAAAAAAAGCAGAAGGGGAAGGAGTGCAAAAAGAAAAAACCGATAAGCCGGCGAAGGAGGAGGTGCTGAAACCGGAAACGGAGAATCCCCCTCAAGAAAAAGTAGTTATGTTTACTGTGGCGGCTAATAAGAAGTGGCAGTTTTGTGGTATTGCGGTAACACCGGAAATGCATATTACCATTGCTTATGAAAAAGGAAAATGGGCGATGAATAATGATTATGTGGATGCCGAAGGATATCCGGGTTTGGGTTTAAGTTTTGCGAGAGCGTACCCGTCACTTACATTCGGAGCTCTTATAGGACAGGTCGGCATAAATAAACCATTTGAAGTCGGCAATTATTGTGAGATTGACGGGTCAGGCATGACGGGAAAGCTCGCACTGAGAATGAATAATCAAGATGGTTGGACGAATAATTATTATGGGAGTATTACAGTAAAAATAACAATATATAAATAACACGGAAAATTAATTTTTTTGTCCTCATGTACTCGCTTAAATAAAGCGGCCATGCCTTAAATTGGTATTTTCCCTTTAAAAGTATGAAAAAACTACTTGAATAATGCTTTATATGTGATATAATGACATATTGGTATAAGTAAATAAACTTATATGTATCAGTTGAAATAAGAATTAAGAATAGTATACATTTTATCTATTCAGGAGAGATAGGAATATGGAATTAAAATTAAACATTATTGTTCTTTTACCCCTTATTTTAGGAGTGGTTGGTGCAGTCATGATGATTCCAGGTTCATTTGTGGCCGCAGATGTGGCATATGAGGAAATTAAAGATTATGCACAGACATTTGGAATCGCCTTCTATACAAATGAAGAGTTAAATGAAAGGGTGCGAAGTTTATGGGTTACCATCGGATTTATTACAGTCGGGCTTGGTCTTGTTTCCTCCGCTATGACGGTATGGTTTCCGCATGGTTTTGGCAAGGCTCTGATTTTAGTTGCTGTAATAGCCGGGTTTGTCACTGTTGCTTTTAATATTATCTGTTTGATTGCGGTTATTTTATTTCTGGCGGGCGGAATAATCGGTATGATAATCGCACCAAAAAAAGAATAACGCTTCTTAAATTTTAAACTGACATATAAGAGAAAATCCACACGCATCAAGGTGATAACCGGATTGTGTTTATGGTTAGAGCGATTGGTTGATAAGAAGATAATAAAAAACTACTTGAACACGTGTCCATGATATGTATAATAATAAATCATGGAACGAGTTACAAAAAAGTAATAATGGCCAAAAAAAATAGCAAAACCGGGGTGAATAAACCGGGCAAAATCAACAGAAAACAGCTGGCCGAACTGGCCGGAGTAAGCGAGACCACGGTTTCGCGGGTATACAATAATCCGGAACTGGTCGCGTCCGATAAAGTGGAACTGGTACGGAAGACAGCCGCGGAGGTTGGTTATGTGCCTGATAAGACGGCAAGCGTGCTGCGGCGAAAGGGTACGGGCAACATTCTTTTTTTGGAAATTAAAATGCAAAAAAAATATGATTGGACGCAGATCAGTTATTATAACTGGTTCTATGCTGATATTGTGAGGACTCTGTTTAAACAGATGGAAAGCCACATGTACCAGTTAAGACATTATCAGGCGGAAAGCATTGCGGACATCTTGGCATTGAAGAATATGAATATCTGTGATGCTATTTTAGTGTTTAATGTTGAAGATAAAGAGATTGTGGAGGCACTCAAAACTCTGGAAATGCCTTTTATCTGCTGCCATCATACTGAAAAACTCAATTCGGTCAGTATTTGTGCTACGGATAATTTTTACGGAGGAATGCTCGCAGCCCGCTATCTGCAGCAGGCAGGCTGTAAAAAACCGGTTTACATTACCGGTTTTCTCAAGGAGACCTTTGCCCATAGCCAACGCTTGAATGGATTTTTAAGTGTGTTTGCTAAAAAAAATGTGGCAGTGCTGGACGGGAAGATCGGAATTGACGGCGGCTTTGAAGCCGGAAAAAAAATTATAGCTTCTATAAAAAACGCCGAGGCAGACTGTATCGGTGTGGTAAATGATTTAACCGCAATCGGAGTTATCCACGCTCTCATCGCAGCCGGCATTAAAATTCCGGAGCAGGTTTCGATAATCGGTTATGACAACCTGCCTTTTACGATCGCGCTGCCCTTTAAACTGGCAACAGTGGACCTTTTTTTAAATCGGATCTATGCCACCGCGGTGGATTTGGTTATCAAATCCATCCGCAATGAGAAGATTTACAGAGAAGTGATAAAACCCGCAATAGTACCCGGGGAGTCGGTGCGATTGTAATGTGCAACAAACTGTCAGCCACTATTCAACAGGTGTTCAGCGATCTGTATCGCATTCAGCGCTGCTCCTTTTCTTAACTGATCGCCTGCCATCCAAATATCCAAGGAGTTGGGTTTGGATATGTCTTTTCTGATACGCCCTACCAAAACCGGATCCTTGCCGGATGCGTCTAAAGGAGTGCAGAATCGTTCATGCTCCCAATCGGCCTCAATTTTAACGCCGGGTGCACGGGCCAATACTTCATAGGCCATTTCAGGTGAAACAGCACCGTTAAATTCTATATTAAGCGCTTCGCCGTGCGCTCGCAGGGTGGGGATACGAACACAGTGGATATTTATTTTAAGCGAGTTATCCTCCATTATTTTTTTTAGTTCATTGATAACCTTTAGCTCTTCTTCAACGTACCCGTTGCCATTGAGCTTGGTGTTGTGAATAAAGCAGTTAAAAGCGTAGGGATAGGGGAAAACGGTGCGCTTAAACTCCTGTCCAGCCAGATGGGCTGCGGTTTCCTGCTTTAACTCTTCCATGGCCCTTTTGCCCGCTCCGCTGGCCGCCTGATACGAAGCAATAAAGGTATGCTTGATGCCGAACGCTTTGTGCAAAGGAGCCAGCACCACGGCAATGATAATGGCATTGCAGTTGGGATTGGCGATAATTCCCTTATGCTCAGGGATTCGCCCGGCGTTTACTTCCGGCACGACAAGCGGTACGTCTTCCTGCATGCGAAAACACGATGTATTGTCGATACTCACGGCCCCGGCTTCTATTGCATAAGGAATTAACTGCCGGGAAACCGAACCGGAAGCCGATGAAAACACAATGTCAACTCCCGCAAACGAAGAGGGCACGGCCTCTTCAACCAAAATCTGCCGTCCTTTAAATTCAATTTGAATCCCCGCCGAACGCGTTGATGACAGCAGCCTGATATCAGCCAGAGGAAACTGTCTTTGTTCCAGTAAGTTAAGCAGCTCCTCACCGACCGCGCCTGTACTGCCCAGAATGGCAACTTTGTATTTCATATTATACCTCCTTAAAATGGATTAACTTGCTAAAAAGCCGCCCTTTATAGCGGCGGCTTTTCTTCAAAAAAAAAGCCCCGCTTAAAAACGGGGCTCTTGTTGGCTCTTTATTTATAGAGGCCTAAACTAAGGCCTCAGTGCATGCCTGCCAAAAAACCCCGCGCATGGAAGTGTGATTTTTGTTTTTTTAAGAGTAGCTAAGGTTTTTTCACAGACATAATTGTGCATGTGGGGATAATAGTGGGTTTAACCTCTAATGTCAAGCTGAATTTCAATCTATGGACACAGCTCTAAATAAATACTAAAATTAATTATGATCATGATAAAGACGATTTTATAATATGAATATAACAATTGATACTATTTCCTTAATCAACATAATAGGTCTTTTATATTGTTTTTTTCTGGCTTTCTTGTTTTTGCTGAAAAAAAGCGGCAACAGAAGAGCGAATATAAAGTTAGCGCTGTTTATTTTTAACTGCATTGTCTGCTGTTCTTTTGTAGTGTTTTATAACACAAATTTGTATTGGTATATACCCCATTTACTCTATGTTTACAGACCGGCGTTATTTCTGATCGGTCCGCTTGTATTTTTTTATATAAAAAGCTTAATCTCGCCTTCGGAAGAACAATTTAAAAAAACAGGGTTGCTACATTTTCTTCCTTGTGTTCTCTATACAATCTATCTGACGCCTGAAATATTACGCAGCGGGCAGACTATTCTAGACGAGGTTCATAATCAGCATGCCGATTGGTCTTTTATTATATACATTTTACCCATTGTTCTCTTGCAGATAATATTTTATTTGATAGCTATTTTTTTAGCTATTAAACAGCATGAAATAAAAATAAAATACACGTTCTCCTCGATTGAAAATATTAACCTGGCCTGGGTAAAAAGATTTATTATTGTGTTTGGGATTATCTGCTGTATATTCATCCCTGTATTTTTTCTGGTTCCCCTGGGTGTGGGTTTCAAGGATATATCAAACCTGCTTCCTGTTTCTGTTTCTTTCGGTATCTTTTTAATCGGATTCTACGCCTGGATTCAACCGAATATTTTTTTTGAATCTGTCAGGGTGTCAGCTAACGGGAAAGGAAAAAGCATTAAAAAAAGCAACCTAAAGATTATTGATTTGATTGAAAAGGAGAGACTTTTTACAAAACCGAATTTGACTTTACACGAGCTCTCGAGACAGCTCAGCATAGTACCCGAAGAGTTGACAAATATTTTAAAAAAGCATGTTAAAAAATCGTTTTATGATTTTATCAACGGTTTTCGCGTGGAAGAAGCAAAAAACATGCTGGTAATGCCTGAGAGCAACCATGCCGAAGATCTTGTTGCGACGGCTTTGGCTGTGGGTTTTGAATCAAAATTACAATTTAAAAAGGTATTTCGAAGCTATACTCACATGACTCCGGAGCAGTTTAGAAAAAAACATACAGTAGCTGAGCGAAAAACGGTCTGTACAATTGGAATTTTTGTAGACAGTTTTTATGATTCATATGAAGCTACCATCTTTTCCGGTATTGAGAAATATGTAAAAACTCATGGTGTTAGGATAATTTATTTTAACGGCGGAGCAATAAATGCACCCCACTATCTCTATACAAAGAAAAACGCGGTTTTCGACCTGGCTCATAACAAGAATATTGATGGTCTAATCATGGTCACCTCTTCTTTAGGAAGCTATATAAGCCGGCAAGAAATAGTAAGTTTTTGTAATCGCTATCATGATATCCCGCTTGTGAGTATCGGGATGGAATTAAAGGATCATACCAGTGTGATCGTGGATAATTACAGCGGTGTATATAATCTGCTTGTTCACCTTATTGAAGTTCACGGTTTCAGACGGTTGGCCTTTATTTGCGGACCGGAGAAAAACGTGGAAGCGCAAATTCGCTTTAATGCTTACAAAGATGTATTGATGAAATACGGTATTGCTTTTGATGAAAACCTTGTGTTTGCCGGGACCTTTTTCGGGTATTCAGGGGAAAAGGCCATAAAGGCGTTTATTAATGAGAGAAAGGTCGGTTTTGACGCGGTTGTGGCCACCAATGATTTGGTAGCCATCCAGGTAATTCAAGGGTTGAAGAATAGAGGTATCAGGGTTCCCCGGGATGTGGCGGTAGTGGGATTCGACAACATTAAGGCAGGAAGAACGCTTCCCGATCCTTTAACTACCATCAGTCAACCTGAGTTTGATCTGGGATGTAAAGCCGCGGAGATCATGCTGGCCTTGTTATCCGGACAAAAAATTGAAAAAAAGATCGAACTTCCGACAGAACTGATAATACGTGCCAGCTGCGGGTGTGTCTACTCTCATGAAGCGGAGGAAAACAATGAGACTATTTTGCGAAAGACATATTATTATCAAATGGATCCTGATGGAATCACGAAACAGCCGTTACTTAAAAGCAAAGAAAGAGAATTTGAATTTTTCTTAATCAGCCAGTCACTTTTAACCATTTTGGAGATTTCCAGTTTGAAAAAAATAGTTGCGGCGAGTTTTCCTAAAATCGGAATAAGAAGTTGCTATATTTCGATTTTCAAAAAAGATAAACAAAACAGGCAAACGAATTTTTCCAAGATCATCTTGGGGTTCAAGGACTATAAAATTATTGATTATCATCCTGAAGAGCAGGTTTTCTTAACCAAAGATTTGCTGCCGGGGGGTATTAAAAATGTATCGTTCAATAGGTTTCTAATTATAATGACCCTGTTTTTTAAAAATGAACAGTTGGGATTTGTCATTTATGAAAGTGAAAATACTGAAAACGAGATTTTTGAAATATTAACCATCCAATTAAGCAACGCGTTAAAAGGAGTAATGCTGTACGGCAATCTTAAAGAGCAGGTTGATACCTTAAGCTTTGATACTAAAAAAGATATCGATTTGACTGAAAAATACAAGAAACTAAAATTAAGCAAGGAAAAATCGGAAGAGTATTTCCGGAAATTACTTGAACATATGGATAAGGAAGAGATCTTTAAGGATCCTGATCTTTCATTGCCGGAACTCGCTGAAGAATTAAACATCCCGCGCAATCACCTTTCATATGTGATCAATGAATACGCAGGATTGAATTTCTATGATTTCATTAATTCATACAGAGTCGAGGAGGCGAAACGCATACTTTTGAAGCCCACTTATCAGAAAGAAAATATTTTAAATATTGCTTTTGATGCTGGATTCAAATCAAAATCAACATTTAATAAAATATTCAAGAAACACACAAATCAGACTCCTAAAGAATTCAGGAAAAAATATATAATAGAAGAAAATGTATAATTTTACTTCGATATATGAATCAGTAATCGAGGATTTGAAATTATAATATGTAAAAAGCTCATTTCCCTTTTTACTTACAAGAAAGCGCTTACATAACCCATTAATTTGTCCATACGGATAGGCGTGGACGACTTGCCTTATAAAGTATGTTAGTTTTTCCGTATAGTTATTCCAAATAAGTCAATTACGTAAAGTCATAAATACTGCAGTCAGATGCTGCCAGACTGTTTCGGCGTCGGCAGCTATGATTGTGGATTAAGCAGGTTAATTTTCGGATAAACCTGATACGCTTTTAAAGAGGTGGACTTATATGAATAGAAGAAAGCCTTATAAATTATATATTCTCGAAACAGATAAAACAAGGGTTTCCGTTATTATACCTACATTGAATCAGGAAAAGTTGATAGGCAAATGTATTGAGAGCCTTTTATGCCAGAGTTATCAACAGTCACTGATCGAGATAATTGTAGTAGATAATGGATCAACGGATAAAACAGTAGATATTGCAAAAAAATATCCGGTGAAACTTATATCGGAAACTAAAAAAGGGCCGGCCGCCGCGCGAAATGCAGGAATAAAAATTGCAACAGGTGAGATATTAATCTTTTTGGATCATGACTGTTTTGCAGACAAAGACTTTGTTGCATATCACGTATGGGCTCACAATCATAATATGAAGATTGATAACCGGGTAAAATTAATTGCCGGCGGTATTGCAGGATATAACACAAATCTATGGGCATTTTGTGATGATATCTGCTCATGGTACAATTCCCATCCCAAGCTGCCTTCCCGTTATGAGTCGGATTATCTACCTGCCGCGAATATGAGCATTGCATCCGATGTTATAGATATGCTAGGTGGTTTTGAAGCCGGCATGATTGGCGGAGAGGATGTTGTGCTCTGTGCGAAAATAAAAGAACATGGATTTAAAATATATTTTGAACCTAAAGCAAAAGTATACCATTATAATCGAAATACGTTTCGAGGCTTTATTAATCATGCAAAACTTTGGGCAAAAGATGAATTAGATCTTCGAAGAAAAGAGATTAACAGGACAAAAAATAATAGCACTCGGATGTGTGCACCTTCTGTTGCACACAAAGGAATGAGTGTTCCCAATATGTCGCGTATAATACTTTCGTTAGCAATGTATATCCGCAGATATATTAAAGGTATTGTTAAAATTATTACGTTTTGTCTTTTGGCCAGAAGGTATTATGTTTTTATTCTTTTGCCTTTTATTGTATTAAATACAGTTATTTTTGGTATTCATACTATCAAAGCTGATATCAATTATAAGGTCGAATTAAAAGAAAGCTTTAGTTTAAGCGCTTCCTGAAAGAATTCACTCAACAAGATTTAGATAGTGTAATTATGTAAAGAATAGTATTCGTTATGAAATCACATATATCTGTTTGTATTGCAACTTATAAAAGGCCACAATTTTTAAAAAAGCTCTTGCATAGTTTGGACAAGCAAAAAACAGAAGGATGCTTTTCTTACTCGATTGTCGTTGTGGATAATGATCCCGCTTGTTCCGTGGCGGCGGTCGTTGCCGGTTTTAAAAAAAAATCTTCTGTGAAAGTTGAATATTACATGCAGCCGGTAAAGAATATTTCTCTTACCCGAAATATGTGTGTAAGCAAAAGCGATGGCGATTATATAGCTTTTATTGATGATGATGAATACGCCTGTGGTGAATGGCTTTATGAATTATATAATACTATGAAAGAATACAAGGCGGATGTTGTACATGGCTATGTGGAGGC